>CAZZDK010000014.1:39467-61259 GCA_964652235.1 uncultured Rhodospirillaceae bacterium
ATATGCTCTATGTGTTCGGGGTGGGCGAGGTTCCCATCAGCATCAGCGGCGATCCTTCGGACCGCAACGTCCTGATCCACACGACCCGCGCCGTGGGCAAGGTTTCCTCGGCGCTCAACGATATGAAGGCCGGGGCGACCGTGGGCGTGCGCGGTCCCTTCGGGTCGAGCTGGCCGCTCGATCCGGCGGAGGGGATGGATCTGGTTTTCGTCGCGGGCGGCATCGGTCTCGCGCCGCTGCGCCCGGCCATCTATCAGGCGATGGCGAATCGTCACAAGTTCGGCAACGTCGCGGTCCTTTACGGCGCCCGCACGCCGGAAGATATTTTGTTCTCCAAGGAGCTTTTACGCTGGCGCTCGCGCTTCGACATCGACGTTCAGGTGACGGTGGACCGCGCGACGGGCAACTGGCGCGGCAAGGTGGGGCTGGTCACGAACCTCATCATGCAGGGCGGCTTTGATCCGAAGAACACGGCGGCCTACACCTGCGGCCCCGAAATCATGATGCTGCACGTCGTCAAGGCGTTGAACGGGCGCGGCGTGCCGCTCGACCGTATCTATCTTTCGATGGAGCGGAACATGAAGTGCGGGGTCGGCTTCTGCGGTCATTGCCAGTGGGGACCGCACTTCGTGTGTCGGGACGGCCCGGTGTTCCGTTACGACAAGATTGCCGACATCCTCAGCATTCGGGAGCTTTAACCATGACGGCGGCGAAAACCAAGGACGCGAAAAAGAAACCGGCTTCCGGCGCCGCTTCGGCGGTCCGCAGGGCCAGGCCCAAGCCCAAGGTGGCGGTGTGGAAGTTCGCTTCGTGCGACGGCTGCCAGCTGAGCCTTTTGGACTGCGAGGACGATTTGCTCGCCGTCGTGGGCGAGATAGAGATCGCCTATTTCCTGGAGGCGACGCGCAACGTGGTGAAGGGGCCTTACGACATTTCGCTCGTCGAAGGCTCGATTACGACCGAGCACGACGTTCACCGCCTGCGCAAAATACGCCAGCAATCGAAAAAGCTGGTCGCCATCGGCGCGTGCGCCACGGCGGGCGGCATTCAGGGGATCAAGAACTTCGCGGACGTGAACGAATATATCCGGACCGTCTATACCAGACCGGATTATATCTCCACGCTCAAGACCTCGACGCCGATCCAGGAACACGTCGCCGTCGATTTCGAGCTGCGCGGCTGCCCCATCAACAAGCATCAGCTTGTCGAGGTGGTGAACGCTCTTTTGAACGGGCGCGTTCCCAACGTCTATCATTATAGCGAGTGCATGGAGTGCAAGAGAAAGGGCACCGTTTGCGTCATGGTCGCCAAAGGCACGCCTTGCCTCGGCCCCGCCACGCAGACGGGCTGCGGCAACGTTTGTCCCTCGACGAACCGTGGCTGTTTCGGGTGCTTTGGCCCGGCGGAGCCCTCGAACGGGACGAGCCTCGCGCGGCAGCTTGAAAAGCTCGGAATGTCGAAGCGCGAGATCAAGGACTTCTTCCGTTCGTACAATGCGGGCGCGGACGCTTTCCGAAAGGTCAGCGAAGCCTACGACGGGGAATAATCTTTCAGCGGAAAACGAAGGAGCCGACCGATGGTTGCAACGGCGAAAAAAGGGAAGACGGCCGCGAAGGCGAAGGGCGGAAAGGAAGCGCCCAAGCCTAAAAAGATCATGACGCGGACCATCCAGGTGGACGAACTGTCGCGCGTGGAGGGCGAGGGCGCCCTGTTCGTGCGCGTCAAGAACGGCGTCGTGAAGGAATGCAAGTTCCGCATTGTGGAGCCGCCGCGCTTTTTCGAAGCCTTTCTGAAAGGCCGATCCTATTTGGAGGTGCCGGACATCACGGCGCGCATCTGCGGCATTTGCCCGGTCGCTTATCTGATGGGCGCGGAACAGGCGATGGAGCACGCGCTGGGGATACAAGTTCCCCAAGGCATCCGGGACCTACGCCGCCTTTTGTATTGCGGCGAATGGATCGAAAGCCACGTTCTGCACGCCGCCATGCTGCACGCGCCGGACTTTTTGGGGCTGGACGACGTTTTGCAGCTGGCCGCGACGAACAAGGACGTGGTGGAAAACGCGCTTCAGCTTAAAAAGCTCGGCAACGACATTCTGGAAGCCGTGGGCGGGGGAAGGGCTATCCACCCGGTCAATACGCGGGTGGGGGGCTTTTACAAGCTGCCGGAAAAGGCCGACATCCGCGCCTTTACGGACCGCCTGAAATGGGGCATCGACACGGCCATCGCCATCGCGAAGCTTTTCGGGACGTTCGAATTTCCGGATTACGAGGACGATTATCACAACGTCGCGCTCAAGCACCCGGACGAATACGCGATCGTGGAAGGCCGCCTGGCCAGCGACAGGGGCATCGACATACCGGTCAGCGAATTCTTCAACGTGTTCAAGGAAACGCAGGTCGAGCATTCGACCTCGCTGCGCGGCTCGACGAAGGAAGACGGCCAGCCCTATATGGTCGGCCCCGTCGCGCGGTACAACGTGAACTACGAACAGCTTTCCAAACTGTCCAAGCAGGTGGCCAAGGAAGTCGGCCTCGGCCCGACGTGCAAGAATCCGTTCAAGAGCCTTCTCATCCGCATGGTCGAGACGGTTTACGCGCTTGAGGAAGCCTTGCGGCTTTGCAAAGCGTATGAAGTGCCGGAAGTCGCCTATGTGGAGAGCAAGCCGAGGGCCAGCGAAGGCTTCGGCTGCACCGAGGCGCCGCGCGGCATCTGTATGCACCGCTACAAGATGGACGAGAACGGCCTGATCGTCAGCGCGACGATTTCCTCGCCGACGGCGCAGGTCCAACCGCAGATCGAGCGCGATTTGCTCGGCGTGGTCGAAAGGAACCTGGACCTCGACGAGGAAGCGCTCAAATGGCGCTGCGAGCAGACGATCCGCAATTACGATCCCTGCATTTCCTGCTCGTGCCATTTCCTGCGGCTCACGATGGTGAGGGAGTAAATCAGGCGGCATGGGCCTTCTTTTTTTGGGGATCGGCAATCTTCATCGCGGCGACGACGGGGTGGGGCCTTTTCTGGCCGCGCGGCTTTCCGAAAACAAGACGCTTGCGGCCAAGGGAGTGAGGGTCCTGGACCACAGCGGCGAGGGCGCGTCGCTGATCGAGGATTGGAGCGGCGCGGATAAAGTCGTCATCGTGGACGCGATGAAATCGGGGGCGAAACACGGGACCGTCCGGCGCTTTGCCCCGATCGACGAAACGCTCAGCAGCGGCGTGTTTCGCTATTCCAGCCATCTGTTCGGCCTGGCCGAGGCGGTGGAAATGGCGCGTCGGCTCGGCAAATTGCCGAAGGAGATGATTATTTTCGGGGTCGAGGGAAAAAACTTCGACTTCGGCGCGCCGCTTTCGAAAAGCGTGGAGAAAGCGGCGGCGAAAGTGGAGCAAGAGGTTCTTAAAGCCTTCGCCGTTTGAGAAGAGGATTCAGGGGTCAGGATTCAGGGTTCAGGGAAAGAAAGAAAACCCCGTCATTGCGAGGCGCCGCGCCGAAGCCGCAAAGCGGCGTAGGCGGGCGCCGTGGCAATCCAGGACCGCCCGCAGAAGGGGATCTGGATTCAGAGGACAGATGTCAGACGACAGAAAAAATACCCGTCATCCCGGACAAGGCCTGCCGCCAAAGGCGGCAGGGCGCCGATCCGGGACCCAGAGTCGTTGCGATCAAAGGTCAGAAACTAAACGCCCCTCTCCCCTTGCGGGATCGACGCCGAAGGGCTTAGATTTCGCAGGTGAGGGGTCAAAAAAGGATTCAGGGTTCAGGGAAAGAAAGAAAACCCCGTCATTGCGAGGCGCGACTTGTCGCGCCGTGGCAATCCAGAGTCAAGCAGACCGTCCCGTTGGTTCTTGTGACCCTGGATTGCTTCGTCAGCCTGCGGCTTCCTCGCAATGATAATTTTCTTTCCCCCCTGACCCCTGAACCCTGACCCCTGAACCCTTTTTTCTCCCCCGACCCCCATGCACGAAGTTTCCCTCTGCGAAAGCATCCTCAAGATCATCGAAAAGCAGGCGGAAAAGGACGGATTTGCCCGCGCCACCTGCGTTACGCTCACCATTGGGGAGCTTTCGGGCGCGAGCGAAGAGGCGCTTGCCTTTTGCTTTCCGCTTGTCGCGAAAGGAACGCTGGCCGAGGGCGCAAGCCTCTCGTTCGTCCGAACGCCGGGCCGGGAGCTGAAGGTCAAAGCGTTAGAGGTGGTGTGAGGCGGCCCCGCGGGCGGACGGGCAAATTTTCCTGAAGTGCATGGCCATATAGGCGTCCTGATGATCGCCGGAAGCGAGGTTCACTTTTCTGATCAATTTTAGGCCAGCTTCCTTTGCCGCTTTCTCAAGAGTGCGATCGCTCCAATAGGTGTCAATAACACTCGCGGTCAATTCGTGTCCCGTGGGTTCTCTCGCCACAAAGGTGACCTTCATTTGCGTGCCGTCCTGCAAAGGAAAGGGCGGAAGGCGGGACAGGGGAACATATCCATTCCCATCCGCCAAGACGGCGAGGGAAGAAGCCCTGCCGCGAACGTCTTCCGGAATGTCGTTGACGTGAACGCTGTTGTAGTAATGGGAAGGCGTATTGCGGATGAAATCCGAAGGGCAGCCGATCATAATAATCTCGCCCTTTTCCTGCAGGAGGGCGGCCATGGGCTTGAAAAAGCGGTTCACAAGCTCAGGATACGGTTCGAAATGGTAATGGACGTGAACGGCGGTGATAAAGTCGCATTTTCCTTCAAGACCGGGAGGTATCTTTTCGTGATAACGAACGATCCCGTCGGTCGTCAACTCGCGGGCCGTTTCCGAAAAAGCGACTTGAAGCATCGGTTTTGAAGTGTCGATGCCATAGACGGCTGAAAAACCGAACTGGGGCAGTTTCTGGGTCAGCCAGCCGGTCCCGCAGCCGAAATCTACGGCCACTTTCTCTACGGCGCGCTTTTTCCCGTTCTGTCTCGCGTAGCCGCTGTTTCCTGTCAAATAACCGGCGATGTAGCCGAAATAAAGCTCCTGCCGTCCCGTCAGCACGTTAAATATTTTGAAGAAAGAAGCGATCTTGTCGGTGTACTGCGCCTGATGGATGGAAACGGGCTGCGCGCCCTGTTCCCCGTCCTCAGGAGGAGGCGGAAAGTGCGTTGGAAGAGAGGAGAGGGGAAGCGGTTCCATCACGATGTCCTCAATCTAATTTCTTTTTTGTGGATACGGTAATAGGTTTTGAAAAATTCCACAGCGCCTCAAATTGCTCTCTATAGGCGTCCGCTACGTACTTTGAATTGATCACAACGACTCTCGGATAGGACGAACCTTCGCCGTAAATGATAAAGTCGAACCGATTTTCATAAACGCTGAAGGGAATCGCAAAGGCCATGTTTTCCAGGCGGCGATACTGGATGTATTTGGTGACCATGACATCAATTCCCTCCAGAACGAGGGATTTGAAGTTAAGTCCTTCAAGCTTGGACATCCGGTCCAAATGAACCTTGGCGTAATCTCCCAAAGCGTCGATAAATTCCCTGTCGTTATTGCCGAAGACGAAAATATGCCTGTTTTTCGGAGAAGCCAAAAGGATTCTATAAACGTCATCGGCATATCTCTTGAAATCGGCCTTGCCTTCATAGGTCACGACGATGCTTGTGCTTTTTCTGACGCCTTCGCCTTCGAGGAATTCCACATGATTCTGGGCGAAGGCGGCGACGATGGCGGCGATGGTATTTTCCTGCGGGGTGTAAATGCCGTGTTCGATATTTTTAACGGTTTCCGCAGACAGGCCCGCCGCCTTGGCGAGTTCGGATCTCGTCCAGTTCACAAGGCCCCGTGCGGCCCTTAATTGCGCGGCGGTGATCATACGAAGGCTTTCATTTTCCGTCTAAGTCATCCTTCATAACGTTTTAGAAGCGCTTTTTTCAATAGAAGCTTTTACTTTCGCGGCCTTGCAAGGGTATTTCCGATTTAAGGTTAATTTCCTATACGGACCTGGCCAAGGGTCGTTACCAGCCAGAAATGACTTTTGCAACCATTTATTGGTCATTTACCTGCCCCCTAGGGGTATGCGAAGATGCAAAAGAAGTCCTAAGGGGCCTATCTCTTTATAACGGCGCTATTTTAGGGGTTTTTATGACGGATTCCGATTTCTCCACGCTCCTTGACGAGCTTAAAGACCGATGCGCCGCCGCGACGCAGGCCTTCTCCTGCGTTTGCCAGCGGGAGCCGGGCGAGGGGAAGTCTTTCGCCGTTCTTTCCCCCGACCAGGCCGCCGCTCTTTACGCGATGGTCGGTTACGTGGCGCTTGAGGCGGGGCGCAGCGAGTTCGGGGTCGAACGCGACCTGGCCAATGCGTTTTGCGTCCCAAGCCTCAAACGTTTGCCCGCCGAAGATTTCGACCGCGCCCTGCGTTATCTCGCCGATCAGGTTAAGCCCCCTCTGACGGCCTGATCCCCCTTTCCTCACAAAAAGCTGGACAATTTTTTCGCTTCGTCCTAAATGTGGGAAATATCCCATATTCAAGGAGGCGCCCATGAGCTTGCCCTTTCAGCCGGAAATTAAAGGATTTTCTCTCAGACCCGATCACGGAACGGGCGAGCGCTGGCAGCACGCTTGCCGCGCGCTCGAGCTGACGGACCGGGCGGGGGTTCTGGCGGCGCGGGCCGTGGATTCGGACGTTTTGGACCGGCTGGTTCTGGCGGGGATCATCGACGAAAAAGGCCGCGATGCGGCCCTGCGTCTGCGCGGCGATTTTCAGGCGGCGGGCCTGTCGGTCCATGTGGTGGGAAGCTATAGCCCGGCGCGAAGTTCCTTTTCCTATTACGGCGGCTGGGACGAACGCACGGACGAGGAAGAGGCGGCCTATAAAAGATGGCGCGAAGCGGTCAGGAATCTGGGACCGCGCTTTAGCGAACCGGTGGTCTCCGTCGTCTGTTACGACGAAGCGCCCAGGCGGGAAAAAATCCAGATGCTGGTCATCGGGCTGATGCTTTTGGCGAAGGGATACGGGCTGCGAAAAAAGACCTAAACCAGCATATCCACCAGGCTGCCGCGCGGGAGAGAGCTGCCCTGGGCGGGGGCGGCAGCCAGTTGTTGGTTCCGGCCCTTGCTTTGGTCCAGGCCTTCCTGAAGCTGGCTGATAACGGCCTGCGTCGCCTTTTGGTTGCTTTTAAGGGCGATGATGTTCGCGGATGTCGAGGCGCCCACATTTTGGGCGCGAAGCATCGTGCTGATGGCGGCGTTTGCGACGGACTCAACCATAAGGGACCTGCTGTGAGGAAAAGAATCACCTTTGTTTACCATGTTGGGCGCTGTTTATTAAGCAAAAGTTAAACCCATTCCCCCGTAATAATAAAAAATACCTAAAGTAGGAAAAAGTTCTTGACTTTGGCGCGGACCTGTCGTATTGACATCCTTACGGCGCATTTTATCCGGCGCGAACCCCCTTTCAAACCTTTTTATCGAAAGCGACCCGTTTCCTTTCCGGAAAACGGGGGCGGGACTTCGCGCGTCCGCGAAAGAGGGGAAAGAAGACATGGATTCCGTTTCAAGCGAAAAGAGAAAAAAAGAAGACGCCGAAAACCTGGCCGCGCGCGTGCGCGAGGTTCTTCTTGAAATCATGCAAACGAGCGAAAGCGATTCCGTCCGCGTTTCGGCGGCCAAGGCGCTGCTCGATCGGATCAAGCCCGACGGCGAAGACGGCGGGTCGAAGGAAAGGGAACGCCTTGAAGAACACGAAACTCTCGACGAGGCTCGCGCGCTTCTTGAAGCGCTTGCCGAAGCCAAGCTTGGCGGCGCTGAAGGCGCGTTTTCGCTGGATACGGAAAGCGAGGCGCAACCAGCTGACGCCTAAGGGAAGCTGGCGCATCTGGCTTATTCTGGCGGGGCGCGGCTGGGGCAAGACGCGAACGGGGGCGGAAGACCTGGCGGCCTATATGCTTTGGAATCCGGGGGTACGGGTCGGGGTGATCGCGCCGACGTTTGCCGACGCCCGCGACGTGTGCGTAGAGGGCGAAAGCGGCCTTCTGGCCGCGCTGCCGCCGACCTGCGTGCGGGTGTGGCGGCGTTCGATGGGCGATCTGCTTTTGTTCAACGGCAGCCGGGCGCGGCTTTTCTCGGCGGACAAGCCGGAAAGGCTGCGCGGGCCGCAGCATCACCGCGTCTGGTGCGACGAGCTGGGCGCCTGGCCCTCGCGCGAGGCGTTCGATCAAATGCTGTTCGGGCTTCGCCTGGGCGAGGATCCGCGCGTGATCGTCACGACCACGCCGCGCAACACGGAGATTCTAAGGGAATTGGTGGCCCGCGCGGGCCGGGACGTGTTTCTGACGCGGGGCCGGACGTTCGATAATGAGAAAAATCTCGCCCCTGCGGTTTTAGAGCAGCTGCGCGCGCGCTACGAAGGCACGCGCCTGGGGCGGCAGGAACTTGAGGCGGAGATTTTGGAAGATACGGAAGGCGCGCTTTGGTCGCGCGACGTGATCGAAAAAACGCGAGCCTTCGAAAAGCCGCCTTTGAAGCGGATCGTCGTTGCGGTGGACCCGGCCGTGAGCGGCGGCGCGGGGAGCGACGAAACGGGAATCGTCGCGGCGGGACGCGGCGAAGATGGGCTGATTTACGTGCTGGAAGATTGGTCGTGCCGCGCTTCGCCCGATACGTGGGCGCGGCGGGCGGCGGCGCTTTACGAAAAGGTCGGGGCGGATTGCCTTGTGGCCGAGGTGAATGCGGGCGGCGAACTGGTAGAGCGTCTTTTGCGCCAGACCGCGCCGGAGATTTACGTCAAAGCGGTCCGCGCTCTGCGCGGCAAAATGCAAAGGGCGCTGCCGGTCGCGGCGCTTTACGAGCAGGGTCGCGTCAAGCACGTCGGGCCTTTGCCGCAGTTGGAAGACCAGATGGCGCGGTTTACGGAAGACGGGATTGAAAGAAACTCGCCGGACCGCGTGGACGCGCTGGTCTGGGCGGTGACGGAATTGACGGGCGGCAAAGAACGCGAGCCGAGGGTGAGGATGGTTTAAGAGGGGGGTCGGGGGTCGGGATTCGGGGGTCGGGGAAAAAGAAGAGATTGTCGTTGCGAGCGCTGAAAGCGCGAAGCAATCCAGGGCCGTTGCAGGCTGTTCTTAAAACTCTGGATTGCCGCGCTCGCCCCGGATCAAGTCCGGGGCTTGATCGCAATGACAATTTTAGAAATGTCCCTCTTGCCGCCTTGCCATGACAAATAAAAGCGTTTTCACCGAAAACCAAAAGCCAGGGGGGAAGCATGGGGTTTAAGGATCTCGTGACGCGAATGCTGCGTCCTCAATCCGTCAAGACGAGCGGCGCGGGGCCTGTCATCGCCTGGAGTCATGTCGGGCGGCCCAAATGGACGCCGCGTCGGTACGAAAGCCTGGCGGAAGAGGGCTATCGCAAAAACGTCGTCGCCTATCGCTGCGCGAGCATGGCGGCGGGCGCGGCGGCGGCGGTTCCGTGGCTGCTTTACGGAGAGGGCGGCGAGGAGATAGAACGCCATCCGCTGCTTTCCCTTCTCGACCGGCCCAATCCGCTGCAAGACGGCGTGAGTTTTCTGGAAAATATTTTTCTCAATCTTCAAATTTCGGGCAACGCCTATATCGAAGCCGTCGCGCCGCAGGGCGGCGGCAGGCCCGGCGAACTTTACGTTTTGCGCTCGGATCGGATGAAGGTGGTCCCCGGCGCGGGCGGCTTGCCGCAAGGCTACGAATACAGCGTGGGCGGAAAGGTCACGCGCTGGGCCGCCGATCCTTTGACGGGGCAAAGCCCGATTTTGCACATCAAGCATTTCCATCCGCTCGACGATTGGTACGGCCTTGCGCCGCTTGAGGCGGCGATGCTGTCGGTCGATCAGCACAACGCGGCGGGCGCGTGGAACCAGGCGCTGCTCAGTCACGGCGCGAGGCCTTCGGGCGCCTTGGTGTTCGCGCCGAAAGAGGGGCCCGCGACGCTCAGCGAAGAACAGATGGCCCGCCTGCGCGAAGAAATGGACCAAAGCGCGGCGGGGCGCGAAAACGCGGGGCGGCCGATGATCCTGGAAGGCGGGCTTGAATGGCGCGAGATGAGCCTTTCGCCCAAGGACATGGATTGGCTCGCCGGGCGGGACGCGGCGGCGCGCGACATCGCGCTGGCGATGGGCGTTCCGGTCCAGTTGATCGGAATCCAGGGCGCGCAGACCTACGCGAACATGAAAGAGGCGCGTCTCGCCTTTTACGAAGAAACGGTTCTGCCGCTTCTTTCGCGCGTGATCGGCGCGTTCGACCGTTGGATTGCGCCGATGTACGGCGGCGGGATTTATCTGGATTTCGACGAGGACGAGATTCCGGCGCTTGCGGCGCGGCGCGAGGCCCTGTGGGACAAGATCAAGGACGCCGACTTTTTGAGCGTGAACGAAAAGCGCGCGGCGCTGGGCTACGGCCCGGTGGACGGCGGGGACGATGTCCCGGCGAAGGAATAGCAACCGAAACGGAAAGCGACATGAACATTCAACATATGCAGCGGCCTCTGGCGATCAAATCGCTGGCGGCCGACGGGACTTTTTGCGGCTACGCCAGCGTCTTCGGCGCGCGCGACAGCCAGAACGAAATCGTCGCGGCGGGCGCGTTCAGGCGCAGCCTCGCCGAAAAGGCGGCGCGCGGCGACGCGCCCGCCATGCTTTGGATGCACGATCCGACCATGCCCATCGGCCTTTGGGTTTCTTTAACGGAAGACAGAAACGGGCTGCGCGCCTGCGGCAAGCTGGCGCTCGGCACGCAGAAAGGGAGGGAGGCTTATGAACTTCTTAAGTTGGGAGCGCTTACGGGGCTTTCGATCGGCTATCGCGTCGTTCGTTCGCGCCTCGACAGCAGGCGTAAAGCGCGCGTTCTTACGGACGTGGAGCTTTTTGAAATCTCGTTGGTGACGTTTCCCGCCAACGACGCGGCGCGGGTGAGCGAAGTGAAATCGCCCCGTGCTCGCCGCCCAGGGAAGCCAGATAAAGAAAAGCGCGGGGGGGACGCGGAAGCCACTCGTCTGATCGTGGAGCGCCTTCACCGGGCCGCCCGCGCGTTGAAACGCAAGGAAAGAAGGGGAGTCTAAATGATCGACATGAATGAAGTGCACGGCGCCACGGAAACGCTGGCCCGCGCGTTCGAAGAATACAAAAGCGTTAACGACGAGCGTCTCAGCGAGATCGAACGTCGCGGCGGCGCGGACGTTCTTCTGGAAGAAAAGCTGGGACGCATGGACGGCGCGCTCAACAGGCTTCAGGACGAGCTTGCGGGCGTCAAAACCGCCTTGCGTCGTCCGGGCAAAGGCGGCGCGAGTCTTGCGGGCGACGGCGAGGAGGACGAATACAAATCGGCCTTTCTGCGCTATGTCAGCAAAGGCGCGGAAGCCGACGTGTCCAGCCTGCAAACCAAGGAGATGAGCGTCATCGCCGACCAGCAGGGCGGCTATATGGTGCCGACCGAAATGGCCGACAGGATCGTCACGCGCCAGTTCGACAGCACGCCCATGCGCCAGCTCGCGACCGTCATGAGCATTTCCTCGGAAGCCGTCGAAATGCTGCGCGACACGAACGAAGCCGCCGCGCAATGGGTTTCCGAGCTGGATACGCGGTCCGACACCGACCAGGGGACGATCGGGCGAATCCGCATCCCTGTCCACGAGCTTTACGCGCAGCCCAAGGCGACGCAGAAGCTGCTCGACGACGCGAACATCAACGTCGAGGAATGGCTCGTCTCGCGCGTGGCCAACAAGTTTTCCACGCGCGAAAACACGGCGTTCGTTTCCGGCGACGGCGTGGGCCAGCCGCGCGGCTTTTTGAGCTACGCGACCTCGGCCACGGACGACGCCTCGCGCGCCTGGGGCGTTTTGGAGCACGTCGCCACGGGCGCGAGCGGCGCTTTCGCCTCTTCGAACGCCGCCGACGTCCTTATCACGCTGATGAACAAGCTGCGCGCGGGCTATCTGCCGAAGGCTTCGTGGCTCATGCCGCGCTCGGTCATCGACGCGGTTCGCAAGTTCAAGGAAAGCGGCACCGGGGCCTACATCTGGCAGCCGAGTTTCCAGGCGGGGAATCCGGCCACGCTTCTCGGCTATCCGCTCGTTCCGGCGGAAGATATGCCGACGATGGCGTCTTCCAGCCTGTCCGTCGCGTTCGGCAACTTCGCGGAAGGCTACACGATCGTGGACCGCATCGGCCTGCGCGTCCTGCGCGATCCGTACACGGCGGCTCCGTTCGTCAAGTTCCGTTGCAGCAAGCGCGTGGGCGGCGACGTCGTCAACTTCGACGCCATCAAGCTTTTGAAATTCGCAACGGCCTAGTCCAAGGAAAGGAAAACGAAAATGGTTATGAGAAATCTTTCGCGCAACGTTCTGGTTTTGCCCTCGCTCGCCCCGGCGGCGCGGACGGCCAGCGCGACGGGAACGGGCGTGGATCTGCGCGGCTTCGATTCCGCCATGATCCTCGTTTCGTTCGGAACCTGCACCGACGGCACGCACACGCCGTCGGTCCAGCATTCGATGGACAATTCGACCTATACGAACGTTTCGGCGGGCGATCTGGACGGCGCGTTCTCGGCGGCGACCAGCGCGTCCGGCGGCAACGCCGTGCAGGCGGTCGGCTATGTCGGCACGCAGCGCTATGTGCGGGTCGTGATGACGGTTTCCGGCGCGACGACGGGCGCCTTGTCGTCCGCGGTCGTCGTGGCGGGGACGCCGCGCAATATGCCGACGCAGTAGAAGGGACGGGGGCGCTTTCTTTTGCGAAAGCGCCTCCTTTCCTTCGTCATTGCGAGGAAGCCCGCAGGGCTGACGAAGCAATCCAGAGTCGCAAGAAACAAAAGTCGTTCGGCTTGACTCTGGATTGCCGTGGCGCTTCGCGCCTCGCAATGACGAAGGATAGGCTGGAGATTGAAAGGAACCATCATGAAATCGAACGTCCTTTTATCGCCGCCGACGGTCGAGGCCGTCGCGCTGGCCGAGCTCAAGGCGCACGCGCGGATCGAGCATTCCTCGGACGACGCGCTGCTGACCTCGCTTGTCAAGGCGGCGCGGCAATGGGCCGAGGCCTATACGCGCCGCGCTTTTCTTTCGCAGGGCTGGGCGCTTTATCTTTCGGGGATTCCGCGCGGCGATAAGATCGTTTTGCCGCGCGGGCCGCTTTTAAGCGTCGAAAAGTTTCAATTCTTCGACGAAAACGACGCGGCAAGCGAGTGGGATTCTTCGAACTATCACGTCAATGCCGCCCGAGTCCCTGGCGAGATCGCCTTGCGTTCCGGCGCGAGATGGCCCGTGCCGGGACGCCGCGCGAACGGCATCGTCGTCGAATACGTCGCGGGTTACGGCGAAAGCGCGGACGCCGTTCCGGCGGACATTCGGCTCGCGATCATGCAGCTCGCGCTGCATTGGTACGAAAACAGGGGCGAGGCCGCCGCGTCGGCGACTTACGCCAAGGCGCCGCTCACCATCGAGGCGCTTTTGCAACCCTACCGCGTTTTGCAGGCGGGCGGCTCATGCGCATAGGCGATTTGAAGACGCCCTTTTTGTTGCAGGCGCAAAAAGCGGAAGGCTGGGAAACCATCGGCGTTTTGTGGGGCAGGATGGAGCTTGCGGGCGAGGGCGATCCTTTTTCCCGCCGCGTGATCGCGCGCGCGCGGCCCGATCTTGAGGTGAAGACGGGCCTGCGGCTCTCGCGCGGCGAGCGGACGTTTTTGATCCGCGCGGTTTTCGCTCCCGACGAGGGGACGAGATGGCTCAATCTTCTCGTCGAAGAAGACGTTTCCTTGGGGTGACATCATGGCGTTCGACGAAGTGAGCTTTCCGCTGAAGGTCCGTCCCGGCGCGAGCGGCGGGCCGCAATTCGCGACCGAAATCGTCGCGGTGCAGGGCGGCTACGAGCGGCGCAACCAGAAATGGAGCCAGGCGCGGCGCAAATACGACGCGCGGACGGGCGTGGTGTCGTCGGCGGACGCTTCTTTGCTGCTCGCGTTCTTCCACGCGCGGGCGGGCAGGGCGCGGGCGTTTCGCCTTCGCGACTGGAGCGATTTTTCCTCCGCCGCCGACGGGACGGGCGCCCCCGCCTTCACCGACCAGCTTATCGGGACCGGCGACGGCGCAAGCCGCGTTTTCCAGCTTGTCAAAACCTACGGCAGCGGCGACGCTTCGCACGTCCGCGCGATCAGAAAGCCCGTATCCGGGTCCGTTCTGATCGGCGTGGACGGGACCGCCCATGAAACGGGCTGGAGCGTGGATACAGGGACGGGGATCGTGACTTTCGCGCAGGCGCCCGCTTCGGGCGCGAGCGTCACGGCGGGGTTTCTGTTCGACGTGCCGGTTCGCTTCGACACGGACCATTTGAACTTGAGCGCCGACGGCAAGAATCTGGGCCGGGCCGAGATTCCGCTTATCGAAGTGAGGGTCTGATGAAGGACCTGTCCGCCGCGCTTTCCGCCCATTTAAGCGGCGAGCTGACGACGCTCGCCGAGCTCGTGAAAATCACGCGGACCGACGGCGCCGTGATCGCGTTTACCACGCACGACGCGGACCTCGTTCTGGACGGCGTGACGTACCGGGCCGACGGCTCTTTCTCGCCCGAAGCTCTGGCGCAGAAGGCGGACCTTAAGGCCGACGATTTCGACATAGAAGGCATCCTGGACAGCGCGCTGATTTCGGAAGACGATTTGCGCAAAGGCCTTTACGATTTCGCGCGGATCGACGTTTTTATCTGCAATTGGGCCGATCTTTCGCAGGGCGCGGCGCCTTTGCGTCGCGGCTGGATCGGCGAAGTCGCGCTGAAGGACGGGCGCTACGTCGCCGCTCTGCGCGGCCTGCGCGATCTTTTGGGCCAGCGCGTGGGCGAAACCTACGCGCCGGAATGCCGCTACGATCTCGGCGACGGGCGCTGCGGCGTGGCCCTTTCCGCGCTTAAGGTAAGCGGCAGCGTCACAAGCGCGACGGACCGGCAGATTTTTTCCGACTTCATGCGCGGCGAGGCGACGGGGACGTTCAACGACGCGGTTCTGACCTGGACGAGCGGAGATAACGCGGGCGCGCGCGCGGAAGTCTATAAATGGGATTTGTCTTCGCAGACCTTCACGCTTTGGCTGCCGATGAACGAAACCATCGCCGTGGGCGACGCGTACGAAATCGCGCCGGGCTGCGACAAAAGATTTTCGACCTGCCGCAACGTTTTTGCGAACGGCGCGAATTACGGCGGCTTTCCGCATTTGCCGGGGATCGGGAAGATTCTCGATTATCCCGATGCAAGATAAAAACCGGATGCCAGAGGCCGTGATCGCGGCCGCGCGGGCGTGCCTGGGCACGCCGTTCCATCATCAGGGCCGTTTGCCCGGCGTCGGGCTGGATTGCATCGGGCTTGTTATCGTGGCGGCGCGGGCCGCAGGCCTTGAGGTCAACGACCGCGCGGATTACGCGCCAAGGCCCGACGGCGCGGCGCTTGTCGCCGCCATCGAGGCGCACGGGGCGCGTCGCGTCGAGGCGATCCGGGCGGGCGACATACTTGTTTTCCGCTACGGCGCGTTGCCGCAGCACGTCGCGCTCGCGACAAGCGCCACGACGATGATTCACGCCTTCGCGCCCGCGCGGCGCGTGGTGGAAACGGCGCTCGGCGATTATTGGCGGCGGCGGCTGGTAGCGGTTTACCGGGTGGCGGATGGCGGATGACAGAGGACAGAGGACAGACGACAGACGACAGAAAGGGGGCGGGGAAAAAGAAAAAACCGTCATTGCGAGGAGGCCGGAAGGCCGACGAAGCAATCCAGGGCCGTTGCAGGCTGTTCTTAAACGACTCTGGATTGCCACGGCGCGGCCTTGCCGCGCCTCGCAATGACGAGGTTTTCTTTTTTCCCCGAATGCCTCTTTTCCCTGAACCCTAAATGCTTCTCTTAACAGGCAACCCCAATGGCCTCTATCGTTCTCTCAAGCGTCGGCGCTTCGGTCGGCAACTCGATCCTGCCGGGTATCGGCGGACGGCTGCTCGGCTCGCTCGGCCACAAATACGGCCGTCGCGTTGACGAATATCTCGGCTGGTCGTCTTCGTCTTCCGCCAGGGACGGCAAGCGGCTTGAGAATTTCAAGATTCAGGATTCCAGCTACGGCGTCGCCATCCCGCTTATCTTCGGACGCGCGCGCGTGGCGGGCAACGTCATCTGGGTCGGCGACCTCGTCGAAACGGCGCACGAGACCTCTTCCTCTTCCGGCGGCGGCAAGGGCGGCGGCGCGAGCAGCGTCAGCACGACCTATACCTACAGCCTGAACGTCGCCGTCGCGATCGGCGCGGGCGAGATCGGCAGCGTCCAGACCATCTGGGCCGACAGCAAGATCATTTATCAAAATGGGGTGTGGACGGCGGGCGTCGTCGCGGGCGCGTCCTTTCACAGGGGGACGGACGATCAGGGAGTCGATCCTCTTTTGGAATCCTGGATCGGCGCGGGGCTGGTTCCCGCTTATAAGGGGATCGCCTATGTCGTTCTGGAAGGCTTGCAGCTCGCCAATTTCGGCAACCGGCTGCCGAACCTCACTTTCGAAGTTTTGCCCAAGGACCCCACCGGAAAGCCCGAATGGCTCGGCATGGCGGACCCGAATATCTATCTGCCCATCGCGGCGAACCGGGGCGGCGCCGCGCCGCCGCTCGTGGCGGAGGGCGGAAGCCTCAGCGCGCGGCGCGTGATCGTCGGCGGCTATAAAGCTTCGGGCTCGCAGACTTCCCTTTACGCCGTCGAATACGACGTGACGGGCGACGCGCCGGTCGAAATCGCGCGGAGCCAAAGCGCCGCCTTTACCGGGTCGAGCGTCGGCGGGCTGAGTTGGGCCATGGCGGCGGACAAGCGTTTCGTGGCCGTGGGGTTGCAGGACGGGGGGACGGGAAAGCCCTTTACCGTCGCCCTTTACGACTCGCAAACGCGCCAGTTCGGAACGCCGCTTTCCGTTTCGATGGAAGTCGCGGAAACGCGGCAGGTCGCCTGGATCGACGCGCAGCGCTTTCTCGTCATGGCGACGAGCGGCGGGGCGCGGGGCGTT
The DNA here is from genome assembly GCA_964652235.1 of uncultured Rhodospirillaceae bacterium. GTDB lineage: Bacteria > Pseudomonadota > Alphaproteobacteria > UBA9219 > UBA9219 > CAZZDK01. The sequence goes on from CAZZDK010000014.1 coordinate 56,450, forward strand.
CGCGTTTTTATGCGGTCCGGCCTGTCCGTCGTCGATCTCGGCTTTTTCGACGTGTGGGGGGCTGGATCGCAAACCTCTCGCGTGGTCGAAATGTACGCGCAGTTCGTCCCTTACGCGGGCGGGCTTTTGCATTTCGTCGTGGATTCCGCGCCCGCTTTCTCGCTCATGGAGGCGCGGCCGCTGGTCTGGAAGAACAATGCGCTTTCGGTCGGAGCGCTTGCGACGCTGATGAGCGGCGTCAGCGCGGGAACCGGCAACGGCGGGCAGGCTTATTTTTTGCGGACGGGCGAGGCGGAGTGGACCTTTCTTTATCTGACGACCATCGATATGCGGATGGTCTCGTTCGTTCCGTCGGCGGCAGGCTTTACGATCACGCGGCCCTGGCAGACGCTTTCCAACGCTTCCTTCGGCGTCGCCTTGTGCCACGCGCCGGTTCTGATCGGCGATAGGATCGTTCTCGTTCAACGATCGAGCGTGGAAAATTTTTACCGCCTGAGCGAGGTGACGCTCGGCGCCTCGGGCTTTTCCCTGACGACCGACGGGATCGCGCTGGAGGGATTCGGCCTGCCGGGCCTGAATTTCGGCGTCGTTTCCGTCGATTCCGTCCGGCTTTTGCTCTCGGCCAATTGGGGCACGCTGGGCGATCTGGGGCGGCTCGACCTCGTTAAGCGGCGCAACACCGGGGACACGCTCGATAACGTCGTCGCGAAAATCCTGCGAAAAGCGGGCTACGAAAGCGGCGATTTCGACGTGGCCGCCCTGGCCGGCCTTTCCGTGGACGGCTATGTCGTCGGCGACCGGGAAACCGGCGCTTCGGCGCTCGAGCCGTTGCGGACGCTTGCGCCGTTCGAGCTGGTCGAAAGCGGCGGCCAGCTTAAAGCCGTTCTTCACGGCGCGGGCGCGGAGGTCTTGATCGCGGAAGGCGAGGCGGGCGCCAGCGAAGAGGGCGGGGAGGCGTCTCCTCGCCTCATCGAAACGCGCGCGCCGGAGATTTCTTTGCCCGTCGAGCTGGGCGTCGATTACGAAGACGCGACGCGCGATTACGAAAAGGGAACCCAGCGGGCGCGTCGCGCCGTCACGAAAGGTTCGCTGAATGTCGAGAGCCTGTCTCTGCCGCTCGTCCTGTCGCCGACGCGGGCCAAGCGGATCGCGCAGGACGTCCTTTTCAAACGTTGGAGCGAGCGGACGACGTACCGCCTGTTTCTCTCCCGCGCCTGGCTGGGGCTGGAGCCGGGCGACGTCGCCACTTTGGGCGAGGCGCGATTGCGCGTGACCGAGACCCGTCTTTCCGGCGGCGTGATCCGCGTGGACGGCGTGGCCTGTCCCTTGAACGTTTTGACGAGCGCTTCCCAGGCGGAAGGCGGAAGCGGACAGATCGGCTCTCTGACGGAGGTCGCGCAGACGTTCCTTTATCTGATGGATTTGCCGTTGCTTCGCGCCGAGGACGACCAGCCGGGCTTTTATTTCGCGGCGAGCGGCCTGGACGGCTGGCCGGGCGCGAGCCTGTGGCGGGCGGCGGACGGCGCGAACTTTTCGCGGCAGGCGACGATCAAAAACGCCGCCGTCTCCGGCAGCGCGGCGAGCGTCTTGCCCGCGCGGTCTCCTTATTATAGGGACCGGGAAAGCGTTCTTAAGGTTCAACTTTTAAGAGGCGAGCTAAGCTCTTGTAATGAAACGAATTTGCTTAGCGGCGCGAATGCAGCCCTGGTGGGGGCGGAGATCATCCAATTCCGGACCGCCACGCTCGCCGGGCCGGGGCTTTACGCGCTTTCCAATCTGCTGCGGGGCCGCAAGGGGACGGAAGACAAGGTCGCGGGGCATACGCTCGGCGAGCCTTTCGTTCTGCTCTCGCCGGACGCGCTGCAATTCCTGCCCGCGCAGCTTTCGGATCGCGGCGCGACGCATTCCTTCCGCGCCGTCTCGAACGGCCAGTCCATCGACGTCGCGCAGGACCTCGCGCTGACCTACGGGCTTAAGACGCTAGAGCCTCTCGCCCCCGTTCATCTGAAGGGCGTTCGGGACGAGGCCGGGAACCTTACGCTTTCCTGGACGCGGCGCGCGCGGAAAAACGCGGCCTGGGTCGATTATATCGACGTGCCGCTCGACGAGGACGCCGAGTTTTACGACGTGGAGATTTTGTCCGACGCGGGCGAGGTTTTGCGGACGCTCGCCGTCGCGGCGGCGAGCGCGGCCTATACGGCGGCGCAGCAGGCCGCCGATTTCGGCGCCGCGCAGGCGAGCGTGAGCGTGAGGGTTTATCAGAAAAGTTCCCGCTACGGGCGCGGCAAGGCCGCGAGCGGAAGGGTGTGAGAGTCAGGGGTCGGGATTCGGGGGTCGGGGAAGAAAGAAGAAATTGTCATTGCGAGGAGGCGCGCCAACGGCGCGACGACGAAGCAATCCAGGGCCGTTGCAGGCTGTTCTTAAATGACTCTGGATTGCTTCGTCCTGCTTCCGCTTCGCGCAGGCAGGACTCGCAATGACGGGCGTTTTATTTGTTTCCCTGAACCCTAAAAAACAGGAGAAAATTTTATGACCACAAGTCCGAATCTAGGGCTTTCGTATCTGGCGGCCTCGCAGGCGCAGAAGGAAGTCACGCACAACGAGGCGCTCAGCGAGCTCGACGCGCTGGTTCAATTGTCCGTCATCAGCCGCGCGCTTTCCGCGCCGCCCGCTTCCCCGGCGGACGGCGACGTTTATATCGTCGCCGCGTCGCCGACGGGCGCCTGGGCGGGCCATGCGGGCGAGCTTGCGCTCTACTATTCCGGCTGGCTTTTCAAGGCTCCGAAGGCCGGATGGCTCGCTTTCTCGCGGGCCGAAGGCAGGCTGCTTGTTTATGCCGGGACCGCCTGGACGCCGCTTGTCGCCGCCTATGGGCAGGCTTCCTTGACGTGGAATCCCGGAACCCTTGCGGCAGGCGCGGGCGCTACGTCCTCGCCCGTCGCCGTTTCCGGCGCCGCTTTCGGCGATTTCGTCCATGTGGCCGCGCCTTACGATTTGCAGGGCGTTCTTGCCGTCGCCTACGTAAGTTCGGCGGGCAACGTCTCCGTTCGTTTGCAGAACCAGACCGGCGCTTCGGTGACGCTCGCTTCGGGCTCCTGGAACGTGCGGGTTCAGAAAGCGTGAGGAAAAAATGAAACTGGAAGTGCATGACGGGCTTATTCGCGGCTTGCCGCTCGCGATCCTTGTGACCCTTATGATCCAGGGCGGCGGCGCCGTGTGGTGGATCTCCGCCCGAATCCGCGACAACGTTCACATCGAACAGCGCGTCGAAAGGCTGGAGGGCGCCGCCTCGCACGCCAGCGAGGCGCAGGGCCAGACCGTCGAAAGACTGGCCCGGATCGAAGAACGTCTCGCCGCGCAGACGCTTCTTCTCGGCAGGATCGAAAAGCAACTGGCGGGAAGATAAAGGAGAGGCATCATGCATCAGGAAGTCGAAATCGCGGCGGGCGCGAAGCTCGCCGCCTGGGCCGCGCGGCACGTCAACGAGGCGGGCCTTGCTCTCATCAAGGAATTCGAGGGCCTGCATCTGCGGGCCTATCAATGCCCCGGCCATGTCTGGACCGTCGGCTACGGCCATACCCGCACGACCCGGCCCGGCATGACCGTCACGCTCGCCGAGGCCGAGCGGCTTTTGAAGGAAGACGTGAACAGCGCCGAGCGGGCCGTTTCCCGCCTTGTGAATGTGCCGCTGACCGACAACCAGTTTTCCGCCCTTGTCTGCTTCGTGTTCAACGTCGGAATCGGCAATTTCGAGCGTTCGTCTTTGCTCAAACTGCTCAACAGAGGCTGGTACGAGCAGGTGCCCGCCCAATTCGCTCGCTGGACACGCGCAGGCGGCGAGATTCTGGGCGGCCTGGCGCGGCGGCGCGCCGCCGAGGCCCGGCTTTGGAATAAACCTGAAGAGGAGGTTTAAGATGGTCTGGGAAGCGCTTATTTCCCCTATTTGTTCCTTGATCGACAAGATCATTCCCGATCAGGCCGCCCGCGAAGCCGCCAAACTGCAACTCATCCAAGCCGAAGGGCAGCAGGCGCTTGAGGAAATCAGGGCCCAGCTTTCCCCCATCCTCGCCGAGGCGCAAAGCGCCGATCCCTGGACCAGCCGCGCGCGGCCTTCCTTTATGTACGTCATTTATCTTCTCTTGTTGGCCTCGCTGCCGATGGGCGTTTTGTTCGCCTATGATCCCGGCCTTGCGGGCAGCGTGACCGAAGGCTTTAAGGCCTGGCTTTCCTCTATTCCCGAACCGATCGTCAATCTCTTCGGCATGGGCTATCTGGGCTATACCGGCGCGAGAAGCTTCGAGAAGTGGAAGGGGAGGAAGTAGGGTTCAGGATTCAGGGAAACAAACAAAACACCTGTCATTGCGAGTGCTGAAAGCGCGAAGCAATCCAGAGTCGTTTAAGAACAGCCTGCAACGGTCCTGGATTGCTTCGTCGGCCTAACGGCCTCCTCGCAATGACGGTTTTTTCTTTCTTCCCCGATCCCCTGTCTGCGGGCGGCCCTGGATTGCCACGGCGCGACAAGTCGCGCCTTGCAATGACGGTGTTTTCTTTTTCCCTGACCCCCGATCCCCGACCCCCTGTCTGCAACGGTCCTGGATTGCTTCGTCGGCCTAACGGCCTCCTCGCAATGACGGTTTTTTCTTTCTTCCCCGATCCCCTGTCTGCGGGCGGCCCTGGATTGCCACGGCGCGACAAGTCGCGCCTTGCAATGACGGTGTTTTCTTTTTCCCTGACCCCCGATCCCCGACCCCCTGTCTGCAACGGTCCTGGATTGCTTCGTCGGCCTAACGGCCTCCTCGCAATGACGGTT
>CAZZDK010000015.1:0-18197 GCA_964652235.1 uncultured Rhodospirillaceae bacterium
CTCCATCACGCCGCACACCAAGTTCAAGGCCGAGTGCTATATCTTGACGAAGGACGAAGGGGGCCGTCATACGCCGTTCTTCTCCAACTATCGTCCGCAGTTCTACTTCCGCACGACGGACGTGACGGGCGAAGTCAAGCTGCCGGAAGGCACCGAAATGGTCATGCCCGGCGACAACATCTCGGTCGATGTGACGCTGATCGCGCCGATCGCCATGGAAGAAGGCCTTCGTTTCGCTATCCGCGAAGGCGGACGGACCGTCGGCGCAGGCGTCGTGGCGAAGATCATCGAATGACCTTCGGTCGTTCAATGATCAGAGGTCAGATGTCTGATGTCAGATATCAGAATAGATGAGGAAAGGAGGGAACAGAAGGCAGAGAAGAAAGAGGCAAGGTGTTACAGAGAAGAATGGCGGATCGCTTTGGAATTGACTTCCCGACATCCGGCGTTCGACCTCTGACATCCGATATCTGATATCTGTTTTCTGTTTCCTGAAAGGAAACATGGACACGCAAACGATACGCATCCGCCTCAAGGCGTTCGACCACCGGATGCTCGACCAGTCGGTGGGCGAGATCATCAGCACGGCCAAGCGCACGGGCGCGCGGGTTCGCGGCCCGATCCCTCTGCCGACCTGGCGCGAAGGCTTCACGGTCAACAGAGGCCCGCACGTGGACAAGAAATCGCGCGACCAGTTTGAGATCCGGACGCACCGCCGTCTGCTCGACATTCTGGAGCCGACGCCGCAGACCATCGACGCGCTCTCGAAGATCGACCTGGCCGCGGGCGTGGACGTGGAGATTAGGGTTTAAATAAGGAAACGGATCCTCCGGCAGCGATAAAGGCCGCGATCCAAACGAAGGAACGAAAGAGATGACGGAAAAGACTCAAACGAAACGGACCGGCGTGCTGGCGCAAAAGCGCGGCATGACGCGCGTTTTCGACGAAAGCGGCAAGCACGTCCCCGTGACGGTGCTGAAGCTCGACGCCTGCCAGGTCGTGGGCGTGCGGACCAAGGACAAGGACGGCTACGTCGCCGTCCGCCTCGGTTCCGGCAAGGCCAAGGTTAAGAATGTCTCGAAGGCCTCGCGCGGCACGTTCGCTAAGGCGCAGGTCGAGCCGAAGAAGAACGTGGCCGAGTTTCGCGTATCCGAGGACGCTCTTTTGGACGTCGGCGCTGAGCTTTCGGCCAGCCATTTCGTTCCCGGCCAGTTCGTGGACGTGAGCGCGACCTCTATCGGCAAGGGTTTCGCGGGCGTCATCAAGCGCCACAATTTCCACGGCCTGCGCGCGACGCACGGCGTTTCGGTTTCGCACCGCTCGCACGGCTCGACCGGCCAGCGCCAGGATCCCGGCCGCGTGTTCAAGGGCAAGAAGATGGCGGGCCATATGGGCGACCGTCGTGTGACGACGCTCAACCTGAAAGTCGTCGCTGTGGACACGGAGCAGGATTTGATTTTGCTTCAGGGCGCGGTGCCGGGCGCGAAAAACGCCCAGGTGCGCGTTCGCGACGCGGTCAAGCGTCCGCTTCCCAAGGAAGCGCCGATGCCCGCGGGCTTGAAAACCGGCGGTCAGGCCGCTTGAGGAATGGTGGACAGACGATGAAAACGACAGTCAAAAATCTTGAGAACAAGGATGTCGGCTCGATCGAGCTGATGGACGAGGTGTTCGCGATCGAGCCTCGTCGCGACATTCTTACCCGCATGGTCAACTGGCAGCTCGCCAAGCGCCGCGCGGGCACGCACAAGACCAAGCAGATCGGCGACATTTCGGGCACAACGAAGAAGCCGTGGTCGCAAAAGGGAACGGGCCGCGCGCGCCAGGGCAGCCTGCGTTCGCCGCAGTTCCGCAAAGGCGCGGTCATCTTCGGTCCCGTGGTCCGCGACCACGCGCACGCCCTGCCGAAGAGGGTTCGCTCGCTCGCTTTGTGCATGGCGCTGTCCGCGAAGCAAAAGGACGGCAAGCTTTTGATCCTCGACGAGGCGAAAGTCGCCGACCACAAGACGAAGGGCCTCAGCGCCAAGCTGGCGAAGATGGGGCTTAAATCCGTTCTGTTCATCGACGGCGCGAACCTCGACGAGAACTTCGCCAAGGCCGCGCGAAATCTTCCCTTTGTGGACGTTCTGCCGGAACAGGGCGCCAATGTTTACGACATTCTCCGCCGCGACGTTTTGGTTTTGACCAAGAACGCGGTCGAGCAGCTGCAAGAGAGGCTGAAATGAGCAAGAAAACGACGGAAGCCAAGCTGCTCCCCGATCATTACCAGGTCATTCTTTCGCCGGTCGTGACGGAAAAAGCGACGAACAATTCGGCCCACAACCAGGTCACGTTTCGCGTCCTGGCTTCGGCCACGAAGCCGCTTATCAAGACGGCGGTGGAAAAAATCTTCGACGTGAAGGTCAAGGCCGTCAACACGCTGAACCGCAAGGGCAAGACCAAGCGTTTTCGCGGACGCCCCGGCCAGCGCAGCGACGTCAAGCTTGCCGTCGTGACGCTCGCCGAAGGCAGCAAGATCGACATTACGACGGGCATCTAAGGTTTCGAGGACAGGATCATGGCACTCAGAACGTACAAACCTATAACTCCCGGCCTTCGGCAGTTGGTGCAAACCGACCGCTCCGAGCTTTGGAAGGGCAAGCCCGTCAAGACCCTCACCGAGGGAAAAAAGAAGACGGGCGGACGTAACAATACGGGTCGCATCACGACGCGCCACATCGGCGGCGGCCATTCGCAGCGCTATCGCCTGATCGACTTCAAGCGCGCGAAGTTCGATATGCCCGCCACGGTGGAACGGTTTGAATACGATCCGAACCGCACGGCCTTCATTGCGCTGATCAAGTACGAAGACGGCACGCTTTCTTATATCCTCGGCGTGCAGCGTCTTGAGGTCGGCGATACCGTCGTTTCGGGCGAAAAGGTGGACGTGAAGCCCGGCAACGCGATGCGCCTTAAGAACATTCCCGTCGGCACCATCATCCATAATGTCGAGATCAAGGCGGGCAAGGGCGGCCAACTCGCGCGCAGCGCGGGGACCTACGTTCAGCTTGTGGGCCGCGACGGCGACTATGCCCAGATCAAGCTTGGCTCTGGCGAGCTTCGCCTCGTTCCGGCGGACTGCATGGCCACCATCGGCGCGGTCTCGAATCCCGACCACGGCAACGTCAAACTCGGCAAGGCGGGGCGCAAGCGCTGGCTCGGCGTCCGTCCTTCCGTTCGCGGCGTGGCCATGAACCCGGTCGATCACCCGCACGGCGGCGGCGAAGGCCGTACTTCGGGCGGGCGTCATCCTGTCACGCCTTGGGGCAAGGGCACCAAGGGAACCAAGACCCGCAAGAACAAGCGGACCAACCGTTTCATCGTTCGTCGCGCCAGCAAGCGCCGCGATACGCAAAAGTCGTAAGGGAGACATCAAGTGACACGTTCAGTCTGGAAAGGTCCGTTTGTGGACGGGTATATGCTGAAAAAGGCGGAAAAGGCTCGCGCTTCCGGTCGCAACGACATCATCAAAACATGGTCGCGCCGTTCGACGATCCTGCCGCAATTCGTCGGTCTGACGTTCGGCGTTTACAACGGAAACAAGTTTTTGCCCGTCTCGGTGACGGAAAACATGATCGGCCACAAGTTCGGCGAATTTGCGCCTACGCGCACGTTTAAGGGCCACACGGCCGCCGACAAGAAGACCGAGAAGAAATAAGGAGTAGGTGGTTATGGGCAAGCCCAAGAACGAAAGACGTTTGCCGGACGATCAGGCGATGGCCAAGGCCAGCACGATCCGTTCCAGCGCGCGCAAGCTGAACCTCGTCGCGGCGAGCATTCGCGGCAAAGCGGCGGGCGCGGCGCTTACGCAGCTTCGCTTCGAAAAGCGCCGCGTCGCGCAGGAAGTGAAAAAGGTCCTGCAGGCCGCGATCGCGAACGCGGAAAACAACCATTCGCTTGACGTGGACCGCCTGGTCGTCGCCGAGGCTTTTGTGGGCCGCGCCTTTGTCATGAAGCGCTTTCACACGCGCGGTCGCGGCAAGAGCGCAGGCATCGAAAAGCCGTTCAGCAACCTGACCATCATCGTGCGCGAGCGCAAGGACGGCGAGATCGACGCTAAAAAGCAGGCGCGTCGGGCCAGGGGATTATCCAAAAAGACAACCACCAAGGAAGCGGGCCAACCCGCGGCGGGAGCTTAAGTCATGGGTCAGAAAGTCAACCCCATCAGCATTCGTTTGGGCGTCAATCGCACCTGGGACAGCCGTTGGTTCGCCGTCAAGGGCTATGCCGACAGGCTTCACGAAGATTTGAAGATCCGCAAGTTCCTGACGAAAACGCTCGGTCCGCAGGCCAGCGTCGCCAAGATCACGATCGAGCGTCCGGCGGGCAAGTGCCGCGTCACGATCCACTCGGCGCGTCCGGGGGTCGTCATCGGCAAGAAGGGGGCGGACATCGAAAAACTGCGCGCGCAGATCGCGAAGATGACGAGCAGCGAAGTCGCGCTGAACATCGTCGAAATCCGCAAGCCTGAAATCGACGCCAAGTTGGTGGCCGACAACATCGCCGGGCAACTGGAGCGCCGCGCGGCGTTCCGCCGCGCCATGAAGCGCGCCGTGCAGTCGGCCATGCGTTTGGGCGCGCTTGGCATCCGGATCAACTGCTCGGGCCGTTTGGGCGGCGCGGAGATCGCGCGCATGGAATGGTACCGCGAAGGTCGCGTGCCTCTCCACACGCTGCGCGCGGACGTTGATTACGGCGTGTCCACCGCGTTCACGGCGATGGGCGCTTGCGGCGTTAAGGTCTGGATCTTCAAGGGCGAGATTCTGGATCACGATCCGATGGCGCAGGAGAAGAGGGCCTTGGAAAACGCGCCGGTGCGCTCGTAAGGGTTATTTGAGGATAGGATCATGTTACAGCCAAAGAAGACAAAATACCGCAAAGCCCACAAGGGCCGGATTCACGGCGCGGCCAAGGGCGGTTTTCGCTTAAGCTACGGCGCTTTCGGCCTCAAGGCCCTGGAGCCGGAGCGCATCACGGCGCGTCAGATCGAAGCGGCCCGCCGCGCGATCACCCGCGCGATGAAGCGTCAGGGCCGTCTTTGGATCCTGGTGTTCCCGGACGTCCCGGTTTCCAAGAAGCCCGCCGAAGTCCGCATGGGTTCGGGCAAGGGCGCGCCGGAGTTCTGGGCGTGCCGCGTGCATCCGGGCCGCATCATGTTCGAGCTGGACGGCGTTTCGGAAGCCATCGCGCGCGAGGCGTTTGAGCTGGCCGCCGCGAAGCTGCCGATCAAGACCAAGATCGTCAAGCGCGAAGCGGCGTAAGGAAAGGGAAGAGGACTATGGCAAAGAACACGATCAAGGCTGCCGATGTGCGCTTGAAGACGGATAAAGAGCTTGAAACGCGCCTTATGGAGCTGCGCAAGGAACAGTTCAACCTGCGCTTTCAAAAGGCCACGGGCCAGCTCGCCAACACCGCCCGCATGAACGCGGTGCGCAAGGAAATCGCCAAGATATCGACCGTGATCGGCGAGCGCCAGCGTGGCGTCGCCAAAGCGGCCGCCAAATAAGGAAGAGGAAAGAACAATGCCGCGTCGTGTTTTGCAAGGTACGGTCGTCAGCGACAAGGGTGACAAAACGGTCACCGTTCTTGTCGAGCGCCGCGTAATGCACCCGATCTACAAAAAGTACATCCGCACGTCGAAAAAGTACGCCGCGCACGACGAGAAGAACGCGTGCAAAGTCGGCGACGTGGTGTCGATCATCGAATGCCGCCCGATCAGCAAGCGCAAGCGCTGGACGGTCGTAGAAGGCGAAGGGAAATAAGCCATGATTCAGATGGAAACAGTCCTCGACGTTGCGGACAATAGCGGCGCCAAGCAAGTGGCCTGCATCAAGGTTCTGGGAGGCTCGGACCGCATGGAGGCCGGGATCGGCGACATCATCGTCGTCTCGGTCAAGGACGCGATCCCCCGTGGCCGCGTGAAAAAGGGCGACGTGCACAAGGCCGTGATCGTGCGCCAACGCTTCGCGCTCAAGCGCGACGACGGCAGCGTGATCCGCTTTGACCGTAATGCGGCGGTTCTGATCAACAAGGACAAGGAGCCGATCGGCACCCGCATCTTTGGACCGGTGACGCGCGAGCTTCGCACGCTCGGCTTCATGAAGATTATTTCGCTGGCTGAAGAGGTTTTGTGATGGCGACCAAAATGAAAATTAAGAAGAACGACAACGTGGTCGTGATCGCGGGCAAGGACAAGGGCAAGACGGGTATCGTCAAGGCCGTTTATCCCAAGGAAAACCGCGTGCTGGTCGTCGGCGTGAACCGCGTCATGCGTCATGCCAAGCCCTCGCAAACGGATCCGCAGGGGGGGCGCAAACTGATCGAGCATCCCATTCATGTCTCGAACGTGGCGCTGGCCGATCCGAAAGACGGCAAACCGACCCGTGTCGGCATCAAAATCGGCAAGGGCGGCGAGAAGATTCGCGTCGCCAGGCGTTCCGGCGAAATGATTGACGAGTAAGGAAGAGAGCAAGCCATGACGGCCAAAACCAAAGACAAATACGTGCCGCGCCTACAGCGCCACTATGAAGAGACCGTTCTGCCGGAGCTGATGAAAAAGTTCGGCTATACGAACAAGCTTCAGGCGCCGCGCCTTGAAAAGATCGTCATCAATATGGGCGTCGGCGAAGCGGTGAACGACAGCAAAAAGACCAAGAACGCCGCCGAACAGCTGGCTTTGATCGCCGGGCAGAAACCCGTCATCACCAAGTCGCGCAAGGCTATCGCCAGCTTTAAGCTGCGCGGCGGCTTGGGGATCGGTTGCAAGGTCACGCTGCGCCGCGAGAAAATGTACGAGTTTCTTGATCGCCTCGTGAACGTGGCCATGCCGCGCATCCGCGACTTTCGCGGCATCTCGTCGAAAAGCTTCGACGGCAACGGCAACTACGCCATGGGGCTTAAGGAACAGATCGTGTTTCCGGAAATCGACTACGACAAGATCGACGAAATCCGGGGCATGGACATCGTGATCTGCACGACCGCCGAGACGGACGACGAAGCGCTGGCGCTTTTGCGCGGCTTTAATATGCCGTTTCAGGGCTAAGGAAGGGAAACGTTATGGCCAAGAAATCGATGATCAACAAGAACGAGCGCCGCCGCAAGATGGCGAAAAACAAAGAAGCGACGCGCGCCGCGCTTAAGGCGAAGATCATGGACAAGGAAACGTCCATGGAAGAGCGCTTCGACGCCGTTATGAAATTGGCGAAAATGCCGCGCAATTCCGCGAAGGATCGCATCAAGAACAGGTGCGAAGTCACGGGACGCCCGCGGGGTTTCTATCGCAAGTTCAAACTTTCGCGTATCGCGCTGCGCGAACTGGCTTCTGCGGGCCAGATTCCGGGCGTGATCAAGTCGAGCTGGTAAGGAGGATATTCGGATATGTCATTGACCGATCCATTGGGCGATATGCTGACGAGGATTCGCAACGGAATCATGGCGAAGATGGCCGTCGTGGAATGTCCTTCTTCGGCTTTTCGCAAGCGCGTCCTCGACGTGATGCAGCGCGAAGGCTACATCCGGGGCTATACCGAGGTGCAACGGGCCTGCGGCCAGCCGATGCTGGAAATCGAACTGAAGTATCATGAGGGCGAAGGCGTGATCCGCCGTATCGACCGCGTTTCCAAACCGGGGCGCCGCGTCTATGCCGGGATCAAGGACTTTGGCCGGGTGTTCAACGGCCTTGGGGTTTCGATCCTTTCGACGCCGCGCGGCGTGCTTTCCGACAACGAAGCGCGCAGCCAGAACGTCGGCGGCGAAATTCTGTGCCGAATCTTTTAATGAAGTCGAGGTTTTGATATGTCGCGCGTAGGAAAACATCCGGTGGCCTTGCCGCAAGGCGTTACCGCCGAGGTCAAGCAAGGCTCCGTCACCGTCAAGGGAAAGCTCGGAACGCTGTCCCTCGCCTTGGCGCCGGAAGTCGAGGTCAAGGTCGAGGGCGCCCAGATCGTCGTCGCGCCGCGCCAGAAGACGCCGCGCGGGCGCATGATGTGGGGAACCACGCGCAACAACCTGGCCGGCATGGTCAAGGGCGTGAGCGAGGGGTTCAAAAAGACGCTTGAGATCGAAGGCGTGGGTTTCCGCGCGGCGGTTCAGGGCAAAACGCTGGTTTTGAATCTGGGCTTCAGCCACGATGTGAAATACCCGATCCCGGCGGGCATCGAGATCAAGGCCGAAAAGCCGACGGTCATTTCGATCGCCGGGTTTGACAAGCAAAAGGTCGGCCAGATCGCGGCGGAAATTCGCGGCATGAAAAAGCCGGAACCCTATAAGGGCAAGGGCATCAAATATGCGGGCGAAAAGATCAGGCGCAAGGAAGGAAAGAAGAAATGAAAACCGCAAAAGAACTGCATGAGCGTCGCAAGGTTCGCACGCGCTATCAGATTCGCAAGAAGGCTGCGGATCGTCCGCGCCTGTCCGTCCACCGTTCGGGCCGTTACATCTACGCCCAGGTCATCGACGACGCGAAGGGCCACACCTTGGCCGCCGCTTCGAGCCTGGAGCCGGATTTGCGTAAAAAGGCCAAGACTGGCGCCGATAAAAAGGCGGCTGCCGAAGTCGGCAAGCTCATCGCGTCGCGCGCCGTCAAGGCGGGCATCAAGGCCGTGGTCTTCGATCGCGGCGGCTATCTTTATACGGGGCGCGTGAAGGCGCTCGCCGAGGCGGCCCGCGAAGCCGGTTTGGAATTCTAAGATTCTCTTGAGGGAGCAAAAAACTTATGGCGAAGCCTAAAAAATCCGAATCTGGCGAGAACCGCGAAGGCCGCGAAGGCAGCGATCTGATCGAGAAATTGGTCGGCATCAACCGCGTCGCCAAGGTCGTCAAGGGCGGCAAGCGTTTCGCGATGGCCGCTTTGGTCGTGATCGGCGACGGCAAGGGTCGCGTCGGGCTCGGCACCGGCAAGGCCCGCGAGGTTCCGGAAGCCATCCGCAAAGCCACGGACGCCGCCAAACGCAAAATGCGCCGCATTCCCCTGCGCGAAGGCCGTACGCTGCACCATGACGTGCAAGGCACCTACGGCGCGGGGCGCGTCGTTTTGCGGACGGCGCCTGCCGGTACGGGCATCATCGCGGGCGGTCCCATGCGCGCCGTTTTCGAGGCCTTGGGCATTCAAGATGTCGTGGCGAAGTCGGTCGGCACGTCGAACCCGCACAACATGATCAAGGCGACGTTCAACGCGTTGGACCAGGTGACAAGCCCGCGTTCAGTCGCCATGCGTCGCGGTAAAAAGGTGAGCGAAGTTCTGGGCCGCAAGGCGGGCGCGGAATATGCCGGCGAGAACAAAGAAACCAAGTCTGAATAACAGGTTATAGAACGGCCTTAAAGTAAAGGCTTAAGACAAAAAAGGATCAGGACGATGAAACTCAACGATCTGCGCGACAATCCGGGCGCCCGCAAGAAAAAGATGTCGGTCGGGCGCGGCATCGGCTCCGGCAAGGGCAAAACTTCCGGCCGCGGCGTCAAGGGTCAGAAGGCGCGCACGGGCGTCTCTATTCGCGGTTTTGAGGGCGGCCAAATGCCCATCCATCGCCGCCTTCCCAAACGCGGCTTCGTTATGCTTTTCGGCAGCGACTATGCGGAACTGAACGTCGGTCGGCTTCAGGAAGCCATCGAGGCGGGGCGTATCGACGCTAAGAAGGCGATCACGGAAGATATGCTGTTTGAGACCGGCCTCGTCAAAAAGGCGCGGGACGGCGTTCGGCTGCTTGGCAAAGGCGCCCTCAAGGCCAAGGTGGACATTACCGTGGCGGGCGCTTCGGCGGGGGCCAAGGCCGCCGTGGAGAAGGCGGGCGGCAAGCTCACGATCCTGGCGAGAGCGGCAGAAGAACCGAAAGCCTAACCCTCTATTAGAAAAGCAGAAAAGCCCCCGGCTCTTGCGGAAAGACCGGGGGTTTTTTGTCGGCCTTGCGTTTGAAAATAATAAAGGAGCAGCTTTTGGCCTCCTCGGTGGTGTATAATGGCTTGTTTTTAAGGAACTTTATTTCAAGAGGAAGCCATGTCTCTTTTTCGTTCAACGGCAAACAAAATAACGATGGCCCATCGAAAGAGAAGGGCCGCCAGGCGGGAGCTGTTTTGTCTGACCAACCAGGTTATCGGTGAGCTGCGGACCCTCAGAGGGCCTTTCCCCCTGCCTGCGTCCGAAGGAGGCCGTTTGACGGTCCTGACCTGCCTCATGCAGGCCATGAACAAGGAAAAAGGTCGGACGGCGAGGGTTCTGAAGAAACAATTGAGACAGGCCGCGCGGGAAGTCCACGGCGTCGATCTTTTGGGAGAGGTCAGGCGGAAGAGACTTGGGCGTTGGAACGCCTATAAGCTGCGGTTTTTGAGAAAATTGGGAAGGTAAAGTTAGGCCTGTCCGGCCGTGTCGATCATGGCGGCGGCCAGGGCCTCGGACGGGCGTTTGCCGCCCCACATGACGAACTGGAAGGCCGGATAGAAGCGTTCGCATTCCGTCAGCGCGATTTCCACCAAATCTTCGAGCATCTCTACGCCCGGCATCCTGTCGCTGCGCGTAAGGACCGTATAGCGGAACAAGGGCGCGTTCTGCTGCGTGTCCAGGTCGAAATGCCCCAGCCACAGGCGATTGTTCAGCATGGCGAGCAGATCGTTCACGTCGCCGCGCTTGCCTTCGGGCACGCGCATATCGAACTGGCAGGAGAACTGCAAAGCGCCGACCTCGCGTTGCCAGACGAAATACATACGGTAATGGCACCAGCGGCCCGCCAGCTCGACAATCAGCTCGTCTTCGGTCGAGCGGTCGAAAAGCCACTCGTTCGCCGCGACGATTTCTTCGACAATATCGAGGGGGTTGTAAGCAAAGCCGGATTCTTGAACGGAAAGAAACGACATGGACGCGGCCTCCGGTGGAAGAGCGCCTTAAGAGGTATCAGAGGTTCAAACTGCGCCGCAAGACTCCTCATGCGATTTCCCTGCAGAAGGGGGCGCAGGCGTGTGTTTTGAGTCACAGGTGATTGATTCCAAACGAATCCTTACGTTTCCGGACTAACCGATTCAAAAGACTCGATAATTGAATCTTTTCAGGCGCTTGAATCGCCTTTTTTCGGGCAGGGCCGCGCGGACGATGATTAACAGAAAGTAAACTTAGCCTTTGGCGCGAAAACGTT
The DNA here is from genome assembly GCA_964652235.1 of uncultured Rhodospirillaceae bacterium. Lineage (GTDB taxonomy): Bacteria > Pseudomonadota > Alphaproteobacteria > UBA9219 > UBA9219 > CAZZDK01. The sequence continues at coordinate 11,157 of CAZZDK010000015.1, forward strand.
TTTTCGCGAGCGGCTTGCGAGGGCTTGACTTCCCTTTTTTCCCTTCAAGTGCCGCGATGCGCTTTTCAAGCGATTCCTGAACCGCGCGCGCTTTTTTGAGCATGGCAAAGGCGGCGTCGAACTCCTCGCGCGTGACGAGATCGAGCCTGCGGACCAGCTCGTCGCGCTTGCCTTCCATACAGTCCTTAAGATTTTCCGTCGCGCCAAGTAGGGCGGAAAAAGCCGCCTCGCCGAGTTTGAGGAGATCGCCCAGACCTGCGTTGTCTTTTCTCTTCATGGTTTTTTCCGTTATGGCCCTTCGCTTGAGGAGGGGGTATAACAGAAACAAACGACAGAGAACAGAGGACAGAAGAAATATATGTTCGCCATCGCCTTTCCGCCGATTGATCCCGTTCTTGTGACGATCGGGCCGCTTGCGATCCGTTGGTACGCTTTGGCCTATCTGGCGGGTTTTCTTTTCGGCTGGTGGCAATGCCTGCGCCTGGCGCGGGAGAATCCAACCGGACCGACGCCGAAAGATTACGACGATTTTCTGACCTGGGCCGTCATTGCCGTAGTGGCGGGCGGTCGGATCGGTTATGCGCTTTTCTATCAGCCGGATCATTTTCTCGAAAATCCGCTCGCTCTTTTCAAAGTGTGGGAAGGGGGAATGTCTTTTCACGGCGGGATGCTAGGCGTTATTCTCGCGGCGTTGTGGTTTACGCGCGCGCGCAAGATACCCTTTTTCGCCTTCAGCGATCTTTTGGCCTGCGTCACCCCCATCGGCCTGGGGCTGGGGCGGCTGGCGAACTTCGTGAACGGCGAACTCTTTGGCCGCGAAACGGATGTCCCGTGGGCTTTCGTTTTTCCGCGCGGCGGCGAGGCGCCGCGCCATCCCAGCCAGCTTTACGAAGCCGCGCTTGAGGGGCTGGTTCTCTATCTTGTCCTTCTTTTTCTCGCGCGGCTGCCGTGGGTTCGCGCACGCGATGGCATTCTCTCCGGCGTGTTTCTTGTTCTTTACGGCGCTTTCCGATTTGGCGTAGAGTTTTTTCGGCAGCCTGATCCGCAGCTTGGGTTTCTCTACGCAGGCGCGACGATGGGGCAGCTCCTTTGCCTTCCCATGGCGGCGTTCGGCCTTTACGTGATCGTCCGCGCGATAAGAAAAACGAAAGCATGAACGAACTCGCCTCCATCCTGCGCGACATCATCAAAACCGAAGGCCCCGTCTCGCTGGAGAGATATATGCAGCTTGCGCTGCAGCATCCGGATTACGGCTATTACGTCAAAGGCGATCCGCTCGGCCACGACGGCGATTTCGTCACCGCGCCGGAAATCAGCCAGATGTTCGGCGAGATGGTGGGAATCTGGTGCGCGGAGATGTGGCGGCAAATGGGAAAGCCCGCGCCGTTTGTCCTGCTTGAAATGGGACCGGGACGCGGCACGCTGATGCAGGACGCGCTTCGCGCGACGGCGAAGATCGAGGGGTTCCACCAGGCGCTTCGCCTTTGCCTCATGGAAAGCGATGAAACGCTTTTGGAGATCCAACTCGAAAAGCTGGAGGCCTTTTCGCCGCGCTTTATCGACGGGCTAGGGCTTTTGCCGTCCTTGCCGTTAATCGCGATCGCCAACGAGTTTTTCGACGCCCTTCCGATCCGCCAATTCGTCGAAACGGACGAGGGGCCGCGCGAGCGCCTTGTGGATTGGGGCGGCGAGCGGTTCGTCTTCGTCCCTGAGAACGCGACGGGAAAAGTGATCGAGGAATCGCCGCAGGCCGTCGCCCTTATGCTCGACCTCGCCGGGGCTATCGCGCAAAGAGGCGGCGCGGCGCTCGTGGTCGATTACGGCTATGCCGTTGCTTCGGGGGAAAGCACGCTTCAAGCCGTATCCGGCCATAAATTCGCCGATCCTCTCGACAGGCCGGGCGAAATCGACTTGACCGCGCACGTAGATTTTTCCGCCCTGCGCGCGGCGGCGGAAAAGGCAGGCGCCCGGACGAGCGAGATCGTCACGCAGGGCGAGTTTCTTTGCGCCATGGGCATAGAGCTCCGAGCCGCGCAGCTTAAGCTGAACGCGACGGAGGAACAGGCGAAAGACATCGATTCCGCCCTGTTTCGCCTCACGGACCCAACCCAGATGGGCGCCTTGTTCAAGACGATAGCCGTCACGCGCGGCGACGTTGAAGAGATTCCAGGCTTTCCATGATCGAAACGCTCGAGGCCAGAAATCTTTCCGTTCTTGCCGGAATCCGGCACGGATTTTTCACGCGCCGGGGCGGCGTGAGCGAGGGGCCGTTCGCTTCGCTCAACGCGGACCCGTTCAAAAAGGACGATCCGGGCAAGGTCGCGCAGAACAGGGCGCTTATTGCCGAAACGCTCGGCGCGAAGCCCGAAAATCTTTTGACCTGCAGGCAGGTCCACGGGACGGAAACAATCGCCGTTTCGGCACCCTGGGCGGTTGAACAAAGCCCCGGCGCCGACGCGCTGGTCACGAAAACGCCGGGACTCGCGCTGGGGGTCTTGACGGCGGATTGCGTGCCGGTTCTGCTCGCGGATCCCAAGGCGGGCGTGATCGGCGCGGTTCATGCGGGCTGGCAGGGGGCCTTGGCGGGAATTCTCGAGAGCGCCGTGGCCGCGATGGAGTCGCTGGGGGCGAAGCGCGGCGCGATCCAGGCCGCCATCGGCCCTTGCATCTGGCAGGATTCTTATGAGGTGGATTTGGAGTTCATGGATCGCTTTCTGGACGAAAACGAATTGAATAACCGATTCTTTTTTGATTCCGACAAACCGGATCATTTTTTGTTCGAATTGCCGGGCTATGTGCGCGACAAGCTGAGAAAGATGGAATTAGCCGAAGTCACCGTCTCGCCCGCCGACACCTGCGCGGACGAGGAACGTTTTTTCAGCTATCGCCGCTGCGTCCTCAAAGGCGAACCGGACGGCGGGCGCCAAATCTCGACGATCATGTTGGGATGAGTTAAAACCGAAACAAAAAGGGCAATAAATCCAGCCGCAATTTCCTAACAAAGAAACCCGTTAACGGAAAAATAACTAACTCTTTGAAAGTATTGATGAAATTGTCCTAGCCGTCCTTTTCTGATAGGATGGGCGGGTCGTCCAGGACGGCCCACTAACTTGTTAATATTTACGAAACCATTTGGGAAAACCGACGGGGGAAATTATGTTGAAAGGGATCACTATTTTAGAGGAGCCGATGGTTCGCAAGGATCAAAAGGTTCCGCATTTAAGATTGGTTCGTATGCCAAAAGCCACGGCCACATTTCTTGGCAGATTATATGCCAAAGCGCCCCCGGAAGGCAGGTTGCCGCATCCGCAGGATCGGTTGCTATGGGAAACAAAAAGCGGACTGTTGTGTGTAAAGGAACTGTGGCGCGTTGCGAATTCGGAAGTAGTAGAAAACGGTATTTATGCCATAATGGTTCTTGATAAAGAGGGTTCAGAAAAAGTTCTTTTGAGCGAAGCTTCATTGCCGCAACAGGAATTTCGCTAAAGCAGTATGAGAGTAAGAAAAAGAAAGTCTGGGATTACGTCTCGGACAAATTCGCCCGCACGGATTTCAGGGAGGCTGCAACTCTTGTTTGCGGCGCTGCGAACAATTCTTCTTTCGTTTTGAAAGAGATGCTGGGGATGCTCGACGGCGAGCATCTGAAGATTCTCAACAAGAGAAAGGCCGACCTGTTCCGCGATTTCAGGGCGCTCGGAAAAGAGGAAGTCCAACGCCTTATGAGCCTGGCCTATTTGCTTGAGCTTCGTGCTTACGCCATTGCCCGTAAGGACGACAAGGCTCTCGCCCTTTATAGAAGGCAGCGTTCGTATTTCTTGGTATGGAGACAAGAAAACCGAGTTCAAGGCCAAACCCAAAGAGGAGCGCCTGGTTTTCCGTCAGGCGCGCGGGGAAATCTTATCCCGTTACAACGGAAGCGCGGAAGCGGAGCCGACGGCGCCGGGCAGGGGTTCGATGCCGTCTCTGCCGAAGCCGGCGAATGAGCCTTAATCCGATCCCCACCCGCCGATGTTTTTCATGAAAAAGCGGAAGATGACGGAGGTGCCGGATTCCACGTCCGTGCGGACCGTATGTTCTCGAACGCCGGAAAGCGTGGCTTCGAAGCATTCGTCCTTATAGGAGACGGAAAGCGAGGTGCTGCGCGGTCCCGGCGCGGGCTGGAAAGCGTGGCTGTGATAGGCCGCGAAAGACCAGAATTTCGCAAAGGAAGAGGTGAAGCCGAGCGCGCCTTCCTCCAGCTTTTCGACGGCCGTCGTCTGCGTTTCCGTCTCACGTGAGAAAAGGTAACGAAGCGAGGGCCTGAAGACTTTTGGCCCTGCCGAGGTCGAGAATTGCTGACGGCTGAAGGAAAGATCGTCCGGCGAGACGCGAAAGCCGTAATCGGCGCTTACGTAGCGCGAGGGCGAAAAACCGACATGGCCCACATAATCCGAAAGCGTGTCCGAAAGGCCCGATCCTTTGGGGAAAGACAAATCCTTGCGCGTGCGGAACACCTGTCCGCCGAGCATACTGATCCGGCCGCCCGCGTCGGTGACCAGCTCGTGACGTACGCCGTAGGCGACGCGCGAACCGCCTTCCAGCCGGTCGATTCCCGTAAAGCGGTTGGTCGAGAAAAGATTGGTTTCGTCGAACTCGACGTCAAGGCTGTCCTCGTTCGGCAAAACGCTTTCCCGTTTCATGCGCGGCGCGAGGGATAAAACGGCCAGAGGTTCGAGGATTTGCTGATACCCGTCGCCGCGCCGACCGAAAGGATAGCGCACCGTCACGTCGCCCTGAATGAACGGACGCAAGCGTTCGACCTTGTCGAAATAAGAAACCTCGTTATTCGCGTAGCGCGGCACGTTATCGGCCCAATAGGCGTCCGTCCGCCCAAGAACCGAAACGGTCGTGAGGAATCCGGTCTGGCTGACCATCTGCCGTTCCCATCCTGCGTCGAAGGACAGGCGGCGGGTGTTCGGTCCCTGCTGCGAGGGCGAGACGTTCTTTTCCCTCGTCGTGACGAGAAGGCCGGTGTTCAGGGCCCACCGTCCGCCGAGAGTCCGGTTCGGTTCACCATAGGCGCTGTAACGCAGTTCCGGCGCGACGAACGGTTCCTTCTGACGTCCGCCGGGCCGCATATCCTGGAAGTAGTACATATTGCCGACGGCGTAAGAGCGGCCCTTGAAGCGTTCGGCGAACGCCCGGTTGACCAGAAGGTCCTCGGACGAGATTTTATAGCGAGGCATATAGCTTTTGTCCGAGGCGAAGGCCACGTCCGTTCCGGCGCGCCAGGCGTCGCTGATGTCGAAGCGGGTGGTGCCGAACAAATGGCCGCGCCATTGGTAGCCGCGATCGAAGCCGTCCTGATTGATAAAGTCCGTCCGCGTAAAGCTGCCGCTCCAGCGCATGGAGCCGTTGTCCGTTCGGTAGCGCCATTCCGCGCCCATTTGAATCCCGTCCGCCTCGCTGAAGGTCGGCGCGAGGACAAGATCGTGGTTGGGGGCGAAGGGATAGTAATAGGGAAGGCTCGACATCAGGCCCAGCGCCTGCGTGTGGCCGACAGAGGGAGTCAAAAAACCGCTTTGCCGCTTGACCGAGGGATCCGGGTGGACGAGATAGGGCGTGTAAAACAAAGGCACGCCGCCGAACTCGACCGTCGCGTCGCGATAGATGACCTTTTTTTCCTGCGCGTCGTGGGTGATCCGTTTGCCCTTGATCTGCCATAGCGGGGGGGCCGACGGATCGTCCGCGCACAAAGAGCAGGCGGAATATACGCCCTTGTCTGTGATCAGATAGCGTCCCTCAAAGCGTTGCGCGTCGTTCGCCGCCAGCCTGGATTCGTCCGGAAAAAGAATCCGCACGTTGTTCAAAAAGGCTTCCTTCATGTCGGAGGTTATCTCCAGCTCCTTGGCGTAGAGAATCTCGCCCGTGGACTGGGTGAGGGCGATACGGCCCGCCGCCCGCACGACGTTCGTGTTCTTGTCGTAGGTGATCTTGTCGGCGCGCAGGATTTGATCGCCCAGCGCGACTTCGACGTTTCCGGTGGCGGTGACGACGCCTGTGTTTTCGTCAAAGGACAGGCGGTCCGCTTGCAGCAAAGGCTCTTTGGGGCCTGCGTCCGTTTTAGCCAGGGCCGCTGGGGCGCCGCCCAGAAAACAGAAAAAAAGTCCCGCGCGAAGCGCGCCTGAAACAAGACGGGAAAGGACCGGGGAAAGGGGCATGAAACAGGCTTGCCAGAACAAGGCCTGGCGGACAAGGATGACAAAATCCAAGGCCGAGGCACATTAACAATTGCCGAAAAAGCCCCGCTTTTTCAGACACCAATTCTTAACTAGCAGCCATTCGTTAAAAAAGAGTAATCAAGATATTGAAAATATTGCGGAAAATAATAGAGGAAGGGGAAGAGCTATTACTTCGCCCTGTTCGCGCTGCGAGGGCGCAGGAAGGAGGGCAGGTTTTCCCCGAAGGCCGTCGCGCTCTTAGGCGTGGGGACGGCGGCGATACGCGGCGCGGCGATTTTAACAGGCGCGGCGGTCGGTTGCGGCGCCGCGGGAGCGGTTTCCTGAACCTCGTGCGTCGGGTGACGCGAACGAGAGCGGTCGGCGCGGCGGTCATGGCGGCCCTTGCGCGGCCCGCTTTCGCGGCGGCCCAGGCGCGGATTCGGTTCGGGCAAACCTTCCATATGCGTGCGGCTGATTTCTTTTTTGATAAGCGTTTCAATGGCCTGAACAAGCTTATCGTCGTCGGGCGTCACGAGAGTCAGGGCCTTGCCTGGCTTGCCCGCGCGTCCCGTACGACCAATGCGGTGGACGTAATCTTCGGCGTTGAAGGGTACGTCGAAATTGAACACATGGCTGACGTCCGCGATGTCGAGGCCCCGCGCGGCCACGTCCGAGCAGACGAGCAGATCAATGTTGCCCGCGCGGAAGGAATCCAAGGTCGCCGTGCGTTCGGACTGTTCCAGGTCCCCGTGCAAGGCGCCTGCATTGAAGCCATGTTTGGAAAGCGATTTATGAACGACGGCGACATCGCGTTTGCGGTTGCAGAAAATGAAGGCGTTCT
>CAZZDK010000015.1:18213-50314 GCA_964652235.1 uncultured Rhodospirillaceae bacterium
AAAGGCGGCGCAGAGCCTCGCGCTTTTGCCAATCGTTGCCGGATGGCAGGTGGACGAGCGATTGCTCGATATTGACACCGGTGCTGGCAGGCGGCGAGACCGTGACGGTTTTGGGATTGCTTAAAAACCTGTCAGCCAGCTTGCGGATCTCCGGCGGCATGGTGGCCGAAAAGAACAAGGTTTGTCGCATCCGGGGCAACAGGCCCGCGATTTTCTCAATATCCGGGATAAATCCCATATCGAGCATCCGGTCGGCCTCGTCGATGACGAAAATCTTGATGTCGTTAAGCATGATCCGCCCGCGCTCGAACAAATCGATCAGGCGGCCCGGCGTGGCGATCAAAACATCGACCCCGCGCTCAAGCAGCTTGATCTGCGGGTTCATATCCTCGCCGCCGATGAGCAGGGCCATGCTCAAGGAATGGTATTTGCCGTAGGTGTTGAAGTTTTCCGCGACCTGCGTGGCCAGCTCGCGCGTCGGCTCCAGGATCAGCGAGCGGGGCATTCTGGCCCGCGCCCGGCCTGTGGAGAGGATTTCCAGCATTGGCAGCGTAAAGCCCGCCGTTTTGCCCGTGCCCGTCTGGGCGCAGCCCAAAACGTCTCGCATCTGCAAGACATAGGGGATGGCTTGTTCCTGGATGGGGGTTGGAGTTGTATAGCCGACATCGTTAATGGCCTTGAGGATGTCGTCGCTTAACCCTAAATCGGCAAAGGTGGTCACTTGGTCTGAATACTCGTTTGTTTCTCTTTCGTTCCCAGCCTCATACGCCCTTTGAACGGCGAAAGCAAATGGTTATTCCGCGTTTTTCGTGGGAAAGGGCGCGAAGGGAAAAGGCTTTTCGTCCGAGGAGAAGGTTAAAAAGCGCGTCACCTGAGCCTGGTAAGTGGCCAGATTGTCGCCAAATTCGGCCAGACCGACAAAGGATTGCCCGCCGAACAGCTTGGCCAGGAACTGAAAAATAGAGGTCGCGAAAGTCAGGATGATCGACAGGTAAAAGGCAAAGCCGAACACGACCAGGTACACAAAGCGCAGCCAGGTATCCTTGTCTTTGACGTGTTTCTTGATCTCGTCTTCGTTCAAAGCGTTCATCTTTGCCTCGCGTAAAAGATAAAGAGCGGAGAGGCTCTCCCTTCAGTAGGTTCCTGTATAGTCCTATCCCTTCAAAAAGGCAAATGTAGGGCAGGTTAGGGAGCGGGGGGCGCAACAAGTCTTCCGGCTTCTTCGGAAGACCAAAGCCAGGCCGCGCCGCGCACGCCGCCGCTGTCGCCGTGAAGGGAGCGCCGGATGGGCGTCTCAACGCCGTCCGAAAAAGTGTATTTGGGCAAGAAGCGAGGCACCCGTTCATAAAGCGCCCCGACGTTCGACATACCGCCGCCCAAGACGATAACGTCCGGATCAATGACGTTGATGACAGAAGCCAAGGAACGCGCCAGCCGATCAACGTAACGGAAAAGAGCGATCACGGCGTCCGGAACGCCTTTTGATTCTAACGCGACGATCTCTTCTCCCTTCAATTTTTGGCCCGAAAGGTTCTGATAGTCCCTGCTGAAGCCCGTGCCCGAGATAAAGGTCTCAATGCATCCGCGTCTGCCACAGTAGCAAGCCGGACCTGGATATTCATCCGGTTCCATCCAAGGCAGGGGATTATGCCCCCATTCGCCGCCGATGGCGTTATGGCCCGTTAAGATCTTTCCGTTTACGACGAAACCGCCGCCGCAGCCCGTTCCAAGAATAACGCCGAAGACTACGCGCCCGTCTTTGCCCGCGCCGTCGGCGGCTTCGGAAACGGCAAAGCAGTTCGCATCGTTTTCGACTCGGACGTGCCGACCTAACGCCTGTGAGAGGTCCAAATGAAAAGGATGGCCGTTGAGAGGCTGTAGATTCGCATTGCGGACGAGGCCCGTGCGAGGCGAGATCGAGCCGGGCATACCCACGCCGACGAGGGCTTTCTTAAGGAGAGAAGCTTCGGTCGTTTGGACGAGGTCAGAAACGGCTCTGACAATTTCGGGATAGGAATCACGAGGCGTCGCGATTCGTTTGCGTGCTAGTTCCGTCCCGTCTTCGTCGAGCGCAACCGACTCAATTTTTGTCCCGCCTAAATCGACACCGATTCGGATCATGAAAAACACCCCTTCTTTTTTTATCAACGGGGAAAGAAGGTAGAGAAAGAAGTCCGTGAAAACAATTTTTTAAGAACGAAAGGTCACGGTTTTCTTAACCTTAACGTCTTTCGCATCGCAAAAGAGGCTTCTGAAGAAAATGATATAAAAATCATTGTCTTTACCCTTGATTTATTGATAGCAATTGGCAGCTTTCAGTTGACTCATGGAGGTTTCCCCAATGCCAAAGCGTGGAAGTATCCTTGCAGATATCGGCGGAACGAATGCTCGTTTCGCTGTCTTGGAAGAGACGGGCGAGATCGTCCAAGTCAAAATTTACCAAGTTCGGGAAAACCCGACCCTTCTCGGGGCGCTTAAGAATTTCCGGGATGAGCAATGTCAAGGATACCAAATCGACGCATTGGCGCTTGCCGTTGCCGGACCTGTTTTGGGTGACGTCGTTAAGTTGACGAATTGCGATTGGGTTTGTGATCGTCAGGAGATTATGAAGGCGTTCTCAACGAACGCTGTTTTTGTTTTGAACGATTTCGAAGCCGTGGCGATGGCCGTTATCGATTTGCAGCCCAAGGATGTGCAAACGGTTCAGGCGGGTGAGAAGTCTTCGCGCCATCCCATGATCGTCATGGGTCCGGGAACGGGTCTTGGCGTCGCCGCGCTTAAGCCCATTTTATCCATGGGCGGGTTTGAGGCTGTGACGACGGAGGCCGGCCACACGCGTTACGCGCCTGCTAACGAAAGAGAATCGAATCTCATCGGCTTCTTGGCGAGAAGGCTTAGCTTTGTTCGTGCCGAAGATCTGATCTCCGGTCCCGGACTCGTGAACCTTTATGAAGCCAATTGCCACCTCGTTTCGGAAACGCCGAAAAAATGCGTGCCCGCTGATGTCGTCCAATGGGCGCGGGAAGGCGATAATCTATGCCGTCAGGTCCTGGACGATTTTGCCGCCATCTTTGGCAGCTTCGCGAGCCAAATGGCCCTGAGCTATAACGCGCTCGGCGGGATTTATTTGACGGGCGGTGTTTTGGAGAAGATTGGGACCGACTTCAATCAGAAGAGGTTCCTGCAAAGATTTGCAACCAACCCTACCATGGCAGGCCTTCTGAACAGAATTCCTGTCTTGCGCGTTATGTCGGATATTCCGGCTTTCTCCGGCCTTAGGGTCGTTCTGAAAAGGCGGTAAGGCGTAACACTGGGTCTGACTTAAAACAGGAGCAACCGATGACGATGGATTATAACGAGGAATTTGCGGTTCATGCGCTGAATCAAATCGAAACGCCCGACGGCCAGCCTGTTTTTGAGCATGCCAGCGAGGCTTTGCGCCTTTTGTACACACTTGACGTTCACAACTATGTCGAGGCTTGTGCGAAGAGGAATCCCGCTTCCATGAAGGCGCTTTTCTCCTCCAGCGCGCCCGGTGCGGTCGATACGCTTAAGTTGGCCGAGGGGACCGATGCCCCCTTTGGCGGCGAATGGTTCGTCAACGTGTTTCTCGGACAGGATGTAACGCTTTCCGCAGGGGCGAAGCTTTTGGCTCATGGTGGCATTAAACTCGGCGACAACGTCATTGTTGGCGAACAGGCTCAATTGGTGACCGTCGGCCATCCGATGCATCCGCGACAACGTCACCTGCTTTTAATTGGCCCCTTGGACGTTCGTGAAGGCGCGATCATCGGCGGTGGCGCTATCATGATGAACACGGGATCTGCGGATCCCGTTTCGGTCGGTCGCCATTCGATCGTTCTGTCTGGCTCTATCGTGAGCAAAAGCGTCCCGGACTATAGCGTCGCGGGCGGCGTGAACAAGATTCTCCTGGAAGGCAAGGAATACTTTACGGACGATGTTTCAAGCGGCGTTCTTGCGCGTCGGCTCAATGATAAAGGTCTTGCCGTCTTGAAAGAAAAGGCAGCGGCTCTTGGTTTAGAACTTCCGGAAGACGTTTGCGCCAAACCGGCTAAACTCCTTCCCGAAGGGACAAGAACAATTACGCATGTTGAGACGAGAGACCTGAGCAAGCTTCAGCTCTTTTTCCCGCTTGCTTCGCAGGAAGTGCTGCGTCTCGGCCTTTTCTTCCCGCCCATCTATTTGCATGGCAACGGGCAGATTATCTTGGGTAACAACATGCTCATCAATACGGGCTCGTTGCTCAAGGTCGATGGGACGTTTGAGCTTGGCGACGGCTCTTTCCTCGCTCCGGAGACGGAAATTTCAGTTCCTGAAGGCAGTAAGCTTGTGATCGGGAAAAAAGTTTGGATCGGAGCCAAGGTCAAGGTCAGCGTGCCGAAAGGCGAGACGATGACGATTGGCGATGGGAGCGTTGTCGCTGCCGGCGCTACGGTCAACGGCTCTCTTCCTGCGATGTCGGTTGTCGTCGGCGAAGGAAAAATCGTGGACACTTTGGGAGACAAGAATCTGCACGCGGTTCCCCTCGAATTGAATGATTTCGATAATTACGAGAACCAGCGGCTCAGGCTTCGTGAGCACATTGCAACGATGGGAATCGAACAGGTAAAAGCGCGGTTCGCGCAGCTGTGTGAGAGACCGACGGCTCCGGCTAGATTTAAGGCTTTGGCGCGCGGTCTTTAAATTAAAGGGGATTAATAAACAAAGAGGTTTCTTATGACGCCTAATTTGATGAGAGATTTCATTGTCACGGAGGAAACCGTCTTTCTGACAGATCTGGACGGGACGGTTCTGCGGGTCCTCCATGATCCGAACGTAAGGAGAATCGACAGGGACGCCTTGATCGCCTTTCTTCATTTTAACCATAAATATCCGGGCCAAGTTATTCCCATCACGGGGCGGGATTACGAACAGGTTCGGTCTTGTTTTTACGATAAAGATCCGCCTTTCCCCGTTATTTCGAGCAACGGCGCGGAATTAAGGATGTCTGATGGAAGAGAAGTTGTTTCCGGCATCCTTAAAGAACAGGATCTGCGCTTTATACAATCCATGCGGAGGGGGTGGCGGGCTTTCGCGAAGAAACATCCTTGGCTTGTGACCGAAGTTAAAAGATATGAGATCGGCTATCATTCTTCCCTTGCTTACAACTACGATGTGAAAGGACAAGACATCAACCAGATTCTCGATAAAGTTCGCCTTTCTTCGGAATCGGCCGCCAACCTTCTGATGCGGTTCCATGCGGCTGCCAAAGAAAAAGGGTTGCCTTTCGCTATTTCGAAGGCTGAACAGACTCAGGCGGGCCTTTCGCACGGAAATGTTGATAAACTTTTTGCGATTGGTTGGTTCTCCTCTTTCCTACCCCAGTTTCCGCAAGACGATGACTGGTCGCGTGTTGTTTATTTGGGCGATAGCTTGACAGGGAATGACAGGCAGATTGCGAAAAAGGTCAGGGCGAATGGCGGGGTCGTTATTCAGGTCTTGAACGGGGGATCCGATAGAATTCCCGATGAGAACGATTTGGCAGCGCCGCATATGGCTGTCGAGACGGTAAACCAGCTTGGTAATCTTCTTTTAAGGCGCGTCGCAAAACTTTTGGGAACGACACATGAAAAATTGAAGAGGCCCGAGAATCTTCCTGCGGCATACGTAGAACAATGGGCGGCTGTGGTGGCGGGTTCGGGCGCTCCTGCGCCTTCTCGTTGAGCAGATCAAAGGCTTACACAATCCAGATTTAGACGTCCAGCCCAAGCGGTTCTGTCCGACAGGAAATTGTCTGCTGTATTGAGCGGCTATTAGGGCAAGAGAAAGCCCTCTTTTTTGAAGCGCTGCTTCAAGAGTCTGGCGCTGATTCACTCGGCTATGCCTGACGAGGTCAATTTCGCGCAGTTTGCCTGTCGAAAGGTTAAAAGTAAGCATCGGAAGCATATTGACGTCTGACATAAGAGTCATCCATTCGGGTTTGTAAAACGATGGGGTCCATTCTAAAGAAAATCTCCGGCAAAATCACTTATGCGAAATACTTTCGGGGCGCTCTTTGAACCATAACGGATTCTTTTAAGGGAAAATCTGTTTCATTTTCGTGCGTTAGGGCGGTGTTCATATCCCCTTCTTGACCTTTCCCTCGCCTGATGCATACTCCCCACTCATGAAAACCTGTCTTCTTACGCTTCATAAAAAGCTTTTTTCGATGCCTTGGGCTGCGCTCGCGGTGATTGCGGCGGGAGTCGGGGCCATTGTCGGCGCCTTGTTGATCGAGCATTTCTTCGGGGCGCATCCCTGCATCCTTTGCATCTATCAGCGCGTGCCCTATACGCTCGCGGCGCTTTTGGCCCTCGTCGCGCTTGCGCTGCGCAAGAACGCCCGCGCGGTGAGCGTGATTTTCGGCCTTATCGCTTTGGCCTATTTCGTCAATGTCGGCATCGCCTTTTACCACACGGGCGTGGAGCTTCATTGGTGGGATATGCCCGGCGGCTGCGCGGTTAACCCCGCCGTTCTGGCCGATCCGGAATCCGCGCGTCTGGCGCTTCTCATGACCGCGGTCGCCGAGTGCGACAAGATCAACTTCACCTTCCTCGGCTTCACGCTGGCGAATTGGAACATTCTTATTTGCCTGGGGCTGGGGGCGTTCGCCGCGCTCGTGGCGCTGGGGCCTTGCACGAAGTGGGCGTGCGCGTGCGATAAGAAAAGCGGGTGCTGCTAGCTGCCAAGCAGCCACTCTAAATCTTTCGGCGTAAGCCGGGCGGCGGCGGCGGGGTCTTCACCGAACAAGGCGGCGGCAAGGCCGGCTTTTTTCGTCTGCAATTCCAGAATGCGCTCTTCCAGCGTGCCTTCGGCGATCATCTTGTAAACGAAGACCGGCTTGTCCTGTCCGATACGGTGCGCGCGGTCCGTCGCCTGGTTTTCCACGGCGGGATTCCACCACGGATCGTAATGGATCACCGTATCCGCCGCCGTAAGATTCAAACCCGTTCCGCCCGCTTTCAGGCTGATGAGGAAGAGGGGGACTTCGCCGCTTTGGAAACGTTTGACGGGCGCGGCGCGGTCTTTCGTCGTTCCGCGCAGCTCCACGAAAGGAATCCCGGCTTTTTCCAGTTCCGGCTTGATAAGGTCGAGCATCGAGGTGAATTGGGAGAAGAGAAGAATCTTTCGCTCGTCCTCGATCAGCGTGGGGATCATTTCCATCAGCTCTTCGAGCTTGGCCGAGCCTTTGACCTTCCGCGCGGCCTCCAGCTTCACCAGGCGCGGATCGCAGCAGACTTGCCGCAGCTTCAAAAGCGCGTCGAGGATGACGATCTGGCTGCGCGCAATTCCCTTGGCCGCGATTTCCTCGCGCACCTTTTCGCTCATGACGTGGCGCACGGCCTCGTACAAGTCGCGCTGGTCGTCGGCGAGCGTCACGCGGCGCACCATTTCGGTTTTGGGCGGCAGTTCCCTTGCGACCTCGCATTTCAGGCGGCGCAGGACGAAGGGCTTGAGCCTTTGGGCAAGCAGAATCTTGCGATCCGCATCGCCGCTTTTTTCGATAGGATTTCTGTAATGTTTCGCAAAGCTCTTATGATCGCCCAAAAGGCCAGGCATAAGGAACGTGAATAAAGACCAGGCTTCGCCCAGATGGTTCTCAACGGGCGTGCCGGTCAGGCACAATCTCTGCCGCGCCTGAAGCGCGCAGGCGGCCTGCGTCATCTTGGCGGACGGATTCTTCACCGCCTGCGCCTCGTCGAGGACGATCAGCGACCATTTCTTTTTCGAAAGCTCTTCGCCGTCGCGAGGCAGGAGGGGATAGGTCGTCAGAACGACATCGGCCTTTTCCGTTTTTCCGAAACGTCCCAGCCTTTCCTTGCCGTGAAGGACGAGCGTTTTCAGCTCCGGCGTGAAGCGTTCGATTTCCGCCTGCCAGTTGGCGACGAGGCTCGTGGGCATGACGATCAGGCAAGGTTCTTTGAGCCTGCCGCTTTCCTTGAGCGCTTGAATATAGGCCAACGCCTGCACCGTTTTGCCCAGGCCCATATCGTCGGCGAGGATTCCCGAAAGGCCGTAATCGCCTAGGAAATGCAGCCAATGGTAGCCTTCAACCTGATAGGGGCGCAGTTTGGCTTTGAGGTTTTTAGGCAGCGGCTTTTCCTCGATCCCTTCGAAGGAGGCGAGTTTTTCGACAAGTTCCTTCAGGCGGCTCGCGCCGAGCCATCTGTGGCGCGTGAGTCCCTCAAGCCGAATGAAGGCCGCCGCAAGGTCCATCGAAACGCGCAGCTTGCCTTCTTCGTCCAGCGCCTTGTCGCCCAAAAGCTCCACGAGCGTTTTAAGGATCGTATGAACGCGCGGTCCCGGCAAAGCGAGTTGTCGCCCGTCCGGCAGGGGAACGTAGCAGGTCTTCGCCTGCGCCAGCTTGTCCACGTCGGCCAGGGAGCCGAGTCTGCGGATCATGGCGACGAGCAGCGGCAGAAGCTTTACGCGCCGCCCGCCGACGGAAATGCCGAGGTCGAGCGAGAACCACCATTCGCCGTTTTGGGCGAACTCGGCCTCGATGTCGTCGTCGTCGGGCGCGAGGATTTCCGTTTCAAGCGCCGATCCCGTTTCGATCTCGAAACCGGCGCGGCGCCATTTCGGCGCGGTCTCGTAAAGAAAATCCGTCCAGAACCAGGGCGGCGCGCCTTCGGGAGGTTCAAGCCGCAAGCCGCGCGGATCGTCCTCTTCAGACGGGCGGAAAAGCTTCTCAAGACTTCTTAAAATCTTCTCTTCCGCCCTTGCGTCGCGCCCGCGCAAAAGAATTTCGTCGTCCTTTTCGACCTGATAGTCCGGCGAAGGGTTCATCGGGTGGACGCAATGGCCTTCGTAAACGAAAGAAAGAAACGCGGCGGTTCCCGTCTCGCCCTGTTTTTGAATCGCAAGGCGCGGGATCGGCGCTTCGCCGCTTTTGATCTTGCGGACTTTGCGCGGCGCGGGAAGGGCGAGGGAGCGGGTCTTGAAAAGTCGCCGCAGCGTCTCGGCCTCGGCGGCGTCGAGCGGCGGGCCGCCCAGAAAACCCAGCAGCGTTTCGGGGGCCGTCCCGCAAAGCAGCGGCCCCGCCTCGCCGGTCAGCGGAAGAACGTACCACGGCGAAGGCGAAAGGAGAATCTCTGCGCCGGGCTTTTCGATTTTCAAATCCGATCTTTGCGAGCCGTCGAGCAAAAGCGTCCAGCCCAAAAGCGCGGGCAGGGGCGGCGCGAGAGAAAGGGGTTGGCGCGTAGCCTCGCCCCAAAAGGCTCTTCCGGTTCCGATCGCGCGCCTGAGGATCAGGTCGATAATCGCCGGGTCCGAGGGAAGCGTCCAGACATAGGGCGTATAGCCGTAATGGCTCTCCGCCGCCGTGGCCAGCTTCAAAAGGCTTTCGTCTTCGGGCGAAAGGATTCCGCGCGATTGGTATTTGAGGGAGACGAGTTGTTGATAGTTCTGCTTGCGCGGCGCGGTCCAGGCGCCGTCCTTCAGTTTTTGCTGAAGCGCGAGGAAAAAAGAAGGGGCGGCGGCGTCCCGCGCGGGCGGGCGCAAAAGATAGACGAGGCGCGTTTCCTTTTCCGGCGCGAAGAAGAAGGGAGCCATGGCTTCAAGCCGCGCGAGCCAGGCGTTAAGTCGCGGCGAGCTTTGTTTTGCGGCGGCGGAATCTTTTTCCCGCCGCATGGGCAGGGGATGGCGCTTGCGCTCCTGCGCCCTGATCTCTTCCGCCAAGGCTTCGTAAAGCGCGGCGGCGGCGTGCTTGCATTTATAGCCGACCGGACAGGTGCATTCGGCCTCGATGATCGTGCGGGGACCGTTTTTAAGAATCTCGATCCAGACGCGGTAGGGCGCCTGCGCGTTGCCGCGCACCCGCGCCTCCACGATCCTGCCGCCGCCCTTGACGATGACGTCTTCGACGCGCCCCTCGGCCTGATAGGCCTTGCCGCGGCCATTGTCCCGCGCGTCGAAATTCCTGGCGATATCCGCTACTGTGAAAAGCACTTGTTTCCTGCCGCGTTAAAGTGAACGCACCAGAATAAGACCCTTCCTGTTGTTTTTCAATGGAAATCCGTTTGTGTGCAGAAGAATGAAATTTCCTTCAAGAGCGGCGGCGGCGAGCCGCTTTACCCCCAGAACCCGACCAGCCCCTTGATTGCCTGCAAATCCGCGGTCGCAATTTCGTTCGCTTTGTCCGCGCCCTTTCTAAGGATTCCGTCGATCTCGGCGGGATCGGCCATCAGCTCGCGCATACGGGCGTTGATGGGGCCGAGTTTGGCGATGGCCAGATCGGCCAGCTCCTTTTTGAAGGACGAGAACTGCGCGCCCGCGTGGGATTTCAGCACGTCCGCGCGAGTCTGATCCGCCAGCGAGGCGTAGATCGTCACGAGATTGTCGGCTTCGGGCCGCTTTTCCAGCGCGGCGAGCGTCTCCGGCAGCGGTTCGGGATCGGTCTTCGCCTTGCGGATTTTGAGCATGATCGTGTCCGCGTCGTCGGTCATGTTGATCCGCGAATAATCGGATTCGTCCGACTTGCTCATCTTCTTCGTTCCGTCGCGCAGCGACATGACGCGCGTGGCCTCGCCCATAATCAACGGTTCCGGTATCGGGAAATATTCGCCGAACGTGCCGTTGAAGGCGATGGCGATGTCGCGCGTCAGCTCGACGTGCTGTTTCTGGTCCTCGCCCACGGGGACGTGCGTGGCCCTGTAAAGCAGGATGTCCGCCGCCATGAGCACGGGATAGCTGTAAAGGCCCAGCAGTTGCAGGTCGCGGTTCTTGCCCGCCTTGTCCTTGAACTGCGTCATGCGGTTAAGCCAGCCCAGCGGCGTGCGCGTGCTTAAGATCCAGCTCAATTCCGTGTGCGCGGGCACGGCGCTTTGCGGGAAAAGGCAGCTTTTGGAAATGTCGATGCCCGAGGCGATATAGGCGCAGGCGACCTCGCGCGTCGCTTTCTTCAAGGTTTCGGGCGGCTGCGGGACCGTGATGGCGTGCAGATCGACGACGCAGTAAAAGCATTCGTAACCGTCTTGCAATTTGACCCAGTTCTTAAGCGCGCCGAGATAATTGCCGAGATGAAGATTGCCGGTCGGTTGCATACCGGAAAAAATGCGGGACATGGGGGACTCCTTAAAGAAAACGAAACAATGGAGAAAACGGCGGCCAAAACGCTTAGCGCCATCGCTCAAAAAGCGAAGCGGGCCGGAAAGGGAAAAAAGAAGCGGGCCGTATCATTTCTTTTCAAACGCCTTGGGTTGTTTGAGGGCTTTGAGCAGCTCCTTAAGGCGCAAAGCGCCCGTCAGGTGCAATAACACAAAATAAACTGTCGAGGAAAGGCCTATGATAAGCGAAAGTCCCCCGATCTTAAGAAAAAGAGGCCCCGTAAACCACGTTTCCGTGGCGCGGGAAAGCGCCCAGGTCGCGGCGCCCATGGCGGCGGCGCTCAAGACAAAGCGGGGCAAGGCGCGGCGAAGCTCTTCGTCGATCAGGCTTTCGCCGCTCTTGCGGAGTTTTAGGTAGAGCTGCGCCGCGTTCGTCCAGGTGGCGATGCTGGTCGCCAGCGCCATCCCGACATGGCCCCAGACGTTCATCAGGATCAGGGCGCAGAAAACGTTCACGGCCATCGAGACGATCGCGATCCGGACGGGCGTTTTCGTGTCGTGCCGCGCGAAAAAGCGCGCCGCGAAGACTTTGACGAGCAGGAAGGCGGGAATGCCCAGAGTATAGGCCATCAGCGTTCGCGCGGTTTGGACCGTGTCCTCGGCGGTAAAGGCGCCGTGTTCGAAAAGAGCGCGGATGATCGGCGTCGCGGCGCAGCCCAGGCCGACAGCGGACGGCAGGCCGAGCAAAAGGCAAAAGGCGATCGCCCGGCTGACGTAATGACGGACCGCCTGTCCGTTTCCGGCGGCCTCCTGGCGCGAGAGGAGGGGCAAAAGGGTCGTCGCGACGGCGATCCCCACGATCCCAAGCGGCAATTGGTTGAGCCTGTCGGCGTAATAAAGATAAGACACCGCGCCCGTCGGGAGCAGCGAGGCCAGAACCGTCGTAAGAAGCAAATTGATTTGCGCGGCGCCCGCGCCGACGGCGCCGGGACCGATCTGACGGAACAAGCGGCGGGTCATGTCCGTCAGGCGCGGACGCAGAAGCGGGATTGAAAGCCGCGCGCGATAGCAGCTGACGGCAAGCCATCCCGCCTGCACGACGCCTGAGATCGTCGTTCCCCAAGCCAGGGCGCCGCCGATGGACCAGTCCATAAAGCTTGCGATCAAAAGCGCGGCGATCATGACGACGTTCAGCGCCACGGGCGCGGCGGCGCCGGGCGCGAAACGACCGTGCGCGTTCAAAACCCCCGTTTGCAGGGCCGTGATAGAGATAAGCAAAAGATAGGGAAAGGTGATCCGGCTGTAGTGCACGGCGAGGGCGTATTTGTCCGGCTCGTCCTCGAAACCGGGCGCGATGATCTGAATGACCCAGGGCATCGCCATCATGACGACAAGCGTGAAAGGCGTCAGCAGGCCGATTAGAAGGCCGAGGGCCTCGCCCGCGAACTTTTGGGCGGCCTCGTCGTCCTTTTTTTCCTTTTCCGTCGCGTAAAGGGGCACAAAGGCCGCCGAGAACGCGCCCTCCGCGAACAGGCTCCGGAACAGGTTCGGCAGACGTTGGGCCACGAAAAAGGCGTCCGACATGACCCCTGCGCCGAGAAAGATGGCCGTCAGCGTGTCGCGGACGAACCCGCCCACGCGGCTCAAGGCCGTCAGGCCGCTCACGGTGAAAAGGGATCGCGCGAAGGTCATGAGGCGTTACGGCATCGCATAGAGGTAAAGCTGGTAATAGACGCATCCGGCCAGCGCCAGGCATAAAGCCGGGGCGAAGGGGAATTCCTTCTCGCCCATGAAACGTTTCCACAAAAGGCCCGTGATCGCGCCGATCACGCCCGCCGCGAACAAAAACCAGGGGATCAGCAGGACCGGCATCCATAAGCCGGCGGCGGCGAAAAACTTCACGTCGCCTAGGCCCAGCATTTCGCGTCCGCGCCATTTACTGTAGGCGATGGCGAGCAGAAGGCCGAGGCCCAAAAGTCCTGCTGCGCCGATCAGGCCCATGAAAATATCACCCTCGCCGATGACGAGGCTTAAAAAGCCGAAAAAGGCCAAGGCCGCGTTCAGTTCGTCGGGAATCAGCCCGAAGGCCAGGTCAATCAGCGCGATGGCGGGTAAAAGGCCGAGGCCTAGGCAAATCGGCACGGAAAGGGGGGAAAACCCCGCCAGGACGACCGCGCTGGCGCCCAGCGCGAAACCGATAATCTCGACCACGGGTTGCGGCCAGAGGCCCCGCCTTTTGCCGCACGGGCAGGGCAGGGCCAGCATATGCATACGTAAAAGCCAGCCGAAGAGCGGGAAATATTCGTGAAGTTGCAAGGGCCTTAGGCAAAAAACGCATTGGGGCAGGCGGCTTTCCCCCGGCAGCCTGTCGGCGCTGCGATAGCCGAAATGCGCGCCCAAGGAGGCCGATAAAAGCCCCAAAAGACCGCCGTAGAAAAGATCGAGCAGGACGGAAAGAAACTCGTTTTGTTCCATAAGGAAAGCCGATTCTGGTTCCAAGTAACCGAGGAAAAGAACCTTCTGCCCGTTTTGGCGGCGAAGTCAAGGGAAGGAGTCAACGGTTCCCCTTCTTCTCCAAAACGTACCGCAGCTTCGCCAGGGCGTTTTGCTGCAAGGTCTTCTGGGACATATAAGAGGGGCCTTGGATCGTCACCTCGGTGCCTGTGGCGACGTGGACGGCGACGACCTTGACGACCGGGCCAATGTGGATGAACTCGAAAAGGACCTCGCCGAGCGCCTCAACCATATTTCCTCCTACCTCCATGATTATAGGCGGTTTTTAAGGAAATCAACGTCCATTTAAGGCTTGAAGGGGTGCTCCGCCTGCGTTAGACCCTTTCAGGTTCTTTAAGAAAGCAGGGGCACATGACGGACACGGCGCATCATTCTCCTATCCAAACGGACGTTGTTATCGTCGGCGCGGGGCCGATCGGGCTTTTCTCGGTCTTTGAGCTGGGTCTTTACGATATGAAAGCTCATTTGGTCGATATTCTTGATCGTCCGGGCGGCCAATGCGCCGAACTCTATCCTGAAAAGCCTATTTACGACATTCCCGCCGTTCCGGCCTGCACGGGCGCCGAGCTTGTCGAGCGCCTGATGGAGCAGATCAAGCCCTTCAACCCCGCTTTTCATCTGGGGCAGATGGCCGAAAAGCTGGAAAAAAACGAAGACGGCAAATGGCGCGTCACGACCGACAAGGGCACGGTTCTGGAGGCCCCCGTCGTTGTTCTGGCGGCGGGCGGCGGCAGCTTTGTGCCCAAGAAAATGCCGATCAAGGGCATTGAATCTTATGAGGGAACGTCCGTTTTCTATGCCGTCCGCAAGATGGATTTCTTTAAGGGCAAGCGGCTCGTCATCGCGGGCGGCGGCGACAGCGCGCTTGACTGGGCCATCAATCTCCAGCCGATCGCCGAAAGCGTCACGCTGGTCCACCGCCGCGACGAATTCCGTGCCGCGCCCGATTCCGTGGGCAAAATGCGCGGCCTTGTCTCCGAAGGCGCGATGGATCTGAAAATCGCCAATATCACGGGCGTTTCGGGCAAAGACGGTCAGATCAGCGCCGTCACGCTCAAGGAAGAGGGCAAGGAACCCTTTGACTTGCCTTGCGATTGTCTGCTCGGCTTTTACGGATTGACCATGAAATTAGGTCCTGTCGCCGATTTCGGCATGACTTTGGAAAACGAGCTGATCCCGGTCGATACCGCCACGTTCGAGACGAATCTGCCCGGCGTTTTCGCCGTGGGTGACATCAACACCTATCCTGGTAAGATGAAGCTGATTCTGTCCGGGTTCCACGAAGCGGCGCTGATGGCGAAAAAAGCCTTCACCTACGTTCATCCGGACCGGCGGTACCGTTTTCAGTACACGACCTCGTCGAGCAACTTGCACGACAAGCTCGGCAAGGAAGACTGCAAATAAAACCAACACAGAAGATCGAGAGACAGCCTATGAAAATTCTTTGCACCGATATGGTCGGCAAGGTCCACGAACTTCCCGCCACCGAAGAATGGAGCGTCATGGAAATCATCCGCGAAGGCGGCATTCCCATGCTGGCGCAATGCGGCGGCTCCTGCGCCTGCGCGACGTGCCACATTTACGTCAAGGAGCCGTGGAAGAGCAAATTGCCCGCTCCTTCCGAGGAAGAGATCGGTATGCTCGACGGCGCGTTCGAGGTGACGGAAGACTCCCGCCTGGCCTGCCAGGTTTTCTTTACAAAGGAGCTGGACGGCCTGGAAGTGACGCTCGCCGCCGGTTCGATGTGAGCCTCCATGGTCTTTGAAGAGCTTGAAGAGCGCTACGGGCCTTATGCGGCGGAAATGATCCGTCAGGCCTTGACGCTCGAAGAGTTCGAAAAGCACGAAATCGAAGAGCTGGTCCCTTACTTCGAACTGAAGGCCGAGAGACTTTATGAGGAGTTCGCCTCGCGCCGGAACGCGCCCGCGCCGGAAGGCGGACCGCTGGCTTCCCAGGACGATTATTTGGCCGTTTTGCGGCGCCGCTGGCAACAGGCCGAGGAAATGGCCCGCTTCGTCCTGAATGCCGAAAAGGCGGCCAGCGAAAAAGAAGTCGGTTCGGTCGTGGCGTAAAAGGCCTACGACGCCTTGCTGGCTTTGCCGGTCTCGGCGCCCGGCGGGTCGCGCAGAACGTAGCCCCGACCCCAGACCGTCTCAATGTAATTTTCGCCGCCCGCGGCCTGCGCGAGTTTCTTGCGGAGCTTGCACACGAACACGTCGATGATCTTCAGTTCCGGTTCGTCCATGCCGCCGTAGAGGTGATTGAGGAACATTTCCTTCGTGAGCGTCGTGCCCTTGCGCAGGGAAAGAAGTTCAAGAATGCCGTATTCCTTGCCGGTCAGATGCAAAGGCGCGCCTGCGACCTCCACCGTCCGCGCGTCGAGATTGACCGTCAACTTGCCGGTGCGGATGACGCTGTCGGAATGGCCCTTGCTGCGGCGGATGATGGCATGAATGCGCGCGACGAGCTCGCGGCGGTCGAAAGGTTTCGTGAGGTAATCGTCCGCGCCGAAGCCGAGGCCCTTAATCTTGTTATCCAGCTCCGAAAGGCCGGAGAGGATCAGAATCGGCGTCGTGACCCGCGCGGCGCGCAGGCGGCGCAAGACTTCATACCCGTCAATGTCGGGAAGCATGAGGTCGAGAATGATGATGTCGTAATCGTAAAGCTTGCCGATCTCAAGCCCGTCCTCGCCGAGATCGGTCGTATCGACGATAAACCCTTCCGCTTGCAGCATAAGTTCAATGCTTTTGGCGACGGAAACATCATCTTCGACGAGAAGCACGCGCATGAGCAGACCTCATAAGACAAAAAATGAAGACGGGACAGCGAGGGGGGAAAGAAAAAAGCCGTCTCGTTAACCTTACTTTACACTATCTCCCCTATAACTTTTAACAAAAAGTAAACATTATTAACAGAAAATAATAGCTTCGGGACCGAAGGTTTTTCCCATATAATCCAAAAAGTTAGCAAAAAGGCTTAAGGAAACCAAGCCCATGAAGCACGAATCCAGCCGAATTCTAGCCGATATTCAAAGTCTGCCGGTCCATCGAGTCTTCGGGCGCGTGGTGGCTGTTCAGGGGCTTCTGATCGAAGTGGCGGGCGTCGAGAATTATCTTTCCGTCGGCGGACGCTGCGAAGTCGTGGCGCGGGGCGGGCGGCGCGTTTTGTGCGAGGTCGTCGGTTTTCGCGATGATCGCGCCTTGCTTTTGCCTTTCAGTACGCTTGACGGCGTGGGCCTCGGCTGCGAGGCGCTCGCCAGCCAGTCGCAACCGACCATCTCGCCGACTCCCGCCTGGCTGGGGCGCGTGATCAACGCGCTGGGCGAGCCGATCGACGGCGGCCCGCCGCTCCCGGCGGGTGATCGTCACCAGCTGATCCGTAATCCGCCGCCGCCCGCGCACAAACGCCAGCGCGTCGGCACGAAGCTCGATCTCGGCGTGCGGGCGCTGAACACGTTCCTGACCTGCTGCCGGGGGCAGCGCATGGGAATCTTCGCGGGTTCCGGCGTCGGCAAATCCATTTTGATGTCCATGATCGCGCGTTACACCTCGGCGGACGTTTCCGTCATCGGCCTGATCGGCGAGCGGGGCCGCGAAGTGCAGGAATTCATTCACGACGATCTCGGGGCGGAAGGCTTGGCCCGCAGCGTGGTGGTGGTGGCCACCTCGGACGAAGCGCCGCTCATGCGCCGCCAGGCGGCCTATATGACGCTTGCCGTGGCCGAATATTTCCGCGACCTCGGCAAGGACGTTTTGTGCCTGATGGACAGCGTGACTCGTTTTGCCATGTCGCAGCGCGAGATCGGCCTTGCGGCGGGCGAGCCGCCCACGACGAAAGGCTATCCGCCCACCACGTTCGCCGAACTGCCGAAGCTTCTCGAACGCGCGGGGCCGGGCGAAAGCGGGAAAGGAAGCATTACGGGCCTTTTTACCGTTCTTGTGGACGGCGACGACCATAACGAACCCATCGCCGACGCCGCGCGCGGCATTTTGGACGGGCATATCGTTCTTGATCGCGCCATATCCGAAAGAGGACGCTATCCGGCCATCAACGTCCTGCGCAGCATTTCGCGGACTATGCCTGCCTGCAACAGCGATCCGGAGAACGAAATCGTCACGACCGCGCGGCGCTATCTGGCGGCTTACGAGAATATGGCCGAGATGATCCGCCTGGGCGCCTATCGCAAGGGCGCGAACCAGGAGGTGGACGAGGCGATGAACTATTACGGGCCCATCGAGTCTTTCTTGAGCCAGGGAAAGACCGAGAGCGACACGCTCGCGGGCGGGTACGAAAAGCTCGCGAAGATCCTCGGCAGGCCCTGGCCGCCCTAGGGTCAGGACCTGCTCATTCTGCGACGTTCTGTTGACGAAAGATTGAAAAGGACTAGGAAACGAGCGCAGGCGTAGCTAATCTACGGCAAGCGAAGTTGACAACGTTCTTTTCAATCTTTCGTCAACCCGCAGGGCGCTGCGAAAAGAACCGCCTGACTGCCTCAAAAAGCTTGCCCGTATTCTCATACGCGCTGCGCTTTTTTCGTAGCCAGATCGGTTTTTTCTCTAGCGCAGAACGCGTAGAATGAGCAGGTCCTGACCCTAAGACATGAAAAGCCTCGCAAGCCTTATCAAACTGCAAAAAAGTCGCGTGGACGAGCAGCGGCTTTTGCTTCTCGCGCTGCAGGAACAGCTTGCGAAGATCGAAGAGGAAATCCGCCGCTTGAAGGAAGAAGAGGCGCGGCAAAGGGCGCTCGTCGAGAACGATCCCGACATGGGCCTGACCTTCGGCGATTACATCAAAAAGGCGATTGCAAAGGGCAACGCGCTCGAAAAGAAAAGAAAGACGACGGAAATCGCAGTTTCCATCGCCCGCGATAAACTGGCGGAGCTTTTCGAAGAGCAAAAACGCTACGAAATCGCGGAGGAAAACCGCCAGGAGGAAGAGGCGCGCGAAGAAGCCCGAAGGGAACGCATCGACCTCGACGAAGTCGGCAGCGTCGGGTTCGTGAGGAGGAAGAAGGGGCAAAAGGGGAGGAAGTGATTCTCTGCCGCCTTCTTTTCTATCCTTCCACCGCGTTGAACTGCCGCTCAAGGTTGCTGAAGCGCGTGAATTGGCCGTCGAAGTGCAGCGGCACCGTGCCGATGGGGCCATGGCGCTGCTTGGCGATCAGGACTTCGGCGATGTTGCGGACTTCCTCGCCGCGCTCCATCCACCGGCTGTAGCGCTGGTTGAACTTTTCCTCCGTCTCGTCGGCGCGGCGCGCGGGTTCGCTGCGGGCGTGGTAGTATTCCTCGCGGTACACGAACATGACGACGTCGGCGTCCTGCTCGATAGAGCCGGATTCCCGCAAATCGGCGAGCTGCGGATGCTTGTCCTCGCGCATTTCCACCGCGCGGGAAAGCTGCGAGAGCGCCAGGACCGGCAGATTCAATTCTTTGGCCAACCCTTTAAGGCCGCGCGTGATTTCCGAGACTTCCTGCACGCGGTTTTCGCCGTTTCTTTCCGAGCCGTGCAAAAGCTGCAAATAGTCGATCACGATCAGGCTTAGATGCGGCACCATGCGCTTAAGCCGCCGCGCGCGCGTGCGCAGCGAAGCGACGCCCAGCGCGGGCGTGTCGTCGATGTAAAGCGGCGCGTGGGAGAGGAATTTTGTCGCCTCGACGAACTTCGTGAAGTCGTCCTGCTTGATCTCGCCTCGCCGTATTTTGTCGGACGGCACGCTCGAATAGTCGCCCAGCAGGCGCGTGGCGAGCTGTTCGCTTGACATCTCAAGCGAGAAAAACGCGACCGCGCCGCCTTCCTTTCCGTTCGTCTCGTGCCAGGCGCGCGCGGCGTTGATGGAGATGTTCGTGGCCAGCGCCGTCTTGCCCATCGAGGGGCGACCCGCGAGAATGATGAGATCCGATTTCTGAAAGCCGCCGAGCTTTCGGTCCAGATCGCGCAGGCCCGTGGTGACGCCCGTGATATGGCTGTCGCGCTTGAAAGCCTCGTCCGCGATGCGCAAAGACGCCGCCAGAGACTTATCGAGCCGCACGAAGCCCCGGTCCAACTCGCCCGTTTGGGCAAGTTCGAACAGCGAGTGCTCGGCGGCCTCAATCTGTTTGGGCGCGGGATTGTCGAGATTTTGCTGGAACGCTTCGTTCACGATGTCCTCGCCCAGCGCGATGAGCTGGCGGCGCAGGTAAAGTTCGTGGATGAGCTGGCCGTAATCCAGCGCGTTGATGACCGTGATGACGCTGGCCGCCAAATCGACGAGATATTGCGCGCCGCCGACGCCGGCCAGCGCCGGGTCATTTTCGAACAGGCCGCGCAGAGTCTTGGGGTCCGCGATCTGGCCGCGCTGGACGAGCGTGGCGATGGCCTCGAAAATGCGCTGGTGCGCCGGGTCGTAGAAATCTTCGGGGCGCAGGAGATCGCCGACTTTTTCGAATACGGCGTTGTTCACGAGAATCGCGCCGAGCAAGGCCTGTTCGGCCTCGATGTTGTGCGGCATCGTGCGCGCCTGGGACGGCGCGCCGACGGCGCGCAGCGCCGGAAGGGAAGAAACGTTTTCGGTCATGGCGCTTTCATATCAGCCTTTTTCTTCCGGCGCCTAAGCCTAAAAAAGCCTGTGGAAAAGAGGGCTGTGGATTACGGGGAAAAGCCTTAAATAATCGGCGTTCCGACCTCGCTCATCAGCCAGCGGCTTCGTAAATCCGTATGGTGCAGCGCGAACCATTGCATCGCGATGATCGAGGCCGCGTCGCGCAGTTTCCCCGCGTAAAGCAGGCTGATGGCCTGCGCCGCGTCGAGAACCACAACCCTGATGTCCTCTCCTTCATGCGCCAGGCCGCAAAGGGCGCCGTCTTCGGGCGCGGTCGTTCGGCCTACGAAAAGAGTCGTCTGTTCGGAAACGCTGCCGGGCGAGGGATAGTAAACGTGGATTTTCTGAAGTTCCGTCACGTCGCAGCCCGTTTCCTCAAGGGATTCGCGCCGGGCCGTTTCTTCCGGCGTTTCGCCCGCCTCGATCATGCCCGCTACAAGCTCGGTCAGGAAAGGATTCTCGCCTTTGGCCATGGGGCCGGGGCGGAATTGTTCGATCATCACAACCTTGTCCCGATGCGGATCGAACAGCAGAACGACCGCGGCCTTCTGGCAGCCGCTAAAAACTTCGCGCGCGAAAGGTTCGGACCAGCCCCCGGCGTAAAGCTCCTGGCGCAGGTGGTAACGGTCCACGCGGAAATAGCCCTGGAACAGGACCTCGCGGTGCAGAATCTCGTATTTCTTGTCGGTCATGGGCGGGAGAATAAGCCTTCAGGGCCGTTTGGCCAAGGGGGGTGACGGTCGAATCAATAAGGTGGTTAATCCGTGTCGGCGGGCTGCCAGGGCACGAAAGGCTTATGGACTTTGGGGTATATGGCGTCGAGTTTTCCCGACTTTCTCAGGCCTCTGATGGCGGCGGACAAAAGACGGTCCATTTTTTTACCCCGCTCGCTTTTCTGGACGACGATCGTATCCTCCATATCCTCCCAATGTTCGCGGCGAATATCCTTGATCCCGCTTTTGCGAAGCGCCAGATCGACTTCCTCCTGCGCCCAGACGAGCGCGTCGATGCGCTTTTTCTGGACCTTGCGCAAAGAACGTTCAACGTCGTTGCTGGGCTGACAGGGAAAGGGGAAAAGACCTTCCATTCCGGCGGGAACCTCGATGACATAAGGGAACGGCACCGCTTTCCGGGAAACGGCCTCTTCAATCATTTCCCTCGTTATTCTTTCCCCGTCGTTTGAATAGATGACGAAACTGACGGTGCCGTAGCTTTCGCTCGTGAAAGCGTAGGGAAGCCGGGATTCGTCCAGTTTGCGGTTGCGGATGGTGGGCACATGGAAGTCGGCGTATCCCTCGACCACGTTGTTGATCGACCGCGCCATAGGAAACATTTTTATGGAGAGAGGCTGGCCGGTCTCGGCGGCGATGGCTTTGACCAGATCGACGAACGGCCCGTCTTCGGGAGAATTGATAAGCCCCGGAATAGAGGCGAGGCTGGCCCGCAACGCGCCACGACGATCATCGGTTTGCGATTTTGCCGGGAAAGGCAGGCAAAAGCAAAAGAGGAGGAGCGCAAGGACGGTTCTTGCCTTCATGGCGCCTTTCTTTTCAGGGAAACAGGCCGAAGCGGAATTCTGCGAAAATAAGAGTTAAGGAAGAATGAACAAACTTGCGCCGGTCTAGGGTCCAAACTCCATTAGCACGAGGGTTCTGTTTGCATAGGCCTTTGAACGGCAAGGAAAAAGCGCGAGAGTGTGGAAGGACCCACACCGAGCGTTTTTGACGCAGCCCGTTCGAAGGCCTATGTAAACCCGAAGGGCGCGGCTAAAATCCATTTCGGCGTCCTCAAAAAGCTCGCTTGTATGTCCAATACACGCTTCGCTTTTTTCGTAGCCAAAATGGATTTTAGACTCGCGCAGAACCCCCGCGGTAATGGAGTTTGGACCCTAAGTCAGGCCGAGAACGCCCGCCAAGATTTTTTCTATGCGCCGCTCGTTCATACGCGGGAAGCGGGCGGCAATGTTCTGGCGCGTTTTCGGGGCAAAAAGATTCGCGAGATGATGAGGCGTGAGGGCCTCTTTTCTTTGAGGAAACAACTCGTGCGCGAGAAGGCGCAAAGCCAGGACGACTTCCGGCTGGCGCGTCAGGTGAGTGATTCCATAAACGCCGTAGTTTTTCGCTTGAGCCATCCTGCGCTTCTGTTCGTCCGGAAGAGCGTCGAATTCTTCTTGTCTTTTTTGGGCCAGAAGATCTTCCGGAAAATACCTGCCGAGGACGGTTGCGGCGTTGGCAATCTCCTGTTGATCCGCGCCGAATTGCGCTTGTCCTGCCGCTTCGAGAAGCTCCCGATAAAGGGCTTCGGGTTCTTTGGGGGGATCGGCAGGCGTTTCTCTGGTCGGGCGCGCGGGCATGATGGTTTCCTCTTGAAAAAAGCTCTTAATAATGGCTCCCCGGGACGGACTCGAACCGCCGACCCGGTGATTAACAGTCACCTGCTCTACCGACTGAGCTACCGGGGAAACGCGCCATCTATAATGGGAGATCCCGGGCCGCGCAACCCCCAAATTATGCTTTCCTTGGCCCGGACGGTCCCTTTTTTCAATCTGTTAGGCCGAAAACGATGGTCCGTGTCAGGCCTTGGGCCAGGTGACGTAAGAGCAAGTCGCGCCGGGACGGTAGTTTGTGACTTTGCGAATGAGGTCGAAATGCCTCTTGAGTTTGGACTCCCACCAAGATTCGGGCCGCACGGTGCAATGGGCGTTTTCGCCGTTCGGCAAATGCGCCACGGCCTTAACCGTGCAAATGTTAAAAAAGACATTCTTCGAAATGGATTTTATCTTTTCGATCGTCTCGTCGATATGGTCTTCCAAAATATGTTCCAAGACGTCCGTGTTGATAACCAGGTCCGCCGTAGAAACGGGAATCGTGGAAAAAGCGGGAATAGCGGGGTCGTATCGGTAAGGGATCGCGTCGTTGAGTTTGGCCAGCCAGTCCACCAGTCGCGACTGTCCGCAGCCGTAATCGAGAATCGTTTTGACGTTGCCGTAACCCAAATCGGCCAGCTCCATCTGAATGTAGCCGAGCATCTCTTCGGAGCTGGTTCCGTAAAGGGATTCCCTGTGGAGTTGCCTATACTGGTCGATAAGGGCGGCCTGCGCCTGTGACATGAGCGGGACTCCTTGCGAAAAACGTTTCGTTTCATACCCCGGAGGGTCGGATAAGGCAAGGGGGGCGGTTCGCTTGTATCTCGGGCCTGGCTCTTTGCTTGTAATTTTCCAAAAGGCGTTCCGGATCGTCCAAAAGAGGGAAAAAGTCTTCTTCCGGGCCGTTCGCGTCCTTGTGCTCGATCCACCCCTTAATCCGTTTTTCAAGCCAGGCGGGATTGCGCAGGTAATCCTGAACGGGAATGTTCAGGCGCGTCAGGAGGAAATACAGCAGGGACTCCTTGGGCCTGTATTTTCCCAGCCTGAGATAGGAATCCAGGTCCGCGATGTCCTCGATATCCGCCATGGCGTTGATGTGGCACTTGCCGAGCGCGCAAACGGGCTTCTCCCATAAAAGGGCCTGATAGCACAGAGAGGAAGAGACGGAAGCGATGGCGTCCGCATGGTGCAGAAGAAACTGGGAACACATCGGATAGAGGTTGAATTCTTCCAGATGAATATAGTTCGGGTAGGTTCGTCTCAGATAGTCGTCGATAGGGGGCGATAGAACGCATTCATAGTCGCGATGTTCCGTTACGATGACCCCGATGTCCGGCGGCACGGAATCGAAAACGTGAGTCAGCAATTCCCATTGGTCGATATAGGGGGAATTTCCCTCAAAAGAAAAAGATTTCGAAAGATTGAGAGGAAGCAGCAAAAGATGCCGGAAAGACCGGCCTTCCGTGAGTTGTTCGCGCGTGAAAGGGTTATGGGGAATAAGATGTTTTTCGAGAAAAAAGTCGCGAAAGGCTTTTAGAAATTGCCGATCCTCTTCTTCCAAGGGCTTGGAGAGAATCTCTTTCGTGTGTTTGCCGAGATAGCTGTTTTTGAGGATGCCGCACGGATCAAGCGTGTAAGTTACGGGAAAAGGCTGCCGCGCAAAGCAACCCATGTCGCCGTGGAGAACGAGGGCGCGGGGAAAAAGTTCCCGTAGGTAGGGAACGGAAGTGAAGGGGACGATGATGACGTCCGGCTCGAATCCGTCCAGTTTTTCGAGGACAAGAGACTTCATGCCCTCTTTCGCTTTGTCCGGTGCGTTATCGTTATACCAGGCGAGGGCGGCGCTTAGATCGTTCGGGAACAGACGGCGCAGCTCTTTTTGATGGATAACCGCATAGTCGGCCCTGTGCGCGTCGCGCAGGACCCTTTCCGCCGTGGAGGTCTGGGGGTCGCCGATAAGAAAGAAGCAACGGCTCTTTTCCCGGAACTGGTTGACGCAATCGCACAGGAGCGAGAAATCCCCGTCCACCCAGTTGTTCCTCAAATAGGGCGCGTGGTAGTTGATCCACGGCTCGATGAAAAAAAGGACGTTCATTAGCCGTACTCCAGGTCGCTTGCGTAGCCTTCAAAGTCGAGGCTGATTTGTCGTTCGATTTCTTCGCGCGGCGGCATAGGGCGGACATCGGGCGCCGCTTCGTTTCCGCGGACAAGGTTCAGAAAAGACTTTTCAATCTGGCTGATGAAAGAGGGGCCGTCGAACAGAGCGCTTCGATAAAGCGCCTCACGTCCAAGCCGCGATTTGAAGCTTTTTCGATAGGCGGGGTCCGTTCCCAATCTGATGGCAAGATCGACAAAGGCCTCGGGGGTTGAAGCGATCAACTCGTCCAGTCCCAAGGCCCGCATGATGACGCCGCCGATCCGATTGCGGCCGTGCCCGCCCGGCGGCATAAGAACGACCGGCGGCACGCCGACCGAGATGGGGTCGATGATGTTGTTCGTCCCGCTGAAAGGGAAATAGTCGAGAAAGACGTCGCTTCCGGCTTCCATCTTATAAATCTCCGACCGTTTGGATCGAGGGTAAAGGCGGAAACGCGCAGGGTCTATATCGGCTTTGAGGCTCTCGCGGACGATGAAGTCCGTAAGGTGCGATCTGGCGGAAGGCGACGCCGAGGGCATGACCACGACGAGGGCCTTTGGAACGCGGATCAGGATGGCCAAAAGCGCGTCCATGAAAGCGCGGTTCATTTTCTTCAGAATGGACGAACCGATCGTATAAACGACGGCGTCTTGCGGGAGGGAAGGATCGCGCCTTCCTTCGGTCGGCATACCCGCGAAATAGGTTCCGTAATGAAAACAGAAGGGAAGCCCTTTGGTAAAAACAGGCTTCTCCGTGAATTTCTCTTCCGCTTGGGGGTCCAGTTCGCGCGAGGTCAGATAGAAATCGGCGTTCGAAAATCCGGTCGTCGCCGGATTGTAGAAGGCGACGATGTGCCGTTGCGCCAGGGAAAGGTGCATAACGCGATCGCCCGTTCCCCACGGAAAGCCGGAGAAATTGTAAAGAATGTCGAGATGAAAGGAGCGCAGCGCCTCCAGCTTCGAATCGCTCACGATGACGAACGGCGCGTATTTCAAAAGAGAGTCCCGAAAGGTCTCGACGAAGCCTCTCAGCCCCGCGTTTGTGCGCGGGTTGCCCGATAGAATAAGAATCGGCTCGAACTTCTCACGGTCCAAAAGCGCAAGCCACCAGATGAAATCCGGCAGGCCGTGCGCGTGGAATCCCGGAACGGTGGTTAGAATCCCCATTCGGACCCGGCGGTCTCCATCCGGGCGCGGCGGGAGCGTTCCATGCAGCTCGAAAAAGCCGTTTTGTTCATCCTCGAAGGAAAAGATTCTATGCGCCTCGCCGCGCCATTTCCCGAAAACCTCGGCAAAAGGCTTGACGTCGAGAAGGGTCGGATAAAGCGCGCTGTAGGAGGAGCCGAAAGCCAGCGCGCGCAGCCATTTCTTCCAGGCTTCTTCGCCTCCCGGAAGCGCGCCCGAAAGGCGGGCTTGTTCGACGCTCTGGGCCAGCGCGATCCAGGCGTTCATGAGCCGCGCGCGATCCGCCTCGTCTTCCTCGAAACGAAGGGCCGTGTGATGGGGAAAGGCCGCCTCGACCGTTTCCGCGACCCAAGGTAAAAGAAGGGCGGCGCACGGCGCGGGAAGAGCCGAGAGAGGCAGGTAAAGCAAAGCGCCGACGAAAGCCCGGCTATAATGGTCTGCCTTGCTGCAAAGAGCCGCTTCGGACAGGCAATCACACAAATGCGTAGCCCGGCGAGCTTCTTCTTCCGAAAGCGGCAGCGCTGCGTTCACATTTTTCAGGCAGGCGTGGATTCGCCGGATGGTTGAATCGGACGGCAGGTCCGCAGCGTTTTGTAAAATATCCGTAATCTCAAGTCGGTCTTTGCGGAAAGATTCGACGTTCTCCTGTTGTTCCTTCCATTCCGAGAGGACGGAAACAGACGACGCGAAAGAAAGGGGCGCTGGGGCGGAGAGACTCATTTAAGACGAACGGCTACGGAATGGTCGCCGGAGGCAAATCCAAGATATTCGACATCAAAGTTCGTCGTTTCGATATATTCCCGGAAGGCCTTATGCTCGTGATGCTGCCACCCCGGATAGTTAAGATACTCGTCGAACAGAATGATCGTGCCTGATCGCATCCTTGGAGCCAGAAGGGTTAAGACGGTCTTGGCGCTTGAGTAAAGGTCGCAATCGACATGAACAAAGCTGGCCGGTTCCGGATGTTCTTCAAGGAACGGGGGGAGGCTTTCTTCAAAGAGACCTACGACGAAATTAGCGTTTGGCGGCATACCGGTCGGGACTTTCCCTTCGTTGGAGAAACGCCCCTTCTTTTGGAAATGTGTCCAATCTTCCGGCAGGCCAAGGAAACTATCGAATCCGTAAGCGGGGCCGGGCGTTTTTTCGCAAATAACACGAAAGGACGTGCCAACGCCGACGCCAAACTCAAGCGTAAGGCCCTCGATTTTGCGTTTTTCCAGGGCAAAGGTCAGGAGGGGGATCCGATCGACCAAATTTTCGGCCATGCGCATATTTTCCATGAAAAACTTGGCCGATTCCTGCGCGGCGAGGAAATAGGCCATCTGCTCGATATCGAAAATCCGCTGCGTGTAGGGCAGGGCGGAAAAGAGATCAGGGATGGCTCTGTTTTTGGGGGAAGCGACAGTCATGGATGAAAGGCCCTAAAAGGGGGGAGCCGCGCCCCCCGCTTTCCTCTGTTGGTCGGTTGAGTCTTAGGAGGAATATAAAGGCTCTTTCGGCCTTGCGCCATGAGGAAAACGGTCTTTTTTGTTTATCTGCCCCGCGCCATCTGATATTTGACGTTGGTCTCCCGCGGGTATGGCGAAATTGGTAGACGCATCGGACTTAAAATCCGAAGTTCGCAAGGACGTGCCGGTTCAAGTCCGGCTACCCGCACCATTCTCGAAAAAAAGGCCAGGGGTTTTCTTGTGGGCTGGATCCCCGCCTGCGCGGGGACGGCAGGTTTTGTAAGCTCGCTTTTGCTCGCTAACAAAACCTAGCCGAGTCCGGCTACCCGCACCACGCTTCGCCCTTATGGGCTACGCGCGGCGCAGCCAGCCTTCGCTCGCGCAGCGAGAGAAGCCATGCCCTCGTTTAGAGATTGCGACCCATTTCAGAAAAGTGTTAAAACCGGGCCGGCTTTTAAGAAGGGGCCCGGACGATGGATAAGATTCTCATTCTCGATTTCGGATCGCAGGTCACGCAACTCATCGCCCGGCGGGTGCGCGAGGCGGGGGTCTACTGCGAGATTCACCCCTTCAACCGGACAGAAGAACAGATCAAGGCCTTCAACCCCAAGGGCATCATCCTTTCGGGCGGCCCGGCCTCGACCACAGAGGCGGGAAGCCCACGCGCGCCGGAAATCGTTTGGACCTTGGGCGTGCCGGTCTTCGCCATCTGCTATGGCCAGCAGACTCTTTGCATGCAGCAAGGCGGGCTGGTCGAAAGCGGCCATAGCCGCGAGTTCGGCAAGGCCGAGCTTTTGATTACGGATTCCAGCTCGCTCTTCGCCGATTTCTGGCCTGTCGGTTCCAAGCAACAAATCTGGATGAGCCACGGCGACCGCGTGACGAAGATTCCGCCCGGTTTCAAAGTCGTGGCGACAAGCGAGGGCGCGCCCTTCGCTTTTATCGCGAACGAAGAGCGCAAGATTTACGCCACGCAGTTCCATCCCGAAGTCGTGCATACGCCGGACGGCGCGAAGCTGCTCGGCGCGTTCGTGCATAAGGTCTGCGGCCTTTCCTCGGATTGGAGCATGAAGGCCTTCCGCCAGACCGAAATCGAAAAGATCCGCGCGCAAGTCGGCGGCGGCAAGGTTATTTGCGGCCTTTCGGGCGGCGTGGACAGCTCGGTGGCCGCCGTTTTGATCCACGAGGCGATAGGGGATCAACTCACCTGCATCTTCGTCGATACGGGCTTGATGCGCCAGGATGAGGGCCGTCAGGTCGTCGATCTCTTTCGCCAGCATTACAAGATACCGCTTGTCGCCGTGGACGCCTCGGAGTTGTTCTTAGGCGCCCTTGCGGGCGTGACCGACCCCGAGCAGAAAAGAAAGATTATCGGCAAGCTCTTCATCGACGTGTTCGAAGCCGAAGCGAAGAAGGTCGGCGACGCGAAATTCCTCGCGCAAGGCACACTCTATCCGGACGTGATCGAAAGCGTGTCCTTTACCGGCGGGCCGAGCGAGACGATCAAATCGCATCACAATGTCGGGGGGCTGCCGGACCGTATGAATCTGGCGCTCATCGAGCCTTTGCGCGAACTCTTCAAGGACGAGGTGAGGGCGCTGGGCCGCGAGCTGGGCCTGCCCGAAAGCTTCGTAGGCCGCCATCCTTTCCCCGGGCCGGGACTTGCCATCCGCGTTCTGAGCGACGTGACGGAGGAGAAACTCGCCATTTTGCGCAAGGCGGACGTGATCTATCTCGAGGAAATCCGCAAAGCGGGCGTCTATGACGAAATCTGGCAGGCCTTCGCGGTTCTCTTGCCGGTCCGCACCGTGGGCGTGATGGGCGATGGGCGTTCCTACGATTACGTGCTGGGGCTGCGCGCCGTCACGTCGGTGGACGGCATGACGGCCGAATCTTACGCCTTCGACCATGCCTTTCTGGCGCGCGTCGCCACGCGCATCATTAATGAGGTGCGCGGCGTCAATCGCGTGGTCTATGACGTGACGAGCAAACCGCCCGGCACGATCGAATGGGAATAAGCCAATCTTCGTCATTGCGACCCCGGCGAAAGCCGGGGGAAGCAATCCAGAGTCAAACAGAACGTCCTTGGTTTCTTGCGACTCTGGATTGCTTCGTCGTCCCGCCCCGCTTCGCGGGCGCAGGCCTCCTCGCAATGACGTGTTTTGCTTCTGGGGAGGGGTCTTATGAATTTGCTCGACACAAGCGACAAAGTCTTTTGGCACGGCTACATTGATTTTTATGAGACGTTCTTCAAGGACAGGTCCTTCGCCGCGATAGCAGAGATAGGCGTCTTCAAAGGCAACTCCATCAGATGGTTTCTTGAGCGTTTTCCGGAGGCATCGGTATGCGGCGCGGACATTTTGCCGCTTCAGCCGGAATGGCCCGTGAACGACAGGTTCAGATTCACGCGGCTTGACCAGGGCGACGCGGAATCCCTGCGCCGGTTCTTCGCGCAAGAGAATTTCGATCTGATCGTCGAAGACGGCTCTCATGTTCCGGAGCATCAGGTTTTGTGTCTGCTCGAAGGCGTCAACGCGCTGGCGAGCGGCGGCCTTTATATTCTCGAAGACATACACACGTCGCATCCGGAATATGCCCGCTTGGCGGGGCGCCCGTTCAGGGGCAACGCGCTGACGGTTTTGTTGGCGATCGACCATTACAAAAGAATCGGCGTCGCGATCGACGAGGCGAAGGCGCAGGCCATCGCCGCAGGCTCGCTTTTGCAGCCTGCCGAGGTTCTCTTTTTATCCGAAAAGATAGACAAAATTTCTCTGTACCGAAGAACGAGGCTGCCGGACTCCTGCTACCGTTGCGGGGCGAAAGACTACGATTTCAGCGCGTTAAGGTGTCGTTGTGGTGTCGAGGTGTTCAAAGACGCCGACTCTATGACTTTTGTGATTCAAAAGAGATGAGAATCCCTTTATAGTAAGTGTCCGCAATCCAAGAGGGAGTAACATGAGCATTCGGCCCTTGGCATTCGCCCTTCTCGCGGCGATTCTTCTCGTCTTTCCCGCAAAAGCCGAAAGTTGCTACGCGCCGGAGGAGGCGCGGGCCGAAAAACTTCTGCGTTTCCATACCGAACTTATGGTCATAGCCTTGACCTGCCAAAGGTCCTCCGACGGCCAGGACCTTGTGAAGGCCTATACGGGCTTTACGAAAGCCAACATTTCCGACCTTCACCAGGCCGAAGAGACGATCAAGGCCCACTACGGGAAAAAGGAGGGGACAGCCTGGCTCGATAAAATCCGCACCCGTCTGGCCAACGAATACGGCCAACAGGCGGCCCGCGAAACGCCACCTTCCTATTGTGGTCTTAGGCAGGACAAAGCGTTGGCCCTTTACGGCGTCGAACCGAACGCCTTAGGCGGTCTGGTGGAGAAGCTTTACAGCCAGTCCCGCACGACCCGTCCGGCCTGCGGCGAGACCGTCAAGGTGGCCGCCAAGACGAAAAAGACCCCCTGACGGGGCCTTCCGGTCTTCTGACATCCGCCCTCTAATTCCCCTTGACCCGGGCGGCTGAATCCGCCAAAAAACGACCCGATTTCACACCGCGCCGGAAGCGTACGATCATGCCCAGTCTCAAGGACCTAAAAAACCGCATCGCCAGCGTCAAATCCACGCGCAAGATCACCTCGGCCATGAAAATGGTCGCGGCGAGCAAGCTGCGCCGGGCGCAGGACCAGGCCGAGTTTTCCCGTCCCTACGCCCGGCGCCTGGGGGAAATGCTGTCGGACCTGACGCGCCTTTTGGAGGACGGGCAGGTTTCCTCGCCGCTTTTGCGCGGGACCGGCAAGGAGGAAACGGTTCTGTTGATCGTCATGACGTCCGATCGCGGCTTGTGCGGCGCGTTCAACGGCTCGATCATTCGCGAAACGCGTCGTCAGATCGCCGCGCTTGAGGCGCAAGGCAAAACGGTCAAGTTGATCTGCGTGGGCCGTAAGGGTCGCGATCTTTTGCGTCGGGAACACGGCGCGAAGTACCTTCACACGGTCGAGAGCGCGGCGAAGAAAAGCGTCGAGCTATCCGACGCGCAGGCGCTGGCCGCGAAGGTTCTCTCCCTTTTCGAGGAAGGCGCGTTCGATACCGCCCACATCGTCTATAACCAGTTCAGGTCCGCCATCTCCCAGGTGGTGACGGTCAAGCAGCTGATTCCGTTTCTTCCCGTTTCCGACGCCGAAAGCGCGGAGGAAAAGAAAGGACCGCAGGCTCTTTTCGAGCTGTTCGAGCCGGGAAGCGCCCAACTGGTCGAAAAGCTTTTGCCGCGCCAGGTGGAGATTCAGCTCTACCGCGCGCTTTTGGAAAGCGCGGCGGGCGAGCAGGGTGCGCGCATGACCGCTATGGACAACGCCACGCGCAATGCGGGCGACATGATCGACCGCTTGACGCTGAACTACAACCGTTCGCGCCAGGCCTACATCACCAAGGAGCTTATCGAAATCATCTCCGGCGCCGAGGCCGCGGCCTAGTCGTTCGGGAACATTGGTAAAGGACAACAGGGGAAACAAAATGACCACTACCGCAAGCGAAGGCCAAATCACGCAAGTCATGGGCGCCGTCGTCGACGTTCATTTCACGGGCAACCTGCCCTCGATCCTGAACGCTCTGACGACCGAAATCGAGGGCCGCAAGCTGGTTTTGGAAGTCGCGCAGCATTTGGGCGAAAACACCGTTCGCGCCATCGCCATGGACACCACCGACGGCATGGTGCGCGGGCAGAAGGTTAAGGACACCGGCGCGCCGATCACGGTTCCCGTCGGTCCGGAAACGCTGGGCCGAATCCTGAACGTCG
>CAZZDK010000015.1:50376-50589 GCA_964652235.1 uncultured Rhodospirillaceae bacterium
GTTCGTCGAGCAATCGACCGAAAAGCAGGTTCTCGTCACGGGCATCAAGGTTGTCGATCTGCTGGCGCCTTACGCGCGCGGCGGCAAGATAGGCCTGTTCGGCGGCGCGGGCGTCGGCAAGACGGTTCTCATCCAGGAGCTGATTAACAACGTCGCCAAGGCGCACGGTGGCTATTCCGTGTTCGCGGGCGTGGGCGAGCGCACCCGTGAAGG
>CAZZDK010000015.1:50730-51184 GCA_964652235.1 uncultured Rhodospirillaceae bacterium
GGGCCTGACGCTCGCGGAGTATTTCCGCGACGAAGAGGGCCAGGACGTGCTCTTCTTCGTGGACAACATCTTCCGCTTTACGCAGGCGGGATCGGAAGTCTCGGCGCTTTTGGGCCGCATTCCTTCGGCGGTCGGCTATCAACCGAC
Organism: uncultured Rhodospirillaceae bacterium; assembly: GCA_964652235.1. Taxonomy (GTDB): domain Bacteria; phylum Pseudomonadota; class Alphaproteobacteria; order UBA9219; family UBA9219; genus CAZZDK01. The sequence goes on from CAZZDK010000015.1 coordinate 50,878, forward strand.
GCTCGCCACCGACATGGGCGCGCTGCAGGAACGCATCACCACGACCAAGAAAGGCTCGATCACTTCAGTGCAAGCCATCTACGTGCCAGCCGACGACTTGACCGACCCCGCGCCAGCTACGTCGTTCGCGCACTTGGACGCCACGACGGTGCTTTCGCGTCAGATCGCCGAACTCGGCATCTATCCGGCGGTCGATCCTCTGGACTCCACAAGCCGCATTCTCGATCCGCTTGTCGTGGGCGAAGAGCATTACAACACGGCCCGCGCGGTGCAAAAGGTCCTGCAGACCTACAAGTCGCTCCAGGAC
>CAZZDK010000015.1:51227-54493 GCA_964652235.1 uncultured Rhodospirillaceae bacterium
TGATCGTCGCGCGCGCGCGCAAGATTCAGCGCTTCCTCTCGCAGCCCTTCCACGTGGCCGAAGTCTTCACGGGATCGCCCGGCGTCTTCGTGCGCGTCGAGGACACGATCAAGGGCTTCAAGGGCATCGTGAACGGCGAGTACGACCATCTCCCCGAAGCGGCCTTCTACATGGTCGGCACGATCGAGGAAGCGGTCGCCAAGGCCGAGAGAATGGCGCAGGCGGCCTAAGCGAACGAAGGGAACCATGTCCAAGCAAATCCAGTTCGAGCTAGCCTCGCCGCAGAAAATGGCTGTCAACAAGGCCGTCGCGATGGTCATCGTGCCGGGGGCGCAGGGCCGCTACGGCGTTCTGCCGGATCATGCGCCTTTGGCGACGGAAATAGGCGCCGGTCTTGTCGAGATTTACGAGGACAACACGCACGCCGTCACGAGCCGCTTTTTCGTGGCGGGCGGGTTCTGCCAGGTCGCGCCGGGACGTTGCACGATCCTTGCCGACCAGATCCTCAAGGTCGAGGAGCTGGACCGCGCCGCGATCCGGGCCGAAATCAAGAATCTTCAGGACCAGGCTCTGGCCGCGCAGACGGAAGAGGAGCAGGAGGCGTTTTCAAAGCGCCTCGACGTCGAACGGGCGAAGCTTTTCGCCGCCGCGGCCTAAGTGTCTGTCCTAGAACTTTTGTTTTAGAAACAAAGAAATACAAAAAACCGCGTCATTCCCGCGAAAGCGGGAATCCAGGGGACCGGGAGACAACTTTTGGTTCTTGTGGCCCTGGACCTCCGCCTTCGCGGGGGCGACACCTTCTTTTGTTCTTGGTTTCAAACGACAAGTTTTTGGACGGACTCTAAGGGAATATATTGTCATTGCGAGGAGGCCTGAAAGGCCGACGCGGCAATCCAGAGTCGTTGCAGGTCGGCGCTTAACGACTCCGGATTGCTTCGGGCCTAAAGGCCCTCGCAATGACGATCCTCTTACCAATCCCAGCCCATCTCGCGCAGTTTCGGCAAGAGAGCCGCTGCGTCCGCGATCTTCGCGTCGGCCTTTAGGGAATCGTAGTCCTGTCCGTAGCCGTGGGTCACGACGACGCAGGGGATTCCCGCCCGTTCGCAGGCCCGCGTATCGTTCGGTCCGTCGCCCACGAACACCGCGCCCGTTCTGTTCGCTTCAAGCGCCTCCAAAATGCCCGTGATGTGGCCCGGATGGGGCTTGTGGACGGGAAAGGTGTCGCCGCCCGCGATGAAGGCGAAATAGCGAAGCAGGCTCAACTGGTCGAGCAAGCCCTTGGTCGCCGCCTCCTGCTTGTTCGTGCAGACGGCGAGCTTGACGCCCGCTTTGTTCAGTTCGCTCAGCATATCGGGCACGCCCGGAAAAATCTGGGCCGGATCGGGCGGCAGGCTGCGGTAATTCAGGATAAAGCGCTGGACATAGGGGAAAAGATCGTCGCCGGGGACGCCGCCCGTGGCCTTGAGGGCGCGGCGGCAGGTCTCCATCGCGCCGTCGCCGATGAAAGTTTTGACGGTATCCACGGGCAGCCCCTCGCGACCGTTTTCGGCCAGCATTTTATTGAGGGCCTGGGCGATGTCGGGGGCGCTGTCGAGCAGGGTGCCGTCGAGGTCGAAAAGAACGCTTTGCAAACGGGGCATTTTCATGATTCCCAAGGTTTTAGTTGGATTAGCATAAGGGTTATGGCAGAAAAGTTCCATGAACATATTGGAAAAAGCCGCCGCGCCCTTAGCCTGCGTCGTTCTGGCCGCCGGGCAGGGCACGCGCATGAAATCGGCCCGGCCCAAGGTGATGCACCTGATCGCCGGAAAGACCATGATCGCGCACGTCCTGGCGGCTTGCGAGGCGCTTGTGCCTCAAAAGATTGTGGTCGTCGTCGCGCCGGGCCATGAAGAGGTGCGAAAGGAAGTCGCCCCCTGCCTTTGCGCCGTTCAAGACCCTCCCTTGGGCACCGGGCACGCGGCGCGGACGGCGCTGCCCATGCTTGAGGGTTTTGAAGGTGATGTCCTTATTTTGTTTGGGGACACGCCTCTTTTGACGCCAAGGGCCCTTCAGGGCCTTCGCGCGCGAAAGGAAGAAACGGGGGCCGCGCTCGTCGTGGCGGGGTTCGAGCCGACCGACTGCCTGGGCTACGGCCGCCTGATCGTGAACGGGCAGGGCGAGCTGGAATCCATCGTGGAGGCCAAGGACGCTACGCCCGAACAACTGGCCGTCCGCCTGTGTAACGGCGGGATCATGCTGGGCGAGGCGGCCAAACTGCGGGTTCTTTTGGACCGGATCGACAACAAAAACGCCAAGGGCGAATATTATCTGACGGATTGCGTGCGTCTGGCGCGCACGGAAGGGTGGAGGTGCGCGATGGCCCATTGCGAAAACGACGACGTGCGCGGCGTGAACAGTCGCGCGGAACTGGCCGAAGCCGAGGCCGCCATGCAAAAGCGGCTGCGCGAAAAGGCGATGGCGCAGGGCGTGACGATGACGGACCCGGACAGCGTCTTCCTTTGTCCTGACACGGTCTTCGGCCAGGATGTGACCATCGGTCCGAACGTCGTGTTCGGTCCCGGCGTGAAGGTCGGCTCAGGGGTTGAGATACGTCCTTTTTGCCATATCGAGGGAGCCGAGATCGAAGACGGCGCCGCGATCGGTCCCTTCGCGCGGCTTCGTCCCGGCGCGAAGATCGGCGCGGACGCTCATATCGGCAATTTCGTGGAAATCAAAAAAGCGGTCGTCGAGGCGGGCGCGAAGGTCAATCACCTGTCCTATATCGGCGATGCCCGCGTGGGCGCAAAAGCCAATGTCGGCGCCGGGACCATTACCTGCAATTACGACGGTTTTACGAAGGCGCACACGGACATCGGCGCGGGGGCCTTTATCGGCTCGAACACGGCGCTCGTCGCGCCTGTGAAGGTGGGCGAGGGCGCGATAGTCGGGGCGGGCAGCGTCGTCACGAAAGAGGTCCCGGCGGACGCCCTGGCCGTTTCGCGCAGCCGACAGGAAACCGTTTCCGGCTGGGCCGCGCGGTTCAGGCGGGGAAAAGAGAAGAAATAACTGTCATTGCGAGGAGGCCGCAGGCCGACGCGGCAATCCAGAGTTAAACAGAACGAACTTCGTTCCTTGCGACTCTGGATTGCTTCAGGGCTGCGCCCTTCGCAATGACGATGTTTTGTTATTACCCCGCCAGCGCCATCGGCGCGGGCGGACGGTGCAAAAGCGCGACGTCGAGGTAGTCCTCGACGTGTTCCGTCATGACGTCCAAATGCTCGTTG
>CAZZDK010000015.1:54522-55592 GCA_964652235.1 uncultured Rhodospirillaceae bacterium
CGGAACCACCCGGTAGTCGAGATGGATGCCGCGTTGGTGCGAAAGTTTGGCTACGAGCTTGGAAACGAAGGGTTCCGGCACAATCTCGTCCGAGTCCCCATGGATAATCTGGCCCGAAGCCGGACAAGGCGCCAGAAAGCTGAAATCCAGCATATTGGCGGGCGGCGCGACCGAGATGAAGGATTCAATTTCGGGGCGGCGCATCAAAAGCTGCATCCCGATCCAGGCGCCGAAGGAAAAACCGGCCACCCAGACGCTGCGCGCGTTCGGATTGATGGATTGCAGCCAATCCAGCGCGGCAGCCGCGTCGCTGAGCTCTCCTTCTCCCCGGTCGTAAGACCCCTGGGAGCGTCCGACGCCCCTGAAATTAAAGCGCAGGGTCGAAAAATCGCGTTCGGCAAAGGCGCTGAAAAGGGAATAGACGACTTTGTTGTTCATCGTCCCGCCATGCTGAGGGTGCGGGTGCAGAATCAGGGCGAGGGGCGCTGTCGGCGATTTGCCGGGCGTGTAACGTCCTTCCAAACGACCTGCGGGACCTGCGAACAAGACTTCAGGCATAGCTTTCCATCCATTCTTTCGCTTTGATTTGAAGCGTTGTTTTGATATAGTAACGATTCTTAATCCTGGGGGAAAAGACGGAAGGGTCCCCCAAGAGCGGCGCATCTTAGCACAAACGACCCCTCGAATTTCAAGAAGGATTTTCAATATATTAACCAGGATTGTCGAATTTGCTCGAATTCATACCTGGTTTGTCCTAAAAAAGCCACAAAACCATAGCACGTTTACAGTTGAAGCAAGCGGAACTCTTTGTCAGAGAGGGGTTCCCTGAAGAAAGGAAGGCTAAGAAATGAGAATCAGTACCAAAGGACGTCATGCCGTCATGGCTATGGTCGATCTGGCTCGGCAGGGCCACGAGAAGCCTGTGCCGCTGGCCGAGGTGGCCCAGAGACAGAAGATTTCCTTGTCCTATCTGGAACAGCTTGTCGCCAAGCTGAAAAAGAGCGGTTTGGTTAAAAGTATGCGCGGTCCGGGCGGCGGCTATCTTTTAAGCCGGCCCAGCAGCGAGATCA
>CAZZDK010000016.1:0-23790 GCA_964652235.1 uncultured Rhodospirillaceae bacterium
AGATCAAGAGGAGGAAGAAGAGGAAGACGAAGAAGAAGAGGAAACCCACAAACTCCGGGTCTTCATCAAAAGCCGTTCCTCCCTTGTGCAGCGTCCGGCAGCCTCCGCGCGGCAGGCCAAACTGGCCCTGCGCTCGCATGGCAACCACACGCTGCCGCCGATCGAGCTTTTGCAATGGCCGGGACCGAGCAAGCAAAATCAAGCGGGGCTTTCCGCCGACGCTTTGGAGAAAAACGCCAAGCTTCTGGAGTCCGTCCTGTCCGATTTCGGGGTCTATGGCCGGATCACCAAGGTCAGCCCCGGTCCCGTCGTGACGCTTTACGAGCTGGAGCCGTCGCCCGGCACGCGCTCAAGCCGCGTTATTTCTCTGGCCGACGACATCGCGCGGAACATGAGCGCGGTTTCCGTCCGCGTGGCCACGGTCCAGGGGCGAAACGCCATCGGGATCGAGCTGCCCAACAGGCAGCGCGAGATCGTCTATCTGCGCGAGCTTTTGTGCAGCGACGCCTACACCGACCACAAGGCGCCTTTGCCCATCATTCTGGGGAAGGACATCGCGGGCGAGCCGGTCATCGCGGATCTGGTCCGTATGCCGCACCTCCTGATCGCGGGCACGACCGGTTCGGGCAAATCGGTGGCGATCAACACGATGATCCTGTCGCTCCTTTACCGCCTGCCGCCGGAAAAGTGCCGTTTCATCATGGTCGATCCCAAAATGCTGGAGCTTTCGGCCTATGACGGGATTCCCCATCTGCTCGCGCCCGTCGTGACGGAGCCGAAAAAGGCCATCGTCGCCCTTCGCTGGACCGTGCGCGAGATGGAAGAGCGTTATCGCGCCATGTCCAAGCTCGGCGTGCGGAACATCGAGGGCTATAACATCCGCCTCGTCGAAGCCGCGAAAAACGAAGAAAACCTGACCCGCACCGTCCAGACGGGTTTCGACCGCGAGACAGGCAAGCCGATCTACGAAGAACAGCCGCTCGATCTGACCCCCCTGCCCTATATCGTCGTGATCGTGGACGAAATGGCCGATCTGATGATCGTCGCGGGCAAGGAGATTGAGGCGGCGGTGCAGCGCCTGGCCCAGATGGCGCGCGCGGCGGGCATCCACCTCATCATGGCCACGCAAAGGCCGTCGGTGGACGTCATCACGGGAACGATCAAGGCGAACTTTCCCAATCGTATCAGTTTCCAGGTCACCTCCAAGATAGACAGCCGGACTATTTTGAACGAACAGGGCGCCGAGCAGCTTTTAGGCCAGGGTGATATGCTCTATATGGCGGGCGGCGGTCGCGTGACGCGCGTGCACGGTCCTTTTGTCCGCGACGACGAGGTTGAGGCCATCGTGAAATTCCTCAAGTCGCAGGGCGAGCCCGAATACCTCGAAGAGGTCACGGAAGAGGAAGAGGAAACGGCCGAAAACGGCGGCTTCGGCGCCAACAGCGGCGACGATCTTTACGACAAGGCCGTTGATCTCGTCCTGCGGGAGCGCAAGGCTTCCATCAGCTTCGTTCAACGTCACCTGTCGATCGGCTATAACCGCGCCGCGACGCTGATCGAGCGCATGGAGCGCGAAGGCGTCATCGGCGAGGCCAACCATGTCGGCAAGCGCGAGGTCCTTGGCCGCGATCCGGGAGAGAGGTGAGACGGGATTGGATTCCAGCTGTCGGACGTCAGAGTTCTTTCCTTCTCCCGCCGGATAGAGGAGCGTTAAACCAACCTAATCTAGATTAGTTCCAGCCTTCCCTGCCTGCCTACCTACCTACCTGTCCTGCCAAGCCATGTCCTTTCTCAACATTTCTCTTCCGGGATGGATTCAAATCGCCGCTTTTCTGGCCGTCTTGCTGGCGACCGTCAAGCCGATGGGCCTTTACATGGCCGCCGTCCTTGAGGGAACGCCCGTTTTCTTGGCTCGTCTTCTCCTCCCCGTGGAGAAGGGCATTTATAAACTGTGCGGGGTCGATCCGAACCAAGGAATGTCCTGGACGGCTTATGCCAAAAGCCTCCTTCTTTTCGTGTTCGCGGACGTCGCTCTTCTTTTCGCGATCCTGGTTTTGCAACCCTATCCCCACATCGCCCCGGACCTGGCCTTCAACGTGGCCGTCAGCTTTGTGACAAACACAGATTGGCAACCCTATGTTCCCGAGACGACTCTGACGGCCTTCAGCCAGATGGCCGGGCTTACAGTTCAGAATTTCCTTTCGGCGGCGATAGGGCTTTCGGTTTTTGCGGCCCTGACGCGCGGCTTTTTCTTCAGGGAAAGCGAAACCATCGGCAATTTCTGGGCCGATATGGTCCGCTCCATTCTCTATATCCTTCTGCCCCTGGCTTTTCTTTGCGCCGTTTTTCTTCTTTCCCAGGGCGCGGTGCAGAGTTTCGGCGAGGTGATTCCGTACAGAACCCTCGAGGGCGACGAGGCCAGGGTTCTGGCGACCGGCCCCGTCGCTTCGATGATGGGGATCAAGGAAATAGGCACGAACGGCGGCGGCTATTACATGGCGTCCTCGTCCCACCCGTTTGAGAACCCGACGCCGCTCAGCAATTTTGTCCAAATGCTCGCCGTTTTTCTCATTCCCGCCGGATTGACGTTTTCCTTTGGCGCGATGGTGGGACAAAGAAGGCAGGGATGGGCTTTGCTCGCCACCATGTTGTGCGCTTTTCTGCCGCTTCTTCTCCTCGTTTGCCTGGCGGAGAATGCGGGCAACCCCTTATTGACGCAAATGGGAGTCAGTCCCGCCCTCGGCAACATGGAAGGCAAGGAGGTTCGTTTCGGCGCGACGGCTTCCTCCCTGTTTTTCGCGGCCAATGGCTCTTCCTCAAGCGGGTCGATGAACGCGGCTTTCGATTCCTTCATGCCCCTTTCGCTCTTCACGCCCCTGGTCCTTATGGAAATCGGCCAGGTGATTTTCGGCGGCGTAGGTTCCGGCCTGTACGGGCTTTTGGTTTATGTCCTCCTTTCCGTTTTCGTCGCGGCCCTGATGACGGGGCGCGCGCCGGAATATTTGGGGAAAAAGATCGGCGCGTTTGAAGTCGGGCTGGCCTCCTTCGGCTTTCTTTTGCCGACCCTTTTGACTCTCGGCGGGACGGCCCTGGCCATGATGATCGAAGAAGCCGGCGCGGCGGCGCCCCATCCCCACGCGCAAGGATTCACCCAGATCCTCTACGCCTTCGCTTCGGCCAGCAACAACAACGGGGGAATCCTCGGCGGGCTCGCGGCGGACGCGCCCTTTTATAACGTGGCTCTCGGCCTTGCGATGTTTGTTTCCCGCTTTTCGGTCATCGTCTGCGTTCTTGGCATCGCGGGGGCGTTCGCGCAGAAGAACAAGACGGCCTCTTCCGTCAAGGTTCTCGACACGGCCTCGCCCCTTTTCATCCTTTTCACCGTCTCGATGATCGCGGTTCTTTCGGTTCCGGCCTTTCTGCCCTCTCTGGCGCTCGGCCCCATTGCCGAGCATATCCATCTTCTCTCGCTTCTTCCTTCCTGACCCCTTCCATGGCGCGCCCTGCGAACCCTTTTTCCGCTTTTTCCTGGAACGGTCCTCTTGCCGAGGCCGCCAGATTGGCTTTTTTACGGCTCAATCCTGTCGCCCAGGCGCGCAACCCTGTCATGTTCGCGGTTTATCTTTGCGCTCTTTTTATGACAGCGGACCTTTTGCTCTACGATAGGAAAGCGGGCATCGATCCGTTCGGATTCGTTCTTTCGGTGACGGCCATTCTCTGGTTCACCGTTCTTTTCGCCAATTTTGCCGAAGCCTACGCCGAAAAGATCGCCCAGAGCCAGACGCAGGTTTTAAGAGACACGCGCCGCGACCTGATGGCCAAGCTTCTGACCCATTCCACCCCCAACAACAAGAGGTGGAAGCAGATACCGGCGCGGCATCTGGAGCCGGGCGACGTCATCCTTGTCGAGGCTGGCGATTTTCTGCCCGCCGACGGCACCGTCATCGACGGAATCGCCACGGTTGACGAAAGCGCCATAACGGGCGAAAGCGCGCCCGTTATTCGCGAGGCCAGCGGCGAAAGGGACGCCGTTATCAGCGGCACGCGCGTTTTGTCAGACTGGATCGTGGTCAAGGTCTCCTCCACGCACGGCAGCGGCTATATCGACAAGATGCTGGCCATGGTCGAGGGCGCGCGCAGGCCGAAAACGCCAACGGAGCTCGCCCTTAACATTTTCCTGATCGCCTCGACCCTTGTCATGATCGCGGCTTGCGTCACGCTTCTGCCGTTTTCTCTTTTCTCGACGCAAAGGACGGGGGAAGGAAACCCGGTGACGCTGGCCGGAATCTTCACCCTGTTCGTCTGTCTTGCGCCGACGACCATCGGCGGCTTGCTTTCGCCGATCGGCATTTCGGGTATGCGCCGTCTGCTCGACGCGCGGGTTCTTGCCATTTCCGGCCACGCGGTCGAAGCGGCGGGCGACGTGGATATTCTTCTTTTCGACAAGACGGGGACCATCACCTATGGCAACCGGCAGGCCGTCGCGTTCTTTCCGGCGGCGAACGTTTCGCCCCAGGAAATGGCCGACGCCGCGTTTCTCTCCTCCTGCGCCGACCATACGCCCGAAGGGCAAAGCATCACCGAACTGGCCTACAGGCTTTTGAACGCGCGCCCTCCCTTCCCCGCGACGGATTTCACCTTTATCCCCTTCAGCGCAGAGACGCGGGCCAGCGGAATCACGCTGGGAGACGACCGCGCCATCTTAAAGGGAGCGCCGGATGTCGTAGAGGCCTATGTCAGCAAACTCGGCGGTCACGTGCCGCCGGACGTCTCGCTGAACGTAGGCATGATCGCCCGGCGCGGCGGGACGCCTCTTCTTGTGGCCGACGGCGCGCGCGTGCTGGGGGCCATTCACCTGAAGGATGTCGTCAAGGCGGGGATCAAGGAGCGACTGGCCCTCCTGCGGCGCATAGGCGTGCAAAGCGTGATGATAACGGGCGACAATCCGATTACCGCCGCCGCAATCGCTTCCGAGGCGGGCGTGGACGACTTTATCGCGCAGGCGACGCCTGAAGCGAAGCTGAACTTCATCCGTTCCATGCGCGAGGACGGTCATCTTGTCGCCATGATAGGAGACGGGACGAACGACGCGCCCGCTCTGGCGCAAGCGGACGTCGGGGTCGTGATGAACAGCGGCACCCAGGCGGCGAAAGAGGCCGGAAACATGGTCGATCTCGATTCCTCTCCCGCCAAGCTGGCGGACATCGTGCAGATAGGCCGCCAGATAGCCACGACGCGCGGCGCTTTGACGACGTTCAGTCTGGCAAGCGATTTCTCTAAATATCTGGCGATCGTCTCCGCCGTTTTGTTCCGGACCGCGCCCTCTTTGGATCGATTTAACTTTCTGCATCTCTCCACGCCCCACAACGCGATGATTTCGGCCCTGATTTTCAACGCGTTGCTGATCGTCGCGCTTATTCCACTCGCGTTGCGCGGAGTCCCCGTCATGGCCCGAAGTCCGGCCTCTATTCTTCGCTATAACGTCCTGATCTACGGCGCGGGCGGTTTTTGCGTTTCCCTCGCCGGTCTGAAGGCGATAGATTTCCTGCTGGTCCTTTTCGAAAGGAGCCTGGCATGAAAAAAGAACTGCGCGCGTGCTTGTTCTTTTTGGCGGTCATGACCTTTCTGCTCGGCCTGGCCTATCCTTCCGCCGTCTGGGCGGTCGGCAAAGTCTTTTTCCCGGAAGAGGCCGAGGGCAGCCTGGTTTTTCGGGACGGCAAATTGATCGGCTCAACGCTTGTGGGACAGCCGTTCAAGGGGCGGGGTCTGTTTCATTCCCGACCGTCGGAAACGCCCCTTTATCCCTATAATTTCATGGCATCCGGGAGCGCGAACTTAAATCCGACGAATCCGAAGCTGTTGACGAGGATTAGGAACCTGGTCCGGGAGGCGCAGGCGGAAAACGGCTCCGACCTTCCGGTTCCGGCGGATCTCGTGACGGCCTCGTGCAGCGGCCTCGATCCCCACATTTCGCCAGAGTCAGCCTTTTATCAGATTAAAAGGGTCGCCGCCGAACGCGGATTTTCCCCGGAAACGCTACGAACGCTCGTTCTTCAATTTGTCGAACCGCGCACCCTTGGCTTTCTCGGCGAACCGCGCGTCAACGTCCTTCGGCTTAATATGGCGCTCGACCTTCTTTCGAAGAAAAGGGGCGCGCGATGAACAAAGATGACGCGCGTCGCCCCGACCCGGATGAAATTCTAAGCCGGATCCGCGCCGAAAGCGCAAAGGATAGGCGCGGCAAACTGAAAATATTTTTTGGCAGCAGCGCGGGCGTCGGCAAGACCTATGCGATGCTGAGCGCCGCCCGCGAGCAGCTTGAAAAGGGACGGGACGTTCTTGTCGGAATCGTGGAAACGCACGGCAGGCCGGAAACGGAAAGGCTTCTTGAGGGGCTGCGGATTCTTCCTCCCCTGGAGATTTCCTATCGCGGCATCACGCTCCGAGAACTCGATCTCGAGGCGGCCCTCACCCGCAGGCCGAACATTCTGCTCGTGGACGAGCTGGCGCACACCAACGCGCCCGGCTGCCGCCATCCGAAGCGCTGGAACGATGTGGTGGAGCTTCTGGAGGCCGGAATCGACGTCTATACGACCCTCAACGTCCAGCATATCGAAAGCCTAAGCGATCTCGTCACCGGATCGACGGGCGTGTGGATGAAAGAAACGGTCCCGGACCTTATTTTCGACATGGCCGAAGATGTCGTGCTGGTGGACCTCGACGAAGACGACCTCATCAAGCGCCTGCACGAGGGCAAAGTCTATCTTGCGCCGGGCGCCAAGGCGCACGCGGCGGACAACTTCTTTAAGAAAAGCAATCTATGCGCTTTGCGCGAGATGGCTTTACGCCGCGTCGCGGAACGGGTGGACGCCGAACGCGAGGCCACCGCACCGATGGGAGAAGAAAAACAATCCGTCCCCATCGCGGAAAAGATTCTTGTTTGCATTGCGCTGAACGAGCTTTCGGCCAGGCTTTTGCGGACGACCCGGCGCATGGCCGGGGCGCTGCGCGCGCCGTGGACGGCTTTGTTCGTGGACGACAGCGGCCTTTCCCGTTTGCCAGAGGATAAAGCGCGTTATCTCGAAAATCTTGAGAGAATGATCGAGAACATGGGCGGAAAGGCGGCGGTGGTGCGGGGGCGCGACGTCGCGGACGAAGTTATCGCCTATGCCCAAAGGAACCATTTTTCGAAGATCGTCGTCGGCAAGAATTTCCGTTTCTCTCTCAAGAATCTTTTTTACGGCTTTGTCGTCGATAAAATCATCCGCCAAAGCGGCGCCATCGACGTCTATATCGTGACGAGTGACAGGGAAAAAGAGAGGGTCCGTTTTTCCTCCCCCTCTCTTCTCGGCGCTTTCAGGCCGCTTAACGCCCTTCTGGCGGCGCTGACGGCGGCGGCGCTGACCATTCCCGGTTTCGCTATGCCGGACGCTTTGTCCCAAACGGACCAGGCTCTCCTTTACCTGGCGGGAATCGTTCTCGTGGCGGAGCATTTCGGATTCTTTCCCTCTCTCCTCTATGCGGTTTTGGCTTCTCTCTTCTTCAATCTTCTTTTCATCGAACCCGCTTTCTATCTTTCCGTCGATAAAAGGGACAGCCTCGTGACCTTCGCCATGATGATCGCGACGGGATTCTTCGTCGCCCGGCGATCATCGCTGCTTCGCGCGCGCGCGGAAAGCGCGCATGACCGGGAAAACAAAACGCGCGCCCTTTACGCTCTGACGCGAAGCCTGGCCGCGGCGCGCGGACGTTTTCCGGTATCCGACGTCGTGGCCCAGTTCATCGACCAGACCTACGATCTCGACGCGACGGTCTGGATGACCAACAGCGAAGGCCATCCTTCCGTCGTTCTCGGCGAATTGCCGGAGACGACCTACTATAAGGATTTCGGCGCCCTGCAATGGTGCCTTGAAAACGCGCAGAACGCGGGACGCGGCACTTCGACCATGCCGAGCGCGGACGGCTTTTATCTGCCGCTTCTTTCCGCCGAAGGCTCTTTGGGCGTGATGGGCCTGTTTCCTCGGCAAAAGGAACGGATTTTCACGAGCGAGGAAATATCCTCGTTCGAGACGCTGGCGAGCCTTCTGGCTTCGGCGCTTGAGCGGGTTCGGGCGGGAGAGATAGCGGCGCAGGTCATGATCGAGAAGGAAGGCGGCGGGATGCCAAAAATCGGGCAAGAGGCGCCCAGTCCTGTCGAGGCTTCTTTCGTTTCGTCTTTAAGAAAGCTGCACCTCGAAGGCGCCTCGTCCCTGAAAACCGAACCGGACGATAAAAAAGCGCCGGAATCCGTCTTGCAGGACGCGAAGATGGCCCGAAACATCCTGGCGTTTTTTAACCGGGAACACGGAAATATCGGCGGCAACCGCCTGAACCGCCGTCCCGCTTCCGTCTTAGATCGGATCGAAAGGGCCAAAGGAACGCTGGCCGCCTCCTTAAAGGGCCGACGGATCGAACTGGACGTTCCTTCCGACCTTCCGGACGTTCTGATCGACGTCTCTCTCGTCGAGCAGCTTTTGTCGGACATTCTGCTCCTCGCGCTTAAACGCTCGCCGCCGAAAGGGGACGTCGTTCTTCGGGCGCGAAGGGAAAAAAGCGATATTCTCGTCAGCGTCGCGGATAAGGGGCCGTTTCTTTCGGACCCCCAGATCGAATCCCTTTTCGAGGCTTTTTCCGCCGATCCTGGCGCAGGCGGCGTTCAGGAATCGCCGCCGCTTTCCGTTCCGGCGGGCATCGTCCGGCTTCACGGCGGCGAGATTAAAGCGCAAAGCCAAACGCCCCTTGGGCTTCAAATCTCCTTCACGCTGCCGATCGCGTAACGTCTTAACCCAACCCCTTTTCCATATCTTCGGGATTGATGTCCGGCTGCTGCTCGTCGGTGTTAAAGCTCAAAATGGGAGCTTCGACTTCAGGCGCTTCAAGCGTTTCAAGAGCTGCCGGTCCGCCGGAAAGAGGCGCCGGCCCCGCTTCTTCGGCCTGTTTTTTCAATCCGGCCTTTTCCTCGCGCGCCACGCGCCGCGCCGCGCGCTTGAGCGCCGCGTCCAAATCCGCCTGCTTGCAAAGGCCGAGAAGGATGGGATTGCGCGGCTTGATGTTGGCGGCGTTCCAATGCGCCTTATCGCGCACCTTTGCGATGGTTTCTTTCGTCGTGCCTAAGAGCCGCGCGACTTGCGAATCCTGAAGTTCCGGATAGGTTTTGATCAGATAAGCGATGGCGTCCGGTTTGTCGGCGCGTTTGGAAACGGGGGTGTAGCGCGGCCCCTTCGTGCGCGCGGCGGGCTGGGGCAAGTCGCTGCGAACCAGCTTCAACTGCGCGCGAGGATCCTTTTCGCAGCGCTTGATTTCTTCCACCGTAAGCTGGCCGTTCATCGTGGGGTCGAGTCCCAGGATGCCGCCCGCGACTTCGCCGTCGGCGATGGCCTGGACCTCCAGCTTGTGAAGGCCGCAAAAATGACCGATCTGCTCGAAGGTCAAGGTGGTGTTCTCGACGAGCCAAACGGCGGTGGCTTTCGGCATCAAGGGCAGCGGCATGGGTCTCTCCTGTCGTCAAAGCAAAACGCGGGCCTCATCCGGTCGCGCCAAGCCACCGGACGATCCAAAAGCTTATCTTTTTTCTGGATCGATTAAGGCGGCAAGCCAACCGCATCGGCGCCGACCTCGCCCCCATATTACCAAGATAGAAGGGAGATTCCACCCTAAAAAATAATTCTATGTTTTCAATAGGATTCGCACCGGCACCACGGCCCGACGCAAACAGAAGGATCATGTTCTTCCCCCTCGGCGGGAGTAGAGGAACAGGCCCCAAGGCCTAAAACCAGGAGGGACAAGACGAGGAAAAAGGCAGGTTTATTCATAAGAAAAGGCTCCGCCAAGAAGGGAGGGTGACAGAAAGAAAGAGAAGCTTATTATAGGGCGAAATCGCCCCCTTGTCTTGTCGTTCTTCGAGGAAAGGCCGCCCCCATGATCAATCCCGACGACCTTGATCCGCCCCGTCCCGTCGCCGCCCCCCTCAATCTGGAGGGAATGTCCGTGGGCGATCTCAAAGCCCACATCGCCTCGCTTGAGGCCGAGATCGCGCGGGCAAAGGCCATGATCGCGCAAAAGGAATCCCTGCGCAGCGGGGCGGACGGCCTGTTCAGCTTTTAGTCCTCCGTTTCTTCCCCTGGAAAGAAGAGAGTCCTTAGAAGGCCGGGGGTGAGAAGTGAAACGGGGTTCACGCTGACCTCCGGATCGGCCAGCTTTCCTTTGATCGAGAAAGCGGCGGCGATGACGCCCTGCCCGTCGCCGCCCGTGATCACGTCGCCCAGAAAGGGGATCGAGCCGATCAGGCTGTTCATGAAGCTAAAGGGCACGAGCGTGCCGCTAAGGCTGGCCTGGCCGCCGTCCATATCGACCTTGCCTTCGACGTTGATCCCGACGACCGATCCGGCGGCCTGCGTCTTGCTAAGCTCGATTTCGCCGTCGCGCAAACGGAACCGACCCCGCAAGTGGTTGAAGCTCGCCTCGCCGGTGATAAGGTCAACGAAACCGAACGGCGAAACGGCGTTCAAAAGACGAACGAGAACGGGCAAGCCGGAAACGGTGAAAGCGCCTATTTTGATTTTGCCCCGGATCACGCGCGGCTCTTCCGCCGTGCTGATCCCGCCGATCCACAAATCGCCGCCTTCGACCGTGTCGGTAAAGCCGAGACCATGAAGCGCCTGGCCGAAATCCGGGGCCGTCATTTCAAGACGCCAATGGTCGCCTTCGGGATTAAGCGCCATGGCGACGGCGCTTTCGCCCTGGGCCAGCCCTTTGAAATCGATGTTCGCCCAGCCCATCTCGTCGCGCTTGGCCTTCAAGGAAACATCCGACATGAATCCGGTCTCGCTCGTATAGAGTTTTTCAAGCCGCACGTCATAGGTTCCTGGGCGCGCGCCGTTTTTCTTTCCGGCCTCACTACCGCCGCTTTCAAAGCCGGAAACGTCCAGCGCCTTGCCAGAGATTTTCAGAGAAATCGGCTTGTCGAGATCGGCGGAAGCCGAAAGGAAAACGACGGCGTTGCTGCGTCCGACGATATAGGGGCTGAATCTGGCCTCGCGCGCGCGCCCCGTCTTTCGATCAAGCCGGGCCGATCCTTTGACGTTCAGCCCCTTGCCGCGCAACGCGATGTCCTTGACGTTAATCTCTTCCTCGCCTTCCATTTCGGCCTCGAAGGCGAGCTTGGCCGCCGCGCCTTTGGGCTTGCTCCACCCCAAAAGGGGAACCTTAACGGCGGCGTTTTTGAAGTCCGCCTCGCCCGAAAGAGTCGAAAAGCCGGGGCGCAGATTCTCGTAATGCACTTTCAGGGTCGTCGGTCCCTCGGTCTTGACACTTTCCTGAAGCTCAAAAGCGCTCCATCCGCCTTCCGGAACCTGTCCGCTCACCGTAGCCTGGTGCAAAGGCTCGCCGGTCCGGGCCCGGCTGTCAAAGCGGCTTTTCCAGACGAGATCGAGCGCGAGGCCGTTAAGAGCCACGGGGCCTTTCAATTCAAACCCGTCGCGCTCCAGAGAAAAAGCCAGTCTGCCTTTCGAGACCTCGATTCCGGGGATCATATTGCGAAGGCCAAAACTCTCGAACGTCGCCTCGGCCTTGTATTCGACGTCCTTCAAAAGGAGCGACTCAAGCATGGGCATACGCAACGTCAAAACGCCCGTCGCCTGTCCGGAAACGTCGGCGGGATTAAGGCCGATGGCCTTGGCGTAGCCGAGCGGCGACGAATCCAAAAGCCTGAGGACGCTTTGCGTCGGTCCGGCGACCCGAAGGGGAATTTCGATCGACTGGACGTCCTCATCAAGTTCCGTCATATGCAGCGTAAAGGGCTGAATTGCGATGTCGCCCGTATGGCCGGAAAGAATCTTCACGTCCATGCGCTTGAGATCGAACGACGCTTCCGCAGAAGTGTCGTCCACGGCGGGCATCCCTTCGAGATAGGTCACGCGAGCGCCCTTGGCCTCGATATGGCCGGAGCCGGAGAGAATCTCGCTGTTTGCGAGGTCGTCCCACTTAAGGCGGCCTTTCAAAACAGCTTCGCCGCGCGTGAAGACGCCTCTGCTCAGGTTCGACGCCATCCAGGCCCGCGCGTCGGGGATGGCGATTTTCGGCCAGATGTCGCCGAATTGGTCCATCGGAAGGTTCTCAAGGCTCACCTTGACCTCGAAATTTTCATTGTTCCGCGCCCGTTTCCAGAGCATCTCGGTCGGCAAAGGCGTCTCGACTTTTCCCGTCGCGGAAAGACTGGGGCCGTCAAAATCGACCGCAAAGGAAAGCAAATCCGCCCGCCCCTCGTTTTGATCGTAAAGAGCTTCGAGCGCGAGGGACCGGACGGCCCTGGGTTTGTCCCAAAGCGTTTCGTTTTTGAGGCTCCCCGCGCCGCCCGCAAGCTTGATCGAGGCGGTCGCGACGTTCAAATCGCCGTTCGCGCTGATCGTGAAATTTCCGGACAGGGGAAGATCAACAGCCGCCAAGGGCGCAAGGCTCGGATGCTGCGCCGCCAAAGCGGGGAGGCGAATATCCTGAAAGGAAAGCTCTACCTGGTGCAGCTTTTCTTTTCTTTCAAAAAGATAACGCGCGTCGAGAAAAGCCGTCTTATCGCCCTGCGTCACCTCGATCTTGGCATGGCCTGAGGCTTCCTTTTTCCTGTGCACCAGCGTGATTTCCCTGGCGCTGAGGGTCCAGTTCTTCCGGACCGTCTCGTCATAGACCGACAGGATGGCCTCGTTGACGGCGATGTCGTGGGAAAGACCCGGATTCGCGATTTCTTCGCTCGCCTCTCTTAAAAGGCCGAGAACGTCCACGCCCTCTTTCCGGCTGTCGCTCGGCGCGCCGCCGAGAGACCAGGAACCGTCCTTGCGGCGCGAAAGCCAGAATTGCGCGTTGTCGGCCCGCAGCAGCGTCGGCACGACGCGCCCGCGCAGAAGGCCCCACACGCTCAGCTTGAGGCTGGCCGAAGGAAAGGAAACCATCATTTCGCCGTCGGCGCCGTAAAGCTTCGCGCCTTGGCAGGTCACCGCCAACGTATGCTCTTTGTTGTCCCAGGACACGACGGCGCTTTCGATGTCGGCCTTCGAGCCGGGCACAAGCCGCGCGAAAGCCGCTTCGACATAGGGCGTTAAATCGTTTGAAACCAGGGGGCGGGCCGCCATTTTCCACGCCACAAGACCCAAAGCGATGGCCGCCAGGGCGAAAAGGGTCGCGGTTAGGGTGAAAGCGGTGCGAAACAAACGGGACATGGGCGGGAGAATAGCTTCAAGCCTTCCGCCTGTCATGCGAAATAAGGCCTTTCGAAGGACTGGAAAACGAGCGAAATCCGTGCTTTATTGGGTGGGGCTCCCCTTTCCGTCCTTGAAAACCATGCCCATTATCTCTCCCTCGCCCGAAACGCTCAAGCAGGCTGCCGACGCGCTCCGCGCCGGAAAGCTTGTCGCCTTTCCGACTGAGACGGTTTACGGCCTGGGCGGCGACGCGACGAACGAACGCGCCGTCGCCGCGATCTACGCCGCCAAGGGACGCCCGCAATTCAATCCGCTGATCGCCCATCTGGCCGGCGCCCAGGAAGCGGCGCGTTATGTCGCTTGGAATGAACGCGCCCAAAAACTGGCCGACGCTTTTTGGCCCGGTCCTTTGACGCTCGTTTTACCACGCGCGAAGGATTCCAAGATCGCGCTTTTGGCCAGCGCAGGTCTCGACACCATCGCGGTGCGCGTGCCAGATCACCCCGTCGCGAGGGAACTCATCCGTCTGTCCGGCCTGCCCGTCGCCGCGCCGAGCGCCAACGCTTCCGGCAGGCTCAGCCCCACGCGGGCGGCGCACGTGGCGGATTCGCTCGGCGACAAAGTCGATTGGATTCTGGACGGCGGCCCCTGCGCCATCGGGGTGGAATCCACGGTTCTGGACCTTTCGGGCGAGCGGCCCGCTCTGCTTCGCCCCGGCGGCATCACGAAGGAAAGGATAGAGGCCCTGCTCGGCCCCATCGAAGAATCCCTAAAAGATCCGGACGCGCCCAAAAGTCCCGGTATGCTCGAAAGCCATTACGCGCCGCATTTGCCCGTCCGGCTGAACGCGACCGAGGCGGGAGACGACGAGGCTTTTTTGACTTTCGGGCCGGACCAACAGCTCAAGGGAGGCGCGTTCAGGATCAACCTCAGCCCCGGCGGCGATCTGCTTGAGGCGGCGGCGAACCTTTTCGCGATGCTGAGAGCGCTGGATTTGCCGGATTTCAAAGGGATCGCCGTCATGCCCATTCCGGACGAAGGATTGGGCGCGGCGATTAACGACCGCCTACGCCGCGCCGCCGCGCCGAGGCCGCCCAAGATTGGTTAACATGGCATAAAGCCGTTTATCGGTCGGTTTTTCGTGATAAAGTGCCGTAAGTTGAACAAATGAATTTCTTTGAGGAAAAAGAGATGAAATTTTCTACAATCTTCGTTGCCGCCACTTTCGGCCTTGCTTCCCTTTTTACGACCCTTCCCGCCTTCGCCCAGACCGACGAATGGAAAAAGATCGTGACCGAAGAGTTGGAAAAGGCCAAGGAGAAGAAAGCTCTCTCCCCTGCGGAACAGCAGGCGCAGTCCCAAAGCCTCGCCGAAAAAGAGATTCTTCCGGCCCTGGAAGAGCTGCGGGCGAGAGTGCCCGCCTTTCGTTACGAAGTCGAATATGGCCGCTGGTTTTTATATGAGGATGGCTTTTTCAGAACCCAACGACCCAATAATAGCGTCAAATTCCATGAAGTCTTCGTCAAAATCGAAACGAACATTCCGAGCGAAATAGGAAAAACATCCGGAGGGCGCGTTTCGATAATGGAAGGCAAGAACAAACTCTTCCTTTTCGTCGGCGCGGACGATTTCGTCGCCGTCGTGGGCGACCAGAAACCTATGCCCGCCGGAACCCTTCCTTTCCGCCACAGATTGGAACCGCCCTATGTGAGGGATGTCGTGACGGGAAAGATAAACGCCCTTAAGCACCTGGCCTCAAAGGTCTTCGCTTACTTTCCTCTTTCCCCTTCGGGGATGAGAAACGAGGAGCGGCCTGCCAGACCGGGAAATGGTTAAACCTCCATCCCGATGGCGGATTTGTAGAGGTCGAGAAGCTCCTCCTGCTCGCGACGCTTTTCTTCCTCCATTTTGCGCAGGCGCACGATCTGGCGGATGATCTTCACGTCGAACCCGGCGCTTTTGGCCTCGCCATAAACATCTTTGATGTCTTCAAGAACGGAAGCCTTGTCTTCTTCCAGCTTTTCGATCCTTCTGATAAAGGACCGCAAACGCTCGCCTGAAACTTCGCCGGACTCTTTGTCAGCCATGGAAACAATCCTCCGAAACCGATATGCGGGAATAAGAAAGCGGCTTTCTAAACGTCCTCAGAACAAAAGAAAACCTTTTTTTCCAACCTGGAAGAGGTCTTTTTTCACATCCCGTAAAGAATCAGATTATAGTATCGAAACGAAAGGGGAAAAACGGCCTCTCCATGCCCTACATCGTGCGCGATTCATCCGGTAAAATCATCCGCGCCAGCGTTCAGACTCTTCCTGGCGCGCAGGTTCTTCCTTTCGACCACCCGGACCTGATCGCCTTTCTTCGCGACAACGGGCAGGACCCGGCGCGGATCGAGGAGGCTTTGGCCGAATTGCGGCGGACGGACCTCGATATGTCCCGCGCGGTCGAAGACGTGGTGATGGTCCTTTTGAAGAAAAACATCCTCAAGATGAACGACCTGCCCAAGGCCGTGCAGGACAAAATGAGCTATCGGCTTAAGCTGCGCCTTGCGATTCAAGACACGTTGGAGCAAGCCGGTCAGCGATCCGGCTGAACGTTTCGCCCTCTTCTTCGCTCGCGGCGAGCGGACGCCCGGAATCCGAGGTCTCGCGCAAAAGCGGATCGAGCGGCACGCGCCCCAGGAAAGAAACGCCCATCTGCTCGGCGTCTTTTTCCGCGCCGCCGTGGCCGAAAATGTCCGTCCTTTGGCCGCAATGGGGGCATTCGAAAAAGCTCATATTCTCGATCAGGCCCAGGATCGGCACGCCCACGCGCCTGAACATGGCCGCGCCCTTGCGCACATCGGCCAGCGCCAAATCCTGGGGCGTAGAAACGATCACCGCGCCCGCGAGGGGGAGCATTTGAGCGACCGAAAGCGCCGCGTCGCCCGTGCCCGGCGGCATATCAAGCAAAAGGACGTCCAACCTGCCCCAGGCCGTTTCGTACAGCATCTGCCGCAGCGCCCCGTGCACCATGGGGCCGCGCCAGATCATCGGCGCGTCTTCCTCCACCAAGAAGCCGACGGACATGAATCTCACGCCGTAAGCCTCAAAGGGGATCAGAAGACCGTCCTCGTTTTGAATCTCGGCTTTCGTCGCGCCGATAAGTTTAGGCAAAGAAGGGCCGTAAACGTCCGCGTCCAAAAGCCCGACCTTAAGGCCCTTCCGCGCCAGGGCCACGGCCAGATTGACGGCCATCGTGGATTTACCGACCCCGCCCTTGCCCGACGCTACGGCGATGACGCAGGCCACGCCTTGCGGCAATCTTTTTTCCGGCTCTTTCTTTTTCATAGTAGGCGCTTGCTTGTGCGCGGCGAGAACGACCGTCGCGCGGGAGATTCCTTCCAGGGATTCAAGGACTTTTTGAGCTTGTTCCCGCACAGGCTCCAGGCCCGCGGCGCGGTCCGGATCGGCTTCCATCACAAGGCGGACGTGCAGCCCCCCTGGGGTCTCCTGCGCGGAAAGATCGGCCACGAGGCCCGCCGAGACGACAGAGCCTCCGCCGTCCGGCAGGCAAATAGCTGATAGGGCGCGTAAAACGTCTTCTTTGGATGGTAAAGCCATGCCCTCGTTTAACCCATTCGCCCCTTTTCTGACAACAAATACATTTGTCTATCGAAAAGAGACCCCCTATAGTCGGCGGAAGGAACTCACCCCGGACAGGAGACCAAGCCCCCCTATGCCAGCCGCCCTATCGCAGCGCGACCTTCTCGGTATCGAACCCCTCTCTAAGGACGACGTTTCCCTCATTCTCGATCTCGCGGCGCATTACGCCGAACGCAACCGTTCAGGCCCCGGCAAATCGAACCGTCTCGACGGCAAAATGATCGTCAATATGTTCTTTGAGGATTCCACGCGCACGCGGACCTCGTTCGATCTGGCGGCCAAGAGGCTCGGCGCGGACGTCGTTAACTTCAACGCCCATATCAGCTCGATGAACAAGGGCGAGACTTTCTCGGACACGATCCGGGTGGTGGCCTCCATGCTCTTTGACGGCATCGTCATCCGCCATCGCGAAAACGGTATGCCGGTCGAGGCGGCGCGAGCGGTGGACATACCGATCCTGAACGCGGGCGACGGCTCGCGCGAGCATCCGACGCAGGCCCTTTTGGACGCCCTGACCATGATCCGGCACAGAGGCCATCTGGGAGGACTGAAGATAGCCCTTTGCGGCGACATCGAGCATAGCCGCGTGGCGCGGTCGAATATCTTCCTTTTAAGCAAGTTCGGCGCCGAGATTTGCCTGTTCGCGCCGCCCCAATTCGTGCCGCACGATCTGGACGAACTGCACGTCCGCAACTGCTCGTCCCTGAACGAGGCCTTGCAGGACGCCGACGTTGTGATGATGCTGCGGATACAAAAGGAACGCCTGGCCGAGGGCGCCTTCAGCATGACTCCCGAAGCCTATCACCAGGAATACGGGCTCAACCATGCCCGGCTTAAAATCGCCCGTCCCGACGTGATCGTCATGCACCCGGCGCCGATGAACCGGGGGATCGAGATTTCGGACGAGCTGGCCGACGACCCGCGCTACAGCGTCATTTTCGAGCAGATGGAAATGGGCGTGGCGGTGCGGATGGCGTGCCTGGATCTTCTTATAGGGGACAAAACTCCATGATCCTTTCCCAGGTTCTCCCGCTTTTCCTCGCCTATCTTCTGGGCAGCGTTCCGTTCGGTTTTCTTCTGACCCGGCTTACGGGCGCGGGCGACGTGCGAAACATCGGTTCCGGCAATATCGGCGCGACGAACGTTCTGCGCACGGGGCGCAAGGGGCTGGCCGCGCTGACGCTTCTTTTGGATATGCTCAAAGGAACGGCGGCGGTTTTGCTTGCGCGGTCGTTTGCGCCGGAAATGCCGGAAATGGAAGCTTATGCCGGACTTTGCGCCCTGCTCGGCCACCTGTTTCCCGTCTGGCTCAAGTTCAAGGGCGGCAAAGGCGTGGCGACGTTTCTGGGCGCCCTGCTGGCCTTGTCCTGGCCGGCGGCTCTCTTCGCCATGCTGACCTGGCTGGCCGTGGCGCTGCTTACGCGGCTTTCCTCTCTGAGCGCGCTGGCCGCCGTCGGCGCGACGCCTATTTTTCTGACGATCTTCGAAAAGGGTCCGTCTTTAGGCATCGTTCTGTTCATGGCGCTGCTCGTTTACATCAGGCACGCCGATAACATCTCGCGCCTTCTTGCGGGAGAAGAACCCAGGATCGGGGAGAAGAAGTAGTCGTCGTCATTAAACCAAATGGGATGCCCGCCTGCGCGGGCAGGACGAAGTTTATTGTTGGGAACAATCTCTTCAAAAAAACTGTCACCCCCGCGAAGGCGGGGGTCCCGTTTGATTTCATTCAACCTTGGACAATTTTTGCTTTTCCATGCTCCCTCCTCCTTCCGACGATTCCGACCGCCTCGACCGTCTGCGCCTTGCGCGAACCGAGCGAGTCGGTCCCATCACCTTTCTTCAGCTTTTGAACCGCTATGGAACCGCGCGACAAGCCCTGGCCGCTTTGCCGGAGCTGTCCCGCAAGGGAGGACGCGCGGCGCCGCTCGCGCCGCCGCCGCTTAAAGACGTAGAGGAAGAAAGCCGCCGCCTCGAAAAAAGCGGCGGGCGCTTTCTTTTTCTGGGCGAAGCCGCCTATCCCGCGCCGCTGGCCGCCATCGAAGACGCGCCGCCGGTTTTAGCTGTTCTGGGCCATCCGTCCCTTTTACAAAAAGACATGATCGGCGTGGTCGGCTCGCGCAACGCCTCGCTGAACGGGCGCAAGATGGCCGAGCGTCTGGCGGGAGAGATGGGAAAGCGCGGCTTCGTCATCGCCTCTGGCCTTGCGCGCGGAATCGACACAGCCGCGCATGAGAGCAGCCTCGAAACGGGTACGGTCGCCGTCCTGGCGGGCGGCGCGGATATCGTTTATCCGGAAGAGAACCGGCGGCTTTACGGCCGGATCGTCGAGGCCGGCTGCGTCGTATCGGACCAGCCCCTGGGAATGGAACCGCGCGCGCAGCTTTTCCCCCGCCGCAATCGGATTATTTCCGGCCTTTCCCTGGGCGTTCTGGTCGTCGAGGCGGCGCAAAGATCCGGTTCGCTTATCACGGCCCGCCTGGCGCTGGAACAGGGACGCGAGGTTTTCGCCGTGCCCGGCTCGCCGCTCGATCCGAGGGCGAACGGCGCCAACGATCTGATCCGCCAGGGCGCGATTCTCACCGAAAGGGTTGAGGATATTCTGGGCGCCCTCCGGCCCGCCCGGAATCTCTTTACGGAAAGCCGAGCCGATGGGGAGACAACCCTCTTCCCGCCCGTCACGGAAGAACAGGTCGAGGCCGGAAGACAAAAAATCATAGACAATTTAAGTACTTGTCCGGTGTCTGTTGACGAACTGGCCCGCCTCTGTCAATTGTCCCTGCCGGTCGTGCTTGCGGTCTTGCTCGAACTTGAACTGGCCGGAAGACTGGATCGGCAGCCCGGGCACAAGGTAGCTCTGGTGGGGTGACGCCATAAGGTTCTCTAAAAAATTGCCAAAATAAGGTAACAGCGCGTGGCACAAAAGATCGTGATCGTGGAATCGCCCGCCAAGGCGAAGACCATCAACAAATATCTCGGCAGCGGTTACAAGGTTCTGGCTTCCTTCGGTCATATCCGCGACTTGCCGCCCAAAGACGGCTCCGTTCGCCCCGAAGAAGACTTTGCGATGGACTGGGAGCTGGGCGACCGCGCCGGAAAGCCCGTGGCCGAAATCGTCAAAGCCGCCCAAAACGCCGATGAAATCTTTCTCGCGCCCGACCCTGACCGCGAAGGGGAGGCCATCGCCTGGCATATCCGGGAAGTCTTAAAGGAAAAGAAACTCGCCAAAAGCGTTCCCGTCCGCCGCGTCACGTTCAACGAGATCACCAAGCAGACGGTTCTGGACGCCATCGCCAAGCCGCGCGAGATCGACAGCGCCCTCGTGGACGCCTACATGGCCAGAAGGGCTTTGGATTATCTCGTGGGCTTTTCGCTCTCGCCCGTTTTATGGCGCAAGCTGCCCGGCTCGAAATCGGCGGGACGCGTGCAATCCGTCGCCCTGCGCCTGATCTGCGAGCGCGAATCCGAAATCGAGGTTTTCAAACCGAGGGAATTCTGGACGATCGAAGGCCTCTTCAAAACAAAGGACGGCGCCGCCCTGCCCGCCCATCTGACGCATCTGAGCGGCAAAAAGCTCGACAAGTTCGCGCTTTCAAGCGAAGCCGAGGCGGCCGCCGCCGTCGCGCTTTTGAACAACCTGACCTACGAAGTCGGCGCGGTGGAACGCAAGCAGGCCAAGCGCAACCCCTATCCGCCCTTTACGACCTCGACCCTGCAGCAGGAAGCTTCGCGCAAGCTGGGACTTTCCGCCACGAATACGATGCGCCTCGCCCAGAAACTTTACGAAGGCGTCGATATCGGCGGCGAGACGGTCGGCCTTATCACCTATATGCGTACCGACGGCGTTTCTCTTTCCCACGAAGCGGTTCTCGGCGCGCGTGAAGTGATCGAAAAGGACTTCGGCGCGAATTACCTGCCCGGCAAGCCGCGCCTTTACAAGGCGGCGGCCAAGAACGCGCAGGAAGCGCACGAGGCCATCCGCCCCACCGATCCGCGCCGCAGGCCGGAACAAGTCGCCAAACATTTGGACAAGGATTCCCTGCGTCTTTACACGCTGATCTGGCAGCGCATGATGGCCAGCCAGATGGAAAGCGCGGTCTTCGACCAGGTGGCGGTCGATATTGCGGGCAGCGGCGACAAAGGCGTCTTCCGCGCCACGGGGCAAACGGTCGTCTTCGACGGCTGGCTGAAGCTTTATCAGGACCAGCGCGACGAGGACGCGGAAGAGACGGACGAAAACCGCCGTCTGCCGCCCGTCAAAGAAAAGGATTCTTTGACGAAGGAGAGCGTCAAGCCCGAACAGCACTTCACGCAGCCGCCGCCGCGCTACAGCGAAGCGAGCCTCGTCAAGAAGCTGGAAGAGCTGGGGATAGGCCGTCCCTCCACCTACGCCAGCATTATGCAAGTGCTTCAGGACCGCGACTATGTGCGGCTTGAAAAGAAACGCTTCGTTCCGGAGGACAGGGGTCGGATCGTCACCGCGTTTTTGGAAAAGTTTTTCCCGCGCTACGTCGAGTATGACTTCACGGCCGACCTGGAAGAAAAGCTCGACGAAATCTCGACCGGCTCCCTGCCTTGGAAAAAGGTCATGAAGGCCTTTTGGACCGATTTTTCCGGCGCGATTGGCGAGACGAAGGACCTTAAAGTGTCCGACGTGATCGACGCGCTCGACGAGGCCCTCGGCCCGCACTTTTTCCCGCCGCAGACAGACGGCTCAAACCCGCGTGCTTGCTCTCTGTGCGGCAGGGGGCGCATGGGTCTCAAGCTCGGACGGTTCGGCGCGTTCATCGGTTGCTCGAACTATCCGACCTGCAAGAACACCAGGCCTCTCGCCATCGCGGGCAGCGAGGCGGCGGAAAACGCGCCGCAGAACATGGCGCCGCGCAAGCTCGGCTTCGATCCCGTCTCCGGCCTGCCCGTCACCGCGCGGGTCGGCCCCTACGGCGCCTACGTTCAGCTCGGCCCCAAGGACGAACCGGAGGAGCCGGTCGAGCCGGACTCCAAAGGTAAAAAGAAAAAGAAGAAATCCGACGCGCCAAAGCCCAAGCGCGCTTCGCTTCTCAAAGGAATGGACCCCAATCTGATCGACCTCGACACGGCGCTTAAACTCTTGGCTCTGCCGCGCGACGTCGGCAAACACCCCGAAACGGGCCAGATGATCCAGGCCGGAACGGGCCGTTTCGGGCCTTACATCAAGATGGGAGCGCAATATAAGAGCCTCGCCGAAGGCGACGACCTTCTCACCATCGGTCTGAACCGAGCCGTCGTGCTTCTTGCCGAGCCGAGCAAAGGACGCGCGCGCCCCGCCGCCACGCCTGCCAAGGCGTTGGGCGAACATCCCGAAGACGGCAAACCTGTCACGCTGCAATCGGGACGCTTCGGCCCTTACGTCAAATGGGGCAAGGTCATGGCCACGGTGACGAAGGCCTATGATCCCGAAAACCTTACGCTTGACGACGCGGCGGCGATCCTGGCCGCCAAGATCGAAAAGAACGGCGGCGCGAAAACCAAGGCCAAGGCAGCGCCTAAAACGGCGAAGAAGAAAGTGACCGCGAAGAAGAAGGCTTAGATGGGTTCTTCTTTCCTCATCCGCAGATTTCGGCGCTCCGATGCGCGGGCGACGGCGGAACTTTTGCGCAAGTTGGCGGCCTTTCACGGCGAGCAAGCCTTCGGCAAGCCGGGCCATTTTCTGAAATACGCCTTGGGCGCGAACAAACTTTCCCCGACATGGCTTGCCGTTTCCGGCGAGAAGGCCGTCGGCTTTATCGTTCTCGATTACGGCATGAATTATCTGCGCGGTACTCTCAGCACACGGGTCGATTTGCTTTTCGTAGAAGAATCCCATAGGGGCCGAGGAATCGGCAAGGCGCTTATCGCCGCCGCCGTCCGCGACGCGCTCAAGAAGGGTTGCAAGCGGTTCACCATCGGCGCGTCGTCGAAGAACGCCCTTTCGAACAAGGTTTATGCCAAGCTGGGCCTGACGAAAAGAAAGAAGGACCATGTGGATTATTCCGCCGACGCGGCGCTCATGAAACGGCTCGCGCACACCAAAGGACCTAAAACTTGAAAACGAAAAAGCAGCGGCGCTCTTCGCGCGCGCATTTCGAGAGAAAACCGAAAGCCCCTCAAAAGCGCTTCAAGGGGCGCATCGCCCACAAGCCCGAAAGCAAACCGGAAAAGAAAAACGCCGCGCCCCTTTCGCAAACGGTTGTGGGCGTCGTGACGAAAGCGCGTTTCGGCTGGACGCTCGATCTCGCCGACCGCCGCGACAAGCAGACCTACATCATCAGGACCCCCTCGAACGCTGAGCGCCAGGCGGGCCAATTGGTAGCCGCAAAGCTCACAAAGAACATGAAGAACGGGCGACAAGAAGTTGAAATAGAAAGTAATCTCGGCAATCCGAACGATCCCCGCGCCATCAGCCTCATCGCCTTGCACGCCCACGAAATACCGGATTCTTTCCCCGATGAAGTTCTGGCGGAAGCGAAAAAGTTAGAAAAAGAACCGTCATTGCGAGCGAACCACAACGAGCCACAGTTCCTCGTCATTGCGAGGAGCGCAGCGACGAAGCAATCCAGAGTCAAGCAAATCGACCCTGATCCTTGCGACTCTGGATTGCCGCGGGCCTCTGGCCCTCGCAATGACGGGTTGTTCTCCGACCTCCGCGCCCTGCCGCTTGTGACGATCGACGGGCCGGATTCGCGCGACTTCGACGACGCGGTGTTCGCAGAAAAGAACGGAAACGGCTGGCATGTCGTGGTGGCGATCGCCGACGTCGCGCGTTACGTCAAGCCCGGATCGGCGCTCGATCAAGAAGCCTACCGGCGCGGCAATTCGACCTATTTCCCCGACCGCGTCGCGCCCATGCTGCCCGAAGCGCTTTCGAACGATCTGTGTTCGCTCATGCCGAACAAAGACCG
>CAZZDK010000016.1:23895-28790 GCA_964652235.1 uncultured Rhodospirillaceae bacterium
TACACCCTTTCCCTCAAGCCGCCTATGACGGCAAGCCCGATGCGACGACCAAGCCTCTTTTGAAACACGTCATCGAACCGCTTTACGGCGCGTTCGAATGTCTCATGCAGGCGCGGGTCAAGCGCGGCACGCTGGAGCTTGACCTGCCCGAGCGCAAGATCGAGCTGGCCGAAGACGGCTCGGTCAAAGCCATCTCCGTGCGAGAACGGCTGGACAGCCATCGCCTGATCGAAGAAATGATGATCGCGGCCAACGTCGCCGCCGCCGCGCAGCTTGAAGGGCCGCAGGGAAGCAAAGGCGGCGGCGTCTGCCTTTACCGCATTCACGACAAGCCTTCGGAAATCAAGCTGGAAGCCTTGCGCGATTTTTTGGACACGCTGGGCCTTAGCCTGGTGCCGGGGCGGCAGCTTCACCCCCGGTTGCTCACGCAGATTCTGGAAAAGTCGGCGGGAAGCGAACACGCCTCGGTCGTCAACGAAGTGATGCTCCGCTCGCAGGCGCAGGCTGTTTATAGCCGCGAAAATATCGGGCATTTCGGCCTGGCGCTCGCGCGATACGCGCATTTCACCTCGCCGATCCGGCGCTATGCGGACCTGATCGTCCACCGCGCCTTGATCCGCGCGTGCAAGCTCGGCGAAGGCGGCCTGACGGACGAGGAAGCCGCGCGGCTGGGTGAGATCGGCGAGCGCCTTTCCGCCGCCGAAAGACGCTCTATCGCGGCGGAACGCGAAGCCGTGGACCGCTTTACGGCTCTTTTTCTTTCGGACAAAGTGGGCGCGGTCTTTCCGGCCCAAATCAGCGGCGTGGCGCGTTTCGGGCTTTTCGCCCGCCTGGACGAAACGGGCGCGGACGGGATCATCCCCTTTGCCGCCCTGCCCCGCGATTATTACGAGCTGGACGAAAAAACCCACGCCCTCGTGGGCCAGCGCACGAAACGGACCTTTCGCCTGGGAGATAAGCTCCAGGTCCGTCTCGAAGAAACTGACCGCCTCACCGGCGGGCTTCGTTTCGCCCTTGTTGAAAGAACAAGTGATTTGACTTTCGCGTCCCCTTCCCTAAACTCCTCGGCACGCTCCTCTCTTAGGAAGAATCGCGCCGATGAACTGGAACGACGAAGACGGTCCGTGGGGACCGAGCCAAGGCGAGACCCCCCGCGAACCAAGGCCGGAAAATAAACAAAACAGTCCCTGGTCGCCTAAGGGGCCGCAAGGTCCCGAGGGCAACGGCTTTTCGCCGCCGCCCGATTTCGACGAGATTCTCCGCAAATTGAAGGATTCTTTCTCGTCCTTCAGGCCGCGCAGCCGGTTCCAGGCCGTTTTGTGGGGGCTGGGCCTTTTCGTCGGCCTTTGGCTTTTGAGCGGCCTTTATATGGTGGACGCGAACCAGCTCGGCGTCGTCATGCGTTTCGGCGCGTTCAACCGCACGGAAATGCCGGGCCTGCGTTATCACCTGCCCGCGCCGATCGAGGAAGTCCTTTTGCCGGTGGTCACCTCGCAAAACGAGATCCAGATCGGCTTTCGCAGCCTTTCCAAGGCGACGGACGAGACGCGGGGCGTGCCGCAGGAAAGCCTGATGCTGACGCAGGACGAAAACATCATCAACGTGGCGTTCACGGTCTTCTGGCGCGTCGGAAACGTCAACGATTACCTGTTCGAGATCCGGGCGCCGCAGACGACGATCAAGATGGCGGCGGAAAGCGTCATGCGCGAGGTGATCGGGCAAAGCAAGCTGCAGTTCGCCCTGACCGAGGGGCGCAGCCAGATCGCCGAGGACGCGCGCAAACGGCTTCAAGCCTTGCTCGACGAGTATAAGGCCGGGATCATCGTCACGCAGATCAACTTGCAGGAAGTATCCGTTCCGAGCGAGGTGAAGGACGCCTTTCAAGACGTCGTGAACGCGCGACTGGATATGGAGCGTTTCCAAAACCAGGCGGCGGCGCACGTCAACAAGGTCATTCCCGACGCGCGCGGCCAGGCCGCCAAGCTGGTGCAGGAGGCGATGGGCTATAGAGACCAGAAAATCGCCATCGCCAAGGGCGAAGCCGAGCGCTTTAAGGAAGTCCTGACGGCCTATCAGGCCGCCAAGGACGTGACGGCCAAACGGCTTTATCTGGAAACGATCGAAAGCGTCCTCAGCCGCGCGCAAAAGGTCATCACCGACCAGTCCGTCGGAACCTTTCCCCTCTACCCGCTTCAGGATCTGATGAAGAAAAAGCAGGAAACCGGTAAGGGAGACGCGCCATGAAATCGCGAACCTTGATCGTTCTCGGCCTTTCGCTCGCGCTGATCGCGGGCTTTCTGGATTCCTTTTATGTCGTGCGGCAAACGGAGCAAGCCATCGTCTTCCAGTTCCGGGACGTGGTGAGGGTCGTCTCCAAGCCGGGATTCCACTTCAAGGTCCCTTACATCCAAAGCGTCGAATATTTCGAACGCCGCGTTCTGGCCGTGGACGCGCCCTCGCAGGAGATCATGCTCGCCGAGCAAAAGCCGCTTGAGGTGGACGCCTTCGCGCGTTACCGGATCGACAATCCTCTGCTTTACTATCAGCGCCTGCGGAACGAATCCATCGCGCGCGACCGGCTGGGCAGCCTTTTGAACGACAAAATCAGAGGCGTGCTCGGCAAGGTCAATCTCTCCACGCTGCTCTCGCAAAAGCGCGTGGAGGTCATGGCCGACATCACCGAACGTCTGAACGTCGAGGCCAAGGATCTGGGCGTGGAGATCATCGACGTGCGCATTCGCCGGGCCGATCTGCCGGAGAAAACGGGCGATGCCGTTTTCGCCCGTATGCGCTCCGAACGCGAGCAGGAAGCCGCCCAGATTCGCGCCCAAGGACGGCAGGAGGCCTTGCAAACAACGGCGGATGCCGACCGCCAGGCGACGATCATCATCGCCGAGGCGAACGGCCAGGCCGAAAAGATCAAGGGCGAAGGCGAACGCAAAGCGCTTGAGATCATGGCCGAAGCCACAAACAAGGATCCGCGCTTCTTTGCCTTTTGGCGCTCGCTTCAGGCCTATCGCGAAGGCCTAAGCCCCGACAATACGACCTATATCCTTAATCCCGGCGGCGAGTTCTTCAAGCACTTCGAAGGCGTCGGAGAACGGTAAGCCTGCCATAAAGGGGCCAAAATCCTGGGATAGGGAATCGCCCCAAGAGACCAAAAGAAGGAACATGGGTATGAAACGCGCTATACGGACCGTCTTTTTCGCTCTCTTCTTTCTCGCGGCCTTCGCGCCGCCGCAGGGCGCCCGCGCCGCAAAAGCCCCGCCGGAAGGCTTTGCCGACCTGGCCGAAAGGCTTTTGCCCGCCGTCGTGAACATCTCGACGACCCAGACCATCGCCATGCGCGACGATATGCCGGAGTTCGAGTTTCAATTCCCGCCCGGCTCGCCGTTCGAGGAATTCTTCCGCGACTTCATGGACAAGAACAAAAACGGAAAAAGCGGAAAGCCGAGGAAGCAGAAGACGACTTCGCTCGGTTCCGGATTCGTCATCGATCCGTCGGGGCTCATCGTGACGAACAACCACGTCATCCAGGACGCGGACGAAATCACCGTCATCCTGCAGGACGACACGAATCTTTCGGCCTCGGTCGTGGGCCGGGACAAGAAAACGGACCTGGCCGTTTTGAAGGTGGAAAGCAAAAAACCCCTGCCCTTCGTCACTTTCGGCGACAGCGACAAAGTCCGCGTCGGCGATTGGATTCTGGCTATCGGCAATCCCTTCGGCCTTGGCGGCTCGGTGACGGCGGGAATCATCTCCGCGCGCGCGCGCGACATCAATTCGGGTCCCTACGACGACTATCTGCAGACCGACGCGCCGATCAATCGCGGCAATTCGGGCGGCCCGATGTTCAACATGAACGGCGAGGTGATCGGCGTGAACTCGGCCATCTTCTCGCCGTCGGGCGGCTCGGTGGGGATCGGCTTTGCCATTCCCTCGGCGCTCGCGAAAAACGTGGTCGATCAGCTTAAAACCACGGGCCATACGCGACGCGGCTGGCTGGGCGTCCGCATCCAGCTCGTCACGCCGGAAATCGCCGAAGGATTGAACCTCGGAAAACCGCGCGGCGCGCTCGTTTCCGGCGTCACGCCGAACTCGCCGGCTGCGGACGCCGTTTTCGAGGTTGGCGACGTCATCGTCTCCTACGACGGCAAAGAAGTCGCGGATATGCAGCGCCTGCCCCGCATGGTGGCCGAAACGGAAGTCGGCAAAACCGTGGACGTCGTGGTAATCCGCAAGGGCCAGGAAAAGACCCTCAAGGTCAAGATCGGCGAACTTTCCTCCAAGGACGAGGAGGAGGAAGGGCAAGAGCCTTCAAAGGAGAAACCTCTCCCCGCTGATTCAGAAGACATTGCCGAGCTGGGGCTCAAGGTCGCGCCCCTTTCAAGCGAGCTGCGGAAACGGTATGAAATCGGCAAGGACGTTTCCGGCATCGCTGTCGTGGACGTTTCGCCCGATGGCCTGGCGGCGGAATACGGCCTGGAGGAAGGCGACGTCGTAAGCGAAGCCTCGCAAAAGGAGATCAAAACGCCCAAGGACCTGGCCGAAATCGTTAAAAAGGCCAAGGCCGAAAACAAACCGGTTCTTCTTCTCGTGGACCGCCGGGGCGATCTGCGCTTTGTGGCGGTCAGTTTCGCCAAGGAAAAGCCGAAGGGGAAGAAATAAAGGATCGGAGGCCTGCCAGAGCGGATCGCCTACGGGTTTATGGTTAAAACCGTCTGCGGAAAGGTCTGCGAAAGTATTAACCTCCTCTCCCAAACCGGCGGAAATGTGATAGCACCTGGCCATCGGCCTTTCGGTTTTTTAAGGCAGGCCTTTCAGGTGCGTCCATGGGCGATTCTTTTTCCGAACCTTCTTCTTTTCAAAGATCGAACCTTTCCAGGCTCTCCCTT
>CAZZDK010000016.1:28845-35645 GCA_964652235.1 uncultured Rhodospirillaceae bacterium
ACGGCTCTCTTGAAAAAAATAAGAATGAACGCGGCTTTTGCGAGGTCTGTCCCGTCTTTAGAAAAATCGCCCGGCAGCACGAAAGATATCCTTGCTTCTCTCAGGCAGGAGAACAGGGAACTGGTCCGAAAGCTGAACCAAAACAAGGACGCCTTTTATTACATGACGCGCCAAACGGCGGAACTGCTTATAAGAAGGGACTTTTCCTTTTTGCCCGGTTTTCAGGAAGCCCAAAAAACGGAAACCCGCTTTCGCAAGGCGGCGGAGATCATGAAAACCTTCGACGCGACCTCTCTCGCAGTCGAGAGAACCGTCATCGGCGACGAAAAACCGCCGGAGAGCCAGAAGGCACCAGTTCCCTGCTTGCGTCTGTTAAAGAACCTTGTCGTCCGGATCGACGAATGGAACGAAGGTTCCGGCTCCTTCGACGCCGCTCGGAAAGTCGCGGATCATCTAAAAGAGCTTTTCCCTGAATCCGAAAAACCTGTGGAACGCGGAGAGCTTCTCAGGACCCTTTGGCACGTCAACGGCTATTTTTCTTCGGCAAAAAGGCTCATTCATCTGTCGGTTCAACAAATGGGAAGGGAAGCGGCGCTTAAAAAGAAAGCCTGCCTGCGCGAAATCGTGGAAGAAGTGAAAAAGGAAGTCCCGCTCGGCCCGGACGTCAGTAGTTTTCTCAGGTGCCTGGATTCCTTGAACGCGAGCAGACTTTTAAGAACGACCGCCCTTTCCGGTCCGAAAAACGGCAAGACGCCCCCTTCGGGGCCGCGTATGCGCTGATTTACTCTTCGCCCTCTTCGAGATCGGAAAAATCGTCCTCGGCCTCCTCGCCGCCTTCCGCCGCCATCGTGGCCAAAACGGGCCGCGCGTCGAGAAGACCCGCCGCTTTCAAATCCTCCACGCCAGGCAGTTCGTTCAAAGAAGACAGGTTAAAGACGCTCAAGAATTCCGAGGTCGTTTTCCACGTCAAAGGCCTGCCGGGCGTCTCGCGCCTTTTTCCCGGTCTGATCCAGCCCAGCTCCAAGAGGATGTCCAGCGTTCCCCGGCTTGTCTCCACGCCGCGAATGCTTTCGATCTCGCCGCGCGTGACGGGCTGGTGATAGGCGATGATGGCCAGAACCTCGGCGGCCGCGCGCGGCAACTTGCGGCGCGGCTGGCGCGTTATCTTCATCAGGGAAGCAAGTTCCGGCGCGGTGCGAAAACTCCAAACGCCGTCGTTTTCGACAAGCTGAACGCCGCGATCCGCGTAATGCGTCTGAAGCGCGGCAAGCATGGCGGGAATATCGGCCTCCTCCCCAAGCTGCTCCTTCAGGGCGGAAAGAGTCAAAGGCTCGGCGGAAGCGAACAGAACGGCTTCCAGAACGCGCAAGGCGGTTTCGTCGGCAACGGGTTGGTTTTGTTCTTCGTTCATGAACGATCACTTGTTTCTTCAGGTTGAACGGCGGCTGGGCTTTCCCGACGCTTAAGATAAATGGGCGCGAAAGTTTCGGCCTGTTGGAGCTCGATCTCGCCTTCCTTGACCATCTCCAAAACGGCGGAAAAAGTCGAAGCGAGCGCCGATTTGATCTCCACCGGATCATCGCTTTCCGACAAGTCCGGAAGGAAGGCGTGCAGCGTCGCCCAAGACGGCAAAGAGCCGAGCATACGGCGTAAACGTCTCAGGCCGTCTTCGAGGCTGTAAAGCTTCGTCGGTTTGATGTCGTAAGTTTCGGGCTTGCGGCGGCGCTGCGGGGCGCCGAGCGCCGTGAGAAGGTCATAAAGCGGCAGATAATAGACCGGCTTTTCTTCAATTTCGCGTTTTTCCGGAAGACCGCGCATAAAGAAATCGACGCCAAGCTGCGGCAGCGCCAAAAGCTCGCGCGCGGCTTTTTGCATGGCCTCCAGGCGCAAAAGCTGGAACTTGAGCGCTTCGGCCAGATCGACGGGGTTCGGCTCCTCCTCCGGACGTTCCGGCAAAAGAAGGCGGGATTTAAGATAAGCCAACCAGGCGGCCATCACGAGATAATCGGCGGCGATTTCCAAACGCAACTGCCGTGCCTGCCCGATATAAGCGAGATATTGCTCGGCCAAAGCGAGGATCGAAAGCCGCGAAAGATCGACCTTTTGCTCCCGCGCGAGGTTCAAAAGCAAGTCGATGGGGCCGTCGAAACCGTCCAGGGAAACGACAAGATCGGCCTCGGCCAAAGGCCGCGCCGCCGCTTCGTTTTCGCTCCCGCCCTTCGTCTGTTCCATAACGTCTCGAATCGCCGCCGTTTTCTTAAGAGGAGCGATTTTGCTCGTTTTTTCCGTCTGTTGCACGAGAAATTTAGCCTTTGCGACGCCCGCAGGCTTCGGCCCATTTCCGAAGCGCTTTTCCGCCCATATCCGGCAACGGCTCGCAAAAGGCGCGGGAATCCTCCAAAACGCCGGGGCAATAAAGAACCACGTCCGCCCCGGCTTCAAGCGCCCTCTTCCCCCGTTCCGCCAAGGGCAGATCAAGCGCCTTCATCGCCAGATCGTCCGAGAAAATCAGCCCCTTAAAACCTATCTTGCCGCGCAAAATCTTGTCGTGAACCCTGCGCGAAAGCGAAACGGGATTTTGCGGATCCAGCTCGCGGAACACGACATGGCAATTCATCCCTATCGGCGCGTCGTTCAAAAGACGGAACGGAACGAAATCCCAGGCTTCCAGAATCTGCGCCTCTGTATCGACGAAAGGCAAAACCTCGTGCGGATCGACCTTCACGCGACCATGGCCCGGCATATGCTTGATCACGGGCATGACGCCGTTCGCCAGATAGGTCTGGACCGCGATCCTCCCCAACTCGGCGACGGCCTCGGGGTCGGCGGATAAGGTCCTGTCGCCCATAATGGGCGAAGCGCCGGACACGGAAAGATCGAGAACCGGCGCGCAATTGCCGTCGATCCCGACCTCGCGCAGAAAACGCGCCGTCGTTTCGGCCTGGACGCGCATGGCTTCGCGACCCGCTTTTTTGTCCTGGGCGTAAAGGTTTCCTATGTCCCCGGCGGCGGGCTGGCTCGGCCAATGGGGGGGCCGCAGCCGCGCCACACGCCCTCCCTCCTGATCGACGAAAACGGGCGCGTCTTCTCGACCCACGGCGCGACGCAAGGAAGCTGTCAGCGCCCGCACCTGTTCGGGCGTCTGTACGTTCCGCGCAAAAAGGATAAAGCCGAAGGGATTGGCGCTCGCGAAAAAGGAGGCCTCTTCGTCCGTCAGCTTCGTCCCGGCGCAGCCGAGAAGAACGGGTTTGATCGAAGAAGATTCCATGATCCGAACCGGCTTAAGGCCTGTAGGTGTAAATGAGCTTCGTTCTTTCCGGATCTTCGAAATATTCGATCGAATCCAGCCTTGAATCCATCGCGACCCGCTGCAGCATCAGGCTTTGCGTGACCATGGGACCGAGGCGCCTCTCTTCGGAAATATCTTCGCCGAACGCCTTCGTCTTGGGCGTATCCATCACGATCGGCGCGACATAGACGACGCGAAAATTGAACCGCGCATAGACAAGACGATCCTTGTTTCCCGATTCCACCATGCGCGAGAGGAGCAGCTTGCCTTCCTCGGCGCTCAAGGGAATTCCGTTCAGGTTGACCGGCTGGTCGAGAACGAACTTGTAACTTAAAGGAGGAAAATCGGCATCCGTCATGCCGCACTGTTCCTGGGACTGCGCCCTTATGGAGAAAGTGTTCGCGCTGTGTTGGGCCGTCTTATCCGTAAAACGGTAAATCCCCTCCTTGAAATCGTAGCGATCAAGCTGCAGCGAAGCGTCGAACCTGTAGGTCGTGGGAAAGGTCCCGATGTTCTGCTTGATGGATTTGCGCAGGGCCTTGCGCACTTCCTGCCACTTGAAATCGTCGCTGTAGTGGTCGCGATAGATTTGGCATTCGGTCACGCGCGCGAAAGCGTCGAGAACGTCCAGCCTGCGAAGGTCGATCGCGCCGAAACGCACGAGCGTTTTCATAAAATTGCTCAAGGAGGGGGCGACATACTCCTCGGCCCTCGCGCCCGGGGCGACGAAAAGGAAAAGGGCCAGAAGAAAAACGGACCAAAGGCGGCGCGGTTCGATCATTGTCTGTCCTTTCGTCCCCTGTGCGCCAGGGCGCTTTGAAGAATCTTTCTCATGACGCTGGGCAAAGCCTGGGCTTTCAAATCCTCCGGCGCAACCCAAAGCCCCCTTTGCCGACGGGAAGTTTCGGCAACGGCGACGGCCAATTCAAGATCGAAATGTGTAAAAGTATGGTGAACGACGCCCGGCAAGAGCCTCCACCGCGCGGCGAAGGGAGCTTTTTTCCGGGCCTTTTCCCAGTCGATCCCAGGACCTTCGAGCCACTCGGTCGAAGGAACCTCCGTCATGCCCCCCAAAAGAACTCGATCGGGTCTTTTTTGGAGAAAAATCATCCCGTTCCGGGCAAAAGCCACAAAGGCTACCCCTCGCCGAACGGGTTTAGCCTTTTTCTTCTCCCGTCGCGGAAAAGTATCCGGGTTCGCCTCTTTCGCCGCGCAGAGAGAGGCCAAAGGACAAAAAGCGCATTTCGGGCTTTTAGGCACGCAAATGGTTGCGCCTAAATCCATCAAAGCCTGCGCGTAATCGCCGTAACGGGCCTTCGGCAGCAGGGTTTCGGCCTTTTCCCGCAATTCTTTTTTGGCTTTTGGCAAAGGGGTTCTAACGGCAAAAAGCCGTGAAACGACACGTTCCACATTCCCGTCCACGACGTTCGCTTTCTGGTCAAACGCAATGGCTCGGATCGCCGCCGCCGTATAAGGCCCTATGCCGGGCAAGGCTAAAAGTTCCTTTTCCTCTCTCGGAAAAGCACCTCTTTTCGCGAGGATTTTGGCGCAGGCATGGAGATTTCGAGCGCGACGGTAATAACCAAGCCCAGCCCAAAGTCTTAGAATGGAATCCAGCTTTGCGGCAGCCAGAGAGCTAATATCAGGAAAATCCTTAATAAATTTAATAAAATAAGGCCCTACGGTGGTTACGCCCGTCTGCTGGAGCATGATTTCGGATAAAAGCACGTGATAAGGGTCCGGCCTCTGCCCCGGCGGCGCCCGCCAAGGCAAAACCCGCCGATGCCGGTCATACCAGGATAGGATGAGGTAGGCTGTTTCCTTTTTTTGCTTGTCCATCGCCTCTCTCTGCGACACAATTCCTGCCATGGCCCCGGCCCTACCCCGCGCCCTTTCGACGTCTTTGGACAAAATCGCCCGCAGCGCGATCGGCAAGGACTGGAATCTCTACGCCGCCCTTTTGGAGCATTGGCGCGAGATCGTCGGACAGGATTATGCCCAAAGCGCCTCGCCCGTCAAAATCGCTTTTCCAAGGGGCAAAAGACCGGACGAAAAGTGGGCCGATAAGCGCGCGGACGGCACCCTTTACATCCGCCTGCCCCAGGGCCTCGCCATGGAATTCGGCTTTCACGCCGAAACCATCCGCGCCCGGATCAACGGCTTTTTCGGTTACGAGGCCATAGGCCGGATCGTCCTTGAAACCTATTACCCTGAAGGCCGCCCGGCGCCCAGGGAAGAGCCGCCCCCCCTTTCCGCCGAGGCCAAAGCCCGTTTGGAACAGGAAACAGAAGGCATAGAAAACGACGAATTGCGCGAAGTTCTTCAAGAGCTGGGCGAATCCGTCGCGAACAGAGGCATACAAAATTAACCTCAACCTTTCCTACGCAATCCTTGAGTTATCGCCCTTTTTTCTTCTATACTTCGGCGTTTTCCTTCAATTTCTTGATTCGGGTGACGGAAATGGCTTCCTTTCAACGCGTTATGGCCCTGGCTGGGTTCTTGTTCCTTTTGTCCTCCGGCGCCTCCTTCGCCGGGTCTTCGACCCCCCTGCCGGAACGCGCCAAGGGCGACCCGAAGGCCCCCATCACGGTTGTGGAATATTCGAGCCTGACCTGTTCTCATTGCGCCAATTTTTACAACGACGTCATGCCGGAATTCGAAAAGAAATACATCGAAACAGGAAAAGTCCGCTTCATCTACAAAGATTTCCCGCTCGACGGACCTTCGCTCAAGGGCTCGGCTTTGGCCCATTGCCTGCCGGAGGACAAGTTCTTTCCCTTCGTCGCCGTTCTTTACAGGAACCGCGACGCGTGGCTCAGTTCGCCCAAGCCCGAAACCGTCATGATCCAGTACGCGAAGCTGGCCGGGATGTCCGACGAAAAGGCCAAGGCTTGCCTTGAGAATACCGAGCTGATGGACAAGCTTGTCGCCCAGCGCACCGAGGTCATGAACAAATACAATATTCAGGCCACACCGACCTTTATTATCAACAACGGCGAGGAAAGAATCATGGGCGCGCGCCGCCTGGACGCCTTTACCGCCGCTTTCGACAAAATTCTGGCCCAGAAGAAAAAGTGATTCATTTCGTTTGAGAACATTGGAGCGGTCCTTTGCAATTTACGCGTTTGCGCCTTCACGGCTTTAAGTCGTTCGTCGATCCGACCGACCTTCACATCGGCGAAGGCCTGACGGGAATCGTCGGCCCCAACGGCTGCGGCAAATCCAATCTCGTCGAGGCCCTGAAGTGGGTCATGGGCGAAACCTCTCCCAAACGGATGCGCGGCGCGGGCATGGAAGACGTCATCTTCGCAGGAACCGCCACGCGGCCCGCGCGCGACGTCGCGGAAGTCTCCCTTTTTCTCGACAATGCGGACCGCAGCGCCACGGCGGAATACAACGACGCGGACGAGCTTTTGGTCCTGCGCCGGATCGAACGCGGCGGCGGATCGGATTACCGGGTCAACGGACGCCCTTTGCGCCAGCGCGACGTGCAGCTTCTCTTCGCCGATCA
>CAZZDK010000016.1:35655-55032 GCA_964652235.1 uncultured Rhodospirillaceae bacterium
GCGCGCATTCCACGAGCGTCGTCGGCCAGGGCCAAATCGACGCGCTGATCCGCGCCAAACCGCAGGACCGCCGCCAGATTCTCGAAGAGGCTTCGGGCACCGCAGGCCTTCAGGCCCGCAGACACGAAGCCGAGCTGAAGCTCAAGGCCGCCG
Source organism: uncultured Rhodospirillaceae bacterium (assembly GCA_964652235.1). GTDB lineage: Bacteria > Pseudomonadota > Alphaproteobacteria > UBA9219 > UBA9219 > CAZZDK01. The sequence goes on from CAZZDK010000016.1 coordinate 35,809, forward strand.
AACAGAACCTCGCCCGCGTGGACGACGTTCTGCGCACGCTCGATACGCAACTTCGCAGCCTGAAACAACAGGTCCGCCAGGCCAGCCGGTACCGCAATCTGGCCGAGCATATCCGCCGGACGGAAGCCGCCTTGCTTCATCTGCGTTGGCTGGAGGCCGAGGACGACGCGAAGAGGACCCGCGAGGCGCTGCAGGAAGCCTCTTCCCGCGTGAACGAACTTTTGGCCGTGGTGACGCGCGGCAACGCGGAAAGAGCCGACAAAGCCGCCGAATTGCCGGATCTGCGCGCGCAGGAAACGGCCTGCGCCGCCGCTGTCCAAAAATTGACGCTCGCGCGCGAGCAGCTCGACGCCGAAGCCCGTCGCGCCCAAGAGGAAATCGAAGCCACGCAGCGCCGCATCCTTCAGACGCAAGACGATCTTTCCCGCGAGCAAGGCCGTCTGAAGGACGGGCGGGAAGCTCTGGCGCGGCTGGAGGCCGAGGGCGAGGACCTTAACGCGAAAACGCTGGACATCGAAGACAGGCTTCCGGAATTGAACCGGGCGCTTTCCGGCGTCGCGACTGAAGTCGCGGAGCTGGAAGAAACGCTCGCCGCCCTGATGAAACAGGCGGCGGAGGGGCAGGCCCGCAAGGAATCTCTGGATCGCGAAGTCCAAAACCTCATGAGCCGCCAGGCCGCCTATACGCAGCGCCGCGCGGAACTCGACACGCAGCGCACCGCTCTCGCGAGCGAGATCGCCACGCGGCCGGACCTGTCGCTGGCCCGCGCGATGGTCGAAGCCTGCGAAATTGAGCTGGATCGACGCAAACGCCAGACCGAAGAGGCGGAGCAGGCCAGAACGCAGGCCGAGGAAACGCTGGCCCGCGCGCGGGCGGATGATCGCGCGGCGGAGGAAAAACTGACGAGACTGCGCGCCGAAGCCGAAACGATCGCGGCGATTTTGGCGCATCACGACGAAACGCCGTTCGATCAAGTCATCGATTTGATCACCGTAACGCCGGGCCTTGAAAACGCGCTGGCCGTCGCTTTGGGCGAGGCCCTGACCGCCTCGCTCGATCCCAGGGCCGCCATGCATTGGCGCGAAACCGCGCCGCTTTCCGCGCCCCCCGCGCTGCCTGAGGGCGCCGCGCCGCTGGCGGATTTCGTGCAGGCGCCGCCCGCCCTCGCCCGCAGCCTTTCGCAGATCGGCCTCGTCGAAAATCTCGCCAAGGGCGAGGAAGCCGCCGCCGCTTTGCAGCCGGGCCAAATTCTTGTCAGCCGCGACGGCTGGGCCTGGCGCTGGGACGGTTTCACCCTGACTCCCGAGGCTCAGACCGCCTCGGTCCTTCGTTTGCAGCAGCGTAACCGCCTGGCGGCCCTGAAAGAAGACATCCTTTCCGCCGAGACGGAAAAAGCCGGAACCGAGGCCGCGCTGCTTGAGTCTTCGTCCCTGCACGGGGAATGCCAGGTTCTTGAAAGCCAGACGCGCGCCGCGCTTCAGGCCGCTTTCGCGGCCCTGGCCGATGCCCAAAGCCATTTAGCCCGGCAGGAACGCGACGCCGCCGCCGCCAGCGCGAAGCTTTCTTCGCTTGAGGCTTCCGCCGCGCAGGTAGCGCAGGAGATGAACGATCTGCGCTCACGCGCGGTCGCCGTGGAGGAGGAACGCGCCTCCTTGCCGGACCTTGAGACCTTGCGCGCCGCCATCGCCGAAAAAGGCGCCGCGCTCGCCCAGACCCGCAGTCGGCAGGCCGCGCAACAGAGCGCCTGCGACCTTCTTCTGCGAGAAAAAGAAATGTGCGAGGCCAGAAAAGCCGTCATCGCGCAGGAAACGGCCGCTTGGCGCGAGCGCATGGCAGGCGCGGAAGAGCAGGCAGGCGCGCTGGCTGCGCGCGTGGACGCCTGGCAGACGGAACTTGAATCGCTTCGCGCCAAACCGGCTGAGATCGAAGAAACCCGTTCGAGGCTGCTGACCGAGCTGAGCGAAGCGGAACAGAAACGTTCCGAAGCCGCCGACGCCCTGATCGCCGCCGAACAAAAACTCTCCGTCGTCGAACATCAGTTGAAACACGACGAGGCCGCGCTAGCCCGCGCGCGCGAGGATCGCGTTCGCGCCGAAGCCGCCGTCGCGTCGAGCGAGGAGCATTTCGCCGTCCTGCGCGAGCGCATGGCCGAGAAGCTGGACTGCGCGCCCGAGAATCTTTCCGACATCGCCGCCTTCGGCGAGGGCGAAAACCTGCCCAGCGTTTTCGAACTGGAACAGCTTTTGGCCCGCTATGTCCGCGAGCGCGACAATATGGGCCCCGTCAATCTCCGCGCCGAGATGGAATCCGAAGCCGCGCAGAGCGAAATCGACAAGCTCACGCGCGAAAAAGACGATTTGATCGCCGCCATCGGCAAATTGCGCCAGGGTATCGGCCAGCTCAACCGCGAAGCGCGGGAACGTCTGAACAACGCCTTCGCGCAGGTCAATGATCGCTTCCAAAAGCTCTTCACCGAACTGTTCGGCGGCGGCAAGGCCTATCTCGAACTGATCGACAACGAAGACCCCATGAACGCGGGCCTTGAGATCGTCGCCGCGCCGCCTGGCAAAAAGCAGCAGATTCTTTCTCTGCTTTCGGGCGGCGAACGTACGCTGACGGCGCTGGCTCTGCTTTTCGCCGTATTCCAGACGAACCCCTCGCCCATCTGCGTTCTCGACGAGGCCGAGGCCGCGCTCGACGAAAGCAACATCGGACGCTTCTGCGCGCTTGTGAGCCGGATCGCGCGGGAGACGGACACCCGTTTCCTTATCATCACCCACCAGCGCGTGACCATGGCGCACATGGACCGCCTGTTCGGCGTGACGATGGGGGAAAAAGGCGTCTCGAAACTTGTTTCGGTCGATCTGGCCAGCGCGGTCGCCTTGCGCGACGGGAGAAAGACCTCCGCCGTCGAAGAGGCCCTCGAAGCCGTGCAGGCGGCGTAAGAGAGGGTTCAGGGAAAAAAGAAAAAAAGGCGTCATCCCGGATCTGCGCCCGCCTTCGCTGCGCGACGACGCGGCAATCCAGAGTCATAAAAGATCAACGGTTGCTTTGCTTGACCCTGGATTGCTTCGGGGCTGCGCCCCTCGCAATGACGGGTTCTTTCACCCCCTCATCTCTCTCAAAATCTTTTCCGTTTCCATGGGCAGGCGGTGGACGCTCCAGCCGTCGGGCAGAGGGCGGAACGGGCTGAGGCCCGCGCGGGCGCGGTCGAGAACCACTTCGGCGACGGTTTTGTTCTCAATGCGCGGCAGGTCTTCCGAAAAGCCGTAAACGAGCGACTGGTCGCACAGCAGATTGATGAGGCGCGGCACGCCGCCCGTGAAAAAGTGGACCGCCGCGCAGGCCTCGTCGTCGAATAAATCCGACGAGCCGCCTGGGCGCCAGCGCGTGGGTGGACCAGAACGTCTTCAGCCGTTCGCGCTACGACTCGACCGATCTTCACGGGCAGGCCGATCTTTCGAAAAAGAACGAAAGGTGGGAGGCCCGCCTGAAAGGAAACGTCAATCACGACACGACCCGAACGAGCGAAGTCTCGAACATGGGTCTGAACGTCGGCTCGGTTCGGCACTTCTCCTATCTCGTTTCTCCTGAAATCGCCTTTCTTCCCTCTTTGAAGGATCGCCTCTCCCTGGCCGCCTCTTTCGAAAAGAACACCTACAGCAACTCGGCCTATTCGAATTACGGCACCGCCACGCTTTCGCCGTCCTATCAAAGGAGCCTTACGCCTCTGACGTCGGGCATCCTCTCTTTCCAGGCGCAGCGTTTCCAGACGGACCGCGACCCCAAAAAACGCGTGGACAGCCTCGGCCCGACGATCGGGTTCCTGACCGAATTGCTGCCGTCTCTGTCGCTTAAGGGCGACGTCGGCGCCCAGGCTTCGCGCGAGAAGGGCCGGGGCGCGAACGCCGAAGCGTGGAAATGGCATCACGTTTTTTCTTCGGATCTCCTTTACGAGGATGAGACGAGCTCGCTCAACCTCGGCGCCTCGCGCGCCCGCAGGCCTTTCGGCAACGGGACGGACTCTCTCCAGACCCTTTTCGAACTTGGCGCGCGGCGCAAACTTAACGAAAAGCTTTCTTTGAACGCCGGGGCAAATTATCGTTTCGCCGATTACGAGAAAACGCCGGGCCAGAGCCTCGACTGGATGGCGACAGGACGCGCGGGCGCGGCCTATGCTTTGACGCAAGACGTCAGCCTGACAGCGGGCTACGTTTACCGGTACGAGAGATTCACCGAGAATTACGGAACGGCGAGGGAAAACGTCGTCAAGATCGGGGTTACGCTCCGGCACGATTGGGAATGAAAGAAACGCCATGGAAGAACTTCAGCTTCTCGACTATCTGTCTATTCTGAGACGGCAACGAAAGATTTTCTTCGCCGTGGCGGGGGTTTGTCTCGTCCTGAGCTTGCTTGTCGCCGCCTCCTGGTCGAACTACCGTTCCACGGCGACGGTCGAGATCGCGCAGTCCGAGATTCCGGACAGCATGACGACCCCCATCGGCATGAACGCCGCGCCCTTGCTTGAATCCCTGGCCGACATGAGGATCAGCCGCCTGCAGCAGAAAGTCCTCTCGGCAAGCTCGCTGGCCGAGATCATCGCGCGTTTCGATCTGTACCCGGACGCGCGCCGCCGCGCCCCCATCGCCGACGTCGCCAAGGATATGAGAAAGAAGATAAAGATCGATCTGGTCAGCTCGTCTCTGGCCAATCCGGCGTCGGCGGGGCGGGTTTCCGCCAGCCAGCTTTCGGCCATCGCCTTCAGGCTTAGCTTCGATTACAGCTCGCCGTCCACGGCGCAGCAGGTCGCTAACGAGCTCGTCTCGCGCTTTCTTGACGAGGACCTTAAGGAGCGGCGCAAGCAGGCGCAGGAAACGTCCGCCTTCCTCCAGTCCCAGATAGAGTCGCTGGAAAAATCCCTCCTGGACCAGGAGAGGCAGATCGCCGCCTTTCGAACCGAACACGGCGACGTAAGGCCCGAAGCCCTGGCCTTCAACCAACAGGCCGCCGTTTCCACGATGATGAATCTCCAAAGCGTCGAAAGCCAGATCGCGGCCAATCTCGGCGCGCAGGGATCTCTGCGCGGCCAGCTCGCCTCGGTCGATCCCTATTCCCGCGTTCTGGCGGAAGGCCGTTTGCTGACGACCCCGACGATCCAGCTTAAGACCCTCAAATCGGACTATGCCACCCTGACCGCCAAGTACGGGCCCGAACATCCCGACGTTCTGAAAGTGAAGCGGCAGATCGAATCCTTGGAATCCCAGGAAAGCGGAGGCGACGACACGGCTGCCCTGCGGGCCACGCTGACGGACGTTGCCGCCAGGCTTGAGACGGCCAAGAAGGCTTACGGTCCGCAGAATCCGGAGGTCGTCTCCCTCTCCCGCCAATACGACAATCTTAAGGCGCAATTGCAGGGCGCCGCGAAGAAAAAAACCGCCGGGGAAACCGTGGCCGACGCCGACAACCCCGCCTATCTTCAGACCGTCGCGCAGCTTCGCGCCGCCGAAGAGCAGTATAAGGCGCTGGTCCGGCAAAAAACGGAATTGCAGGCCCAGCTCGCCAAATACCAGGCCGCCATCACCGAGAATCCGGCGGTTGAACAGAAAATCGCCGAACTGACGCGCGACTATGAAAACGCGCAACTGCGTTACCGCGATCTTAAAGCGAAGAAAATGGCCGCCGACATGAGCGCCACGATCCAGGAGGATCGAAGCGGCCAGCGTCTCGTAGTCATCGATCCCCCCGATCTGCCCGTGAAGACGCAGCCTGCCCGTCTTCTCTTTCTCGGCGCCGGCCTCGCTTTTTCTCTTGTCGCTGGCCTTGTGGCCGCCGTCGGGGTCCAGCTGGCGCGCCAGAGCGTCGTCGGGCCGAGGCATCTGGGCGCGCTGGTCGGCGTCGCGCCGTTTGTGACGGTCCCGCACCTGACGACGACGGCGGAGAGAATCCGCCGGGGCGAGAAAAAGCGGCGACTCCTGCTGCTTTCCGCCGTGGCCCTTGTTGTTCTGGCGGTCGCTTTTTTTGTCTTTGTCATGCCGCCTGACGTTTTGTCGTCGGTCCTCCTGCGCCGCCTCGGCCTGTCGTGAACGGAGTTCTTGAATGGATAAGTTAGAAAAAGCCCTTGAAAAGGCCAGACGGCTAAGGGGCGGCGAACAGAAAAAGAAGACTACGGAGGCCGCGCCGCTTGAGCCGGTTTCCTATCCCGTTTCCGGCCTGACCTCGCTTCAGGAAGCGATCCTTGAGAAGAACAGGATCGTCGCGCACCGCACGCGCAGCGCCGAAGCGGACGCTTTCCGAATCCTGCGCACCCAAGCGCTTCAGGCGATGGAGAAAACGGGCGCCCGGACGCTCGCCGTCACAAGCCCGAACTACGGCGACGGCAAGACGACCGTCGCCATCAACCTCGCCGTCAGCATCGCGCTGGATCTGAATCAGACGGTCCTGCTCGTCGATCTGGATCTGCGCAAACCCTGCGTGGCCGCTTATCTCGGCCTTGACGAGGAAGCGGGCCTCACCGATTACCTGAGCGGCTATGCCAACCTTCCGGACTGTCTGCGTCGCCTGTCTTTCGAGCGCATGACGGTCCTGCCCGCCGGAAGCGCGATCGACAATTCTTCCGAAACTTTGGGCTCGCCCCAGATGGCGGCGCTGGCGAACGAGTTGAAGTCCCGCTACGAGGACCGACTGATTATCTACGATATGCCGCCCATCCTGGCCCAGGACGATCCCATCGCCTTTATGCCTTATACGGAATCCGTCCTTTTGGTCGTCCAGGACGGCGTCACGCGCATCGAGGATATCAAGCGCAGCCTCGACATCCTTTCTTCCGCCAACGTTATCGGCACGGTCCTGAACGACGGGGTCTAGGGTCGGACCACGTCCCGATATAAAGCCAGAACGGACTCGCACATTCTGTCCGCCGTAAATTCCTTTTGGAACCGTTCTCCCGCTCTTTGTCCTGTCGCGCGGCACGTTTCCTTGTCGAGCGAAAGAAGGATTCCGCGCAAGGCCTCGTGATCCTCGCTCGCGAACAGAAAACCCGTTACCCCGTCCACGACGGCTTCCGGAATCCCGCCCACCCTTGAGCCGATGACCGGCCTAGAAAGCCGCATGGCTTCGAGCGCGACGAGCGGCAGGCCTTCCCAGCGCGAAGGCATGACCAAAGCGTCGCAGACCGCCATTTGCGCCGCAACGTCGGGAATTCTTTGCCAGCCGAGCGGCTCGATATGCGGCCAATCCTTAAAGGAAACGGCGGCCCCGTCCGCGACCTTATCGCCAATGACGCGCGCGCATAATTTGTCTTCCGTCCCTTTCAACGCTTTCAAAAAAACGTCGATCCCTTTCTGCCTGTCGAGACGCCCCACAAAAAGCAGCTTGATCCTTTCGTCCGTCCACGCCGCTGGCGTGAAAGCGGGCGGCTGCGCGCGCAAGCCGTTACGGATCACGGCGATCTTTTCGGGCGGGATTCCGATCTCGACGCCGCGCGCGCGTTCGGAATCCGAGACGGCGATAACCCGCGCGCACAGGCGGGCCAGAATCCTTTCGATCAGCGCGACCGCTTTCTTTTTCAAGGACGGGGCGTAGCGGTCCGTCGCCCAACCGTGCGGGCAATAGACGGCTGGAATGCCCATCAGCGCCGCCAAAGGCCGCGCGATCAGGCCCGCGAACGTCGAATGGATGTGAACGATGTCCGGTCTGAAAAGCCGCGCCAACCGCACAAAAGCGAAAGCCAAGTTCGGCAAACCCGAAAGGCGCGATGGCCGGGCGAAGGTGTGAACGCTTTCGCGCGCAATGTCGGGCACCTGCACAAGGTCTTCATAAGGCCCCAAAAACGCCACGCGCTCCGCGCCCAGCGCCTTTTGCTGAAGGCTGACAAGCTCGTTCTGATACGTGCCGACGCCACCCAGCATCGTCTCACAAACGTGAAGAACCTTGATTTTTTCCATGGCCCAGAATGGTCGGCTGGTGAGAAGAAAATCAACACAGAAATGTTCTTTGAATAACAATATGTTATAAAGCGTTTAATCCGTGTCACTTCCTATGGCACGGCCTGGGGGTTTCCATTAAGATACGAGCCGGGCTTTTCCTTTATGGAGATCATGAAGATGCTTCGATCCGGATTCTTCCTCTTCCTGGCCGCGACTCTGGTTCTTTTCTCGCTCGCCGCCTGCGGAAAGCCCGAAGAGAAAGAGGCCAAATACGTTTCCAGAGGCGATCTTCTGTTCGAAAAAGGCGCTTTCGAAAAAGCGGCCCTTGAATATAAAAACGCCCTTCGGATCAACCCGGCCAGCGCCGAGGCGAGATACAAGCTCGGCCTTGTCGCGGAATCCCAAAACGATCTTCGAAACGCCTTCGAAAGTTTCAAAGCCGCCGAGCAGCAAAACGGCGCGTATCATCCGGCGGTTTTGAAAGTGGCGCAATATTTCCTCGTCGCCGGACAGCCGGATGAGGCGCAAAAACGGCTTGATGCCGTCCTGGCCGCCGATCCCGAAAGCGCGAAGGCCCACGCGCTTAAGGCCGCCCTCGCCTTTCAGCGCAAGCAGTTCGACGAGGCCGAAAAGGAAGTTCAGGCCTCGCTGGCCAAGGACCCCGGAAACGTAACGGCTCTTTCCGTCCTTATCAACGTCTATCGGGAACGGAACGAGACGGAAAAGGCCGCCGCGCTGATCGAAAAAAGCATGGAGATGAATCCCAAGGAAATCTCCTTTCCCCTTATGAAGGTCATGCTTTACGAAAAATCGGGCGAGCTCGGAAAGCTGACCGAAGCCTTTCAGGCCCTTTTCAGGTTAAAGCCGGACGTCGCGCGATTCCGCAGCGATCTGGCCGAGTTTTATCTCAAGGCCGGAAAGACGGACGAGGCGGAAAAGGTCCTGCGCGAGGGAGTCGAATCCAGACCCGCGAACAAGGACATGAAGCGCGCCCTGATCGAGTTTCTGGACAAGACCAAGGGGCTGGAAGCCGCCGAAGCGGAAGTTCGGAAAATCGCACAGGCCAATCCTTCGGACGATTCTTACGTCTTCTGGCTGGCCGACCTTTACATCAAGCACAAGGACATTCCACGCGCCATGGCCCTGCTTGAAGAGATGATCGCGGACGACCGGCCCTCGGCGCCTTCCGCCCTGAACGCGCGGACGTCTCTGGCGAACATTCACTTCGCCAAGGGCGATAAGAATCTGGCCCGGAATCTCGTGAACGCCGTTTTGGAAAAAGCTCCCGACAACCCGACCGCCCTCCTCCTGCGCTCGCGCCTGTTCTTTGAGGAAGGCGCGTACCAAAGCGCCGTCGCCGATCTGCGGTCGATCCTGCGCGACAATCCGAAGGCGGCGCAGGCGCTTCAGCTTCTCGCCGAAACTCTCCTGATGCAGGGACACCTCGACCTGGCCGTGGATACCCTGAGCCAAATGGTAGGGCTTGAACCGAACAACGTCCAGGCGCAAGTCCGTCTGGCCCAGTTCTATGGCCTGCGGGGCGAGACGGACCGAGCGTTCAAGATACTCAAGTTCGTCAACGAAACGCAGCCAGATTTCGCCGTCGGCTGGGAAAGCGCCGCCCGCATCGCCATCGGCATAAAGGACTGGACAAAAGCCCGCGCGGCCATCCTGAAGCTCGAGCCTCTTCCCGGCCAGAGGCCGACCGCTCTTTACCTCAAGGGACAGATCGCCTCGCAAATCGACCAGCCCGACGAGGCCGCCGCCCTTTACAAGGAAGCCGTCCTTGCCGATCCGCACGCGCCGCTCGCGGAGTACGCTCTGACAGCCCTTGTGAGCGAGGCCCCGGACCCCGCCCGTATCAAGGCCGCGATCGCTTTCATGGAATCTCTTCCCTCGCCCGACGCCCTGACGTTCACGTTGATGGGCGAAGGCCAACTGAGGCTTTCCGAATGGGACAAAGCCGCCGAACTGTTCGATAAGGCCATCGCCATGAAGCCTTCCTTCCAGGCGCCCTATCTCCACCGCGCGCGCCTGTGGATGCGGGAGAACAAGCCCGAACAGGCGCTTAAGGTCCTTCAAGAGGCCGAAGGCGCCGCGCCCTCGGACCTGCGCGCGCTCATGTTGGCATCGGACATTCGCAGCCAGATCGGCAAGTACAAGGAGGCCATTCAGGGCTACGAAACCATCATCGCCCGGAATCCAAGGGCCGATTTCGCCGCGAACAACCTGGCGCAGTTGATCGCCGATTACCAAAGCGACGACAAGGCCGCGCTTGAAAGGGCGCGCCTTATAGCCGAACGCTTCATCGGATCGACCGATCCTTTCCTGCTCGATACGCTGGCCTGGGTTTATTTCCGGCAGGGCAAAACGTCCCAGGCCCAGACGATCATGGAGCGCGTTATGAGTCTGAGCGACAAACTCCCGCCGCAGATTCACTATCATTACGGCGCTTTGCTTTTGAATCAGGGAAAGACCGCCGAAGCGAAGGAACATCTTAAAAAGGCCCTCGACGCCAAGATGCCCTATGCCGGCCTTGAAGAAGCCAAAAAGCTGCTGGAAAAAGCAGAGTCTCTTTAATAAGGAGGAATCCATGTCCAAGAAGATCGCAACGGCCCTGTTCGCTCTCCTGGCTCTTTCGGCCTGCGCGTCGAGCGCGCCGAAGGTCATTCAGGCCTCTGCCAAGGCCGACGATATCCGCGTGACGGTCGGCCTGGCCACGCAGATCGAAATGCCCAGAGATACGCGCGTCCAATCCGTGATCGTCGGCAATCCCGCCATCCTGACGGCGGATCAGGCGGGCGATGTCGTCAATCTCGTCGCCAAGGGCGGCGCGGGCGAGACGAACCTCATCATCCGCGCCAAGGACGAGGACGGCGACGTGAAGGTTTTTCAGTACAACGTGACGGTACAGGAGAGATAGGCGCCGCGCAGATTTCCGTCGCCGCCTAAACAGGAGGGTTCTTTGGTTCTTTGGTCCGTCGTCGTCGGTTTTGTTTTGTTTCTTGTTGCGACCTGCGAATACTACGCGCTGAGAACGGGCGTGCCGACCGTCACTTCGACCCCCGCGATCCGCAAAAAGATGATCGAGATTCTTAAGCAGGAAGCTTCTTCCCGCAAGAGCGGAAAAAGATTCACGATCCTCGACCTCGGCTCCGGCACCGGCAAGCTGACTTTAGAGATAGGCCGCGCCCTGCCGGACGCGCAAATCACAGGGCTGGAGGTTTCCATCGCGCCCTTCCTGATCTCTCTGCTTCGCCGAAAACTCTGGGGCGTTCAAAACGTCGTCTATAAGCGCGAAAACTTTTGGCCTTACGACCTGAAGGGCGTGGACGCCGTAACCGTTTATATGACAGGAAAAATTCGCGAGCGCATGGCAAAAAAACTCAAGGACGACCTGCCGCCCGGCGCGCTTGTCATTTCGAACGAGACCTACCTGCCCGGCTGGGAGCCGGTCGCCGTTCACAAAACGGGCCTGTTGAAGCTCGACGTCGTGGTTTACAGGAAGAATTGACCTGCCGCCAGCATATGCGGCTATGCTCCTCTTAAGGAAAGCTAAAGGCCTTCCGGCTTATTCGGGAATCTCTTTTGAATCCTGAACCTGAGGGAGCGATGACGCAATTCCTCGGCAAATTCTTCGCGGCCCTTGTCGCCCTGATCGGCCTCTTCATTGTCGGGTTCTGGCTCCTCGATCAACAAAAACTGATCGCCGTCAACCCCGATCTGGTCGTTATGGTTTTCAACACCGCCCTTTGCTTCATCCTCATCGGCGGCGGACTTCTTCTGCCGGAATCGCGTCCGGGAACTAAAAAAATAGGAGGCGTTTTGCTGGGCCTCGTCGCGGCGACGGTCGCCGCGCTTGTTTTATCGCAGGACGTCACCGGACGAAACCTCGGTATCGACACTTTCTTCGTCCGGGTCGAAACGAACGACTACAATCCGAATCCGGGCCGAATGTCCCCGATCACCGCCGTCTGCTTTATTCTTTGCGGTTTTTCTCTCGTCCTGCTTTCCGTCAGAAAAAGAGCCTTTACGAATCTTGCCGTGCCCATCATGGTCCTTCTTGTCATCGCGGGAGCGATTGTCGGCATCATTACCGCCTCGGTCCACAGAGAAAGTTTCGGCATCCGCCCGTATGAGCGCATGGCTACTTTAACGGCCATTTGTTTCCTTATGCTCGCGGCGGCCTTGTGGCTTGCCCACCAAGGCCAGGAAAGCAAGGAAGCGATTTCTCCCCGAAAGCAGCGGCCTGCGGAACGGTACGTGACCGCCTTTCCTCTCGCCCTCTTCATCGCTTTGACGGTGTTTTCCCTTTACTTGCACGATGTTCTGAAGCGTCAGGAATTTCTCTACATCAAGGCCGCAACCCAAGCAGAGGCGAACAAGATAGAAGAGCTGGCGCTGCTCCGCGCCGAGAATATCCTGCTCGCCCTGCAACGCGCCGCCAGGCGCTGGGAAGCCAGTAACGGCACGACCTACGACGAATGGCGCCTCGACGCGAGAAACTATAACGACCAGTTGGGCGGCTCGTGGACGGCGCTGACCGACAAAAAATATCGCCTCCGATGGACGGAGCCGCCTGTCGAAGAGCCCGTGGTATCAAGCGTCCTTCCCGCCCCGCAGGAAGTCCTTTCTGCTCAACAGGCGTTCGTCAAGGAAGATAAGGATTTCGTCATCCATACCCCTCTGCGCGTCAACGGACAGCCCGACGGGCTTTTGATCAGCGTTTACCCCATCCGAACCTTTTTCGAAGGCGTTCTTCTCCACGAGACGAAAGGTCGCTACGCCGTCCACATGGCTCTCGGCGGTAAGGAGCTGTTCCGGACGCCCCAAGGCGCCTGGCTTTCCTTGCAGAGCCATCAGGAAAAAGCTTTCCGGGCGCAATGGGTCGTCGATAAGCCTTTTCGGCTGTTCGAGCAGGATTGGATCATGAGCGTCGTGCCGACGGAATCCTTCGTCCAGAGCCAAAGGTCCCTCTTCCCGGCCCTTCTCTTCCTCATCGGCCTGCTTATAGCTTTTTTGTTCGCCGGGATCGCGCGTTACGTTCTGCTTTCGCGGATCCACTCGAGCGACCTGGCCGAATCCAACGAGCTTAACCGGGCCATCCTCGCCAGCACGGCTTCCCTTGTCATCGCCGGAACCGACGACGGCTCCATCCTCCTCTTCAACAGGGCGGCGGAAGAGGCGCTCGGCTATAAAGCCGAAGAAATTATTGGACGGCAAACGCCCCTTATCTGGCACGACAAAGACGAAGTGGCGGCGCGCGCGGCGGAACTGAGCCTTGAAACAGGGGAAACCGTTCCTCCGGGAATTGAAGTCTTCAAGCGAAAAGCGAGGCTGGAGGGGGTCGAAACCAGGGAATGGACCTTTATCCGCAAAGACGGCTCCAGCTTCATAGGCAGCCTGACCATGACTCCTCTTCGCAACGCCGTCGGCGAGAAGACAGGATTTCTCGGCGTCATCGAGGACATTACCCAAAGAAAAAGGCTGGAGCGCCTGAAGGACGATTTTATCACCGCCGTCAGCCATGAATTGCGAACGCCTTTAACGTCCATCCACGGGGCCTTGGGACTGATTACCGGAAATATGGCGAACGACCTTCCGGAAAAGGTGCTCTCCATTTTGAAAATAGCCTATCGCAACAGCGCGCGGCTTCTCTTGCTTGTGGGGGACATTCTTGACCTCGAAAAGATGGAAACCGGCCATATGAAGCTGGAGAATAAAAAAGAATCTCTGTCCCCCCTGGTGCGGCGGGCCGCCGAAGCGGGCGCGGCGTATGCGGAGGAGTTTGGCGTGGCCATCAGGCTGGAAGGCCTTCCGCAGGACGTCGAGATCAACGTGGACGCGGCACGTTTTACGCAGGTTCTTTCCCATCTGCTTTCAAACGCTGCTAAATTCTCCCCGTCCGGGGGCGAGATCAGAATAAGCGCGGTTCCTGACCGGGGCAAAGTCCGCGTTTGCGTCGCCGATAGCGGACCCGGCATACCGAGGGAATTCCGCCCCTTCGTCTTCAAGAAATTCCTGCAAGGGGAATCTATCGCCTATAAAAAAGGCGGTACAGGCCTAGGCCTTTACATCACGAAGGAACTTGTCGAGCGGATGGGCGGGAAAATCGGGTTTGAAACCGAGATCGGCAAAGGGACAACCTTTTGGGTCGAGTTCAAGACCTGTTGAGACCGAGAGAGAAAATCTGAAATTGGCGTGCCCTAGAGGATTTGAACCTCTGACCTACTGCTTAGAAGGCAGAACCTAGCCGCTTTCAGGCACATTTGAAAAATATCGTAAAATCCTGAAATATTGGTTAATGCTTTGATTTATCGTTGATAATTTGTGAAATAAGCCGTATCGTTGCGACATTCTCTCACAGCCATTGATACCGGAGGTGTTGACACAATGTTGACACGGGGCACGGAAAACGCATTTAACCTCACGGACACGGAAGCCCGCAAAGCCCTCTCCCCTCGACACGGGCAACGGTTTATGTGGGACAAAACGACCAAAGGGTTCGGCCTTCGCATTACGGCGGGCGGCGCGAAATCCTTCATCCTCGATTATCGTTTCACTGGACGGCAATATCGTATCACCATCGGCGCGTTTCCTGACTGGAAAGTTTCAGCCGCGCGTGAAGCCGCCAAAGACATGAAGCAGGATGTTGATAAAGGCGTCAATCCGATGGGCGCGCGCCAAAAACTGCGCGAAGCCCCGACTATGCAAGACCTTTGGGAGCGTTACAAAATCGAATGGTTCCCCGGTAAGGCAGAGAAAACCTGCAAGAACGAAAAGAGCATGTGGGAAAACCTAATCCTGCCCAAGTTTGGAAAGGACAAAATCCACCTTCTACAGGCAACAGACATTGACAATCTTCACCGCGACATAACGGAAACGCGCAAGGCTCCCATCCGCGCAAACCGCGCTGTGTCATCCCTGCAACGCGCCCTGAATCTGGCGATCCGGTGGGGTTGGCTGGACAAAAATCCCGTGCAGGGCGTTCGGCATAATCCGGAAGAAAAACGGACGCGCTATCTCAACAAAAAAGAAATCGCGGCGCTGGCCCTCGCGCTGGCGGATCATTCCGACCGGACGGTGGCAAACGCGATCAAACTGCTTATGCTGACAGGCGCGAGGCGGAGCGAGGTAACAGGCGCGACGTGGGATATGTTCGATCTTGAAAATGGCATATGGACGAAGCCCAGCGCCCATACAAAACAACGCAAACTGCACCGCGTTCCTCTTAACGCTCCTGCGCTCAATCTTCTTATCCAGATAAAGCAACAGGCCGAGGCGGATTTTCAAGAGGCGCGGCGCAAAGACAAGACCGCCAAGAAAAGTCCCTTTGTCTTTCCGAGCGATGTTTCACCGGATCAACCGATCCAAGAAATCCGCCGGACTTGGGTAACTGTTTGCAAGGCGGCAGGGTTGACAGACAAGATTCCGAAGAAAAACCGCGCCGGAAAACCCATAAAGGACAAGGAAGGAAACGTCATTACCATCGACTGGCCGAACGTCCGCATTCACGACCTGCGGCATTCGTTTGCCAGCATCCTTGTTTCGGCGGGCGCGTCTTTGCCATTGATCGGACAAATGCTGGGGCATACGCAGGTGCAAACCACGCAGCGTTACGCGCATTTATATGACGGCCCGCTTCGCCAAGCGGCGGATATGGTTGGGGATTATATCATGTCGCCCGCAGACACGCCCAAGCTGGAATCAAAAAAGGAAAAACGGCATGCCAGAAACAAATAAGGGGTTGCCTGCGGATGCAGAAAAAGCGACTTCACTTTATGAAGCCGTTCGTGACTATCGCGATCAAAAGCTATTCAAAGAATATTGTTATGTCGATGATGACCTGAAAAAACGAGGCAAATGGGAGTATATCGGGGATTTCGAGGATAACAATTTTGTCCCCAGCGAAACCGATGGCCTGACCCAACATTTGTTGGAACAACGCCGCGCTATCGCCATAAAGATGGAAATGGCGTTTATCGGTTTGTTGTCTTGCGGAAAACTGACGGCATGGGCGCGTGAAAAATCGCCGCTTGCGCCGTGGCAGGAAGTCCCCGCCTCTGCTTGGGCAACCATGAGGCTGAAAAACATCTCGAAAGGCATTGTGGAAGGCCCCGGCTTTTTTCTTTATGACGTTCGCGTTGGCCCTCGCGTTAACCTTCCGGCACAGCAGACCGCCCGACCAGTTACCTCGCCTGCACCCGCTTCCCAGCCGTTGTCAGAACAGCCGCAAGAAGTATCCCCATCGGTTCCCGTTCGCAAGCCTCCAAAAGCGACAACGGGGGCACCGGGTCGGCCTACCAGCATGCATCTCGTTGTGAATGAATTTAAGCGGCGCTGTGAGGATGGTTTGTTTGACGGCAATAATTTCAAGCGCGAATCAGAACATCTTGCGGAATGGTTCGTTGAGCATTACAAAGAAGAGCAACCCATACAGCCTCACTCTATCCGAAACTCGATAAGCAAGGCTTGGCGCAAATTTCCCGATGAAATCAGAAATAAATGCATTAAATTTTAATTTGATGCACGTTTTCGCGTCCTGTTAAATGCACAAAATCGTCCCTACGTTTTCTCTTGTCGGCGCAAGTCGCCTTTTCAACGAGAGGAAACACAATGGAACAGAAAAACTCACAAGAGTTCGCAGAAAAGCGTAAACCTTCGGTTTTGGAGGGCTTTCTTAACGAGCATGAATATGCTGCCCAACGCGGCGTAACGATCCGCACATGCCAGCGCGACCGTGCCCTGCGGCAATCCCCGCCCTATGTCGTGATCGGCAGGCGGGTTTATTACCGGATCGAGGCCGTCCGTGACTGGCTGCTTAAACTTGAACGAGTCGAAGATCGGCAGCCCCAAAGCCTTGCCCGTCGGGGGATGCGATAATAGGGGCCGCGCTCTCATCCCGACAAGCCATGCGGAATGATCGGGATTATTTCGCTCGCGTGCATGAACAGGCTTTGCCGTTCCTGCCTGCGATCCTCCACCGCGTGTTGCCTCATGGTAAAATTGTCGGCCCTGAATATGTGGCCTTGAACCCCCACCGCGCCGATTCCGCTCTTGGGAGTTTCAAGATCAATCTTCGGACAGGGAAATGGGCTGACTTTGCGGTTGGCGCTTCGGGCGGCGATGTGACATCGCTTGTCGCCTATGCGCTGGGGCTGTCCCAAGGCGAAGCGGCAAAGGCCGTGCTTCGTATGATCGGGGGCACGCCATGACCGCGCAACAGCCGATCCCTTCCTCTTGCAAAGAGGTTCAATTACTGCCGGAGCTTACCACAGCGCCCTTGCAGCCGGAGGAAATCGCCGCCGCGCAGAGTGAAATCATCGTCGGCCGCAAGGACACGGATGAAGCCCTGTTGCATCGCCGGCGCGCCGAGGATCATATGAAAATAGCCGCCGGGCTGCGCAAGGAGTATCAAGAACTGAGCCGTCAGCCGGGGCAGGAAAAGGCCGCGCCGGCCGCCGAAAAGCAGCAAGAGCCGCCGCTAAAGGAACGAAAGGAAGAAATCGTTCTTTCTGCCCAGCGCGCCCAGGGCCTCATGGTCGAGGAAAGAACCCCCGGCAAGCCGCGCGGCGCGGCCCGGAGTATCAAGGATTTTGTGGACGCCGAGCCCATGCCGGAGAAGGCTCCGGAGCGGCAGCCCACGAGGGCAGAGCTAAGAAACAACCCGGCATCCCAGAAGGCCCACTATGGGCAGCTCATCAAAGAGCAGCGCCGCGAGAGGGCGCTCGATCATATTGGACGCGACATGAAGGCTGGCCGGAATCTGTCAGCCGAGGATGTCCGGCAGTTGAACCGCGACGACTTCGAGAAGGTCAAGGCCCAAGGTGACGATCATATAAAGCAACTTGTCCAACAACGCGAGAAAGAGCGTCAGCACGAGCGGGAACGATAACAGGCTCCCGTCAGGCCCAGGACGGGGGCCGGAGAGGAGAGGCTGAAGAGTTATTGAGATGTAAGCTGAGAGAGAAGTGGGTCGTGGGTGGAGTTGCCATCGCGCCTGCGTTCTGCTACACGTGACACTGTCAGGTTTGGGATGGAATTCCTCGCCAGGGCTGCTCGAGGGTGGTAGAAATATCGCCGTAGATAACCTGCTGGTTTTGCTGGTATTAGTTTGGTTAAGATGTTTGTAGTGATGCGGCGAGCCATTAAATTTGAAGTAGACGGGCCATATAGCCCAAAAGTAACTTGTCTTATATCTCAGATGGTTATATACTGACAAGCCGTGGCTGAAAATTTGATCCGCCCAAAACTTAGCCTCGCAGCGAATAGTAGTATTTTCGGCTCAGCGTGAATTTGATATTCAGTATAAGATGCATTTTTTTGGGTGCCAGTTTGTAGTTCAAACTTCATGATTCCATACTAGGAAAGGTGGTTAACGCCATGCGAGTAGGCGTTTTTGGCCTTGGGCTTATGGGTAGAGCCGCCGTTGAACGGTTGGTTTTGAGTGGAATCGAAACCATTGGATACGCCCGTCGTTCTCTAGAGCCGTTAACGCTTCACGATCCGTCATTATTTAGGTGTACATCAGATGCGTCAGATGTAGTAAATTCCTCTGATTTGGTCATCCTTTTTCTTTCTGACTATGACGCCATAACTAGTGTTTTTTCTAACGTAACACCCACGAGTTTCGCCGGTAAAATAATCTGCCAGATGGGGACTATATCCCCTCAACAAACTATTTCTTTGTCCGAGGTCATCCTTTCTCGTGGCGGTGAATATTTAGATTGTCCTGTTCTCGGCAGTCTGCCAGAAGTTAAAACCGGTAAATTGCTTATTATGATAGGCAGCGCTAACAGTGGTACATACAATACTGCCAAGCCTATCCTCGATGTTTTTTCAATATCACAACACTTGCTTGGTGGTATTGGGACGGCAGCGGCAGCTAAACTAGCCTTTAACCACTTGATTGGCACCTTGACAGCAGCTTTTTCGACTACGCTTTCTTACGTTATTAGGCATGATATCCCTCTTGATAATTTTATGGAAATTCTCAGGGATAGCGCATTATATGCACCAACATTTGATAAAAAGTTAAGCAAGATGTTGGCGGGTGATTTTAAAAACCCCAATTTCCCCACGAAGCATTTGCTGAAAGATATGGAGTTGTTTATCAGTGATGCCATGCATAGCAATGTGGATACTACAATTTCAGAAGCGGCGTGTGATATTGTGAGGAGAACTGTTGCATCTTCTAAGGCCAATGATGACTATTCTTCTCTGTTTACTGTGGTTAATGGCCGCCCTAGGCTCAGGACCCATTAATTTTTAGGATTCCCATAGGATCAAAGATTTGATT
>CAZZDK010000017.1:0-16236 GCA_964652235.1 uncultured Rhodospirillaceae bacterium
TGGCGTGGCGCGCGGTGCATCCGGTGCTGCCGGAGAAGGAAAAGTTCCCCTACACGATCCGCGTGGTCTCGGAAATCACCGAATCCAACGGCTCGTCCTCGATGGCCACGGTGTGCGGGACCTCGCTCTCGCTCATGGACGCCGGCGTTCCCATGCCGCGTCCGGTCGCGGGCATCGCGATGGGCCTTATCAAGGAAGAGCGCGGCTTTGCGGTTCTTTCCGACATTCTCGGCGACGAGGATCATCTCGGCGACATGGACTTTAAGGTCGCGGGCACGGAAAGCGGCGTGACGGCGCTTCAGATGGACATTAAGATCACGTCCATCACGCGCGAGATCATGCAGATCGCGCTCGGCCAAGCCAAGGAAGGGCGTATGCACATCCTGGGCGAAATGGCCAAGGCGCTCAGCGGCGCGCGCGAGGGCGTAAGCCAGAACGCGCCGCGCATTACCACGATCACGATTCCCAAGGACAAGATCCGCGAAGTCATCGGATCGGGCGGCAAGGTCATTCGCGAGATTTGCGAGACGACCGGCGCGAAGATCGACATCGAGGACGACGGCACGATCAAGGTCGCGGCGGTGGATTCTGCGGCCGGAGAAGCGGCGATTGCCTGGATCAGGGGCATCGTGGCCGAACCGGAAGTCGGCGTCATCTATAAGGGCAAAGTCGTCAAGCTTATGGATTTCGGCGCTTTCGTGAATTTCCTGGGCGCGCGCGACGGCCTTGTGCACATTTCCGAGATCAGCAGGGAACGCGTCGGCAAAGTGTCGGACGTTCTCAAAGAGGGTCAGGAAGTGCACGTCAAGGTCCTCGGCGTGGACGATCGCGGCAAGGTCAAGCTCTCGATGAAGGTCGTGGACCAGGCCACGGGCGAGGATTTGTCCGGGAAGTAACGGTCCAGACTCGCGTCCATTGGATCGCAAGCAAGAAAAGCGGCGGTGTTTCCACCGCCGCTTTTTTGCACGTGAAGTGAAGCGATAGGTCAGATCGGCATTTTGTTAAGAAGGCGGAGAAGGGGAGCTTTTTGCAGTCCCCCGATGGCCTGCTTGGCCTGGTTCTTCTTATGCTGAAAGGCCGGAAACCGTTCTCTCGGTATAAGCGAATCCAGCGGAAGATCGCTTATGCATCGGACGGCTTTTCCCTTTAAGGCGTTGAAATTAACGCCGAAAAAGAAGGCGAACTGCATCAGAACTTTCTGAATGCCTTTCGCCGTCCTTCCTTTGGACATCTTTTCTTTCTGGTAGCTGATAAGAAAGTGGGCGATTTCCGAACGCAATTTGCCTTCCTGTCTCATAATCTTGACGAGGGAATGTTTTTCGAGATCCGGCAAAAGGTCCTTCAGTATAGCCTCAATTTCCTTTCTTTTCTCCAATGGAGTCGAACGAAGAATATCATCGAACACGGACTTCGGTGTGTGATTCCCTTCCTTAAGCGTCTCGCCGTAGAGAGAACGAAGCGTTTCAGCCAAAAGCGTCCCCGTTTGATCGCCGGACGAAGCGAGAGAGGACGCTTTCTTGCTGATCAAGCCTAAAAAGGCCATGCCGACGTAGTCTTCGTTGCAGGCTTCGATATAGGAACGCGCGCCTTCTAAGCTCTCCTTCCCGTGACCGTCGAACGATTTGAGAAAGGAAATGGCCCTGAAACAGGCGAGCCCTTTCGTATCGCCGCGCAGCAGAATGTCTTCACAGGATTCCGCAGGGGTCGTCCAATGCCACGGCACCAAAGAGAACCCTGATGTCGCGTACATAACGGCGCGGGCCGTCGGATCGATGTCATAGTTGTTTCCTGCGCTTTGGCCCGCCGGATGATCCGTATAAACAAAGACGCCATGCACGGGTTTCCCTTTGGCTTCCAGGTCTTTGACAACCTCTTTTTCCAGAACGTCGGAGACAAGCCGTCCGATTTTGCTTCCGCGCAGGCTGGGATGCGTTTGCAGGGTTTCAAGAATAATAAGGCCTGTGTCGGAATCGTAATCCATTGTGACATAGCCCAAGGGAGAGGCCTTTTTCAAATCGTCGGTCTGATCGAGGATGAAGGCGACGTAGCGCGTATTGCCGACAGAGGACATATCCAACTGTTGATGCACATATCCCGGCCAGGCCGGCCACAATTTAAGAGTCAAAGCGTCGGCGCACCTATTGCCGAGGTCGAGAAGATCTTGCCAATTTTCATCCGGAAGGAGATGCCCGATGACGACAGGATGTTCTTTTCCTTTTTTATCGGTGACGACGCGAAGAGGAGAAGAATCATATTGCGTCGAAAATGAAGCGGACATGAAAATTCCTTCCCAAAAGTAAAGAGAAACTTTCTTGCGAGGGTAACAAAGCTCGCAAGAGTAACAAAGAGAGATTAATAAGTTCTTAAGATATTGTTATATAATGAAAAATTGTTTATTCCAGGGCCTCCCCATCCCCCTTCGCCTGTTCTTCGTGGAAAGAGGCGGCGAAGGCTTCCGTCCGTCCGGCCTCGATCGCTTCGCGCAAGCCGCGCACGAGAGACTGGTAATAGGAAAGATTATGCTGCGTAAGCAGCATGGGGCCGAGGATTTCTTCGCACCGGAACAGATGGTGCAAATAGGCCCGCGAATAATCGCGGCAGGTGGGACAGTCGCAAGTCTCGTCGAGCGGGCGCGGATCGGCGGCGTGCCGCGCGTTGCGAATGTTGAGGCTCCCTCGCGTGACGAAAGCCTTCCCCGTGCGGCCCGCGCGGGTGGGCATGACGCAATCGAACATATCGACGCCGCGCAGAACGCTGCCCACGATGTCGCTCGGCGTGCCGCAGCCCATCATGTAGCGCGGCTTGTCCGCCGGGACGCGCGGCAAGGTGAAATCCAAAACGCGGAACATCATCTCCTGTCCCTCGCCGATGGCCAGGCCGCCGATCCCATAGCCGTCGAAGCCGATTTTCGTCAGCGCGTCCACGGATTCAAGCCGAAGGTCTTCATAGACGTTGCCCTGCGCGATGCCGAAGAGGGCATAGCCCTCGCGCTTGACAAAGGCTTCCTTGCACCGCGCGGCCCAGCGCATGGACAGGCGCATGGATTCCGCCGCCTCTTCGTGGCTCGCGCCGTTTCTCGTGCATTCGTCAAGGCACATGGCGATATCGCTGTCGAGCAGGCGCTGAATTTCCACCGAGCGTTCGGGAGTCAATTCATGCTTGCTGCCGTCCACGTGCGATTGAAAGGTGACGCCTCTTTCGTCCATCTTGCGCAGTTTGGCGAGCGACATGACCTGAAAGCCGCCGGAATCGGTAAGGATCGGCCCCGGCCAGTTCATGAACTTGTGCAGCCCGCCGAGGCTGGCGACGCGCTCGGCGCCGGGGCGCAGCATGAGATGATAGGTGTTGCAGATGGCCAGCTCTGCGCCCGTCGCACGAACGGCCTCGACATTCATCGCCTTGACCGTCGCGGCGGTGGCGGTAGCCATGAAGCACGGCGTCTCGAACGAGCCGTGCGCGGACCTGACGCGTCCGCGGCGGGCGTTCTTATCGGTTTTCAAAAGGTCAAAAGCAAAGGCGGTCATGGTTCTTTTTCAAGCAGCGAGCTGTCGCCGTAGGAGTAAAAACGATACTTTTGCGCGATGGCGTGGGCGTAAGCGGCCTTCATGTTATCCATGCCCGCCAAGGCGCAGACAAGCATAAAAAGCGTCGATTTCGGCAAATGAAAGTTCGTCATCATCGCATCGACGATTTTGAACCGATGGCCGGGCGTGATGAAAATGTCCGTTTCGCCGGAAAAGGGGGCCAAAAGGCCATCTTCGACCGCCGCGCTTTCAAGCAGCCTCAGCGAGGTGGTGCCGACGGCAATCATTCGCCTGCCTTCCTTTTTGGCCGCGTTGAGCCGCGCGGCGGTTTCGGGCGCAAGCTCGCCGCTTTCGGCGTGCATGATGTGATCGGCCACGCGCTCGGTCTTGACGGGCAGAAAAGTCCCCGCGCCGACATGGAGCGTGAGGGTCTCCCGCGCGATCCCCTTGGCGTCCAGCCTGGCCAGAAGTTCCGGCGTGAAGTGGAGGCCCGCCGTCGGCGCGGCGACCGCGCCTTCTTTTTGGGCATAGACGGTTTGGTAATCCCCTCGGTCTTTTTCCGTGTCGGCGCGGCGGATATAGGGAGGCAGGGGCACATGGCCGTGCTTATAAAGTAACGAAAAAAGATCGCCCGACAGGGCATTGAAATTTATTAAAATCTCGCCACCTTCGCGTTTCTCCAAAATCTCGGCCTCGAAACCCGGCGCGAAAACGATGACATCCCCGACCTTCAGCCTTTTACCGGGCCGGGCGAGGGCGGACCAGACCGTTTTGTCATTGCGAGCCCGGCGAATCAATCCAGAGTCAAGCAGACTGTGATGACGGACTTCCTTATTCAACACCACTTCCACCTTTACCGACCCGCGCAGGCCGAAAAGGCGGGCGGGGACGACCTTGGTGTCGTTCATCACCAGAACGTCGCCTTCGCGCAAAAGGTCCGGCAGATCGCAAACGCGCCGATCCCGAAAGATGTTGCCGCGCACGTGTAAAAGCCTGGCTTGATCGCGCGGCGCGACGGGTTGCGTGGCGATCAGCGCTTCGGGAAGTTCGAAATCGAAATCGGAAAGAAGCCAGTCGCGCGGCGCTGAAAAGGGAGTCATTCGGGCTGTATCTGCCAGGAACCGTCGGGGCGCAAACAAGCTGTGCCATAACTTTCATGCACTTGCCCGTCGATTTTAATAGTCTGTGTGAACTCGCGGCAATGACGATGAGGCCGGGGCGGTGGGGGCGGTTTGGGGCCGATAAAACCTTCTTCGACGTAAACGGGGCTCGGGACACGCCGATATTCGACGATTTGCGGTTCAACAAAAACCACGCGCGGGGGCGGCGGCGCGGGCGGCGCGACATAGTTGGGTTCGTAGTCGTAAAAAGGCGGCGCATAGGACGGGCCGTAAAACCGTCCGCGCGACGCATAGGCGGCGTCGGCGCGGTCCATGGATTCGCCGATGCTGTTGCCGAGCGCGCCGCCCAGGAAAACGCCCGCGCCGGTGGCGGCCAGCCTGCCGTCGCCCTTGCCCATCGTGCTGCCGAGATAGCCGCCCAGAGAGGCGCCCATCAGCGTGCCCCAAAAGCTGTTGTCCCCCGCCCGGGCGGACGGAGGCGAAACAAGCGCCAAGAGTGCGCAAAGAAGAGCGAGTCTTTTCATGGTCTTTCTCAAACGTTCCGCTTTATACACTACCAAAACGGTATGGCAAAACTGGGGCGCCAGGGAAGGGGCAAGAAAGTATTGATACAGGATAAATAAAATTGACTTTTGGGCATCTAGGCCTTACATGCCCCTCGCGAAGTTCGCAGGCCTGACGGCTCGAGCTTCAGTTAACCATGAGAGAAAGAAATGGACGACGGCACTCGAAGGTGCGCCCTTTCCTTAAGGGCGGGGCGCACGGGACAAAAATCAGGGAAACCCTGCCGGGGCGGCGGGGTGGACGGCCCGCAGCGAGTCTAGCTCGTCGGTCTGTTCGCCTCCGGCCCCTTGAGGGGTCAAACGAGGCGAACGATGGCAATCCTTCATCGTCACTACGGCGTTTGCGCTCTTTCCTTTCCCCTCTTTCAGGGGGGGAGGTGAGCCATGTGGCGTCTTTACAGATATCCGGCCCGGTTTTGGCGGTCGCTCGGTTCAGGCCTGATTACGGGCGCGGCCGACGACGATCCCTCGGGCATCGCGACCTATTCGCAAGCCGGGGCGGGCTTTGGCTTCTCCATGGGCTGGGTGATGATTCTGGCCTATCCGCTCATGGCCGCCATTCAGGAAATCAGCGCGCGCAT
Source organism: uncultured Rhodospirillaceae bacterium (assembly GCA_964652235.1). Classification (GTDB taxonomy): domain Bacteria; phylum Pseudomonadota; class Alphaproteobacteria; order UBA9219; family UBA9219; genus CAZZDK01. The sequence continues at coordinate 5,790 of CAZZDK010000017.1, forward strand.
TGGCCGAACGACCTGTTTTGGGCTGGCCGGGAATCTACGTCTTTTTTACCCCTTGACGCTGCTGCATTCGCTTGTGGCGCTGCTTTTGTTGGCCAATGTCGCTAACCTTGGCGCCGATCTCGGCGCGATGGGCTCGGCGCTTGAACTGGTCGTGGGCGGCTCTGCCCATGTGTGGGCCGTCCTTTTCGGCGTTTTGTGCGTCTGTTTACAACTGTTTACGGATTATCACCGCTCTATCGCGGTGCTCAAATGGCTGACTCTGAGCCTTTTCGCCTATGTCGGCGTCGTCTTTGTCGTCGAAATGCCTTGGCCAGAGGTTCTGCGAGGCATTGTGCCGCACTTTCAGATGAGCAAAGAATACTGGGCCGTCATCGTCGCCGTTTTCGGCACGACGATCAGCCCCTATCTTTTCTTTTGGCAGTCCACGCAGGAAGCCGAGGACACCATCGCGCATCCGACGGCCCAATCCTTGCTCGTCGCGCCGCATCAGGCGAGGCGGGAGGTTCGGCGCATCCGCTTCGATACATGGGTCGGCATGGGCTTTTCCAACCTCGTCGGCCTTTTCATCATGATGACGGCCGCCGCGACGTTGCGCACGCACGGAATCGTGGATATTCAAACGTCGGCTCAGGCGGCAGAAGCGCTTCGTCCGATTGCGGGGCCTTTTGCCTTTTTGGCCTTTGCGCTTGGGATTGTCGGAACGGGGCTTTTGGCCGTGCCTGTTTTGGCGGCCTCTGCGGCCTATGCGATCGGCGAGGCGATGGGCTGGCACATCGGTTTGGGTCGCCGTCCGCGCGAGGCGAGGGCTTTTTACACCATCCTTGTGGGGGCGACGCTGATCGGGGCTTTGATGAACCTGACGCCCATCGACCCCATTCAGGCCCTGTTCTGGAGCGCCGTTTTGAACGGCGTCATTGCGGTGCCCATGATGATTGTGATGATGCATATGGCTTCGTCGTCCAAGATTATGGGCGAGCACACGATTCCCGGCCCCTTGAAAGCGCTCGGATGGCTCGCCACGATCGTTATGATCGCCGTTGTGGGGATCATGTTTGTGCAGCAATTACGGTAAAAAACGACCTGTTTCGTTCTTGCCATTTTGAAGGCCGGAGATTAGGCTCAAAAAACCCGATCCATGTGGGGGCAATATGAAGCTCGGCACAACGTTTCTCACGATAGTTTTATCTGTCGGCTTGTCTCTCGCCGCCGTTTCGTTTTTGAAAACGACGCCGGGCGGCGAATCCGCCCCCGCCAAGGAAACGGCCTTTGAGAGGGTGATGCGCACGAACACGCTGCGGTGCGGGTACGTCGTGTTGCCGCCGGAGCTAGCCAAGGAACCAAACACCGGAAAACTTTCCGGCGTTTCCTACGATGTTGTCGAAGAGGCCTCCAAGCGGCTTAACCTCAAGGTCGATTGGGCGGAGGAAACATCGTTCACGACGATGAGGGAGGGGCTTGCGAACGGGCGCTTCGATGCGCTCTGTTTCAGCCTTTACCGCCAGATTCCCTCGGCGCGGGCGATGGAATATTCCGTGCCCCTTTTCTACAGCACGACCAGCGCGTATGTGCGGAAAGACGACCATCGTTTTGACGGCGACCTGAAGGCCGCCAACGATCCTTCCGTAACGTTCGCGATGATCGACGGCGAATCTTCGCAATTCATCCACGAGCTTGATTTTCCGAAAGCCAGGGCGGTTTCCCTCCCGCAAAACACGGAACTGGTCATGATGCTTGAGAGCGTGAAGAGCGGCAAAGCGGATGTCGCCGTCGCCAGCGCGCTCGTTGTCATGCCTTATCTGTTGGCGAACGCGGATTTCGTCCGGCGCATCGAAGGGCGAAAGCCGGTTCGCGTTTATGCCCACGCGCTGGCGTTTGCGAAGGGCGAGCACGATCTCGTTTCGATGTTCAACATCGCGCTTGACGAAATGCACAACGACGGAACCATCGGGAAGATTCTCGACAAATACGAAATTATTCCCGGAAGTTTCGTGCGCGTGAAATCGACCCTAGAGTAAAGGTTTTTCATGTCCGTACTCGATATTCTCATCACCTATCACATCGCTTTCCTGCAGGGTCTGTCCGTCACGCTCAAGCTTTGCGCGGTCATCTGGAGCGTAGGGCTTGTGGGTGGCGTCGCGCTCGGCGTTATGGGCGGCTATCGCAAGGAAAGCTGGGGGCGCGTGATTCACGGCTCGTCCTTTCTGTTTTCCGCTATTCCGACGCTCGTGATCCTGTTCTGGCTGCATTACCCGGCGCAGGCGGCGCTCGATGTCGTGATCGATCCGTTCTACACGGCGGCGTTGACGCTCAGCCTTGTGAACATCTTCAGCGTGGCGGAAAGCGTGCGCCTCGCCGTTTCGGATTTTCCGGCCCAGTACATCGTGGCGGGGCGCGTGTGCGGCCTGCGTTCGCGCGACATCGTGCGCTATATCCAGCTTCCCATTTTGTTCCGTCAGTTATTGCCGGGGATCATGGTTTTGCAGGTCGGTATGCTGCACATGACGCTTTTCGCAAGCCTCATCTCGGTAGAGGAAATGTTCCGCGTCGCGCAGCGCATCAACAGCATGATCTATAGGCCCATTGAGATTTACACGGCGCTGGCGTTTTTCTTCCTTTTGGTCTGTCTGCCGATCCATATTCTTGCGGCGCACCTAAAGCGTCGTTATACGCGCGATTTGTCGGAAAGGTAAAAGAATGCTTCAGGCGAAAAACATCACGTTCGGTTACGGGCAGACGACGATTCTCAAAAACGTGAATCTCAAAGTCGTTCCGGGGCAGATCACGTGTCTTATCGGGCCGAGCGGGTCGGGCAAAACGACGCTTTTACGCTGCCTGGCGCTTATGGAACCCCTATGGAGCGGCGAGATCGTGGTTGACGAAGACGTGTTTTCCTGGCCCTGGCCGGAAAACAAGCCTTTCATACCGCCTTATCCGAAACTCACAACGGTGTTTCAGCAGCTTTTCCTCTGGCCGCATCTCACGCTGCGCGAGAATATTCTATTGCCCGTTCGCCTCAATGGATTGGGCGAGGGGGCGGAAGACCGGATCGCCGCGCTCATCGGCGCGTTCGAGATGAAGGAGTTCATCGACCGCTATCCGAACGAAGCCTCGCTCGGCCAGCGCCAGCGCGTGGCGCTGGCGCGGGCGCTTATGCTGGAGCCTCATTATCTGTTGCTCGACGAGATCACGTCCTCGCTCGACGTGGAGCAGATCGCCAAGATTCTGAATTACCTGAAACTGCTGCGCGGGGAAAATATCGGGGTGTTTATCGTCACGCATCTGCTCGGCTTCGCGCGGCACGCGGCGGACAGCGTGGCGTTCATGGACGAGGGAGAGATCATCGAATCCGGCAGTCCGGACATCCTAAAAGCGCCGGAGACCGAACGGCTGCATAATTTTCTGTCCGTCATCGCGGCAGCGAGCTAACCGCTCCCTCTCCGTACCTTTCCAGAACCCGCATACATCTATCCACGGCTTCTTTCGGATCGAAGGGCTTCACGATGTAATCGGCGGCGCCCAAGGTAATGCCCTCGATCACGTCCTTTTCGACCGAATTGGCGGTAAGAAAGACGACCGGCACGTCGGCGAGAAAAGGGTTTTCCCGCAGCGCGCGCAAGACGTCCGCGCCGTCCATATCGGGCATCACGCGATCCAAAACGGCAAGAACGGGAACCGTCCGCCGGATGGCGGCAAGGGCTTCGGACCCGGTTTCTGCGGCAAGAATGCGGTAGCCTTTCGCGCGGAACCTTTGTTCCAGAAGGGCGCGGACCGTTTTGTCGTCGTCCACGATCAGGACGGTCAGTTTCATTCGCTTGAGGCGGTCCAGGATTCTTTTGGAAATCTGCCGCGGGTCGAGCGGTTTCAGGATGTAATCGACCGCTCCCGCAGAAAGGCTGCGCACGGTATCTCCCGCCGCGCGGGTCGCCGTGATCATGACGACCGGAATGTCGGCGGTTTCGGGCGTTTTTTTCAACCGTTCAAGCGCGTCTATGCCGGACATTTCGCCGGGCATTTGATCGTCGAGAAGGATAAGGTCCGGCCGTCTGACCTTGACCAGTTCAAGGGCCTCTTTCGCGCTTGTGGCCGTCAACGTTTCGGCGCGGTCCTTGAGGATGGAGGAAAGCAGTCCTCGCGCGACGGCGTCGTCGTCCACGATCAGAACAAGCGGCTGCGCGTCGGATTCCCGGCTGTAATTCCTGGGCGGCTCTAGGGTCTGCGGCGCTGCGGTCTTGGGGGGGCTTGGGCCAGAACGCCGTCGCAGGCGGCGATCAGGGCTTTAAGATCGCGTTGGATGGTCTCCAGATTGTCCGGCTGGCTTTTGAGAAGGGTTCCCAGTCTTTCTCCCATCAGGCCGAGTTCAGGAAAGCCGAACGGGGCGGAAGACCCCGTAATTTTGTGCGCCAACAATTTGAGAGAGGCCGATTGCTCTTCGCCAAAGACGCCCTTCCGCAAATCCTTCAAGACGTCGTTGAGGCCGTCCCGCCGTTTTGTCAGTTCCTCGAAAAAAACCGGCAAAAGCGAAGAGGCGAGCGAATCCGAGACGTCAAAGAGAGGCGCGTTCATTTTTTGCTTCTTTCAGATAGGGAACGTAGCCGAGATCCGTAGGCTCGATAGGCCCGGACATCCATTTAGGGGCGGAAACAGGAAAGCGAAGGTCTTTTCCCGGGAGCAGGGGCGCCGGGTAATTCACGATGGCGTCCGCGACGGGAACAGGCGAGGTATCCTCATTATGTCGGGCCATTTCATTCCCCCGTCCGGGCCTTTGCCCAGATCTCTTTGACTTCGTTCGCGAGATTCATGGGATCGAAGGGCTTGACGATGACGCCGCTCACCCCTTTGTCCAGGCATTCCTGTATCTCTCCCGGTTGGGCGCGGGCCGTCATGAAGATGACGGGCGTTCGCGCGACGTCGCCCGGAAGCTTCCGGACGGCGTCGAGCGTTTCAAGGCCGCCCATTTCCGGCATCATGAAATCGACGATCAGGATGTCCGGCTTGAGGGAAACGAGCCGGGAAAGCGCCTCAGAACTCGACGAAAAGGTCGTCACCGTGAAGCCGCCGACGGTCTCAAGGGAGAGGCGGGTAATTTCAAGAATGTCCCTTTCGTCGTCGATGCAGACGATGTTTTGAAGCGGCTTAGGCATCGTTTTCTCCTGAAAGGGAAACCCGGCTGATAGGCCGCTCGAACGGGGCCTTGTGGACGAGGGAGGCGCTGGTTTTCCAAAGTCCGCCGATGCCGACGGCGATCTGGCCGATCGGCATATAAAGCTTAAGCGAAACCGTGAATCGAGGGACAAACGGACTCATGCGCGCGCCTTTCGCACATTCGCGTAACGGATGAGGTCCGATTATCGTCGCTTAAAGGTCAAAGAAACCCTGCCGCGCGCCATACGTGCGCGTGGGGGCGCGGCATTTTTTAGCCCTGGCGCGCTTTATAGCGGGGGTTCGTCTTGTTGATGACGTAAACGCGGCCCTTGCGCTTGACGACTTTGCAGTTCTTGTCGCGCTTTTTGAGGGCTTTGAGCGAGTTCGCGATTTTCATGGTCTTTGTCCCGAGCTTCAAAAGAGGCGGCAACCTAGGCGTCCAAGACCTCTTTGTCAAGGTTTGATAGAGTTAACCAACAAGCGATCCAAGGGCTTTTATTAGCGAGATTTTAACCCCTTGGATGAATACTTTTCGAAAGGAAAAGAGCGCCATCGGCGCCTTGAAGGAAAGAGGCCAAGACCCTGTTAAAAACGGCTTTAAGACGGTTTTCCTCCGATTTTCCCTCTCACAGGGCGGCGCTTCCTTTCGCGTTTTATCGCCATCCGACTTTCAACAAATCCGCCTCGTCGGTTGAGGCGGATTCAACTTTGTCCGGTTGTCCGGACGGAAATGGGGTTCGTATGTCCAAAAGACGTTCGCGTCGTGAAGACCATGATTCCCGCTATGAACGTAGGGGTAATATAGAGACCTTTCCCGGCAATGACTCCTGGGACCCCCTTCAAAGGGCCGGGGTCCAGGACCGCCGGGACCAACGGTACGTCCGTAAAGTCAGGCCGCAGAACGAAAATCAGGCTCGGTTGTTGGATGCGATGGCCAAAAGCAACATGATCGTCGCGGTGGGACCTGCAGGCACGGGCAAGACCTATCTGGCCATCAGCGCGGCGGTGGAAGCCTTGGAGGCGGGGAAGGTGGACCGCATTATCCTTTCGCGCCCGGCGATCGAGGCGGGGGAAACGTTGGGCTTTCTGCCGGGGGATTTGCAGGAGAAAATGGCTCCCTATTTGAGGCCTTTGTACGACGCCTTGAACGACCGGCTGGGGGTTAAAAGGCTTAAACAATTTATTTTGGACGGCATCATCGAAATCGCGCCCATCGGCTTCATGAGAGGCCGCACGCTCAACAATGCCTTTATCGTCATCGACGAATCCCAGAACTGCACTTATACGCAGCTTAAAATGCTTCTGACCCGCTTGGGCTGGCATTCAACCATGGTTTTGACGGGCGATCCGGACCAAAGCGATCTTCTAGGCGGCCTGTCCGGTCTGGCGGACGTGGCGAAAAGGCTGGAGGCGGTCGAAGGCGTTACGGTTGTCCGTTTGACGGATCACGACATCGTCCGGCATCCTCTTGTGGCGAGTATGCTGGGGGTTCTCTAGCGGTCTGCCAAAACTTCCAAAAGCCGTCTTGACACCCGCCCCGGAGACACCTACTTTGCGCCCGATTTCCGGTGCGGCTTGGCAGGCGGGCGATGAGCGGCGATTCCGATCAGCAGAAGCTTAAATCCCTCGCGGCAAGGATCGCCAAGGCCCAGGAATCCGCCGATCCTTCGCGGCGCGCGAAGGGGGGGGACGGGATGGCGTCGCGCAGTATTCTTCGCGGCGTCCGGATCGGTTCGGACTTCGTGGCGTCGGTGATGGTGCCGACGGCGCTGGGCGCGTTTCTCGATGAGCGGCTGGAAACGGGTCCGTGGCTGATGCTGGCGTTGCTTGCGGGCGGGTTCGCCCTTGGGATCTGGACGTTGATTTCGGCCTTGGGGCCAAAAGGGCAGAAATAGGTAGGGGACGAGAAATGGGCATACATTCGCCGATCGAGCAGTTCGAGATCAAGGATCTGTCTGGTCCCCTCTTCGATTTGGCCGGGCACCCCGTCGCTTTTACGAATTTTGCTTTGGCCACGGTGGTCGCGGTGGTTTTGGGCGCGCTCTTCATTTTGTTGCCGATGCGGGGCCGTTCGGTCGTTCCGGGCCGCTGGCAGGTTTTCGCCGAGACGGTCTATGGCGCCATTTCCGACGTGCTGGCCGAAGCGGCGGGCAAGAAGGCCAAGCCGTTCCTGCCTTTCATCTTCACGATTTTCCTGTTCGTCCTTTTGTGCAATTTGCTCGGCCTGATCCCCGGCGTCTATACGCCCACGAGCCAGATCGTGGCGAACCTGCTTTTGGCGTTGACCGTCATCGTGGTGGTTCTGGGAACGGGCTTTTTCAAGCACGGCTTTCACTTCATCCACATTTTCATCCCGTCGGGCGTTCCGGGGCCGCTGGTTCCGTTTCTGGGGATTATCGAGGCCGTTTCCTTCTTCATCCGTCCTTTCAGTCTGTCCTTGCGTCTTTTCGGGAATATGCTGGCCGGGCACATCCTTTTGAAGGTCTTCGCGGGCATGACCGCCGCGATCGCGACTTCGGGATGGGTTTCCGCCGTGGGCGTCTTTCCCGTCCTTATGAACGTGGCGATCGTGGGCTTCGAAATCTTCGTCGCCTTGGTCCAGGCCTACATCTTCACGGTCTTGAGTTCGGTTTACCTGCGCGATGCGCTTGAAATGCACTAAGCGGGGTATCCGAAGAGAGTTCAACAACAACCACCAACCAAGTGCGTCAAAAAGGAGTTTATCATGGAAGGTTCAGCTTTGAAGTTTATCGCCGTCGCTATCGCCATGTTCGGCGGCGCTCTCGGCGCGGGCTACGGCCTCAGCACCGTGTTCTCGACGTGGCTGACGTCGATTGCCCGTAATCCGGCGGCGGACGACAAGATGCGCATGGTCGGCCTTATCGGCTTTGCCGGCACCGAGCTTGTGCTTCTGATGAGCTTCGTTGTCGCGGCGCTGCTTCTCTTTGTCGCCTGAATCAGGGTTTCGGAAAAGGAAGGGCGGCAAGCGCCTTTCCTTTTCCGCCCGTTTTTTGAAGAGCGAGAAAAGATGAAGACGATCAGATTCCTGTCGGCGGTTTGGGCCGCCTTCTTGTTCGCTGCCGTCCCCGCTTTCGCGGAAGAGGGTCACGGCGGCGGCGTTTTGCCTCAACTTAACGTCGCGCTTTATCCGGGCATTCTTTTCTGGTTTGCCGTTTCGTTTTTCGCTTTCTTTCTCATCATGCAGGTTGCGGGCGTTCCCGGCATTCAAAAGACCCAGGCGAAGCGGGCGCGGGTTCTCTCCGCGGATTTGAACGCGGCGCGCGCCGCCAGCGAAGAGGCGCAAAAGGTCGTCGTAGCCTACGAGACGGCCCTTTCCAAGGCGCGCCACCAGGCCCAGGCGACCGTCAGCGACATTTTGATCGAAGCCGAAAAGGAAGCCGAGGCGCACGGCGAGAGGCTGCAAAAGGAGTTGTCCCACCGCATGAAGGTCGCGGAAGACAACATCGCCGCCGCCCGCCAAAAGGCGATGGAGGAAGCGCCTCAGTACGTCAACGCCCTGGTCCAAGAGCTTTTCGCCAAGGTCACGAAATCCGGCATAGGCGCGCCGCAGAAGGCGAGGGGATGATGCACGAGACGAGCTTTCTGAACGACACGACGTTTTGGTACGGGGTTTCCGCCGCCCTGTGCGTTTTCCTGATTTTCCGTTCGGCGCGGGGGGCGATCGCGGGCTGGCTGGACAGCGAGATCGGAAAGGTCGTCGCGGAACTTCAGGAGGCCAAGCGCCTGCGGGCCGAGGCTGACGCGACGCTGAAGGACTACAAGGCCAAACAATCCGAGGCCATGAGAGAGGCCGAGGATATCCTTCGCAAGGCCAAGGAAGACGCCATCCGCCTGCGCGAAGAGGCCAAGGCGGAATTGCAGGCCTCCATCGAGCGGCAGGAGAAGCTCGCGTTGGACCGCATACGGCTCGTCCAGGAAGAAGCCTCGGCGGAGGTGCGGTCGTTCATCATCGACGAGGTGATGCACGATCTTCGCGGCAAATTGAAGAAACACGCGGAGAGTCCCGAAGCGGGCAAGCTCGTGGACGACATCATCGCCGATCTGCCGAAATTGTCGGCGGGAAAAGTCGCCTCATAAGCGTGGGCCTATGAAAACACCTCTGCCGTTTGACATCACTCGCTCTGCGCCTTGCCTTTCCCTTGCCGGACCGGTCCTGTGGTTCTGCAACGGCCTTTTCATCCGGCGAGGGAAAGGCTCCTCGCAACCACTCGTGACCCTAAGGATCCCCTTCACCGGGCGGCTGGTCTAAGCGGTGACGGGCGAACCGAATATTTCCCAACTTGAACGGGCCGGGACCCTTTCCGCGCTGATTCGGTCCATGGAGGAAGATTTGGCGAAAGACCGGGATCTGACGGTCGGCCGTTTCTTCGCCTTTCTGGGCGTTCACGGGTTCGTCTTTTTCCTTCTTATTCTGGCGCTTTTGAACGTCGTCATCTTCATGGTGCCGGGCTTTTCCATTTTCTTCGGCGTTCCGATGATGATCCTGGCCGTGCAGATGGTCCTCGGCCTTAAGGCGCCCATTTTCCCGGATTTCGTCTGCCAGCGTAAAATAAAAGCCGAAGCGCTCGACGAAGGCCTTCGTATCGCGGCGCGCGCCTTGGAAAAGATCGAAAGCGCGATCAAACCGCGTCTTCTCTTTCTGACGGAAACGTCGTGGCTCAACAAAACGCATAGCGTTCTGGCGCTGTTTTTGTCCGTGATGGTGGCCATTCCCGTGCCGTTCTTGAATCTGCCGCCGACGTTCGGCGTCATTTGCCTCGCCATCGGTCTTTTGCAGCGCGACGGGCTGTTTATCCTGAGCGCCTACGGCCTTTCGCTCTGGAGCTTCTGGCTCTATGAATCCCTCAGCCAAGCGGCGGGTAAGCTGTTCTGACCAAAGAACGCCATTTCCGTTTTCTGATGTCCGAAATCTGACATCTGTTTATATATCCACGTCCTGGACGAACTTCGCGTTTTCCTGAATGAACTGGAAACGCAGCTCGGCCTTGCGGCCCATGAGTTTTTCCACGAGAATTTCCGTTTCTTTAATCTCGGCCAGGCGGTCCGGCGAGTCCGGTTCCGTCAAAACCACGCGCAAAAGAGAGCGCGTCTTGGGATTCATCGTCGTCTCGCGCAATTGCGCGGGCATCATTTCGCCCAGGCCTTTGAAGCGGCTGATCTCGACCTTGCCCTTGCCCTTGAAGGTCGTCTCCAGAAGCTCTTCCTTGTGCGCGTCGTCGCGGGCATAGACGGTCGTGCCGCCCTGCGAGAGGCGATAGAGGGGCGGCTGGGCGAGAAACAGCTT
>CAZZDK010000017.1:16246-43581 GCA_964652235.1 uncultured Rhodospirillaceae bacterium
CGCGGTAAAAGAACGTCATGAGCCGCGAGGCGATATGGGCGCCGTCCACGTCGGCGTCGGTCATGATGATGATACGCTCGTAGCGCAGTTTGGAAAGATCGAAATCCTTGCCCAGTCCGCAGCCCATCGCCAGCGCGAGGTCCGATATTTCCTGATTGGCTCGCAGTTTATCCACGCTCGCGCTGGCCACGTTCAGGATTTTGCCGCGCAGGGGCAAGATGGCCTGCTTGTCGCGGTTTCTGGCCTGCTTGGCCGATCCGCCCGCGCTGTCGCCTTCGACGAGGAACAGTTCGGTGTCTTCGGCGGCGGTCTGCGAGCAGTCCGCCAGTTTGCCCGGCAGGCGCAGTTTGCGCGTGGCGGTCTTGCGGGCGAGGTCCTTGGCCTGCGAAATGCGGGCGCGTTCCTCGGCCTTGAGGATCAATTGATCGAGAAGCGCCTTGCCGCTCACGGGGTCCGCGCCGATCCAATGGTCGAAATGGTCCTTGATCGTCTGGTCCACGAGACGCGCGGCCTCGATGGTCGCGAGCTTGTCTTTCGTCTGGCCCTGGAATTGCGGATCGCGGATGAAGAGCGAGAGCAGAACCGTGGCGTCGCCAAAGGCCTCGTCGCCGGTGATCGCGGCGGACCGGCGATTGCCGAGCATGTCGCCATAGGTCCGCAGGCCGCGCAAAAGGGCGGAGCGCAGGCCGCTTTCGTGCGTGCCGCCCTGCGGCGTCGGGATGGTGTTGCAATAGGAATGGCAAAAGCCTTGCCCGTCGGCAGGCCAGGCGACGGCCCACTCGACCTTGCCCTTGCCTTCGGGCAGGTCGGCCACGCCGCAGAACATCTGGGGCGTGATCGTCTCGCGCCCTTCGAGCGCGGAGGAAAGATAATCCTCAAGGCCGCCCGGAAAATGCAGGGTCGCCTCGGCGGGCGTCAGATCCGGCTCTTTGATCAGAGAGGGATCGCACGACCAGCGTATTTCGACGCCTCGGAACAAATAGGCCTTGGATCGGGCCATCCGGAAGAGGGCGGAAGGCTTAAAGCGCAGTTTCGAGCCGAAAATCTCGGTATCCGGGCGAAAGATCACGCTCGTGCCGCGCCGGGTGGTCGCGCCCGTTTTCTTGAGTTTGCCCAGCGCCGCGCCGCGCGAATAATTTTGCGAATAAAGCTGCCTGTCGCGGGCGACTTCGACGGTCATTTCCTCTGACAGAGCGTTGACGACCGAGACGCCCACCCCATGCAGGCCGCCGGACGTTTGATAAACCTTTCCGGAAAACTTGCCGCCCGAATGCAGGGTCGTGAGAATGACTTCCAGTGCCGATTTGCCGGGAAACTTCGGATGATTGTCCACGGGAATGCCGCGTCCGTTGTCGCGCACCGTCACGCGGTTGTCGGGATCGAGGCGGATTTCGATTCTGTCGGCATAGCCCGCCACGGCTTCGTCCATCGCGTTGTCGAGCACTTCCGCGACGAGGTGGTGCATGGCCGCCTCGTCCGTGCCGCCGATGTACATACCGGGGCGGCGGCGAACGGGCTCAAGCCCTTCGAGAACTTCGATGTCTTTGGCGTCGTAGGAGTCTTTTTTACGAGCGGCGGATGAAGGAAAAAGATCGGACATAGCGGGTCTGAAGAGCCTCAAGATATTGAAAAATAGTTACGATTCGTCGTGGCTGAGTCTAGTCCCAAAGCGTAAGGAGCGGCAAGCCGTCGATTTACCGGGCGAGAGCGCTAAGACCGCGAGATTTTCGGGAAAGACCGGACGGCGCAGAGGGAAGAAAAAGGCCTTTTTTCTGGAGAAGGGCGACTTCTTTGCGCGTGGCGGTCGTGACCTCCCTATAAAGCGCCTTTAGAATATCGACGCTTTTGAGGGGTATTTTGATCCTCTCGACGATGGACTTCCGCGATTCCAGATATTCCTTGAACTTTGTCCAATCGCCGCCGAAGGGCAGGGTCCCGGCCAGAAGGTTGTAATAATCCTGGTAGCCTGCGTTGAGCTTGTCGATAATGCGGACGACGGCGACGAAGCCCGTTTCGTCCTCGTTCGCGCGCCGGATTTGTTCCTCATGCCGCTTTTTCTTGTGCAAGCCCGGCGTGTCCGTGACTTTTTCAAGCAAATCCATCCCGGCGGAAATCAAAAGGGGATCGCCTTTCCAGGCCGCGCGGAAAATGCGTTCCGCCGTCAGGGACGTATCGCGCCGGTTGTTTTCGAGAAGATCGTGGAAATAGAGGACGAAAACGAGAATTTCGGGAGGAACTCCGCTCAACCGCGCGATATTGTAGCCGATATCCGCGCTGCCGAGGCCGTGGACGCATTCCGGTTCGCCCGTGGAGCGAAAGGTTCGCGAGAAATGATGGGCAAAGGCGCGGCTCGGGGCGATACTCGGATAAAGCAGCCAGGTGTGATCGCCGTGCGGGACCCAAATCGTCTGCGCTTCCGTCAGTTCGCGAAGTTCCTGGGCCGTGAAATCGCCGATCGGCCTGTTTTTTGAGCGCGCGATGATTTCGTTCCGTTCGGGGCGGACAATTCTTTGTTCGGCTCTAATGTCTTCAAGGCTGTAAAGCATCAGTCGTTATTTCTTAAAAGAACCGTTCGTTCGAAAAACCCTAACACGAAAAGAGAACTAAAGAGAACGAAAATCGAACGAGCAAAAAGTTGTGGATAACGAATCAGTTAACGAGCCTTCGGCAGAGAATTTTTAACCCTTTTCCACAGGTGGAAAGGTTGAAATTTGGCTCTTTTCTCATAGATTTAAGAATCCATATCTAGCGGTTGGAAAGCGGCTTATCCACAAAATAGAGAAGGGGGTAGAATCGCCTAAGCCTATCTGGTATGTAATCTCTCCGTTGGCCACCACATCTTGTGCCCCCGAAGGGGTCGGAAAAGCAGCGCCAACCGGCAAGATTTCGAGACCGTCACAATATCCTTGCCGCCCCCTGATGAACCTCTGATCGGAGCTTGTAAAAATGGCCTGGACCGAGCAACAAATCCAAACGCTTAAAAAAATGTGGGGCAACGGCTATAGCGCAAGCGATATTGCCCGCTCTTTGGGCGGCGGCGTGACCCGCAATGCCGTCATCGGCAAGGCGCATCGTCTGAAACTGTCCGTCGGGGTTTCGGCCGCGCCGCGCTCTATGCCGGATGCGCCGTCCAAAACGGCGGGCGTCGTCATGGCGTCCATCACCAAAATCAGCAAGAACAGGGCGAAAATGCGCACCGCGCTGCCGTCTGCGCCGTCGCTTCCGATCAAGTCCCGCGTCGATTCGTTGGCCCGTCTTTTGGGCAGCGACCCGATCAAGCGGCCTTTGGACAAGATCAAGCGAACAGAGGGCATTCCCGTTACCAAGGCGGGCGAGCGTCATTGCCGTTGGCCGGTGGGCGATCCGCGTTCCCCCGATTTCCGCTTCTGCGGGTGCGAAACGCACGAGGGGCTGCCTTACTGCCTGCATCACGCGCGCATCGCCTACCAAACTTTGGGACGCAAGGCGCGAGCGAACGCGAACATCGAAAGCGCCCTGCCGGAGATTCACGCGACGGACGAATCCTCCAAAGAGGACTGATTTCGTTTTGCTTTCGGCAAAGGGCGCCTCTCGCGGAGGCGCCCTTTGTTTTACATACATGAGGATTAGGCCGGAAACCTTATCTTCATCTAAAAAGGCTATCCCGGAAGGTCAGGGAGGAACAGCATGGCTCAGTCCACCATTCTTGGTTTTCCGCGCCTTGGTCCGAAACGGGAGCTTAAGGCCGTCCTTGAGCGATTCTGGCGAGGCGAAGGGAGCGAAAGCGAGCTTCTGTCCACGGCGGCGAAGCTTCGCGCCGATCATCTCGAGATGCAAAAGATCGTCGGCATCGATCTTTCACCGTCGGGCGATTTCGCGCTTTACGATCACGTCCTGGATATGTCGGTTTTGCTGGGCGTCATTCCCTCGCGCTATGGGTGGAGCGGCGGCAAGATCGATCTCGATACGGTTTTCGCCATGGCGCGGGGCGCGCAAAAAAGCGGCGTGGACGTTCCCGCCGCCGAGATGACGAAATGGTTCGACACGAATTACCATTACATCGTGCCCGAGTTCGAAAAAAACCAGCGGTTCAAGCTTTCCGGCGCCAAGCCCGTTGACGATTATCTTGAGGCCAAGCGGATCGGCGCGGAAACGCGGCCCGTCCTCGTCGGGCCGGTCAGCTTCCTCCTCTTGGGCAAGGATAAGGAGGGCGGCAGCCCGCTCGACCACCTTGACCCGCTTTTGGAAGTTTACGGCGAGCTTCTAAGGAAAATCGAAGCGGCGGGCGCAGCCTGGGTCCAGCTTGACGAGCCGTTTCTTGTCACGGACCTCGATCCCCGCGCGAAGGAGGCCTACGCGAAGGCCTACGCCAAATTGCGGGGCGCCTCGAACCTTAAGCTTTTCGTGACGGCGCCGTTCGGTCCCTTGTTGGACAATCTGTCCGTGGCGACGGGTCTTCCGATTGACGCGCTTCACGTCGATTTAGCGCGCGGCGCGGACGAGCTGGACGAGGTTCTGGCGGCTCTGCCGTCCGGCATGATTTTAGCCATGGGCCTTGTGGACGGGCGCAATATCTGGGCGAACAACCTTGAGCGTTCCTTGCAATATCTCGAAAGGGCGGCCGATAAAATAGGGCCGGAGCGGATCTGGGTCGCGCCGTCCTGTTCGTTTCTGCACGTTCCTTACGACCTGGATATGGAGGTTTCGCTCGATCCGACCCTTAAGGGATGGATGGCTTTCGCGCGGCAGAAACTCGACGAGCTGACCTATCTCACGCGCGGGCTGAACGAGGGGCGAGAGGCTATTGTTCAGGCTCTGGCCGCCAGCGCCCAGGCCGTGGAAAGCCGCCGGGTCTCGCCGTTGATTCACGAGCCGTCCGTCGCGGAGCGCATGGCCGAACAGCCGCTCTCTTCCGCGGGGCGCAGCGCGCCCTTCGCGCAGCGCCGCGAAAAGCAGAAACGAAGCCTCAACCTACCGCCGTTTCCGACCACGACCATCGGCTCGTTTCCTCAGACGGCGGAAGTCCGCCGGAAAAGGGCGGCCTTCAAGTCCGGCGCCCTGGACGCGGAAGCCTATGAAGGCTTCATCAGGGAAGAGATCGCAAAGTGCGTTGCGTTTCAGGAAGAGATCGGTCTCGACGTGCTGGTCCACGGCGAGTTCGAGCGAAACGACATGGTGGAATTCTTCGCCGAGAAGCTGCGCGGCTGCGCCGTGACCGAGCACGGGTGGGTGCAGTCCTACGGCTCCAGGGCCGTCAAGCCGCCGATCATCTACGGCGACGTTCTGCGCCCGGCGCCCATGACCATATGGCTGTCCAAATACGCGCAAAGCCTGACGGAAAAGCCGATGAAGGGAATGCTCACGGGGCCGGTGACGATCCTGCAATGGTCTTTCGTGCGCGACGACCAGCCGCGCAGCGCCACGGCGCATCAGCTTGCGCTCGCGCTTCAGGACGAAGTCCTAGGGCTTGAGGAAAACGGCGTGAGGATCATTCAGATCGACGAACCGGCCTTTCGCGAAGGAATGCCTTTGCGGCGGCGCGGGCAGAAAGCCTATTTCGAATGGGCGGTGAATGCCTTTAAGCTCGCCTGCACGGGCGTGAAGGAGGAAACGCAGATACACACGCATATGTGCTATTCCGACTTCAACGACATTGTGGGGCCGATCAAGGACCTCGACGCCGATGTCATCTCCATCGAAACGAGCCGTTCGCAGATGGAGCTTCTCGACGCTTTTGTGACCTTCCGTTATCCGAACGAAATAGGTCCGGGGGTTTACGACATTCACAGCCCGCGCGTGCCCGCCGAGGACGAAATGGTCCGCCTGATCGAAAAGGCCTGCGAAAGGGTCGATCCCGGGCAAATCTGGATCAACCCGGATTGCGGCCTTAAGACCAGGGATTGGCCGGAGACGCGCCTTTCGCTGTCCAACATGGTGATGGCGGCCCGGACGCTCAGGGCGAGGTTTTCCGCCGCATGACGGGACGCTTTCTTCCGCGCGACATCGCCTTCAGCCTGGAGGTTTTTCCGCCGAAGACGCCGGGCGGTCTCGCGCATCTGCTTGAGACGGTGGATTCCTATTCCGCGCTTCACCCTGCCGCGATCACGGTGACGTTCGGCGCGGCGGGCACGCCTGAAACGGTCGAGAACGTGCGCGACGTCATCCGGCGCATCCGCTCGCGGACCGAAAGGCCCGTGGCCGCGCACATCACCTGCGCGAACCGCTCGAAGTCCGAGGTGGACGCGGTGGCGGATTCTTTTTGGGAGGACGGGGTGCGCCATCTCGTCGCCTTGCGCGGCGACATGATGGGGGCGGGCGCGCCCTATCGGCCGCATCCGGAAGGCTACCCGAAAACCTACGACTTCATCGCGTCCCTGCGGGCGCGGCATCCCGGCTTTTCCATTTACGTCGCGGGCTATCCCGAAACGCATCCGGAATCGCCGTCGGAAACGTTCGATCTCGACCATCTCAAGCGCAAGGTGGACGCGGGCGCGAATGGAATCCTGACCCAGTTCTTTTTCGATCCGGAAGTGTTCCTGCGCTGGCGCGACAAGGTGGAAAAGCGTGGGATCGACGTGCCCATCGTGCCGGGTCTCTTGCCCATCCTTCATTTTCCGAAAATGCTGGCGATGGCAAAGCGCTGCAACGCGAACGTCCCCGATTTCCTGCATACGATGTTCGACGGCGCGGACCCGGAAAGCGTGGATCATCAGTTGCTGGCGATGAACGTCCTCTCGCACCAGATCACGCGCCTGATCGAACACGGCGTGGCGCATTTCCATTTTTATACGATGAACGAGACGTTATTGACGCGGCACTTATGCACGTGGCTGCGAGCGGGATTTTGAGAGAGGGTTCAGGGGGCAGGATTCATCAGGGTTCAGGGAAGAAAGAAAAAACCGTCATTGCGAGGCGCAGCTCTGCCGCGCCGTGGCAATCCAGAGTCAAGCAGACCATCCGTTGGTTCTTGCGACTCTGGATTGCCTCCGACTCTGGATTGCCTCGTCGTCGCGCCGCCGCTGCGCGTTGGCGCTCCTCCTCGCAATGACGTGTGTTTCTTTCCTGAACCCTTTTTTACGCCGTCAGCGGTTCGCCTTGCAGGATCGCGGCGCGCAAAGTGGCGACGACGCTGGACCAAAGCGCGCTGTTCTCTCCGTCGCCGTTGCGCCTGGCTGCCGCGGCTTCGCCCGCCGCGCGCGAAAGAGCCAAGGGGCCGTAACGACCCGCGGTCGAACGGGCCAGACGAAAAGCTTCGTTGTTGTGCTGATTCGTGCCGCTCATGGTGTGCCCCGCTGAAAAGGTGCCTTGGCAGAAGAGGACCACAAGATCGTGTCCTCAAGAAGGCAGAATAGGGGGAAGAATTTGAAAAGCTGTTAAGACGATCCGGAATTTCTATTCTGTGTCCTCAAAGACACGGGATGGTTCAAGCGCCGGGACGAGGGCCGTGACTTCCGGCATATCGGAGATCCAGCTCTTGAAAATACGCGCGTAAGCTTCGCACAGGCGCAGAACCCAAGCTTTGCCGGTAGGTAGATCGCCTTCGGCCAGCGCGGCGGCCAGGCGGCGGTGCGAGGGCATACGATGAACGTCCTGCCGCGCTTCGGCGAGCAGATTGGCTTTTTCCAGGAAATCCGCCGAAGACAGGACATGGCGCCCTACGATATGGCCCGCCAGAACGCCGATTTCGTCGGGCGTGAGCTTCAGGAGGTGCGAAGGGCTCTCGATCGGCAGGGCCAGACGGCGCAGCGCCTCGTCGCAGGCGCGGTCGATCAGGTCCGACGTGTCAAGCGCCGCCGCGACGGCATAGGTCGTGGTTAAATGGGCGACGCATTCATGGCCGGAGGCAAAGGCGCCGATAGCCAGAAGGTCGGCCATGATCCGTGCCACGCGCACCGAACCTGTGGCCTGGGCGACGAACAGGGTCGCTTCCGTATCGAGGCGGGCGCGGTTGCGGTAAAGGCTGTAAAGGTCCGCCACGGGCGAGGGCAGGTCGCTTCTCGCGGCCCAGAAGTCGCGCTCCACAAAGCGGTCGGCCCCGCGATGGTTGCGCCGGAAGTGGTCGATTTCCGCCGCGCTGAGGGGCAGTTCCATCCCCGAGGCGAGAAGTTCCTGCACGGCATGGCCGGAAAGGCTGGCGATCATCTGCCAATCGTCAAGAGGCTCTTTGGCGTGATCGACCAGAAAACGGCAGTTGCGGTCGAAGGAGCGAAGGGCCCTTTCGCCCGAAGGTTCGGGCAGGGCGGGGGCCTTTTTGCGCTGGGACGTGACGCGGGAAAGCCAGGAAACGATCTTTTTGTCGGAAGCGGGGGGCGAGGCGGAAACCGCTTCGTCGGAGTTGGCAGGCTGAGGCAGGCTACTGATAAAAGCGGCTCTCGGCAGGCGATTCGTTTGAAGGATGGCCACAGGAACCTCGCAGACGGTGGGATGGATTCGGGCGCTTGAACAACGAAAATCGACTTATCCACACCATAACACAGAAGCCGAATCGCATTAAGGAGAAATTTACCATGATGAATCAAAAATTAAGCATTGAGGCATCAATTTGGCTTTCTGTGCCCTGTGCGCAACAATTTGTTGCGTGAAAGTAATAAAAAGGGGCGTTCGGTAAGAGCCTGAAAGTGCTATAATCCGGCTTCATTATCAGGAAACGATTTGAAAAAGGCCATCCCATGAAGGTTTCTCGCCCCAAAACCCCGCTTTCTCAGGCGACCTCTTCGCTTGGGCTGTTTCTTAAGAAAAACGCCTTACCGCTCTTGTTCGTCGCGGCGGGAAGCGCCGTTGCCTTTTTCCATACTTTCAATGTCTCTATGGACGCCCATAAGGACCTTGCCGCGCAGGCCAAGCAGCGGGCCGTTTTGGCCGTTTTGAACGGAGAGGACAGCAGGCCGGTTACCATGGAAAGTGAGAAGGACGGCTTTGGGCACAGAAGAGAGGCGCGCGCTTTCGCCAAGGAAATCTGCCGCAGCGCGGACGGCAACATCGTCAAGCTCTGGGCCAACGGAAAAGACGAGGCCTATCGGATCACGGTCAGAGGGCCGGACGGAAAGGTTCTTGATTTCGTCCCGCTCGATCCGGCGCGGTGCAAGTGCGAGCAGATCGCGCTTGGCGTTCCGGCTTCCCGCTCTTTGACTTACAAATAATCACGCCGCCAGAAGGTCCTTGATGAACGGATGATCGAGGCAGGTGCGTTCGTCTTCATAGACGTGCGCTTCCCATCCCGCCTTGCGCGCGCCGTCCACGTAGAGATCATAATCGTCGAAGAAGAGGGGCGGCTGCTTGCTCGGCGGCATCTGCGCTTCGCAACCCTTGTAAAAGGCCAATTCCGGTTTCGGGGCTTTGAGGTCGGCGGCGTAGAACATCTTTTGGAAGAGCTTGTTGAATCCGGCTTTTTCCCACAAATAACGCGCGCGGATATGTTCCTGATTGGTGGCGACGTAGAGGTTGACCTTGCCTGTGGCCTTGATTTTCTCGACCATCGCCCAGGCCGCCTTGTTGATGGTAACGTCGCGCGGCAGCCAGTAGTCAATAAGCGTCTGCGGCGCGACGTCCGAGCCGATTTTCGGAAGAAACTCGGCCAGCGCCTCGTGCAGGTTCATATGGCCGCACAGGACCTTCGGGATGAAAACGGTCGGGAAGAACGTCTGAAAGGCGTCTTTGTCGATCCCCAAATCCTCTTGCAGGTTCGCGTCCCAACGCCGCCTTTTGGCCGGGTCCGTGTGCCAACCGTCCAGCATCACGCCGTCCATATCGAAGAGGAGGGATCGCATGGGTTTTCCCTTATCATCTGTCATTGCGAGGAGTCCTGCCCCCGCAAAGCGGGAGCAGGACGACGAAGCGATCCAGAGTCAAACAGACCGACCTTGATCTCTTGCGACCCTGGATTGCTTCGGGGCTTGCGCCCCTCGCAATGACGTTTCTCTCTACCTACGCCGCGTTTTTGCGGGCGTCGAGGTCGGCCTGGTTTTCAATCGCCGCCTGCGCCGCCGCGAGTCGCGCGATGGGCACGCGGTAGGGCGAGCAGGAAACGTAATTCAGCCCGACGCGATGGCAGAACTTGACCGAGTTCGGATCGCCGCCGTGCTCGCCGCAAATGCCGAGCTTGAGGCCGGCGCGCGCGGCGCGGCCTCTTTCGGCGGCTATCTTGATGAGCTCGCCGACGCCGTCCTGGTCGAGCGTCGCGAAGGGGTCCTGCTCCAGAACGTTCGTGCGGTAGTAATCCGGCAGGAACGTTCCGGCGTCGTCGCGCGACAGGCCGAAGGTCGTTTGCGTCAGGTCGTTCGTGCCGAAGCTGAAGAACTCCGCCGTTTGCGCGATCTCGCCCGCCCGCAACGCCGCGCGGGGCAGCTCGATCATCGTGCCGACCAGATACTCGAACGTCACGCCGGACTCCTTCATCGTCTCTTCGGCCACGCGGCGCGTCATCTGTTCGAGGATGTCCAGCTCCTTCTTGATCGCGACGAGCGGGATCATGACTTCCGGCAGGACGTTCTTGCCCTGTTTTTTCATCGCCACGACCGCGCCGAAAATCGCGCGGGCCTGCATCTCGTAAATTTCCGGATACGAAATGCCGAGGCGGCAGCCGCGATGTCCCAACATGGGGTTGGCCTCGTGCAGGGCGGCGCAGCGGCGCTTGACGAACTCCACGTCCACGCCCGCGCCGCGCGCCACGTCGAGCATTTCGCTTTCCTTTTTGGGCAGAAATTCATGCAACGGCGGATCGAGCAGGCGGATCGTGACCGGCAGGCCGTCCATGATCGTGAACAGCTCTTCGAAATCCTTTTGTTGATAGGGCTGGATTTTCGCCAGAGCCGCTCTTCGGCCCGCTTCGTCGCTCGCGATGATCATCTCGCGCACGGCGGTGATGCGCTCGGCGTCGAAGAACATATGTTCGGTGCGGCACAGGCCGATACCCTCCGCCCCGAACTTGAGCGCGGTGCGCGCATCGAGCGGCGTTTCCGCGTTCGCGCGGACCTTCAGCTTGCGCACGGAATCCGCCCACTTCATCAGCGTCTCGAAATCGCCGGAAAGCGTCGGTTGCACGGTCGGGACCTCGCCGATCATGATCTCGCCGCGCGAGCCGTCGATGGTGATGATGTCGCCCTGTCTGACGACGACGTTCTTCACGGCCATTTCCTTTTTGGCGTAGTCGATATGTAAATCGCCTGCGCCCGCGACGCAGGCCCGGCCCATGCCGCGCGCGACGACGGCGGCGTGGCTTGTCATGCCGCCGCGGCTCGTCACGATTCCACGCGCCGCGTGCATACCGTGAATGTCTTCGGGGCTGGTCTCGACGCGGCACAGGATGACCTTTTGGCCCTGGCCCGCCAGCGCTTCGGCCTCGTCCGCCGAAAACACCGCAATGCCGCTGGCCGCGCCCGGCGAGGCGGGCAGGCCCTTGGCGAGCAGCTTGCGCTCGGCTTTCGGATCGAGCATCGGGTGCAAAAGCTGGTCGAGGGAGGCCGGATCGATCCGCTTGATGGCTTCCTCTTTCGTGATCAGGCCTTCGCTCACCATGTCCACGGCGACTTTCAGCGCGGCGGGAGCGGTGCGCTTGCCCGTGCGCGTTTGCAGCATGTAAAGCTTGCCTTGCTGAACCGTGAATTCCACGTCCTGCATATCGCGGTAATGCTTTTCGAGCTTAAGACGCACGTCGTTGAGCTGCCTGAACACGTCCGGCATGACCTCTTCCATCGCGGGCAGGGTAGAGCCGTTCGCGTTCTTGCCCTTGATCGTAAGGTGCTGCGGCGTGCGAATGCCCGCCACGACGTCCTCGCCCTGCGCGTTGACGAGATACTCGCCGTAAAAAGCGTTCTCGCCCGTCGAAGGATCGCGCGTAAAGGCGACGCCCGTGCAACAATCGTTGCCCATATTGCCGAAGACCATCGCCTGGACGTTGACGGCGGTGCCCCAGTCGGCCGGAATCTCGTTCAGGCGGCGATAGGTGATGGCGCGCTGGTTCATCCACGAGCCGAACACCGCGCCGATGGCGCCCCAAAGCTGCTCGTTAACGTCCTGTGGGAAGGGCTTGCCGAGCGCCTTGTGCGCGACTTCGAGATAGGATTCGACGACCTCTTTCCAGTCTTCGGCCTTCATGTCGGTGTCGAGCTTGTAATTGCGCGCGCGTTTCACGTCGTCCATCACGTCTTCGAACTTGTGCATCGGAATCTCGAGCACGACGGAGCTGTACATCTGGATGAAGCGGCGATAGCTGTCGTAGGCGAAACGCGCGTCGCCGCTTTTTTGGGCAAGGCCCTCGACGGTCTGCTTGTTGAGGCCGAGATTCAAAATCGTGTCCATCATGCCCGGCATGGAGGCGCGGGCGCCGGAGCGCACCGAAACGAGCAAGGGATTGGTCGCGTCTCCGAAGGTCGCGCCGACAATGGCCTCGATTCCCTTGATCGCGGCGGCCACGTCCTTCGCCAAAGACGCCGGATAGGTTTTCCCGTTGGCGTAGAAATAGGTGCAGACTTCCGTCGTGATCGTAAAGCCGGGAGGAACCGGCAGGCCCAAATTGGACATCTCGGCCAGGCCCGCGCCTTTGCCGCCCAAAAGATTGCGCATATCGGCGCGGCCTTCCGCCTTGCCGTTTCCGAACGAATAAACCCACTTTTGCGCATCGGTCATGTGGTCGAACTCCCTAGGTTCAAGGCGTAAAAAGATTTGGCGGAGGATAGCCCTTCGCTTTCCCGCCTTCAATGGAATCATATTTGCGAAAAGGCAAGGATAAAATGTATATATTTCATATCGTTATAGACCGCTTTTCCTCTAAAATATTTTTACGCCGTTTCCTTGCTTTCCTCCCGTCTTCCCGCTATAAAGCGCGCCTGCCGAAGTTCTTTGGGATTTCGGCTTGCTCCTTGCCCAAGACTTGATCTTGGGCTTGACCGGCGCGGCTGACGCTTTGGGATAGGCCCGAACCAGCGACCGGTCGCCTAGAACCGAAAGGAGTGTGGTTTCATGCCATACTACGAGTCCGTCTTTATTGTGCGCCAGGATATTCCGGCCACGCAGGTCGAGGCGCTTGCCGCCCAGTTCGAAGGCATCGTGAAGGCAAGCGGCGGCAAGGTCACCAAGACCGAGCAGTGGGGTTTGCGCACGCTTGCCTATCGTATCCGCAAAAACAAGAAGGGACATTACGTTCTCTTCAATCTCGACGCTCCTCCCGCGGCGGTGGCCGAGATGGAGCGCAATATGCGCCTGCACGAGGACGTTTTGCGCTTTCTGACCGTCAAGGTCGAAAAGCTGGAGGAAGGTCCTTCCGTCATGATGCGTCGCGAAGACCGCGAAGATCGCGGTGACAGAGGCGACAGAGGTGAACGTCCCGCCCGCGCGGCGCGCGGCGCTTCGGCTTAACCGGTTTGGCATAAGGAGATTTTCCCATGAGCATTCAAGAGTCTTCGGAAACGATGGGCGGCGACGACAAGGGCCGCGGCGGCAAGGGACGTCGGCCCGGTGGCGGCGGAGGGCCGCGCTTTTTCGGGCGCCGCAAAACCTGCCCGTTCAGCGAAGCGGGCGCGCCCGCCATCGATTATAAGGACGTGCGCCTTTTGGGGCGTTTCGTTTCGGAACGCGGCAAGATCGTGCCTTCGCGCATTACCGCCGTTTCGGGCAAGAAGCAACGCGAGCTGACCACGGCCATCAAGCGCGCGCGGTTTCTGGCTTTGCTGCCCTATGTCAACGACCGCGCCGGCGCGTAAGGAGGACTGAATATGATCGAAGTCATTTTGTTGGAGCGCATCGACCGTCTCGGTTCGATGGGCGAAGTGGTCAAGGTGAAGCCCGGATTCGCGCGCAACTTTCTGTTGCCGCGTAAGAAGGCGCTTCGCGCGACCAAAGCCAATCTCGAAGCCTTTGAGAAACAACGCGCCGAGTTGGAGGCGAAAAACGCCGCCAAGCGGGCCGAGGCCGAAACGCTCGCCGCGAAGATGGACGGGCTTAAGGTCGTCGTCATTCGTCAGGCGAGCGAAATGGGTATGCTCTTCGGTTCCGTCACCGCCCGCGACGTGGCGGACGCCGTGATCGAGACCGGTCATGCCATCGACCGTCAGATGGTGCAGATCGACGCTCCGATCAAGATGCTGGGCCTTTTCCCCGTTAAGGTGAGGCTGCATCCGGAAGTCGCGGTCAAGGTCACCGTCAACGTCGCTCGTTCGGTCGAGGAAGCGGCGATCCAGGCCGAGAAGGGCGCCGCGCTTATCAAGGCCGCTGCCGCCGCCGAAAAGGCCGAGGCCGAGAAGGCGATGGTCGAGGCCATCGGAACCGAAGCGCCCGCCGCTGAGGCTTCCGCCGAGGAAGAGGCGCCAAAGAAGACGAGAAAAAAGAAAGTGAAAAAAGAAGAAGAAGCGGAGTAACGGTTTCTTCTTTGACAAAACGCCGCCCGCGAGAAGCGTGGCGGCGTTTTTGTTGCCCCTTGTCATTGCAAGGAGGCGCGCCAGCGGCGCGACGACGCGGCAATCCAGGGTCGTTTAAGAGCGGCCTGCAGGCGGCCCTGGATCGCCAAACGCCTTCGGCGCTCGCGATGACGGGGTTTTCTTTTTTCTTTCTTCCCTGAATCCTGAACCCTATTTCTTCCCCGCCCCCTTACTTCCCCAAACAATTCCGCGTCGCGAACGCGCATTGTTCGTCTTCGGTCAAAAAGCCGCCGGTCGGGCCGCTGTAATTCACCGCCGTGACGCGTTCGCCTTTCATGACCACATGGATCAGGCAATAGCGCTTGTCGCTCACCTGGTTTTCAAGCGTGAGGGAAGAGGAAAGCGCGTCAAGAAAACCGTCGTTCAGCGCCGAGGCGCCCGTCGCCTTGCCTTTAATCCCGTTTCTTTCGGTGCGCTCGTTGCCCGATTTATAGAGCCAGATTTCCGTCTCGCCTTGCGTGGCCTTTCGCTGGGGAATTCCCATGCAGGCGAAGACCTGTTCTTTGCTCATCCCGACCATGCGGGCTTGCGCGTCCCCTGCGTCCTTCGCGCGCTGCATCGCGCAGGCGGAAAGAAGAAGGCAGGAAAGGAAAAGGAAAACCTTTCCGTTCATAGGCGTTCCTTCTCGCGTTCGATCAGCCTTCGCGCCGCTTCGAAGGCGTCTTCGACCGTCAGATCCTCCATCAGGTTCGGCTCCTCGGCGCCGACGAAGGGCAGCCGGTCCAAAAGTTCCTGCGAGCCGAAAGGCGGCCTGATGACGGCGGTGTGTTCGCCCCAGGGGCCGTAGATATTTTCCCAGCCGGGGCCGAAAAGCGCCAGCGTCGGCGCGCCCATCGCGGCGGCCATATGGGTCAGGCCGGAATCGTTGCCCACGAACAGCGCCGCTCGTTTCATGCAAGCCGCGACGGTCAGTAAATCCTCGCCCACAACGCTCACGATCCTGTCCGGCGGCAATTTGGCGAAAAGCGGGGCGAGCTGCTCGGCCTCATGCGGCGCGGCGATGAGCAGGATCTTCGCATCCGGCAGAGGGCCGTCCGGCGCCGTCAGCCTTTCCGCCAGATCGGCGAAGCGGTAGGCGGGCCATTGCTTGGGTGGCCAATTCGCCGAAGGCCCAAGCGCCAGAAAAAGGGAACCTTCGGACAAGATGTCGTCCGCTCTGCGCCGGGCGGCCTCGTCCAGCCACAAGCGGGGCGCGGGCGGCGGCTCCAGCCCCATCGCGGCGGCATGGTCGGCGACTTTGTGCCTTCCCGTATTGTGGGGCAGTTTGTAGTATTTCTTTTTCGCGAACAAAAGGCGCGTGACGAGGCTGTTGCGCAGATCGACGATGATGTCCCAGCGCGTGCCCGCGCAGGCCCGCCATAAAGCGAGCCAATGGCCCCAGCGTTTTTGTTTTTTGAGCAGAAAAAGGCGCTCCAGTCCCGGCGCGGCGCGGAACAGGTCCGCCGCTGCCGGACCGCAGGCGACGGTGAAGCGGGCCTGCGGATAGGTGTCCGCCAAATGGCCCAAAAGCCCCGTCGTCAGGGTGGCGTCGCCGATGCGGTTGGCCGTAATGAAAAGAATGCGCAAGAGAACGTCCTATGGCTATACTGGGCGTGAATCGGATTCTTACGCGAAAAAAGAGCAAATGACAAAAGAACAAGACAAGGTAGAGATTTTCACCGACGGCGCGTGCAGCGGCAATCCCGGTCCCGGCGGTTGGGGCGCTCTGTTGCGCTATAAGGGCGCGGAAAAGGAACTCTCGGGCGGCGAGGCGGAGACGACCAACAACCGCATGGAAATGACGGCGGCCATCATGGCGCTGGAATCCTTGAAAAGGCCTATGAAGGTCGTTCTGACGACCGACAGCCAGTATCTCAAAGACGGGTTGGAAAAGTGGATGAAGGGCTGGATCGCGCGCGGCTGGAAGACGGCGGATAAAAAGCCGGTCAAGAACGTGGACCTTTGGCAAAGGCTCTTAGAGGCGATGAAGCCGCACGAGGTGAAGCTTCATTGGGTGCGCGGCCACGACGGCCACGCCGAAAACGAGCGTGTGGACGAGTTGGCGAGAAAGGGGATTCCGAGGCCGCCTTCCGCCTAACACTTTTTCTGCCCGCACCTTCCCGCCTTGTCGATAGCTTCGATGACGATGGAGGGCGTCAAAATTTCCGGCAAAGGCAGGCCCTGCGGCGCGCCGGGGCCGAAGACGATGTTGAACGGAATCCCGTAGCGGCCGTGCTTTTTCAAGAAATCCATGACAAGCGGGTTCGGGTTCGTCCAATCGGCCTGAAGCGCTGCCACGCGCGGATCGTCGAAAAGCCGCGCGCGAACGTCGTCCCGCGCGAGCGTAAGGCGCTTGTTCACCTTGCAGGTCAGGCACCAATCGGCGGTCACGTCCACGAAGACGATCTTGCCTTCGCTGAGGCGTCGGGCGAGGGCGGCCTCGTCGAATGTTTCCCAAGCGCCGCTTTCGGGGGAAGAGGCGCTTGGCGCGGACGCCACGAAACCAAGGCCGAACGCGCCGAGAAGCGCCGCCGCGAGGACAGGAATCGTCAAAAAGCGCAGATAGCCCTTGTGGCGAAGGAAAAGTTGGAGGCCGATCGCCCCCATGCATAAAGCGACGAAAACAACGGCGCTGCGTTCCATCTGATGCCGCAGGACGTAAAGAAGCCACAGGGCCGTCGCGGCCAGGCCGAGGCCGAGCAGTCGGGAAAGCCAGACCATCCACGCGCCCGGCCTGGGCAGCGCCGAGGCCAGTCGCGGCCAGAGCGCGACGGCGAAATAGGGCAGGCCCATGCCCACGCCGAGCAGGAAGAAAACGGCCAGAATCTCGCGCCAGCTCGAAGCGAGGGCGAAGGCGATGGCGGTGCCCAGAAACGGCGCAGAGCAGGGCGTGGCCAGCAAAGTCGCCAGGGCGCCTACGGCGAAATCGCTCGCCAGATGAGGGTGTTTCCTGGGGTTCGTCAGTTCGGCCACCGTCTGGGGCAGGCCTATTTCGAAAAAGCCCAGAAGATTGCAGGCGAAGAACGTCAGGACCGTCGTCATGAAAATGAGGAAAAGCGGGTGCTGGAACTGCGCCCCCCAGCCGATGGCCTGGCCCGTCGCCTTGAGCGCGATGGCGGCCAGCGCGAGCGCCATAAACGAAAAGACGATGCCGCCCGCCGTGGAGAGAAAGGCGCGGCGAGTCGCGCGGCGTCCTTTGCCGCTATGTTTCACCAGCCCCATGATTTTGAGAGAAAGAACGGGCAGGACGCAGGGCATGAGGTTCAGGATGAACCCGCCCAACAGCGCGAGGAGCAAAAGGCTCCAGAAGGGAAGGGCAGGTTCTCCCTTTTCCGCCGGGGGAACGGTTTGCAGGGCCTTTTCGATCAGAGCGGCGTCGGGAGAGGCCTCGCCCGTATCCGCCGGAAGAGTCAAAGCGAGCGGAAACGTCTTGGGCAGGCAAAGCTCCTTGCAGATAAAAAGATGAAGCTTTCCTTTCAAAGCCAAAGGCCTGCCCTGGTCCTTAAGAGCGATCCGCAAAGGCATGAGAACGTCGCCCTTATAGCCGATAAAGGCCGCGTCGCCCTCGCCGTAGCGCGTAGGCGCGGGATAGAGCAAGACGGCCTCGGCCAGATTTTCCGATCCCGTCCAATCGAAGCGCGGCGGTTCGCCCGCGCCGCCCGGATCGCGCCAGTAGGTATGCCAACCCTCGGCCAGCTTGATGTCCAGGCCTAGAAGAACTTCGGATCTGTTTCTCGTTCCCTTGACGGCGGAAACGAGCCGGACGGCGACTTCCTTTTCCGTTTGCCAGGCGCCGACCTCGGCTCGCGCAAGGCCGGGCAGGAAGAACGCGAGGAAAAGGAGGAAGAAAATCGGTTTACGCATGGTCGGACTTTTCTTGTTTGGATTCGCGCCATTATGCAATAAAATAGCCGCGAGACGAGAAGGAAAGAAAGCGGGAATGTTCGGTTTTCTCAAAAAAGGCGGCAAAGACAAGGAAACGTCCGGCTGGCTCACGGGCCAGCTGCTGATCGCCATGCCTTCCATGCTCGACCCCCGTTTCGAGAAAACCGTTCTGCTCGTCTGCTCGCATAGCCCCGACGGCGCGATGGGAATTGTTCTCAACCGGCTGTTCGGCGATCTCAGCTTTCGCGGACTTTTGGTCCAGTTGAACGTAGAGGTCGGCCCCTCCACGCCCGATATGCCCATTCACTACGGCGGACCGGTCGATCCCGTGCGCGGCTTCGTCGTTCATTCCTCGGACTATAAACGCGCAGGCACCACGGAAATCACGCCCGCTGTTTCCGTCACCGCGACGGTGGAGATTTTGCAGGCCCTCGCCAGCGGCAACGGCCCCGCGCGGGCGACGCTTGCGCTCGGTTACGCCGGATGGTCGCCGGGGCAGCTCGAAGCCGAGATCCAGGCGAACGGCTGGCTTACGGCGCCTGCGGACGAAGATATTATTTTCGACAGTCAGTTCGAAACGAAATGGACGCGGGCTTTGGCCAAAATCGGCGTAAGCCCGACGATGCTGGCGAGCGATTCGGGACGCGCCTGAGGACCACTTAAACGATCTTGGGCTGCAAAACGCACGTTTTTCGCCTCAAGCTTGTTTAAGTGGCGGTTTCCCGAAAAGCTTGTCTTTCACCTCTCCTCCAACCGCTGCCGCCTCGTCTCGTAAAGCGCGGCGGCGGCGGCATTCGAGACGTTAAGGCTCGCAATCGGTCCGCTCGTGGGCAGACGCGCCAGCTCGTCGCAATGATCGCGGGTCAGGCGCCTCAACCCGTCCCCTTCCGCGCCGAGGATCAGCGCGATCCTCCCCGAACGCAACGCGCAGGTGGCCAGGTCCCTCTCGCCTTCCTCAGCCAGGCCGACGCACCAGAAGTTTTCGTTCTTCAGCGCCTCGATCGTTCGCGCCAGATTGACCACGCAGACAAGCGGCACATAATCCCAGGCGCCGCAGGCCGATTTAGCCAGAACGCCCGTCGCGTTCGGCGCGTTGCGTTCCGTCACGATCACGGCCCCCGCGCCCAAAGCGGCCGCTGAACGCAAAATCGCGCCGACATTGTGCGGGTCCGTCACCTGGTCGAGAACGAGAACGACTTCCGGCCCTTCGTCGAGGCCCAAAAGATCGTCGAGGGTCATCTCGCGTAAAGGTTCGACCTCCACCGCCACGCCCTGATGCACGCTGCCGCGCGGGAGCATTCTCTCAAGCGCGCTGCGCTCGGTCTGGGAAACGGGCGGGCGGGAAAGGCCGAGGCGCTCGGCTTCCTTGAGCGCGCCTTCCATTTCTTTGAGCGCCGAAGCCGTCGCCCAAAATTTGAGGATTTTCCTCTTTGGATTCAGCCAGGCTGCCCGGACGGCGTGAAATCCCCAAAGGAGGATCCCTTTGGGCTTGTAGAAAGGAGTCTTTTCGGCAAAAGGCTTTATGGGTTTTTGTTGACGTTTCTTCTCATGTTTTTGGGGGCTTGAAGGGCGGCGGAGAGCCGCCTCTGCGGCGCGGCGGGCGGGTTTGGCTTTGCTTGGGGGCTTGCCGGGACCTTTTTTCCCTTTGCCGGGGGCGAAGGAGGGGCGCGGGGCGGGGCTGGTCTTGGCGGCGGCGCGTCGGGAAGAGGCGCGGGAAACAGGCCTTTTTTTCATGTCGGGGGCCTCGGCGAGGGTTCAGGAAGACCCCCAGCTTATTGTTAAGAGATTGACAAGGGCAAGCAAATTCCGTTAGGTGACGACCTTCTAAAAACGCCTTGGAAGGGTGGCCGAGTGGTTAATGGCAGCAGACTGTAAATCTGCCCTCTCACGAGTACGTAGGTTCGAATCCTACCCCTTC
This sequence comes from uncultured Rhodospirillaceae bacterium, assembly GCA_964652235.1. Lineage (GTDB taxonomy): Bacteria > Pseudomonadota > Alphaproteobacteria > UBA9219 > UBA9219 > CAZZDK01. The sequence continues at coordinate 36,419 of CAZZDK010000017.1, forward strand.
CACCATCACCTCTTTTGGGGCACTCAACGTCGAAATAATGCTGAAAGGCAAAGACGTTAGGGTGGTTCCAAATCCCTCTTCCTTGTTGAAGGGGAGTTGTCCGGCAAAAGCCATCTTCAAAACCATCCGCTTTTCTTCCAGATCGCCGTTTTTCCAAATGGCGTAAGGGTTTCCCAAAAAATCAAAGACGGTTCCAAGGGAAGAGTCGAAGTCCGTATCGACTTCCTGCATTTTCTGGGCATCTTCGATCAGGATAAATCGCCGTTGCTCCAGCTTCTCGATTTGATCTTCGTATGCCTGAATTATGGAGTGCTTTTCCGTTTTGAGTAGCCGCTTCATAAAACCGTCTTTCTGCCGCTCGTTTTCTTCAATCTCCCGTACGATCCGCGTGCAGAGGGAAGCGTGCTCTTTTTGCAGCCTCCGGTGGGTGTCTCGAACAACTGCCTCGGCAAGGGCAAGAACCTCTTTCGAGGGTGCAATTTTCTGCAACAGCTCTTCCATTTTTCCCTCTACCATCTCTTTGCGAAGACTTTTTCCATAAAGGGCGCAGCCGCGAGTTTTGCAACGGTAATACGGATGCTTTTTCTTGTTTCGTGCTGTTGACCAACTTGCGGTTAGTGGCTCGTTGCAATGTGGGCATAAAACGAAACCGCGAAGCGGAAAATCGTCATTCAAGTCTTTCCTGTATGGTGCCTTTGCCTTCATTCCTAGACGTTCCTGAACCCGCTGGAAGGTCTTTAAGTCCGTAACGGGGTCATGCTGTCCCTGACGCATGGAAACGCCCCACGCAGGGAATTCTATGTATCCCGCGTATATGGGGTTCGTGAGGACTGACTTAACCCGCGAAGGATGAAACACGCCTTTCTTGCCGAGGGGGAAAAGCCCCGTTCGACTGAAAAAGTTTGCAACGTCAATTTGCGTTTCAAAGCGACCAGCGGCAAATCCCTCGAAGGCTTCACCGATAAACGTTGCCAGAGGCTCGACCCGTTGAAGTAACTTTCCGCCGGAAGAAGGGTCTTTTACATGCTGATAGCCAAGGGGATAATGAAAGGGCCAGAAGCCGTTCTCTAATCTCGCTTTTTGGCGGCTCTTAACCTGCCGGGCATTGGCTTGCCGATGGTATTGGGCAAATGCCATCGAGACGTTTTCAAAAACTTGATCTTCCGGGCTGTCCCCAAACTTCATATTGGGAGCCATAATTTCGGCATGGCAAGATCGAAGCCTCAAGCGAAGCTCGGTATATACTCCCATATCTCTTGCAAGGCGGCTAATGTCATCGACAATCACGACGCATTTAGGCGGTTGTCGTTCGATTTCTTGGCACAGCTTCGATAAGGCGGGGCGGCTTTCAAGTCGTAGAGCGCCGGACAGACCTTCTTCTTTGAAAACCCGATCAACGCTTAGACCGAGACCTTGTGCGAACTGCCGACACCGACTTTCTTGAGAGTTGAGACCGTCGCCTTCTGTCACCTGCCTCTCGCTTGACACGCGACAGTAGATGTAAACCCGGCTCGGTTTGGCCGTCAGTTCTTTCATGGTCTTGCCCTCCAAGGTGGAATTTCTTCATAAGAAGGGTTTCTGCTATGCGTTCGAGGCATCCGACCAATTCCTCTTCCTGTCTTTCGGTTAAGTTAAGAGGTTCAAGATATTTTCGGTACGCTTCCGTCTTGCTCGACATGGCCAAACCATTCGCTTGGCGTCGAGCGCGGGGTCTCCGCTACTGACGTGGGTTAGTAAAAGCAGCCACAAGGCTGCCAGAAGAGGAGAGATCATTGCTTTGCCCTCCTGTTTTTTCTGACCTGAGCATGAACGGGCTTCCCGTTCTCGACCTTTACGGTAAATTCGCCGTAGTCCATCCCGTTGAGAATTTCAAAGACCTTCGGATCTTTTTGCTCAAAAGATGTTGTTTCAACGTCTTTGATTTTGTCGCCTTTTTTTCTCACCCTAACAGAGGCAATCTTCTCGTCTCGAAGAGCTTGTAGGACATCGCTTTCGTCATCGTCTGCTAAAGTGCCATGACAGTCGAAATAGCGTCCAGCTTCATCCTTGTTCATGCGAAGAGATGGCGCGACGGGTTGATCCAGATTTTTAAACAATCGCTTTAAGATGGCGTTGACGTTGATGCGAAGAATGTTCTGATAACCAAACGCATGATCGCAATCGTCAATAGCATGTAGGTCACAAACTTCTGCTTCGCCGTCTTCGAGAACGATTACGAAAATCGGGAGGGGAGGCTTTCGGAAACAAGCCAAGATCGCTGCATCAATTTTTTTTAGGTCTCTGCCTTCTTCGTCCTGCATTAAACAGTTGTACGTTTTTTTAGCTTTCGCCAAAGAAAACCCGAATTCGCGCATTGTCAGCAAAATCTGAATCCAGACAGAATCTACAACGGAAAGGCGTCGCCATTCCTCCGATCCGTCTTCGCGTCTTTCCGGTAAAAGTCCCGCTGATGCCCACGAATTGATGATGCGGTAGGTGAACTCAACGTCCTTTACGGTGTATTTGGGCGTTCTAATCGCCTCGCGTGCTGTTTTGTATGGGGTATCGGATAATAGGAGGTGGCAATCCAAAGCAAACGAAACGCCTTGGGTTAGTTTCCTGTCGCTCGTCTTGTTCGCGGTCTCTTGATTCTGCTTGCTCATGGCAATCCCCATAAAATGTACCGAAAGGTATAATTTGTGTAATTTATACCGTCAAGTATAATTTATGGCTGGCCGATTAGAGGGCAACCGCGTACGTCAATCGCTACATGAAGGGCTTTTTGTCTTCCTCACGGATGCGCTTATCTTCCCTTATTTTCTCTCTTATGGTGGAGCGCGTAACCGCTTTTTTGTGATCAGGCGCGACCTCTTCCAAGTGGTTTTTCTCGGCGTATTTCTGGAGAGCCTCAAACAAGGCCGGATCGGCAATGCCGTCCTCACGCCCATTATAAAGCCCCACGGCCTTCATGGCGCGTTGGTACGCTGTTACCCACTCCCCGTTCATTCCCCACACCAGCACGGCCACGTTGGGACTTACAGAGGCTGGGAGCGAGGCGTAGTCGCCCCAGCACCCTTTGACATATTCTCTCGCCTTATCCTGCGGGGATAGCCGGAAAGATATGAAAGGGACAATTCCAGAGCCTGATATGATTTGAACGCGCAAGCGATCAGAAGTGAGGAGGCTTAAAATAAATTGTGCTTCATCATAGACGGGGGAAAGGCTTTTCCCGTTGCGGAACGCAGAAAAAGGCATTGTATGAGTTTGGGAATCGTCTCCAAACCTAACAATAAGATTTGGATATTCGGCAGGCGTCAACATGTATTGGGATTTAATGCTAACTGATAAAAGTTTATTTCCATTCTTTCCTTGGTCGCATTCCAAGACCAGTTGGGGAAAGCCCCCTTGTAACTCCAGAACCTCGTCCGCATAAATTTCAAGACGAGAGAATAAGGTATCATCCATCGGATCTTTGTACTGACGCAATGCCCAGATAGGTTTGATCTCTGATTGTTTCTTTTGCTCGCCTTGATAAGCTTCGCTGGCGATGAGAACGAAGATGCTAAACGCTAAAATACCGAGAAAGGTATTTCTGAAAAATCTCCAGATCGGCTTGAAAGAAAGTGGCTCGGTATTCTGCGAATAAAATGGCTTGTGTTCCATTATTTCACCTCCCGGACATCCTTGCGCGTTTGGCTGAGGCTCTCAAAGCCACGCCCACCGCCGCTTCCGCCTTCGGTAGCAGAATAGTTCGTCAGAATACCAGCGTTATTGAAGGTCAGAGAGACCATCGTATGTTCTGTGTCCGCACCGCCGACAAACGCACCCACGATGGGAATAAAGTTTTCAGGATGACTCTGATAGCCGAAGTAAAAATAGCTCACCATGCGCGAGCCATCGCCCAGCATCGTATTACTTGTCGGCGCGCCGAAGGACTGCATGACCTCGGCATAGGTCGTTTTGCCTTTTTGAAGCCGTTCGATTTTCGATTGGTCGATTTTAACGCCGGATGACGCGCACGCGCCCAAGACAAGCACAAGAACAACGGCACAGATTTTTTTCATAGATAGCCCCGATCACTTCACCAGAGGGGGATTCCTCTGGTGGCCGGGGAGTTTAGAAACCTACCATTACGAAGGTCGCGCAAACCTTTAAGCCGTGAGGCTCTGAACATACGCTTGCGCCTCCCCGACCGTAGGTCGAGGAGTGCTTTTCCGGTTGCACAAAACCGGTAATGGTGAGGTTCTAACGCCCCAAAGACAGGTTTTTCTGCCTTCTGGCAATAAGTTATAGAGTTTGCCTGCCCAGTCAACTACTGCTTTCATTTGCCGAAAAAGGCCGATATTCTTGCTTTGTGCTGCGATCTGGAGATTCTCCAGCGCAAATGGGGAAGCCAGAATGACCGCTGAAATTGCCATCATAAATCGACAAGGGATCGCCCTTGCAGCGGATAGCGCGGTTACCGTGGGGCGCGAAAGGGTTTGGAAAACGGCGAATAAGCTGTTTTCCCTTTCTCCTTATAACGACATTGGAATTATGATCTACGGATCAGGCAATTTTTCAGGTTATCCATGGGAAACCGTTATCAAATCTTTCCGTCAAAACGTCGGAACAAGAAAGTTTTCTACCGTCGATGAATGCTCATCTGCGCTTCTGGATTTTTTAAAATCTTCTGACCTTCCTGATCGCGGAGATGACGCGGAAGGCGTGATAATGTTTTTTGCAGAGCAGCTAGGAATTATCGAGACCAATATCAAAAAGACGGAAGAAGGTCTTGATGAAAAACAGGTGATGGAAACGCTCGACTATTTTAAAGCTCAAATCGTCGGGATTCCAGTAACGCTCAATCTAACTTACGAGCTTTTTTCTGAGCTTTTTGGTTCGATGCTCTCGCAGATTTATAAAGAAATTAAAGCAATCGGCGGAGTAACCATTTCAGATACGCTAGCTTCGTCCTTAACGAGCTTGATCTATGAACTGTTTAGAAGAAAAATCAGATCAGACTACAGCTCTGGACTCGTTGTCGCCGGGTTTGGAGAGAAGGAATTTTTCCCGTGTCTGAACCACTACGACATTACCTGTAGATTTGGAAATCATCTCAGATTTTGGCAACAAGAGAACGGGCATAATTTAAATGTTCGGGGAGAGCAAACAACAGCGACGATCATACCATTTGCACAAAGCGATATGTTTAAATTGTTCATGGAAGGCATCTCAGAAGAGCATGTGCGGTACGTTAATACGTTGTTCGAGTTCTTTCTTAACAAAAAATCTGAAAACACGGTAACAAAGTTAACTCAGGATGCAAATGAACAAGCCGCCGAAAGGGAAAAGCAGAAAGAAGAAAATCATAAGATTTTAGGTCTTTTTCATGAAGAGTTCTCGAAATTCCGACAAGAACACGTGACGCATCCCGTCATGCAGAGGGTGGAAAATCTACCCAAGGAAGAAATGGCGGCCTTGGCAGAAGCGTTAATAGAGCTTACATCTCTCCGGCGTAAAATGGACTCAAACTTGGAATCAGTTGGCGGCCCAACGGATGTGGCTATTATATCAAAAGGCGACGGGCTGATTTGGGTCAAAAGGAAGCATTATTTCGAGATTGGTCTTAACACCGATTTTATCACGAGAAAGAAAATACAGTTGAAACAAATGGAAGGTGAACAATGAGCAAGGATCGCTTGTACGATAATCGCAGGTCTTCCAGAGCGGCAGACTCCGTGCTTGTTCAGCGCATTCTGGGTACCATGCCCTTGCCAACTCCGGAAGAAGAAGCCGAAGCTGCTTTTAATTCGATAATGCGTTCCATAGCAGAAGGCTCGGCAGAGCCACCCGCTTGTCTTGATTTGCCGTTTGTTTGGGCTTCCTCTGTGATTTCATCGGGGCGGGTTGTTAGGTGCCCTAAAGCAGATGATGAGACGGCCTAAAAGAGAGAAAACAAGCCACCGTCTTCTTGACTGCGCGAGGGTTTTCCTTCGATCCTATCCAACCCTTTTTCTCTTTGAGCGACCGTGTCTTTCCCTTGCAGCATGTTTGCGACGTGCTGCACGCATACGGCGTCGATGGATGAGAGCCGTTCATATCTCTCCGCATCATTCAGAAGCCCCAGAACCTCGCTCACGGGCTTTTGCAGCCAGCCTTGCAGGCGGTCGCCGTACTTCATCCAGCCCTTCGCGTGGCCGTTGACACCCGATGGATTGGCTGTCTGGCCGGGGAGAAGCTGACCTTTTTCGTTGCGCAAAACACCGTCCTGCATAGTGCGACCTCCTTGAAATCATTGAATCGTTAAAATTTGAGGATAGGTTGGGAAAGGAGGGCACCTAAATGCCCTCTGAACGTGTCCGGAAACCGCCTTGGTAGCTCTATGGCGCGTAGTGAGTGTGGTACGGTTTGAGGAGGCACCGCCAAGCGGTGTGGGATTGCGGCAACCGTCAGGATGCCTTGCCTGTGCCGCTCGCGTCAGCGTGCTGGGCGCACGCTTCGCGGCACGACGGCAAGCACCATCTACGGTACAGGGTTTGAAAACTCTCTTGTGGTAAGAAATCAGAGGAATCTGGGGGTTAAGCATAGGCACCCCCTGTCACTCTTTCGCAGTAAAAAGCTGGATTTGGCCTGTTCTTGAGGATTACCGCCCAGTTCTGTAAGGTGTCGAAAAGCTGGTTCCAAGTTTCTGGCTGAATGTCCACCATTCAGACAAAAGGGGCCTCCTGAAGGGAAGCCCCTTTTGTCCGAATAATAGCAGGTCGGATTCGAACCGGAATAGTAGGTTCGACGACAAGCCACGGCAATATGCGGGCGCGCACGTGTACGCGCCCATTCTCAAAAAATAAGTCGTGGCGGAGGCGCAGAAACCGGCGGCGGCATGGCTGCGTGATTACAGGCGCTATCCTGCGGTCAGACTCAACCTGCCGCTGGTCCATAAATGGGGAGCAGGTCAACCGCCAAGCCCCGGGTTTTGATGTACGGTCCGTTGGCGAAGAAGTTCCGGGGCCATATGCTCAACGGATTCAAGCATACGAAGTGCGAATTTTTCCGCTAAGGGATCGGGCCTGCAGTCGCCCTTTAGATAACATTCCATCATGAGTTGGAAATAGGTTCCTGGATTTTTTCTAATGTAGACACAGGAAGCTAGGGTCTGGACTCACAACTTAACCCAATAGAGGGCTGCGACGAGGGCGACGGCA
>CAZZDK010000018.1:0-280 GCA_964652235.1 uncultured Rhodospirillaceae bacterium
ATCTGTTCTCGGTCATGCATCTATTCTCGCATCCGCGGCGCGGCGGCGGAAGTTCCGCATGCCGCCATGGACCGGAACGGGTAAAATCGGAACGCCCCATTTCCGGATGACGCCATGACTTTCCGCATCGCGCCCAGCATCCTGTCCGCGGATTTTGCCCGCCTCGGCGAGGAGGTGCAGTCAGTGGTCAGCGCCGGCGCCGATCTGATCCATTTCGACGTCATGGACAATCACTACGTGCCCAACCTCACCATCGGGCCGCTGGTCTGCGAGGCGATCC
>CAZZDK010000018.1:342-39026 GCA_964652235.1 uncultured Rhodospirillaceae bacterium
TGCCGGATTTCGCGAAGGCCGGCGCCAACATCATTTCCTTCCACCCCGAGGCCTCCGAGCACGTCGATCGCACGATCGGCCTGATCAGGGAACAGGGCTGCAAGGCCGGGCTGGTGTTCAACCCGGCCACCCCCCTGCATTACCTGGACCATGTTCTCGACAAGCTCGACCTGGTGCTGGTCATGTCGGTCAATCCCGGCTTCGGCGGCCAGGCCTTCATCGAATCCCAGCTTGAGAAAATCGCGGCCCTGCGCCGCAGGATCGACGCTTTGGGCAAGGATATTGATCTGGAAGTGGACGGCGGGATCAATCCGGAAACCGCCCGCCTGGCGGCGGGGGCGGGCGCGGACCTGCTTGTCGCGGGAACGGCGGCCTTTGCGGGTGGGCCAGGCGCTTACGCCGCGAACCTTAAGGCGTTAAGACAATAGACGGAGCCGGATGGAGAATCCCGTCAAACTACTCGGCCAATTGCGAAAGCGGGTGCAGTCCGTCACCTACGGAAGTCCGATTTATCGCATGATGCTCGATCAAAGCCCCGTGCCGGACAGGATCAGGCTTGTCCTCGCCGATCCCTGGCCGGGCGACGCCAAACGGGGACAAGCGTTGATCGCGGGCCAGCCCGGCCTGTTCGATCAGGAAGAAAGCGCCCGCGACGAGAAAATCGACCCCTTTTTTCTTTCTCACGAATGGCTGCGCGATTTGCGGGCGGTCGGCACCGATCAGGCGCGCCGCAAGGCGGTCTCGCTGATCCGTGAATGGCTCGAAGGGCAGGAAACCTGGGACGAGGCCGGATGGGAGCCTGGGATTCTAGGCGCGCGGCTGGCCAACTGGATCGCCTTTTTCGATTTTTACGGTCCCGCCGCTCCCGAACCTTTGGCTAGGGAGCAAAGGGCCGCCATGGCGCGTCAGCTCCGCCATTTGATCAATGTCGCGCCCGCGCACCTGACGGGTCTTGAAGGCCTGAACGTCGTGAAGGGGCTGGTCTATGGCGGCCTCGCTCTTCTGGACGGGGAAAGGGCGCTCGGCCTCGCGCTCGATTTCCTCAAACGGCGGCTGGAAGAGGACGTTCTGCTCGACGGCGGCACGGTTTTCCGCAACCCCCTGCGCCATGCCGAAATCCTGCGCGTCTTGATCGATCTGCGCTCGGCTTTCCGCGCGGGGCAGCTTGAGGTGCCGCATGAGCTTTCGCTTGCCATCGCGCGAATGGTTCCGGTTTTGAAGTTCTTTCGCCACGGCGACGGGGGCCTGGCGGTCTTTCACGGCGGGGGAGAGGGATCGGCGCTCATGCTGGACGCGATCCAAACGATCTCTGAAGCCAGAGGCCGCGTCCTTAAGCGCTTGCCGGAAATGGGTTATGAGCGCCTGACGGCGGGGCGCAGCCTCGTTCTGGCCGACGTCGCGCCGCCCCCGCCGCGCGGCTTTGACGGAGAGGCGCACGCGGGTCTTTTAAGCTTTGAGTTCAGCGTCGGGCGCGAAAGGCTTATCGTCAATTGCGGCGCGGGGCCTGCGGGCGATCCGGAATGGCGGCGCGCCATGGGGGCCACGGCGGCGCACAGCACGGTGACCCTCGGCGATACGAACGCCTGCGAGCTTTTGGCGGGCGGGGGCATAGGGCATAGGCCGAGGAACGTTCTGGCGCAGCGCTACGAACAGGACGGAATCCAGTATCTGGAAACCAGCCACGACGGCTACGGTCCGCGCCAGCGCGTGACGGTCCAAAGGCTTTTGGGCCTGGCCAAGGACGGCGAAAAGCTCTTCGGGCGCGAAATGATCCTAGGTCCCGCCGGGCGTGATTTTACGGTGCGCTGGCATCTGCATCCTTCCGTCACGGCGTTATTGGCGCAGGGCGGCGCCGCCGCGCTTTTACGCACCCCGTCGGGCCAGGGCTGGCGCCTTCGAGCGGAAGGGGCGGACCTGGCGCTCGAGCCGAGCGTCTATTGCGGAGACGGTGCGATCCGGCGTACCCTTCAGCTACGCGTGAGCGGCAGGACGGCGGCGGACCAAACCATCGTCGATTGGACCCTGACGCGCGAGACGGCCAAAAAGGGAGCGTGACATGACAAAAAGACCCGTCCGTCGTTTCTCCAGAGGCATGACGCTGGTGGAGCTTGCGATCATTCTGGGCATCATGGGGCTGGTCATGGCCTTTATCTGGGCGGCGGCCAGTTCCGTGCGTCAAAGGCAGCAGGTAGAGGAGGCCGTCGGCACGATTACCGAAATCGCCGATCGCGTGCGAAGCGCTTATACCGCCTATCCGGGCAGCAGCAACTATCCCTCGACGCTCGCAAAGCAGATTGAAGCCGGGCTTTTCCCCAATCACGTCGTGCGCGACAACAACACGACGGTCAACGGATGGGGCGGGACCGTGAAAATCGGATTCAAACGCCAGGACAACTGGATCGTCGGCTTTTCCGTCGCGATGGATATGCCGGAAGGTCTTGCGCAGACTATCCGCAACCTGGCCTGCCAGGAAGTCATTTCCCGTCTTCAAGGCTCCGGGCGGGACGAGGTGGGCGTTAGCGTCGTGAACGACGTGCCGGTGCCCAGCACCTACCCCTTGCCCGCCCGCGATCTCGTGCCCGGCAGCGGTCCCGTCTATGCCTATGCGGGCGGCGGCGGATGGGAAAACGTGACGAACAGGAAAATGAACGAGCTATTCTCTTCCTTCGGTTCCGGCGGTTGCAGGCAGTTTGCGTTTTATTTCAGGCTTTAGGGCTCTTGAATCCCGTCGCCACGATATAGCTTTCCGCCGAATCCGAACGGCTGGAAGGCGGCTTGGCGTGCTTGACCTTTGCGAAATTCTTTTTGAGCAGGTCGAGAAGCTCTTTTTCCGCGCCGCCTTGAAACAGCTTGCAAACGAACGCGCCGCCGGGGGCCAGAACCTCGGTCGCGAACAGGGCCGCGCTTTCGGCCAGCGCCATAATGCGGATGTGGTCCGTTTTCGTATGGCCGGTCGTCGAGGGAGCCATATCGCTCAGCACTAAATCCGCTTTGCCGCCCAGCGCCGTCTTAAGCGCATCGGGCGCATCCTCGGCCAGAAAATCCATGTGCAGAATCTCTGCGCCGGGGAGGGGGGCCATTTCCAGAATGTCGATGGCCACAAGCTTGCCGGAAGGGCCGATTTTCTTCGCCGCGACCTGCGACCAGCCGCCGGGCGCCGCGCCGAGATCCACGACCTTCAGCCCCGAACGCAACAACTTAAATTGCTCATCCAACTGCATGATTTTGAACGCCGCGCGCGAGCGAAAGCCCTGTTCCTTGGCCGCCGCGACGTAGGGATCGTTGAGCTGCCTTTGCAGCCAGGCCGCCGAGGAGGCCGAACGCTTTTTCGCCGTCTTGACGCGCACCGCCTCGCGCCGCTTGGACGCGAGGCCGCCGATGCCTCTGTTTTTCGACTGTCCTTTCATGGGACTACTTTACCTCGGAAGGGGCAGACGGGAAGAAAAAAGTAAGTTAATATGCGGTGGAATCATATCCCCACTTCCACGGAGGCCTTCATGCCGAACTTCAAGCGCGTTGCTGTCTGGACCTTTTCGCTCGCTTTTCTGGCCGCCTGCGCGGCGACGACTTATAACCCTGTCATTGATCCCCAAGGCGTCGATATGGGGCGGTACAACCAAGATCTGGCGCAATGCAGGGCGCTGGCCGAGCAGGTGGACGCGGCGGAAGACGCCGGGACCGACGCCTTGATCGGCGCGGGCGTGGGCGCGGCGGGCGGCGCGGCTCTGGGGGCGCTCAGCGGCGATCCCGGTCTTGGCGCGGCCACAGGCGCGGTGATCGGCGCTTTTGGCGGTGGCGGGACCGGAGCTTTGAACGCCAATCAGAGGCAGAAAAACATCATTAACAACTGCCTGCGCGGCAGGGGTTATAGGGTGCTGGGTTAGGGAGAAAAGGGAAGCGGCAGCCTTTTTGCCGCTTTCCCCTACACAAAGCCTAAACGATATGATAGGAAGGCCGCCTCGAACCTGCTGGGGGATCGTCTAGCGGTAGGACAACAGATTCTGACTCTGTTTACCGTGGTTCGAATCCACGTCCCCCAGCCATCCCTCTCTTAAGGGCGCCGGTATGACCGTCCAACATAGGCCCTATCTTGCCGTGGCTCTTGCCCTCGTCGGTTTTTTGGCCTTTTCGGTCAGCGATTCTTTGACGCGCGTCATGATGGGTCGGGGGCACGACGTTTTCTTTGTCGCGGGCGTTTTCCAGTTCGTCGCGCTTATCGGGCTTTTTCTCTCAAACAAGCCGCTCGGCGGGTACAAGAGCGCGTTCCTATCGCGGCAGAAGCGCCTCCACCTGCTTCGAGGCGTTCTTGTCGCCCTGATTGTTCCGATGAACGTTTTTGCCTTTTCTAAACTGCCTTTCGCGCTCACCTACACGCTGCTTTTTACAGGGGCGTTTTGGGCCATTCTTTTAGCGCGACCCGTGACGGGTGAGCGCATTCCGCCGGTTAAAGCCTTGGCCGTCCTGGGCGGCTTTACGGGAGCCTTGATCGTCCTGCGCCCTTGGGGCGCGTTTGATTGGTTGATGCTTATCCCTCTGATTTCTTCGATGTTCTTCGCCCTTGAATCCCTCATTGCGCGCCGCTTCAACAAGGACGAAACGCCGTTCTCTCTCGCCTTTTATCCGTGCGTTGTCTGCGTTCTCTTGATGAGCGTGCTGACGTTCCTTCATGCCGGGTTTGCCGCGCCTGCGGCGGCGGATGTGGGCTTCATCGCTCTCGGCGGCGCGATGATGGGAACGGGTTTTCTCTGCGTGCCGTTGGCCTTCCGTTACGGCAGCGCGGCGGTCGTTGGGCCTTTCCACTATACGCAACTTATTTGGGCGGCGCTTCTCGGCGCATTGATGTTCAACGAAACGCCGGACGGCTGGACGATCCTCGGCGGCCTCGTCATTGCGGTGAGCGGCCTTTCGGCTCTTTTCCTGAACCGCCGCGCCGCCGCATCATAAAATTTTTGTCGTAGTGGAAGGAGCCGGTAAGGCCCTTTTCCTGAATCTCGATGTAAGAGGGACAGGCCTCGCGCGTCGGGCAATAGCGGTCGTAGGCCTCGCGCCAGTTCGTCAGGAAAAGCCTCTGGCCTTCCTTTACGCCCAGTTCCTTGCGGCAGACCATCTCGCGCACCTTGAGTTCCAGGCGGTCCTTGGCGCCCGCGCTGTATTTTTCGGCTTTTTTGTTCGACGGCCACAGATTCTTCACGCTATCCGCGCCGCCCAGCGCCAGCGGCACGAGGTGGTCGATCTTGTACCCCTTGCGCGATTCCTTTGTCTTGAAGCCATAGGCGCGATAGACCTGCTGCTTCATCTCCGGCGTCGTCCTGCGGACTTTTTCCGAATAGCCGTGCTTGCAGACCAGCGCGAGGTCGCTTGTCTCGACTTTCCCCGGCGTCAGTTTCGGATCGGGCGCGTTGTCCCGCGCGAAAGCGGGCGCGGCGAAAAGCAGGGCAAAGAGGAGGAAAAAACGAAGCATGAAAGACTTTTATCAGCGTATCAGGCGCTGATCCAGGAAAACCACGTGGTCCACCGCGTCTTTGAGCAGAATGTCCGCGCCCTCGACGAACGCGCCGCCCCGCGCGACGATTTTCTGAAACGGCCTAGCGGCGCCCTTCCTTTCGCGCGGCGTGATGGCGACGACCCATTTTTCGCCCTCCGCTTTGCGCGCGACGATGAAATCTTTCTCAAGCTTTTTCCAATCGCCACTCAGGGCGGCGAGAATCTGCCCCTCGACTTCGCTTAAAAACGGCATTTGTTCGGACGTGATCTCCAACAGAGCGAGATTGCCGACGCTTTGGACCAGCCTGCCGTTCGATAGGGTCGTGGTCGTCGCCATCGGTTTTTCAATTGCCCAGACAATTTGTTTGCCGGGCGAAAGGAGAAACCGGCCCTCCGTTCGCATCGGCTGGTCGAATCCTTTCACGGGATGCTCGTGGATAAAGCGGCCGATGAGCGCCTGCCCGGGTTTGAGGCGCAGGTGAGGCCCCGGCCCTTCGGCCAGCGCGGGAAGGGCGAGCAGGGCAAGGAGGAGAGCCGCCGCAAGCGGCAAGAATCGAAGATGTTTCATAGGGCTAGTTTACGTTCTTTCGCGGCAGAAGTATGGCTTTTTTGAAAGTAAATGACCGCGTTGAAAATATTATTGTTTTCATGATACAAGGCCGCAGAACAAGGAGCCTCAAAGGAGGACGTCATGAGTTCGGATATGGACTTTGGTCCCATCAATCATAATTTGTTAGCTATGCGTTTAGGAAAGAAATTTTTATGGTGCGGCGAAATGGTCCGCCACGGCGCTTCGTTGTTTTATAGAGGGGCCGGTCTTCGAGAGACTCTGCGACAGCTTAAAGATGAAGTCACGAAAGGCCGAATCGTTCGCGCCGTTGTCAAAGAAGGGCTGTTGGCCGGTTACGTGTTTATTCCTGAATACGATCCTGCGAGAAAGAGAATAAAAGTCGCCGCGTGGACAATGGGCGGATGGGGTTCCTATCTGTTTGTCGAACGTCCCGCGAAGAAGGAGCCTTCCATCGGAGAAGACAGGAATCCTCTCATCGGGCTAGACCAGATGAGAAGATGCGAACGCATGAAACAGATCATCGCCGATGCTAATCATGCGTTTGGCTATAGGCTTATGGTCTATGGGCCGGTGTAAGCGGCCAGAAGCCGAAGGGTGGTCGGGGCGCCCGGATTCGAACCGGGGGCCTCAAGTACCCAAAACTTGCGCGCTACCAGACTGCGCTACGCCCCGATGGGGGTAGGGGATAGCTGATAACAGCCTGAAATTCAAATGTTGCGTAAACCCCTTGGCCGGAAAGCTCATTCCATCGCCGAAAGCAGCGTTACGGCGTCGAGGACCTTTTTCGTGGCCTCAGAGGCGAGAACGACATCCTTATCCACCATCGTATAGAACGTCCCCGCCGGGGGCGGGCCGAGCCGCGCGAGAAGGCCCTGCGGAACATTAGTCCAGCCGTCCGGAAGCGTGCCGCCGATGCCGTACCTTTTTGCCTGTCCGGGCGGCAGGCAGCCGTTGTTCTTTTTCGCCAGGCCCGGCGGGCACGAAGCGCCGTAATTTTCTTTCAGATAGGCGCGGATACGCTCCCGGTTCTCGTTCGTAAAGCGTAAGGTAAGGTCTGTTTCATCGGCCTTGTCGCCTTTGCCGTAAGTTCTTTCTTCAACGCTTTTGCTCCATTGGCCGGGGCCGCCGCCATTGCCGCCACCATGTCCCGATTTTTTCGCGAGGGCGGGGTTGCTTAAAAGGCAGACGACAAAAAGGGCGGGCAAGAGAAAGCGGAGCGATTTCATGATAAACCTCGCTTGCGTGTGGGCGAGAAGGGAGCGTAGCCCAAAAAAAGGCCGATGTAAAAGCTCTCGCTTAACACCTTGAGAAAAGGGCGGTCATTTTATCCCTGGCCAGGCCGCCTAATCCGGCGCTGCCGTACACGATGAGCAGCAGCCCCACGAACAGGTTCAGGATTTGGACGAGGGCGTCCGGTACGGACGCCTTGATGAAGGTGAACAAACAGACCGCGCCCCCCATGAAGACAAAAGTCGCCAGTCCGGTGCCGAGGCCGAAGAAAAACACGTCCTTTCTCGCATAGCGGTGTTTGGCGGCCTTGACCGCGAAAAGGCTGACGAAAAAAACGATGGTCATCGGGTTCGAAAGGGTGAGAGAAAAGGCCGACAGAAAGCTGGCCAACAGGTTCGCCGTGTTCACCGTTGCCAAGGGGATCGCTCCTTGCCCTCTCATGACGCCCGACACGATGATGATCCCAAAGGCGAACAGAAGGCCCGCGCCGATCACGGCGAAGGCGGCCTTCACCCTTTCCCTTTCCAGCAATTTTCCGGCCCCCAGGATCGCCAGCGTTATATAAAGGCCGTCCGCGAGGGTGACGCCTAAAACCCCGGCGAAACCGTCCCAGGCGCTTCTTTGCAGGGCGAGGTTGGCGACAAAAAAGAAAACAGGGCCGACGGCAAGTTGAAGAAAAAGGCCCGTTGACAGTCCGTTGATGATCGCGCTCATAGATAAGGCTTTCTCTGCGAAGACGAAAGGGAAGGGGAAATTCGCGGCACTTCAAGACAGTCGTGATTCGATCAAATCCGGAGGATAGTTAACCAATCCCTTTTTTTCGGTTAAAAAAGGTTGCTCAGCGCTTTTTTGCGCGATAGCGCCGAAATATTTTCTTTCGCCCTTGAATGGACAGCGGAAAGAAATATAATGGGGGACATGACGACAAGGCTGCGCTCACTAAACGCCCCGCAGCAAGCGAGGGGCCTTCGTCTCTAAGGAAACGGTTGTTTTCTTAGTGGTTTCATTCGCTTACGCGGCTTTCCGTCCTTCCTTTCCTTGCCTGACTTTCGATCATGCGCATCACGGGCTGTGCCCGTGACATTCCCGCTCGGCCTGTAACAGGCCTTATTCCCCCGCATGATCGAAACCGCAAGTGAAAGGAACAGCACCATGTCTATTTATATTGACGCCGACAGCGAGCGGCTCGCCCGCCTGCGCGCGCAAAACAAATTTGCCTATGATAGAGCGATGAAGGCCTTCGCCGGCGATCGCCGTTATTTCGTGAAAGGCCGTTGGGAGATTCAAATTCCCCAAGCCGGCAAGCTGACGAAATTTTCCGGCAAGCCGGAGAAAACGGAAATTCTGTTTGATAGCGAAGATTCTTTGAGCGCGGTCGAGGACGTTTGCGCGTTCTGGCAATGGATCGAAAAACGAAGCGAGGCCAAACCCGTCCTTCCGGAAGCCTGTTTCGACCGGATTATCCAGGCTCGTAAGGAGGGCAGGCCCCTCAACGTGTTCGTTCCCTGGGGCGTTCGGCCCGATTATCGAGAAACGCTCTGGGACGGCGCTTTTCCCGAATCTTCGGCGGAAAAGGCCGTCTTGAGCGTTCTGGACGAGGTTCGCAAGGAGGCCGAGGGCAGAAGGATTATCGTGCAAGTCCTTTTCATGCCCGCCGATTTGTACGCCACCGAGATCAACAATTTTGCCCCTGAGACGATGCAAGCCTATTTCAGAGCCTTGAAGAACGAAGTCGCGCGCGCCGGGAAAGGCCCGTCTTCGCCCCGGGTCTGGCCCTGGTCGGCGATACGGGGGCGCAACCGAGAGGCCTATGCTGAGCTTGCCGAGACCTATACGGAAAGCAAGATAAGGTCGATAATCCCGGCAGGAATGGTCCAGGCCTCGCTCGCCTCGGCGGCAAGGTTCAATCCGGGCTATGGAAGCGTCGCGCAGAAGGAAGCGGCCTTTCGCTACCTGCGCGAAAGGTTGTGCGAGGCCGAGATTATCGAGAAAGAGCTTCAACCGATCAAGTTCAGCCTGGTCGATCCTTTCAAAGACAGCCGCGTGGACGGGCCTTTGCCGCGCGTGTACGTCATTCCGGAAAATCTCAAGTTCCCCTGGCTCAAACCCTGCTCGCTGCGGTGAAACATGACGAAAACGCTGCAAGACATGATCGCGTCGGCCTATGATCTTCACGTCCATGTAGGGCCTGAAGTCATTCCGAGGAAATACACGGCGCAAAGCCTTTGGGAGGAAGAGCGCGGCAAGCTGGCCGGGTGCGTCCTGAAAAACCATTTTTACCCGTCGATCCCGTGCCAAACGGCGCAAGAGGCGGGCGAGCTGAAATTGTTCGCAAGCGTCGTCCTCAACCATTTTGTGGGCGGGCTGAACCCGCACGCCGTTTGGGGCGCGGCGATGGCGGCGCCTTCGCCTCTTTTCGTGTGGTTCCCGACCTTGCACACCGAGCAGTTTTTGCGAAACAGCGCGTGGGAAATACCCAAGGAGTGGGTGGGAAGGCCGGATTTCCGCTCCAGGAAATCCGACTCTATCGCCCCCGTTCTCGTCAGCGACGGGGCGGACCTGTGCGAGGACGTCTATCCCGTTTTGCGCGCTATCGCGGAGAGCGGGTCCGTTTTATGCACGGGCCATATCAGTTGGCGGGAATCCGTCCTGCTTGCGCGGGCCGGGCGCGACCTGGGCGTTCGGAAAATAATCGTCACGCACCCGATATACCAGAAAATCGCCATGCCGATTGACGTTCAAAAAGAGCTGGCGGCGGCAGGATGTATGATCGAGCATTGCTATTCTATGCACAGCATAGACGGCGTGGCGATAAGCCAGATCGCGCGGCAAATTCGCGAGGTCGGTCCGGAACATATCGTGTTGTCTTCGGATGTCGGACAGACGTTCAGTCCGTCGCCGAGCGAGGCGCTGGCCGCCTTTTCCGCCCTGCTGATGGAAGAGGGGATAGGCCTGGACGCCCTGCGTCTTATGCTGTGCGACAATCCGAGGAGGGTGCTAGAGCATTAACCGATTAGTTGGAATCAAAAGAACGTCGTTACCCCTGGGGGCCTGCCTCGGACTTGATCCGGGGCGGTAAGGGAAAACCGCAGGGAAAGAAACAGGGATTTTGCAGTTGTGGTTGGCGTTATGGGGCTTTCGGCTTGTCGGCCTTTGCCGCCGTAATCGGCGCGGGCGAGGCAACAGGGCGGCTCGGCGGATCATTTTCAACAATTTCAGCCTGCAATTTTTGCATCCGGTATGTCGTGATAATATTCATCACAGCCTTCTTGATAGCTGGCGTCGTATGCCCGAAATCTCTGTGCAGATATTTGCGTTCAAGCGTGAAAAACTTTCGACGCGCTTTATAATCAGCCCAATCTTTCGCGTCACCAGTTTTCTGTGCGTGTTCTCTTACCTCTTTCAACTCGGCCAGACAAATAACACGGAAGGCTTCATATTTATCGACGGCATAAATTTCCCTTACCATGTCCATGGAAAGGTCATTGATGCTCGTTACCTTCTTATTGGCAATGATTGCGGGAAGTTCAACTTCGTAGAAGACTTTGTTTAACCCAGCCCCGCAAACGGTTGTGAACGTGTCGCCTTCGATCGCTTCGGCAAATCTCTGGGAAGCGTGGCGCATGACTTTATCTGCGCACTTGTACGCCCCGCCATATGCCGCGACTAACGCGGGGTCTTCATTCGCCCAATAATTGTAGTAGGCATAAAGATTGACGCTCTCGCCCTTTTCGTTTTGATCAAAATTTTCGGCAAACAAGCCAACGGGGACTTGATCGAGTAATTTTGTATTTTCCCAAGCGGCTTGATGAAAGGCGAATTTGTGGTTGTCGTCCCATTTATCTGCGCCATAAAGATCGTTCAGCGCTTCAACGACAAGGCCGTGCGGGCCGGAATAAAGCTGGGTTCTGCCATCCGTTTTATAAGCTTCTAAATCAAGCTTTTTGATGAGCAGGTTGATCTGCTCTATTATCTCATCAGGCGTATAATATGGCTTGCGGATGGGCATATCCGTCTCCTTCGCGTGGTTGCAAACGAAAAAGACGGGTTAATGATGATCGAATTTGTTGCCGGAGGCCTTAGCCAGTGCCTCTCGTTTTTGACGCCCTAACTCGATCAAATGGCGCTGATGTCCATCGTAGGCGTCTTGAAGCTTTTTGCCCAACCATTCGGGCACTTTGGATTGATCGACTTTTTCCTGACCATCCCCTGTGATCGAATAGGTTTCAACGGCAGCAAACAAATCCTTAGGATCATAGCTTTTTACAAAGCGACCTGCGCGGGTGCAGTTTGGCTCATCGCCTGCATCACCCCAGACAATTACAATTTTCTTCCGTTCCGGGTCAGATTCTGGCTTGTTCGTATATTCAACGACAAATAGATGATCGCGCGGCGGGTCAAACGCGCTCTTTGCCGGAAACATTCCAGCATATTCGATGCTTACAGGTTGTTCCTTCTCAGCAAACAACTCGCTAAATCCCTTAAAGAAACGGCCAAGCGTAGGCAGAATTTGCACATCAAAGACTGGGGGCTCAGCGACAACTGTACCTAACATATCAATCTCCTTTGCATTATCAAATAGTTTCAAATTTCTTAACGGTCTGCGCCCCACGCGCCATACAACCGAACACGAAAGGCATAATACCAAAAATCGGCAACCAAATCAATTTGTCTAATACTTTCAATGCGTTATTAACAATCCGTTAACGCAACAAACCGCCTTAACCATAGCGAGGCGGGCTTTAAGAATTGCCTTCGGAAAACGCTGCAACTTCTCGGAAACGCTTAACCATAAACCTTGGCTTAGTTAACTGTTCGGGGAAAGGTTGTGTGGCGAATGGGCGGATTCTTTCTTGGTGTTCGCACTACTCAGCAGAACCTTTGGCCGCCATTGGCCAATATTCCACCGAGTGCCCTGAACCAGAGGAGACATGCTTTTTGCGTTTACCTTGTAGAGGTTTTCTCTTTTTGCCGCCATCAGCCGCGAGTTTTGTATCGGGGCGATCATCCCAGAGAACGCCCGGACGTGGGATGCGGTGGTAGCGTGCATGAAAACAGACGACAAATATATGGACGCTCGCCCCAGACACTGACCCTACCACCCTATTTTTAAGGGTGTCTCGCCGCCCTCTCGCCCCGATGTTTGGGAAGGGAACCTTTTTGGCGGCGGGGCGGCCAAGTTACGGCACAAGCGGCGGCCACGGCATAGGTGCGGCGAGCATGGCACGGGCTGTAGCGGATGCTATGCGAAGCCGGAAATGCGGGTTTGTTGTTCGCTGGGATGCCAGAACATTCATCCCGAACCGCGAAATAAATGGGGGTAGAATTGGGGGTAGAAACGGAAGCTAAAAATTAACTTATTGAATTTATTGTGAAATATAAGAAAACTGGCGGAGACGGAGGGATTCGAACCCTCGATAGGGGTTTACCCCCTATAACGGTTTAGCAAACCGTCGCCTTCAGCCTCTCGGCCACGTCTCCGCAATCGTCACCTTCAACCCAAAGGCTGAAGGCGTATAAGTTTTGCTCGCCTTCGCGAGCGGGCAGCCTCTCGGCCACGTCTCCGTACCAGATGTCAGATGTCGGATATCAGATGTCAGACATCAGACATTCAAGCGGCTTGATATAGCCCGCTTTTGCTTGTTTTGAAACAGAAAAATGGGCTAAAAAGGCAATAGAGTTGATTTTTGAAGGGTTTCTGCTAAAAACGAGCAATCCACGAAAGGAAGGGCGTCAAATGAAAAAGCTTCTTTGTTCACTAGCTGTTTTGATGTCTTTCTTTTCCTTTTCCGCCCGGGCGGAAACATCCGGCTATGATCGCGTGATGGCCAAGAACGAAATCGTCTGCGGCGTCTGGTCTTGGCCTCCTTATAAAGAGCTCGACCCCAATACAAAGGAGTGGAAGGGCTTTATCATCGACATTTTTCGCAAAGCCTTCGCCACGCTCGATATCAAGGTCGTTTTTAAAGAAGTCGTCCTCGGCAATCAGGTGCAAGACCTGAACTCGGGTCGCGTGGATGCGATTTGCGACGATGGGCCCTATACGATGTCGGCGGGCAAGTTCGTCGAGTTTTCCGATCCGCTTTATGCCAGCATCGTTTATCCCTATGTGCGGCAGGACGAAACAAGGTTCAAAACGCGCGCCGATTTGAACAACGAAAAAGTTCACTTCACAGGCATCGACGGCGACGTTTCAAGCGATCTGGTTCCTCGGCTTTTCCCGAAAGCGAAGCTTGCCACCATGCCGACGATGACCGAAGTTTCGCAGCTTTACATGGATCTGATGACGAAAAAGGTCGATGTCGTTCTTGCCGATCCCGTTTCCTTCGCCGTCTTTGAGAAAACCAATCCCGGCAAACTGAGGCCGCTTTTCAAGAACAAGCCGCTTGGACATTATAAAGAAGGCATCTCGGTCAAGAAGGGCGATATGAAGCTGCTAGGTCTTGTCAATCAGGCGATCGACAACGCATTGGCCTTCGGTCTTGTGGACGAGGCCTTGGACGCGCTCGACCCCAAGCACGAGCAGCTTATGCGCGTGCGCAGCCGGTACGTGTTCTCGAATTAAACCGCCTTCGCGAGCGCTTCGCTGAGGCGGCGGGAGAAACCGGCGGGATCAGTCAGCGTTTCGCCGTCCATAAGTCGCGCCTGGTCCAAAAGCAGCCAAGCCATATCGGCAAGGCTCTCTTTCGCGCCTTCGGCCTTCGCCCTATCCGCCATCTTGCGGATAAGCGGATGGTTTTCGTTAATCTCCATGATGCGCGCGCTGGGCGTGCGGATCTGGTTGTGCTGCTTGAGGAAACGCTCCAGATGAATGTCGATGTCGTTCTCGTCCGCGGCGAGGCAGACGGCGCTTTCGGTCAGGCGCGTTGAAACGCGCACATCCTTCACCTTGTCCGCGAGCGTCAATTTCAAGAACGCGATGAGGGCGGAAAGATCGGCTTCGGGCGTCTTTTCGGCCTTTTTTTCCTTTTTCTTGCTTTCCTGCGGCGCGATCTTGTCGAGGTCCTGCCCCGCGCGCGTGACGGATTTGAACGGCTTGTTGTCATAGGCGCCCACCGCGCCCGGCCAGAAATCGTCCACCGTGTCGGTCAGCAACAGGACCTCGATGCCGCGCGCCTTAAAGCCTTCCAGATGCGGGCTGCGGCGCAGCGTCTCAAGATTGTCGCCGTTGAGATAATAGATGGCGTCCTGATCCTTCTTCATGCGGCTCGCATAATCGGCGAGAGAAACCAACCCGTCGCCGTGCGTCGAATGGAAACGCAGGAGCTTAAGCAAAGTCTCCCGGTTTTGCGCGTCCTCATACGCGCCTTCCTTGAGCACCGCGCCGAAATCGCCCCAGAACTTGCCGTAGGCTTCTTCGTCCTTCGCGAAAGTCAAAAGATCGCCGAGAACCTTGTGCGTCACGCCTTGCTTGATCTTGGCGAGCAGGGGGTTGTTCTGCAGCATTTCGCGGCTCACGTTGAGCGGCAGGTCTTCGCTGTCGATGACGCCGCGCAGGAAGCGCAGATAGGGCGGGATCAATCCTTCCGCTTCGTCGGTGATGTAAACGCGCTTGACGTAGAGCTTCACGCCGTGGCGGCGCCTGGGATCGAAAAGATCGTAAGGCCTCATGCCCGGCACGAACAAAAGGCCCGCGTACTCTATCTTGCCCTCGGCCCGCCAATGGATCGTCAGCGCAGGTTCTTCGAAAGCGTGCGCGACGTGGTGATAGAATTCCCTGTATTGCTCTTTCTTGATGTCGCTCTTGGGGCGCAGCCAAAGGGCGCTGGCCTGATTGACAGGCTCGTCCTCGCCGTCCAGGAAGACGGGTAGGGCGATGTGGTCGGAATAAAGCTTAATGATGCCGCGCAGACGGTCGGGGTGCAAAAACTCGTCTTCGGCCTGTTTGAGATAAAGCGTCACGGTCGTGCCGCGTTCGGCGCGTTCGCCTTCCTCGATGGAAAAATCGCCCTTGCCGTCGGAACGCCAGCACCAGGCCTCCTCGGTCCCGGCTTTGCGCGAGGTCACCTCGACCATCTGCGCGACCATAAAAGCGGAATAAAAGCCGACGCCGAATTGGCCGATTTGCGCAAGCGCGCCTTTGCTCTCCGCCGCGTCGAGGCTCTTCATAAAGGCGGAGGTGCCGGATTGCGCGATGGTGCCGAGGTTTTCGATCAGCTCGTCGCGGCTCATGCCGATGCCGTTGTCGGAGACGGCAACGGTGCGCGCCTTGGGGTCGATGGTTACTTTGATCTTGAAGTCGGTGTCGTCGCCCGTCAGTTCCGGCACCGTCAGCGCTTCATAGCGCAATTTGTCGCAGGCGTCCGAGGCGTTGGAGATCAACTCGCGCAGGAAAATTTCTTTCTCGCTGTAAAGCGAATGGACCACAATGTCCAAAAGCCGGGTTACTTCGGCGCGAAAGGGAATGCGTTCTTCGGTCATGGGCAAAGGCTCCAGAAATGTTAAACAAACAGGTATATGGCGTTGAAGGTGCAGGGTTTCAAGGGACCGAATTCGTTAACGTGAAAGTAAAACGCTTTTGCAAGGAGGCTAGTAAAATGTTATGAAGAAAGCATGAAGGCAAAACCCACCCATGTTACGATGGAAAGGAAGAGCTGGCTTGAACGCGCAGGCAGGGCCCTTTTTGCTCGCTATGAAAGGCGAGTTTGGCAAAGGGTGGCTTGGGCTTGGTGGATAGTGAGTCCGGAGGCGCTCGCTATGCATCGTGAAAAAAGAGTTAAGGAAATGAATGAAAGGATTAAGGCGGGGGAAAAAGAGATAAGAAGAAGATTGATCAGGGAGTTTGCTCATAAACCGAGTGAAGAGCTTGGATTCTGATTTTAACAGAAATTTATCGCTTTTTGCCATAAAATGCTCAGGAAAGATTTCTTGAAGGGGTTTTTATGGAAAAGGTTCATTTATCCGGAGCTTTTCGACAGAAAGTCGTTTCTCAATTTCTTCTCAGGGCCAGAGGTGACCAGAAAGTCGTCGGCATGGCCATGGCGGCCTTCCTTCTGAAGGCCGAGGAAAATTCAGCCAATTACGCAAGGGCGCAGAGGGTTCTGGACAACGATGCGGCTATTCTCGCGTTCATAGAGCGGATTCGTTCCAAATATAAGGACGAGATTGCCTCTCTTCGTAGGGAAGAGAGGGAAAAGACCCAAAAACAGATCAATGAAGATGTGCAGAGAAAGCAGGACGAGTCTTTGGCCCTTTTGCGGGAAGTTTCTCATGACTCCAAGAAAATGAACAAAAGGCTCGACGTTTGGCTTCCGCGAATTCACAAAGCCGTCTCCCCCAAAGGCGTTCTTGTTCTTGGCGTGGCGGCCTCGTTGATCGCTTCCGCCATTTGGGGCGTGCCGTCTTTCATTAAGGAGGGATGGGAAAAGCTGACCAAGGGCAAGGCCGCGCGAAGCGAACCTGAAAAGAAAGAAACCACGCCCGCCGCGGCGCCGCAAAACGTCCCGCCTCTTCGGCGCGAGGAAGAAAAACAAGCCCCCGTCGTCGTTCCGCCTTCCGATCCGATAGAGAAGGGACCGGAAGGCCCGTTCGATATTGCGGCCAGGCGCCGCGTCGTTTTTCTTGCCGCCGCGCAGACGGCGTTGCTGCGGGGGAAAAGTCCGGACGCGATTCTTCCCGCCCGGCGCGTCTTTCTGCGCACGGGGCGCTTGAGGCTCGGCTATCGCCCGTAAGAAGGGTTGAGTGGCCTCGCTTTCGCCTCCTCTAACCTTCTGTCCACCTCGCGGCCCTGGAACATGACGATCCCGAGATCCTGGCCCGTCGCGATGGCGCGGGCGTCGTCGCAGCGGCACAGGATGGTGTGGGCCTGTCCGGTGTCTTTGATAAGGTTGCGGACCTCAGGGATCATGCTGGGCAAAATGTCCTCCACCGCGCCGGGCGCCCAGAAAAGCTTCACGAGATCGAAGCCCAGATTGGTTCTGTCGCAATAGCGCAGCGTGTGGTGGGTGAGGCCGTCCAGACACAGGCGGAAGCCGTGATCGCGCAGATAATCGCGGGCGAAAAGAAAAGCGCCCATATCCGCGAAAACGTCGAGCTTGTTCATCTCGATCACAAGACGCCCGCGCAATTGCGGCGTGACGGCGGCTTCGAACTTCGCGAAATCGGGCGTCAATATGCTCGCGACGTTGAGGTTGACGCTGAAAGGCATGGAGGACGACATCCCGTCGCGGATGAAGCTGCGCATCATCCGCTTGTCGAGCGCTCGCGTGAGATACCGGAAAAGCCAAACGTCCGCCGCCAAGTCCACGTCCGGGGCGACGGCGCGCTGCAGATCGTCCACGGAGACGAAGACTTCCTCGAACAGTCTCTGCGGCGGCGCCTCGTCGATGATAGTGCAGACCGTCTGGCGCCGGGTAAGGGTCGTCACGTCCGCCGTCTCAAGCGCTTGTTCAAGTTTGTGCAGAAAGGGCGGAGCGATGGGCGTCTTTTCTTTCCGGAAAAGGGCGGTTGGCGTTTCCTCCTCGCGCCTGCGTTCGGCCTCGGCCAGAAGCTCTTCCGCTTTTTTCAAGAGCGAGTCGTAGTCTTCCGAAAGATCGTACCAGGTGCAGAAAGCGGAGCGTCCCCCCGGTTCCGGAATCTCCAGCAAGGGGTCCTGGCTGAACAATTGTTGAAGCCGCGTCACCGCCGCCTCTAGGACCGTGGGAGTGGTGTTTTTACTGACGAAAAAGATATCCCCGTTTTCAAGATTGAAAAGCTGCCCCTCGAAACCGCTGACATACGAGGCGAAGGATTCGCGGGCGATTTCGCCATACCGTTCGCGTCCATAGGCGCGGGAAAGCTTGGAAAGGTGCAGGTGCAACCCCATGCGTCCGGCGCGATGGACCCTAAGCCGCCGAACAAGGTCCAGGAGCATCGATTCCTGCGGCGGGGGGCGAAAGCGGGAGAAAGAGGGCATAAGGTTGATTATAAAGAAGGAAAGTTAAGCTTAACAGGAGGTTGTTCCAGCTTAGTTAAATTTTAGTAACTTTCAATTTTAACTTCTGTTTGAGGTTTGAGGCGTAAGCTGCCGCCGGGCGGTTTTCTGCCGGGCTTGTCAACGTGTTGTCTGCTTTATCTCATGGAACCCTCTTTGCCGAACGAGATTCTTTCGCCGCCTGCCGGTTTTCCGGAGGAAGAGCTGCATCCTGAGATGAAAGGCCGCCTATTCTATGCGGGCGCGTCGATCGGTTTGCTGATCGTGTCCGTTTTCGGGATCTGGGACATTCTGGCCGGGGACGGCTTTGCCGCCGGGGCGGGGACGCCGCGTTTCTGGCTCGGTCTTGCGACGGCCCTTGTCCCGCTCCTGATTTTGCCGCTTATTCTGAGAAGAGAGGCCCGGCTCGGCGAGCGTATGCGGCTTGGTTCCCTCTACGGGCTTCGGATCGAGCAGCTTGAAAGCAGGCTGTCTTACCGCGAGGATATGCTGCGGCTGATTGCCGATCACCAGGCGGGCTGCATCTCTATTTTCGACCGCCACAATCGCTATTGGTTTGTGAACGAAAAGGCCGCCGCCGAGATCGGCAAGCCCCAGGCCGAAATCATAGGCCGTCCGCCCATCAAGGTCCTGCCGAACGAGCAGGCTAAGAAGCTGGAGGTTCGTCTCGCCGAAGCTCGCGCTGCCGAGGGGCCGATCGAGACGGTGGATCGGGTCGTGAATCTGAAGGGCGAGACCCGTTTTCTTCAACGTCATTACGAGGCCGTTTCAGAGATCGCGGAGGTCAGCGGCTGCGTTCTTCTGCGCGAGGACGATCTGACGACCCTGTTCGTAGAGAAAGAGCGGCGCGAGCAAATGCTTCGGCAGGTGATCGAAACGCTGGTCGCCGTCGTGGACAGGCGCGATCCTTATGCGGCAGGGCACTCTTCGCGCGTGGGGCAGCTCGCCCGCGCGATCGCCGTCGAAATGGGGCTGGAGCCGGTCCAGGTCGAAGCGGCGGAAATCGCCGGATCGCTGATGAACTTCGGCAAGGTTCTCGTCTCGCGGCGCATTCTGACCAAGACGGGGGCGTTGACGTCCGAAGAGTTGCAGCGCGTGCGCGACGGCATTCTGACTTCCGCCGAGATTCTGGGGATCATCGGCTTCGAGGGGCCTGTGGTGCCGACTCTGCGCCAGGTTTTGGAGCGTTACGACGGCACCGGCGCGCCGGAAGGCCTGGCGGGCGAAGAGATTCTCGTCACGGCGCGGATCGTTTCGGTCGCCAACGCCTTTGTGGCGCTCGTCAGCCCGCGCGCGCATCGCGACAGCCTGCCTTTCCGCGAGGCGGTCGAGCATATGATGAAAGAGGCCGGAAAGGCCTATGACGAGCGGGTCATCATCGCCCTCAACCATTACATCGAGAACCGCCCGAACAAGCTTGACTGGCTGAAGGTCAAGCAACTAGCCTAGGGGCGATGAAAGCGATCCGAAAACTAATCCAGGAACAACAGGTTGAAGAGGAAGAGGCCCAGCCCCTTCTTTTGGCCGACGCTTCCTCGCCGATCTCGCGCGATTCCGGAAAATGGAACGCGCGCGGTTTTTGGACTCTGACGCTCAAGGAGATTCGCCGCTTTCTCAAAATATGGGAACAAAGCCTCGTCTCGCCGCTCGTGATGACCTTGCTCTTCTACGCCGTCTTTTCCGTGACGGTGGGGCGGGGACATCCGGCCATCGGCGGCGTGTCTTTCCTCCAGTTTTTGATTCCCGGTCTCGTCATGATGGCGATGGCGCAGGGCGCCTTTATCAACGGCGCCGGTTCCCTTATCCTCCTTAAGGTGCGCGGCAGCATCGTGGACGTTCTGATGACGCCGCTCTCGCCGTTCGATCTGACGATGGGCTATGCCGCAAGCGGGATCGTCCGGGCGCTTTTGGTGGGGGCGCTTGCGCTCGGCGCGGCGACCTTGTTCGCGCCGCTTCCCGTTCACAACGTTTGGCTTGTCCTTTATTACGCCGGGATGGGATCTCTTATGCTGGCGCTGATCGGGGTCATAACGGGAATCATGGGGGCCGATTTCGACCATCTGGGCGCGGTTCAGAACTTTATCGTCACGCCCGCGACGTTTCTTTCCGGCACGTTTTTCTCGATCAAGGACCTGCCGGAGACGTGGCGGCTCGTCTGCCAATTCAATCCGTTTTTTTATATGATCGACGGGTTCCGCTACGGCTTTACGGGCTATGCCGACGGCGACGTGCGGGGCGGCATGGCGATGCTTTTCTTCGTCAATCTGGCGCTTTTCAACGTCGCTTATTGGCTGTTCGCGCGCGGCACGCGCCTTAAGACGTGAAGGGGGGGAAGACATGGGAAAAAAGGTTCTTCTTTTCGCCGTTTTCCTTTCGCTGACCGCCTGCGCGGGCGACAAGGGTCCGCCGCGATCCTGTCCGCAGGTGGCGGTGCTGCGCGATCTGGAACGGATCGAGGATTACGGCAGCGACACGCGCGATCCCGCCAATCTTGTGGCGCTTGCGGCGATGCGCGGCGTGGAAGGCTCGTGCGATTACAAAGGCGAAGGCGTCGAGATCGCGTTTGAGCTGCTCATCGGGGCGGAAAAAGGGCCTCGTCTCGGCGGCGACCAGATCGGTTTTCCCTTTTTCGTCTCCCTTATCAACCCGGACGGCGAGGTTCGTTCGAAGGAAATCATGACGACGCAGATCGTTTTTCCGGCGGGTGGGAAAAGCGCGCAGAAAAGCGAGCCGTTGCGCGTTTTCATTCCGCTTAAGGAGGGCGAAAACGGAGCCTTTTATCGCGTGCTGATGGGCTTTCAACTCACCGAAGCGCAGTTGAAAGCGGCAAGGGAGAAGTAGCCTCGCTCCTTGTCCGTCATTGCGAGCGATCCCGGCGATAGCCGGGGGAGCGCGGCAATCCAGAGTCAAACAGAACAGCCTTAGTTCTTTGCGGCCCTGGCTTGCTTCGTCGTCGCGCCGCCTTTGGCGACGCTCCTTCTCGCAATGACGATTTTTGTGATTACGATCCAAACCCGTTCGCGATTCCTTCGAACAGGCCGCGCACCCCGCCGCCGAGCAGGGCTACGACGGCCACGATCGCCATGGCGATGGATCCGGCGATCAGGGCGTACTCAATGGCCGTTGCGCCGCGTTCGTTCGGGAAAAAAGGGGCCAGTTTCTTCGGCATGAGAAGGCTCTCCTCAAGAAGTTCTGTGCTGTTCTCTGGCTTTCAGGAAGCGCAGGCCCGGATTCTCTTCCATCGCGCGGTTCAAGTGCCAGGCGTTGCGGGCCAGAAACACAAGCGCGCCATCATGGTCGCGGGCCAGCGAGCCGCCGTTCGCGTTCACGAACGCCTCCAGGATAGCAGGATCGTCCGCCTCGATCCAGCGGGCGGCGTCGAGACCGGCCTCTTCGATACGCGCCGAAAGGCCGTATTCGGCCTCGATGCGAGCGGCCAGAACCTCGAACTGTAAAGGCCCGACGACGCCCACGATCCATTCCGCGCCGGAAAGGGGCTTGAAGACCTGGCTCGCGCCTTCTTCGGCGAAATGTTCAAGAGCGCGTCGCAAGTGCTTGATTTTCATTGGATCGGCAACATGGACTCGCCGCAAAAGCTCGGGCGCGAAACTGGGGACGCCCAGGAAATTGATCGCCTCGCCCTCGCTCAGCGTGTCGCCGATTCTGAGCGAGCCGTGGTTTGGGATGCCCATAATGTCGCCCGCAAAGGCGTCCTCGGCCAGCTCGCGGTCCCTGGCCAGAAAGAGAACGGCGTTGCCGACGGCCAGCGTTTTGCCGCTGCGGTTATGAAAAAGCTTCATGCCGCGCCGGAAATGGCCGGAGCAAAGCCGCACGAAGGCGATCCGGTCGCGGTGGTTGGGGTCCATATTGGCCTGAACCTTGAAAACGAAGCCCGTCACCTTGTCCTCATCCGGCGCGATCGCCCGCGTATCGGCTTTTTGCGGGCGCGGGGAGGGCGCGTTTTCGGCCAGCCCGTCCAAAAGCTCGCGCACCCCGAAATTGTAAAAGGCGCTGCCGAAATAAATGGGCGTCAAATGGCCTTCCCGGTAGGCCTGCGGATCGAAGGGTTTGCACAGCCCCCGCGCCAGGGCGACCTCTTCACGCGGTTTGGCGGCGGCCTCGCCCCCCAGAAGCTCGTCGAGCCTGGGATCGGCAAGGCCCTGGCAGGCGATGCCTTCGCTCAGGCGGGCGCGGTCGGCCTTGTCGAGCAGAATAAGGCGGTCGCGGAGCAGGTCGTAGCAGCCCTTAAAATCCGCGCCGGAGCCGATGGGCCAGCTTGCGGGCGCGACGTCGAGGGCGAGCGTTTCTTCAATTTCGCCGATCAGATCGAACGGATCGCGGGATTCGCGGTCCATCTTATTAACGAAGGTAATGATCGGCACGTCGCGCAGGCGGCAGACCTCGAAGAGCTTGCGCGTCTGGCTTTCAATGCCCTTTGCGCCGTCGATGACCATGACGGCGCTGTCCACGGCGGTGAGCGTGCGATAGGTGTCTTCGGAAAAATCCTCGTGGCCTGGCGTGTCCACAAGGTTGAAACTTTTGTCGGCGTAGTCGAAACTCATGACCGAGGCGGTGACGGAAATGCCGCGCTCGCGCTCGACCTTCATCCAGTCCGAACGGGCGCGCCGTTGCTCGCCGCGCGCCCGCACCGCCCCCGCAAGCTGGATCGCGCCGCCGAAAAGCAAAAGCTTTTCCGTCAGCGTCGTTTTACCCGCGTCGGGGTGGGCGATAATCGCAAAGGTGCGCCGCCGTTCGATTTCTCTTGTTAAAGAAGAACTTGCCATGGGGCAGGGTGATAGCCGTTTGCGGGCGGCTTGTCACGCGCCAAGACCTGCGCCCGTATGTCTTTGCCGATTTTTAAGAATCTTTCTCAAAGGTTATGGTTAAATGAATCTCCTGCCCAAGGTTCTTTCAAACCGTGACGAAAAAAACGCAAATTATGGTGAGACTCGCCGTTCTTTTGGGCGGGGCTATGCTTTTGTTCCTTTTGATGCTTGGGGCGAGTCTTCTTCATTCCAGAGACGTCATGTTGGCCGAGCGCAAGACGCTGTTGCGCGGCGTTGTGGAGGCAGCCGTCAGCATCGCTTCTTTTTACGATAAACAGGCCCGGGCCGGGAAAATCGACGAAAAGGAAGCCCAAGAAAAGACGAAAGACATTCTGCGGGACGTTCGTTACGGCGACGGCGGCTACCTTTTCGCTTTCAATATGGAAGGCGTGATAGAATTCCACGCCATTTTCAGGGACATGGAGGGGCAAAAGGACGCGCTTAAGATACTGGGGGCAGGCAGCGACAAAATTGTCCGCCGACAAATCGAAGCCGCGCTCAACGGCGAGGGCTACGTTTTTTACGATTATAGAAAACCGGGTCGCGGCGATACGCCCTTTCCCAAGATTTCCTACAGCCGGGTTTTCGAGCCGTGGGGCTGGGTGATCGGAACGGGCGTTTACGTGGACGATATTGACCTGGCTTTCAGACAGGAGATCGAATCCTGGGGAAAGATACTCCTTTGGCCCTTTTTGGCCTTGATCGCCCTGACCTATTCGCTCGGCCAAGCGATTGCGCGGCCCATGCTGCAACTCGAAAAAGCGAAAGAAAGCGCCGAGACGGCCACGCGGGCTAAAACGGACTTCCTTGCCAATATGAGCCATGAAATCAGGACCCCGCTTAACGGCGCGATGGGCATGATCGCCCTTCTTTTAGGAACCAAGCTAGAGCCTCGACAGCGCGAATGGGGACAGATCATCCATCAATCCCTCGAAGAGCTTTTGAATCTCATCAACGACATCCTCGACATTTCGAAAGTCGAGTCCGGCCATATGTCGTTTGAGGCCACGGCTTTCGATCTGCAATCCACCGTCAAGGCCGTGACGAACATCCTTTACGCTCGCGCCGCGCGCAAGGGCGTGGAGGTCCTTGTCGCCTTCCAGTCGGATCTGCCGCGCATGGTGGTGGGGGATCCCGTCCGGTTTCGGCAGATTTTGCTCAATCTCGTCGGCAACGCGGTCAAGTTCACCTCTCAGGGCTATGTCATGATCGAGATCAGCGGTCATCGTCGCGGCGAAGATGTGGCCCTGAAGGTCGAGGTGCGGGATACGGGCATCGGCATTCCCGAAGACAAGTTGGAGTACATCTTCGAAAAGTTCAGCCAGGCCGAAGAGACCACGACGCGCCAGTTTGGCGGAACGGGCCTGGGCCTTGCCATCTGCCGGAAATTGACGCGGCTTATGGGCGGCGACATCGGCGTGCGCAGCGTTCTGGGGCGCGGCTCGACCTTCTGGTTCACGCTCGCGCTCAGGGCCGATCCTGAAGATGGAACGTCGGTTGTGCCTTCCGGAAACTTGGGAACCGGCGGCGTTTTGGTCGTTCATGAGAACGAAATTCTGCGCAAGCTTCTCGCGGCCTATCTGGAAGGATGGGGACTCCGTCCCGAGCTGCTTGAGAAGCAGCGCGAGGCGCCGACGTTCCTTCAACAGGCCGTGACGCTCGGAAAGCCCTACCGGCTTGTTTTTATGGATGTCGAGGAAATGGCGCGCGAGGGCGTCAATCCTTTTCCCCGCGTCGCCGCGATCGCCAAATTCTCGCCGGAAACGAACGTCATCCTCATCACGTCGCCTGAGAAGCCGGTTGAGGAAAGCCATCTGTCAGGCGGACGCAGCATCGGACTTTTGACGAAACCCGTCTTTCCGCAGGATCTCTATGAAGTCGTCGCGGGTCTTTTGAAAGAAGATCCCCGCCGCGCGACGCCCAAGGTCGTGACGGCTTTCGGCGCGAACGAGATTCCGGGATGGGGCGCCCTGGTTCAGGCAAGCGAGGAGGACAGGAACAAGGCGTCCGGTTCAGGGACGATCCTCGTTGTGGAGGATCAGACCGTCAACCAAATGCTCATGAAGACGCTCTTGACGCAAATGGGATGGCGGGTCGATGTGGCCGCGACGGGCGTTGAAGCCGTGCGCTGCGTGGCCGAGAAGGATTACGCGCTCGTGTTCATGGATTGCCATATGCCGGAAATGGACGGGTTCGAGGCGACAAAGCAAATCAGGACGTTCGAGGCCAGTCTGGGCAAGCACGTCCCCATCGTGGCCCTGACGGCGGACGCGATGAAGGGCGATAGGGAAAAATGCCTGGAAGCCGGAATGGACGATTATCTGCAAAAGCCCGTTCGCGCGAACAATATTAAGGAGATGATCGACAAATATACGGGCGGGTGAAATCGCGCGCGCTGCCGCAAGGTCAGCGGTCCTTCCACGGCCCGAACATACGGGCGGGATAGACAAAGGGCCGGTCGCGTACGGTCAGCATATCTTCGCGCATGGACGTGCGCACGGGCCGCATAGAGCCGAAGAGATCGACGTTTCCGTTCAAAAGAAGGGGCAAAGGCTGAAACATATCGCCTTCCTTGCGCCAGTCGCTCGCCACGCGCGGACGGTTTCCCGCGACCCACACCGCGTCGCCGAACATATCGCCCGTGCCGCGCGCAAGGGCGGGCGCGGCCGGAAGACCAAAGGCGAGAAAGAAAATAAAAAAGAAAAGACCGGTTTTCATCAAACAGCCCCGTTTCCGTTTTACGGGGTGTCGCTTTCGCCCACGACCCTGTTCCGCCCCGCGTTTTTGGCACGGTACAGCGCGGCGTCGGCCCGATCAAGAACGGAAGATGGGCTTAAATCACTTTCATGGTTAACGGAAGCCACGCCGAAGCTGGCCGTCACGTTCAATTTGACGTTCGTTCCCGGCACGTTGATCGGCGTGGCGGCGATGGCTTTTCTCAAACGTTCCGCGGCGGAAAGAGCCGTCTTTTGTTCGGCGTCGGGCATGATGACGGCGAACTCTTCGCCGCCCATGCGGACCACCAGGTCCGCCGCGCGCAGGCTTATAAGAACGCGGTTGACGGTCTCCTTGAGAACCGCGTCGCCCGCCGCATGGCCGTGCGTGTCGTTCACGTTCTTGAAATGGTCGAGATCGAGCGAAAGGATCGACATGGGCCGCCCCGTCGCCTTGCACCGCGCGAACATCATCGGCAAGTGAGTTTCCAGATAGCGCCGGTTATAGGCGCCCGTCAGCGGATCGACGAGCGCGAGAGCCAAGCTCTGCTCATAGTTTTTGCGCAGGCGGTCGTAATGCCGCTTTTGCCGGACCTGGGTGCGAGCGCGGGCCAAAAGTTCCGATCCTTCGATGGGGCGCAAAAGGTAATCGTTCGCGCCGAGATCCAGCCCCCTGGCCACCGTTTCAATTTCGCCGTCGTTGGCGATGAGAAGGATCGGCTGCGTGCGCGTGGCCTCTCTGGCTCTAAGCTGGGCGCAGAGGTAAAGGCCGTCTTCTTTGCGAAGGTCGAGGCTGGCCATAACCAGGTCGTAAGAACCGTCCGACGCCTTTTCAATCGTTTCGTCGGCGCTGGTCGTCTCGGTCGTTTCAAAGCCCTCCTTGGACAAATGCCTGACGATCGCCGCGCGATCACCTTCGTCTTCTTCCAGCAAAAGAACGCGCCCCGGCCTGAGGTCCTTTTCCTCCTCTTCCTGGGCGGGAAGGGCGAAGGCCGCGGCGGTCGCCTCGCGCAGGCGCCATTCGTCCATGACCATCTTGAGCCGCAAAAGCGAACGCACCCGCGCCATCAGCGCGATGTCGTTGATGGGTTTGGTCAGGAAATCGTCCGCGCCGCATTCCAGGCCGCGGACGCGGTCGCTCACGTCCGAAAGGGCGGTGACCATGACGATGGGGATGTGCTTTGTGGCGGGGTCGGTCTTCAGCCGCTTGCACACTTCGAAGCCGTCCAAACCCGGCATCATGATGTCGAGGAGGATGAGGTCCGGCATATTCTTCTTCACGGCGTCGAGCGCCTGAAGGCCGTCTTCGGCGGTGCTGACGAAATAGTAGTCCTTCGCCAGCTTGGCGGCCAGCAGCTTGAGGTTCAGAACGTTGTCATCGACGACAAGGATACGGGCCGACATGGGAAATCTTTACGCGGAGGAAGAGGGCTCAAGGAACTTTCTGATCGTGGCGAGAAATCCGGCGACGGAGATCGGCTTGGCCAGATAGCCCTCGCAGCCGCCCGCGCGAATCTTTTCCTCATCGCCCTTCATGGCAAAGGCCGTGATGGCGATGACGGGAATGTGGCGAAGCGCCGGATCGCTCTTGATCCAGCGCGTGACTTCAAGCCCCGAGACTTCGGGCAGCTGTATGTCCATCAGGATAAGGGCGGGTTTATGTTGCCGCGCCAGGTCCAACACCTCGAGCGCATCGGCGGTATGCAGCGCCCTGTAGCCGTTCGCTTCCAAAAGGTCGCGAAACAGTTTTTTGTTGAGCTCGTTATCCTCGACGATGAGGATGGTTTTTCCGGTTTCTGAAGCCATAGGTTAACGCCTTGGACGAGAACGGATAATAGGATAAGGCGAAAACCCTTAGCATCCCCTTAAAGGCGGCCTTGGCGGATCGAAAAATCAGACGATTTTTACGTTTCGTTTACCAAAAAGGCGCTTTGGTCTAGAACCAGAGGGCCATGAAACCTAAAACGTTAAAAAAGTTTCTTCTTTTGGCTTTAGCCGGGGCGGCGCTGGTTCTTTGGGGGGCTGCGTTTCTTTTCCGTTTTTCGGCTCCTGAAGAATCGATCCAAAGCTGGAAAGCTTCCGTTGAGGAAAATGCGCCCATGTCCTGGGGACCGGAAGCCCTTTCGGACTGTTTGGGCGGCGGATCGGCGCTTTTTTGTTCGCGGCGTCTTCTATGTTTGCCGGAAGATAAAGATTTGATCCCCCCGGCGCTCCCCGAATCGACGATTCCGACCTTGCCGTTCGAGGATGTTTTCGTGGCGATTGTCATCGACGATTTGGGCCCTTCCGTCCCTCTCAGCCAGAAAGCGATTGAGCTTCCGGCGCCTTTAAGCCTGTCTTTTTTGCCCTATGCCTTGGATTTGGCTCCCCAGATTCGCGCGGCGGCGCAGGCGGGCCACGAGGTCATGCTTCATCTGCCGATGGAGCCTTTAGGATCGGCCTATCCGGGGCCCGACGCCTTGCTCACAAAGCTGGACGACGCGGAGATAAAAAGAAGAATAGAGAAGAATATCAAAGCGTTCGACGGTTATGTTGGCATCAACAATCATATGGGAAGCCGTTTCACCTCTGACGCCCGATTGATGGGGCTCTTTTTTGAATCCCTTTCTGAACTGAACGAGAGGAACGTGTTCTTTCTCGATTCGCGGACAAGCCCTCAATCCGTTGCCGCGACGGCGGCGCGCGCCGCCGGGTTCAGGACGGTTTCAAGGGACGTTTTCCTCGACGACATGATCGACGAATCGGCGATTTACGGCGCGCTGGCTCGGTTGGAGGCCATCGCCCGGCACAAAGGTTATGCGGTGGCCATCGGTCATCCGCACGCGCCGACGATCAACGCGCTTCGGAAATGGATACCGAACGCCGAAAAGCGGGGAGTTCGCCTGGTGCCCGTCGGCCAATTGGCTCGATAAGGGCTTGCCCCCTTTCGTCTTCCTTTCGAACCCTGTATGCTCGTCGGGTCCCGCGTTTCAACGACCGATTCTCTCCCATGACCGACGCCGAAGTCATCGAAATCTGCCGCCAGGCCATCTACGTCATGCTCAAGCTCGTCGGCCCGATTCTTTTGGTCGGCCTGGTCGTGGGCGTGATCGTCTCTCTGTTCCAGGCCATGACGCAGATTCAGGAAATGACGCTGGCCTTCATTCCCAAGATGGTTTGCGTTTTCGCCGTGACGCTGTTTCTCTTTCCCTTCATGCTGTCCACGCTTGGCGGCTTCACGAAAATGCTGACGGACCGCATCGTTCAGATCGGCGCGAGCGGCTGATGACGAGCCTCGATCTCGGCGCGTTTCTTTCCGGCCAGGTTTTCGCCTTTCTGCTCGTTTTCGCTAGGCTTTCTTCGGCTTTTATGATGTTTCCCGGTCTGGGCGAGGCGTTCGTGCCCGCGCGCGTGCGGCTGATGTTCGCGCTGCTTTTCAGCTTCATGATGCTGCCGGTTCTTGCGCCGTCTCTGCCGCCTTTGCCGAGTCAGATACCCGTCCTTCTCGCGCTGATCGCCGGGGAGGCCTTTATCGGCCTTTTCTTCGGCACGGTGATGCGCGTCCTGATGGACATCGTCGCGACGATGGGGGCTATCGTCGCCATGGAAATCGGGCTTTCCAACGCCATGATCCTGAATCCGGCCCTGGCCGGACAAAGCGCGTTGCCAAGCGCTTTTCTCGGCGTCGCGGCCTTGGCGCTTCTTTTCGCCACGGGGCTGGATCATCTGGTGTTTCGGGCGCTTGTGGACACGTACAAGGTTTTTCCCGTGGGCGGAGAGCTTTTCTACGGCGACGTGGTGAAGACCTACATCGGGCTGGTGGCTAAAAGCTTTCTGGTGGGGGTCCAGCTCGCCACGCCCTTTATCGTCGGCGGCCTTCTTTTGAACGTCGTCCTGGGCGTCATGCAACGCATGATGCCACAGATTCAGCTTTTCCTTGTTATGTTGCCGGTGCAGATCATGGGGGGCTTTTTCGTCTTTTCCGTCGTAGTGGGGGCGGCCCTGGGCGTCTGGCTCAAGGTTTACGACGACGCTCTCGGCTCTCTCTTTATCAGGTAAAGCGGGGGAGAGAATGGTCGAGTCCGATAAGGACCAGAAAACAGAAGAACCGACAAGCAAACGCATTCAAGACGCGCGCGACGAAGGCCAGATTGCCGTCAGCCGCGAACTGGCGACGTGGTTCATTTTCGTCGCGTCGCTGATCGTCTTGGCCTGGCTAGGGCCTTACCTGGCCCGGCAGCTGAAGGTGGGTCTGCAGGTCTTTCTGGAGAGGCCCCATCAGCTATCCCTTCAGGACGGCGGGATGCAGGACGTTTTGCTCGGCATCATGCAGACGGTGGCGTTTCAGGCAGTCCTTGTCTTCGGGTTGCTTTTGGCCGCGGCGCTTTTGGGGACGATGATCCAAACGGATTTTTATGTGAACTCGAGCCGGGTCAAGCTTGATTTTTCGAAACTCGGCTTTTTGAAGGGGCTCAAGAATCTTTTCTCCTGGAACGCTTTTGTGGAGCTTTTGAAGGCGTTCGCCAAGCTGGTGGTCCTGGGCTACGTCGCCTATCGCGTCCTTTCCCCTTTGCTGGATGAACTGCCGTCGCTCGTGGACGTGCCGCTGCTTCAAGGACTGGCGTTTCTGCACGACGAAACGATACACGTTGTCATGGTTCTGATGGTCGTTATCACGATCATCGCGGTGGCCGACACGCTTTACGTCCGCTATTCCTATTTCAAAGGCCTGCGAATGACCAAGCAGGAAGTCAAGGACGAGCATAAGCAGATGGAAGGCGATCCCTTGGTCAAGGGCCGCCTGCGCCGGATCAGGATCGAAAAGGCGCGGCGGCGCATGATGGCCAAGGTGCCTCACGCCGACGTCGTCGTCACGAACCCGACCCATTACGCTGTCGCTTTGCAATATGATCGGGAAAAGATGCCTGCGCCGACGGTAACAGCCAAGGGCGTGGATTTTCTGGCCGGGCGCATCAGGGATCTGGCCGAGGAAAACGAGGTGCCGATCGTCAGCAACCCGCCTTTGGCGCGGGCGCTTTACGACACGGTCGAAATCGACGATATTATCGCGCCGGAGCATTACCGCGCGGTGGCGGAGATCATCTCCTACGTTTACAAAATGAAGAAGAAATAAATGGAAAAACCGAAACTTGTTCTTGCCTCGGCCTCGCCTCGGCGCCTGGCGCTCTTAAGGGACATTGGCGCGGTTCCGGACGAGGTCGTTCCCGCCGACATTGCCGAGATTCTTGAAAAGGGCGAACGGCCTTGCGACCAGGCCGCGCGTCTGGCGCTAAGAAAAGGCGAGGTCGTCGCGGCGCAAAAGCCGGAATCGCTGGTGCTTTCCGCCGACACGGTGGTGGCGTTGGGCCGCCGCGTTTTGCCCAAGGCTCAATCGGCGGAAGACGTGCGCCGGTTTCTCGGCTTGCTTTCCGGACGCAGGCACCGCGTCTATACGGCCGTGGCGCTTTATCTTCCGGACGGCAGGGTTCTTGAGAAACTCTGTGAGAGCGTCGTGACGTTCAAGAAACTGACCTCCGGGGAAATAGAGGCTTACGCCGCGAGCGGCGAGGGGATCGGCAAAGCGGGCGGCTACGCCATCCAGGGCCGCGCGGCGGCTTTGATCCGCTTTCTGTCCGGTTCCTATTCGAACGTTGTCGGGCTGCCTCTTTATGAAACGGCGCAAATGCTTGCGCGCGCGGGTTGGCGGCCATGAAAAAGCTTGTCGTCACCTGCGACAGGGCGAACGGCCTGATCCGCGCGGCGGTCTGGGCGGGCAAGGAGTTGCGCGATCTTTACGTGAACCGGATCGAAAGCCCCGATCTTTCAGGCGCCGTCGTCCGGGGCAAGGTGGCACGGGTTTTGAAGGGGGGGAAAGCGGCGTGGATCGACGCGGGCCTTTCCGAAAAGATTTATGTCGAAAGTCCGCAGGAGCTTCGCGCGGGACAAACGAAAACGGTTCGTGTCCTTTCCACGACGAAAGGCGGCAAGGCTTGGCCCGGAAAGATCGTGACGGACGAAACGCCGCTCGCGCCGCCGCCCTGGCCGTGGGAAAGGGCGATGGAGGACATCGGGAAGGGCGCTTCCGTCCTTTTGCGTTTCGAGGGCAAGGAAAGCGACTGGCCCTTTCGCGGCGAGGCTGCTTTTTCCAAGGAGCCTGTCCATCCGGAGCTGGAGGAGATCATCGAAAGCCTTTTGGAGAAAGAAGTTTCGCTTGGCGGCGGCGCCTCGCTCGTCATCGAGGAAACCGAGGCTCTTGTCGCCATCGACGTAAATGCGGGCGAAAAGGGCAGTCCGTCGTCCGTCAATTTCCAGGCCGTCGCCGAGGCTGCGCGGCAAGTCCGGCTGCGCAATCTTTCGGGGATCGTCGTCATCGACGCGCTCAAGATGAAAGACCGTGCGGACAGGGCCAAGCTTTTGAACGTCTTGACCCGCTCGGCCTCGGAAGACCATGCCGGTTTTGAGGTTTTCGGCCTGACGAAACTGGGGCTGATCGAGGCGGTTCGAGCGCGTCGAGGACCGCCTTTGGCTGCATTCTTCGTCAAAAAGGCTTGAAACTATTAAAGAGGCCCGTCTTTTAACGATTTTATCCCAAAAAAGGTTTATAGGCGTCCCAGCTTATTTCCCATCATGAGGCGCAAGATGTTATGTTCGAAAAGAATTTTTTCTCTTGTTTTGGCGGCTTCGTTCGTTTGTCTTCCCGCAGGAGCTATGGCATCGGGCAAGGGCTTGGACGAAGGGCAAAAAAAGCAAGTCGCCGAAATGCTCAACTGGCTGAACCCCCCTCCGCCCGAGGCGGTTCGTATTTATAAGGAGCCGGGCGAGGGAGAAAACGAAAGCGTTGCCCAAAGGCCGGACCCTGATGAGAAAAAATTAGAAAAAATAAAGCCTTACGAGCTTATTATACGGTAATTTCCGTTGAAAATAGTAGATTTTAATGTTTCGGATGTAAAACTATTTATAGAATTCGGGGGCGGCATTAAGAAAAGCTCAAGCCGGAAAACCTGTTGATGTCAATGCGGAAATCAAAAACGCTGAGACGAAAAGAAGCGTTCTTATGACGGGGTTTGACAAGGCGCTGTCCGCAAAGCACCCTGCGCCCTGAACATCTTCGCTCGCGATTACGTTATAACAATGTCTTCTGTTTCTTCCCAGGCTGGACCGAAATGCCCGCTTTGCGGCAAAGCGGCGGACGAAGCCTTCCGCCCCTTTTGCTCCAAGCGCTGTGCGCAAATCGACCTGGGCCGCTGGCTCGGCGAGAAATACGCGGTGCCGACGGATGAGGCGCCTGCAGAGGATTTGGACGCTTAAACATTCATTAACCAAGATTTCTCTAGCCTTTTGGATATGCCTTTGTCCTTTCCCCGCGCGGTTCTGTTGGTTTGCCTCCTTGCTTTGGCCGGGTGTAGCTACGCGACCACGCGGCAAAAGGTCGTGGACTGGTTTTCGCCCCCGTCCCGCGCGGTTCCGGGGGAAAAGAGAGAAAGCTGGTGCTACAGGACGCTCGGCAAGGTCGATTGCTTTCCCGCTCCGCAAAGCCAGTATCCTGCCGAATCGCTTGTGAGCGTCGATCCGCCCTGGCGCTATCCGCCCACGCGCGAGGCCTATGTCAAGGAACTCGCTAAGGCGCAGCAGGCCCAATAAAACCTACCCCTCTTGCGCCGGGCGCCGATCCGTCTATAGTCCCTTCGTTCTTTCAAAATGCGGGGGATGAGCCATGTTTAACGTTTCCGATCTTTTCGTCCGGACGGCGCTTGCCGCCGATCAGGCCGCCGGGGCCGAAGGCGGCGCGACGGGCGGGGGGGTGACCCTGGTGGGCGAGCCGAGCGCCTGGATGAAATTTATGCCGCTCTTCCTGATTTTCGTCGTTTTTTACGTCCTTTTGATTCGTCCGCAGCAAAAGCAGCTTGAAAAACAGGCCGCGCTCCTTAAGGCCATCAAGAAAGGCGATAAGATCGTGACGGCGGGCGGCGTCGTGGGCGTCGTCTCGAAGGTCGAGGGAGAGAAATATCTCGTCGTCGAGATCGCCAAGGACGTTCAGATCAAAGTCGTTCGCAGCACCGTCACCGGCCTTGCGGAGGACGCCAAGGAAAACGAAACGCAAAAAGGCTAGGAAAATGCTTCATATCGAACCTTGGAAGAAATATCTGACCGTTGCCGTCATCGTCTGGAGCGTCCTCTACGCTGCTCCCAATCTTTTGGGCAAGCAGACCTTGGCCTGGATGCAGGCAAATCTGCCGTCCTTTCTGCCGGTGCAAACCGTCAATCTTGGCTTGGATTTGCGCGGCGGATCGCACCTTTTGCTTGAGGTGGACGCCGACGCGGTGATCGAAGAAAAGCTCCAGGTCTTTTTGGAGCAGGCGCGCGGCGACCTTCGCAAGGCGAAGATCGGCTACGTCGACCTGAAGCTTGAGGGCGGCGCGGTTTCGCTGAAGACGACGGACTCCGCTCAGACGGCGGAAGCCAAGGACATTTTGAAGGAAATCGACCGCGACATGGACGTCGTTTCCGAAGGCGGCGTCATCTCGGCGCGTTTCACCGAAGAGGCCGTCGTCCAGAAGAAACGCGCGGCGATGGAACAATCGGTCGAGATCGTTCGTCGCCGCATCGACGAAACGGGAACGCGCGAGCCTTCGATTCAAAGGCAGGGCGACAACCGCATTCTCGTCCAACTGCCGGGCGTGGACGATCCGGAACAGATCAAGCGCCTTTTGGGCCAGACGGCCAAGTTGACCTTTCGCCTTGTCGAGGACCACGCGGCCCCCGGCGCTCGCGTGCCGCCGGGGACGGAACGTCTGCCGTCGGTGGAAGAGGCGGGCCAGCAGTGGATCGTGCAAAAGAGGATCCTGGTTTCCGGCGATTCGCTCGTGGACGCGCAGGCTTCGTTTCAGAACGGCGAGCCTATCGTGCAGATACGGTTCGACTCTCTCGGCGGACGCCGTTTTGCGGAAGCGACGCGGCAGAATGTCGGGCGGCCTTTCGCTATCGTCTTGGACGGCAAAGTCATCAGCGCGCCCGTCATCCGCGAGGCCATTCCGGGCGGAAACGCCGTGATTTCCGGCCGCTTCACTACGCAATCCGCCAACGATTTGGCGCTGCTTTTAAGGGCGGGCGCTTTGCCCGCGCCGATCAAGGTGATCGAAGAGCGGACCGTCGGTCCCGGCCTGGGGATGGATTCGATCCGGGCGGGCGGAACGGCTTGCGTTCTCGGCTTGCTGTTGGTGGCTGTGTTTGTCGTTTTCACCTACGGCCTGTTCGGAATCTTCGCCAATTTGGCGCTTTTGTTCAACATGACGATGATCTTCGCCCTTTTGTCCTCGCTTCAGGCGACGTTGACGCTGCCCGGCATCGCAGGGATCGTTCTGACCATCGGTATGTCGATCGACGCGAACGTTCTGATTTTTGAGCGCATACGCGAAGAGATACGCCTGGGCCGCACGCCGCTTTCGGCGCTCGACGCCGGGTTTAACCGCGCCTTGCCGGCTATTCTTGACGCGAACCTGACGACCATGATCGCGGCCATTCTTCTGTTCATTTTCGGCTCCGGCACGATCAAGGGCTTCGCCGTGACGCTCATGATCGGCATCGTGACCTCGATCTTTTCGGCGGTTACCGTTACGCGGCTGATCGTCGCGCTATGGACGAAGGCGGCCAGGCCAAAGGAAATCCCGATTTGACGGAACGCGCGACATGAAACCCGTCGCAAGCTTTGAATGTTTCGACGCGCTTGATCTGCGCGTCGGCAGGGTCGTCAAAGTCGAAGACGCGGCCACGAAAAAGCCGACCTGGCGACTTATACGAGTGGCCCGATGAAAGGACTTTTATTGCTTTTCTTCCTTTCATCTGGCCTTCGGCGGCATAAGCCGCCGCCTCGGCGGTCGCCTCGGATACCGACGGCGAGCTATGAAACCACCAGGCGGGTGGTTTCATAGGGCCGTCGGCATTACGATCAACTTCGGGCCGGAAATCGGAACGCGCGTGTCGTGCGGCGCTTACCGGAATTACGCGAAAGAAGAGCTGCTCGGCAAGCAGATTATCGCCGTCGTCAATTTCGGCGAAAAGAAAATGGGTCCGGAAATCTCGCAGGTTCTTATTTTGGGCGTTCCGAACGAGGCCGGAGAAACGATCTATCTTAGGGTCCAAACTCAATTACCGCGGGGGTTCTGTTTGCATAGGCCTTTGAACGGCAAGGAAAAAGCGCGAGAGTGTGGAAGGACCCACACCGAGCGTTTTTGACGCAGCCCGTTCGAAGGCCTATGTAAACCCGAAGGGCGCGGCTAAAATCCATTTCGGCGTCCTCAAAAAGCTCGCTTGTATGTCCAATACACGCTTCGCTTTTTTCGTAGCCGAAATGGATTTTAGACTCGCGTAGAACCCCCGCGGTAATGGAGTTTGGACCCTAGGCCTCAAACGGACGTCGCGCTCGGCGCGAAGGTTTTTTAAGGTTCGGGTTCACTTAAATACTTCCGTTAAATCCGGCACGCGAGGCGTTCTTCCCCTTCCTCGTCATCCCGGACAAGTCGCGCCGCAGCGCAAAGCGCGTAGGCGGAAGCGCGTAGGCGGGCGCCGATCCGGGATCCAGGCTGAATTTCCGCGAAGAAGCGGCAATCCAGAATCGTTTATGCCCGCCTTACGACGAGCCTGGATCCCCGCTTTCTTTTTCTTCTCTATTCCGCGCCATGAAAACCGTTTTTTAGGACAGATCGCTCTGCCGCTTTATCGTTCTGCCTTGTAGAGTCGAAAATAAATCAGCGCCGTTGGCAGCGTGATCAAAAGCAGGATCAAAAGAGAATCCGCCGGACCGAAATAATCGGCGAGGACGCCCGTTAAAACGGCGCCCGCGCCGCTCACCAGCGATCCGGCAAAGGCGATGAGCGAACCCATCGTCGAGCGCTGCGCTTTTGAAAAATTCTCCTGCTTCAACGCGCCGTCCGCCGTCAATCCGACGGCGTAGGAAAATTGCGTCGTCAGCAGCAAAAACGGAGAAAAAAACGTCGCGGTGGCGAAAGAGATTCCGGCGGCGAGATAGGAATAAGCCGTCGCGCCGAAGAGGGATCGCATCAAACCGAAACGCTTGGCCACGCGCCCCGCGAACCAGAAACTCACGGCGCCCAGCCCGTTTTGCGCCGAACGGTAAAGGGGCGTGAGCCAGGCGGGCCGGACGGAATCGATAAAGCCGGGCGTAAAGGAATGCGTGGCGTTGCCCAGGCCGTGCT
This sequence comes from uncultured Rhodospirillaceae bacterium, assembly GCA_964652235.1. GTDB lineage: Bacteria > Pseudomonadota > Alphaproteobacteria > UBA9219 > UBA9219 > CAZZDK01. Next base: position 37,272 of record CAZZDK010000018.1, read on the forward strand.
TGACGGCCCCGGCTATCGCGAGCCAGCGCAGACGCGGATTTTTCACGATGAGTTTCAGCGCTTGTTTCATATGCGCGAGCGAGCGTTCTTCCTCGGCCTTGTGCCGGGGCGGCTCGATCATGAAAAGCGACAGAAGAAAGCTGAGAAAGATAGGAAAAACGGAAAAAACCATCAGATCGCGGTAAGAAAGGCCAAGCAAAAGGCAAAGGCTCGCCAAAACGCCGGAGGCCGCGAGGCCCAGCTGTCCCATGGAGGAAACGCGCCCGATCATTTTCGCCGTATCGCCCGCGCGCCGATAGGCGGAGAGCGTTTCGTAGATCAAGGCGTCGTTGTTGCCGGAAAACAAAGCGCCCGCGAAACCGAACAAGGCGGCCCCGGCATAAAGAAACCACAAGGGATAGGGCGTGAAGAAAGCGAGCGCGTAAAACGAGACGCCGACAAGTTCGGCCAGAGAGCCGAAAACGAACGTCAACCGCCTGCCCATTTTGTCGGACAAGACGCCTGTCGGCACTTCCAGGAGAGCTTGAGACGTTTCCCTGACGGCGAATACGCTCATCGCTTCGGCGAACGAACCGGCGGCGGCTTGAAAGGCCAGGACGGCGACAGGGTAATAAAGGCGCAACTCGGCCAGGAAGGTATTCCAGGCCAGAATATCAATATTGCGGCGAAGCTTGTCGGATCGTTTTTTCATGGCGGTTTATGACATTATAGGAACGAACCTGTGAAAGCGATAACAGACTGCTAGAGCATTTTCCGAATAAGTTTTCAGCAGACTGCTAGAGCATTTTCCGAATAAGTTGGCGTGTTTTTGTTGCCGGAAAATGTTCTAACCTTTTGTTTATCGAGCAGGGAAGCGCGAACGGTTGGCGTCAAAAGCCGCCAACCTTATCGCGATCTGCTCTAGGGCCCCGGACCCATTTGAATGGAATCAAATCAATGCGTTTTATCGTCATTCCGGACGAGAGGCGAACGAAGAGAGCCTCGAAGATCCGGAATCCCGTTTGTTTTCACAGCTTGTGCGAAGACGGGCCGCAAAAAAAGGGGCTACCTGTGGTTGTCCATGAGCCTATTTTTTCGCGCAGCTTCGAGCGCCCGGCGCAGGCGGCTTAAGAAGGACCGGCGCCGTCCGCAAAGCAGGTCGATTTGGAGAAAAAGCGCGAGCGCTTCAACCTCGCCTGACGCGAGGGCGGCGCTTGAAGCCGGGCGAGGGGCTTTCCCTCTCCTCGCCTGCTCGGGTTGCTTGCCGGATCGGCCCGTAAACACCATAATGGAAAAATCCCATGTATGAAACGCCCTTTACGCTTCTATACTATGGGAAATTTCCCATATCAAGGGAAAAGTTTCCAAGAAGGTTTAGGGAAACAACCCACAAGAAAAAGAGGCGGCGGTGAGGGTATGGCGGCGGGTTTGGAGAGGGGGCGGCCACGGACCCGGCGACTTGGTGATCGTTGAAAAAGGGCGGGGCTGCGGAAGAGAGGGGCGTTTTTTACGGATCAACCCCGTCTTCGGCTAGGGTTCGGACTCATTTCGATACTTCCGTCATCCCCGCGAAAGCGGGGATCCCGTCTGGTTTTAGACAATAAAACAAACGGGCAATAAAACAAACGGGATTCCGGATCTTCGAGGCTCTCTTCGTTCGCCTCTCGTCCGGAATGACGATAAAACGCATTGATTTGATTCCATTCAAAGGGGTCTGCACCCTAGGCTCAGGACTCATTCTTTGAGATAAAAAATGAAGGAACAGGCCAGACAGAT
>CAZZDK010000019.1:0-17138 GCA_964652235.1 uncultured Rhodospirillaceae bacterium
ATTGAACCGCCGACACGGGGATTTTCAGTCCCCTGCTCTACCAACTGAGCTACCTAGGCGCCGGGCCGAACGAGGGTTCGCTTATACCCCCCTCGCCCCGACCTAGACAATAGAGAAATAGCCTTTCTTTTCTTAAAAAACGCCTTTTTACGCGACCAAATAAGGGCAGAAAATCCCTCTTCGGCAACTTCTTTACCAATTGCGTTTCCCGCGCAAAGCCTTATAAGTAAGAGGCATGATCGAGCCGAACGAATCTCTCCCCCCCGAATCGCCTTCTCCCGAGGGAGGCAGGCCCGCCGGAACGCCCCTGAAATCGCCTCCGGCGATCACGGTGCGCGCGCCGTCTGCGGAAACGCTTTGGGCGGAAATCGTCGTGGCGATCAACTATCTGACGCGCCTTGATCTTCGCCTTAAGGAAGAACCGAAGCCCCGCATCGTCCGCCGCTCGATGAGCTGGTTTCCCGTCATCGGCGCCCTGGTCGGCCTTTCGGGCGCCTGCGTCGATTGGGTCATGACGCAGATCGGCCTGCCCGGGCTGATGACCGCCGCCTTTGCGGTCATCAGTATGCTTTGGATCACACGCGCCCTGCACGAAGAGGAATTCGCCAGCATGGCGAACCTTTATGGCCGAAGCTTTGACAGGGACTCGCAAAGGGGCTGGCTCAAAGAAGAACGCTCGGTCCAGTACGGCACGCTGGCCGTCATCATCGTGATGATCATGAAAATCGGCGCCATCGCCAGCCTGAGCAGCAGCGATTTGGTTTTCCAATCCCTGATCGCCGCCGGGTGCTGGTCGCGCACGCTCATGGTCGTGACGACCGGCTGGCTTCGCCCCCTTCAGGGCGATCCCGTCGCGGATTATTTCCAGCAACCCTCCGCCCTGCGCGTTTTTCTCGCCCTTGTCCTAGGCGGATTGATCACGTTCGTCGCGATGGATTCCTATGCGCCTATCGCGCTGACGGTGGGAGCGGGAACGGGGCTTGTCGTCGTCCTTATCGGCGCGAACCATCTGCGCGGCTACAATGGGCCGCTTTTAGGAACCCTACAGAATATCGTCGAATTGACGGTTTTGGGAACCGCCCTGGCGATTCAGTAGCGAAAGCCTTTCTTGACGGCTATCTCATCGAAAATCTCTTGAAGTTTCCGCGACCGGTTCGCGGCGTCGAAGAACGGCGCCTGCGGGAGGCTGGCCTCTATGGCGGCGGCGCAGGCCGCGCGCAGGGCGGGATCGAGACCGAGCGTGACGGCGATTTTCTTAAAATCCTGCGCGTCTTTTCCGATCAAATCGTCGCGACCTATGGACCTTAAAAGAAGCGCATCGTTAACGGCGTGAAGCCCGCCTTCCCGTCTGGCCACGACGGGCCTTCCGTAAAAAAGGGCCTGCATCGCCACCGTCGCGCCGTCGCGCGGAAAACTGCCGAAATGAACGTCGCAAAGCTGAACGAGGCGTTCGAAGTTCTCAGGCGAAACGGGCGGCATGACGACAATCCGCCCTGGATCGACGTCCGGAAAATCCTTCATCACGGACCGCAAACGCGCGAAAAGAGTCAGGGCAAGAAAAACGCCGCCCCAGGCCGGATTGAAGGGACAGAGAAGGAGAAAACTGCCCGGAACTTCGCGCAGAACGGAAAGCCAGCAACGCAAGGTTCCGGCCATTAGCTTGTTCGCCGCCGCGCCGGAAGCGTAAAGAACGGCGTCCGCAGGAATCCCCAAAGCCCCGCGCGACAGAGCGGCGTCCGGGGAAACCCTTTGCGGCCTTTCGTACCAAAGGACGGGGCCTTCAAGTTCTCTAACTTCTTCCGCTATCTTCTTCTCGTCCGTCCCTTCCGGCGCGATCAGAACGTCGAAACTCGACAAACGGGGGCTTAACGGAAACAGGGCGGCCAGGCTGACCTGAACGCGGGCCAGGCGCAAGGCGAGCATTTGATCCGTCGCCTTCGCGCCGAAGGCATAGGCCGTTCCCAGAACAAAGATGTCCAGGTCGTCGGCGAGTATCTGCGCCGCCCGCGCAAGCGCGTCGCCTTTAAGCGAAACGGCTTTATGGATCAAAGCGGACAGTTTTTTCGAGAAAACGGCGTTTTCTCGAACGCTCAGATCCTGAATATCCAACGAATACCAGTAAATCTCGTATTTTTCCGGATCGAAAGCGTGAAAAAGGGCGTAAAGCGCCCGCGTGTCGGTGTAGTCGCCCAGATTGCGCGAAAGAATCCCAAGCCTTATCCTGCGCCGGACGCGCGGCGGGAAGACGGCGTTTTCTCCCGGAAACCGCGCCGCCAGAACTTCCAAAATCCGCGCCCTGTTTTCAAGAAGGGCCTCGTTCGGAGCGTCTATGTAAAGACACGCGCCGAAGGTCAGCCTGTCCTGCACGATCCGCGCGAGACCTTCCCCCGCCCCCTGCAAAAGGGAAAGGATCCACGCGGTCATCGCCTCGTAGTAAGAAAGGTAAAGCGCTTCGTCGGACTCGCGCATCAGGTGAGGCTGTCTCAGGGCGAAGAACAAATAGCTCTCGAACGTCGCGGCGGAAAAGGACGCCGCGTCCGGCCGCAAAGGAAGCTCGAAAGGCTGGAGATAGAGGCTCAAAACGGCAAGCGCGCGCAGAAACTTTTTCTCTTCCGGCCTTTCTTCAAGGAAAACGGCGCGACACGATGAAAGCCATTCCTCCTCCTCTTTCGAAAGGTCGGCGCCGAACAAGGCTCCGCGCAGCTTATCTCCGACAATAAGAAGTTTCCCGCTCTCCCAGAAGGTTTTTTTATCCCCGGACTCGAAGAGAACCCGAGCCGCGCGGCGACGCTCCAGGGCTAGTGGAGTTAAAACGCGCGCCAAGTCCGTTCCGAGAGGACGGACGCCGACGAAATTCCTAAGGCCCGTCTCGAACGCGTCGAGAAGGCCGATCATGGCCTCAAGGGCCGAAAGCGCGTCTGACGTCTCGCTCTGATCGTTCACGTCTCTCTCGCCGGAAACCGGGTGGCTAAAAGATGGAGAAGCTCTATTATGTAAGCGTCTGGTCGGGCGTAAAAATTTTTCTCCAGCGCCTCGTCTATCGCGGCGTAGGACGCCTCTTCCGTCGCATCGGCCCGCTTGAGGGCTTCGGCGACGACGTCCTGAAGATCGTCCTGCCAGTCAAAAGCCGCGTAAGTGGAAAGACCGCCGAAAACGGCGTCCGATTTCTCGGTGCGGTCCGTCAGCGCGACGGCGCCGAGGTTGATCCCGGAAACGGCGCGTTCGTGAATGCCGTCGCGCCACAGCGGGCTGCTGTTCGCGATGATTTGGTGCTCTCTTATCTGCCGCCAGAAAGTCTCCGCCGGAACGGGGCCGCTGATCGAAACCTGACTCGACGCGCCCTCCAGATAATCCCACCCCCGCCCGATGATGGTCGCCGGATGGGGCAAAAGAGCCCTGGCCAGCCGGTCGCTGCGCCAAGCGCGGATATAGGCGTCCACTTCCTGAACGGCGCCCATGAAGAGGTCGAGGTTTTGCGTATCAAGCCCTCGCTCGCGAAACAGGCGCGCGCCCGCGCCGGAAAGATCGAGGTTCCTGTCCTTGAGCGCCAGATCGACCAGACCCCACAAAACGTCCTGAAGCGCTTGCGGATGCCTTTTCCAGTCCGAAGACCATTCGTCGGGCCGAAGCGCCGTCTTGGCGTAGAGAATACGCCTTTGCCTTTTACGAAACGGCTCGATGTTCTTCCGACTTTCCGGAGAGCAGGGCGGACGAATAAGAACGCTGCCGCTTCGCGCGGGAGGCAGATGCGCCTGACGCGCTTCGAAATGGTCGCGAATGTGATAGACGTTCAGAACGTAAGAACTATCGACGATGTGCTGGCGGTAATTGTAGGAGGGATGGTCGTACCAAAGGGAGAAAAAAGGCGTCCGGTAGGCTTCCCAAATATTCCGCCCGTCCGCAAGCGGCAAAGCGCTCCCCACGCCCGCCAGGCCGTAAGCGAAGGCAACCTCGCCTGTCTTAAGGGAATCCTGAAGAGCCTGCGGGCCGGAAGGCTCAAGCAAATTGATGACTTTCTGCGCATAGCCCCTGAACGAAAAAGGCCCCGCATAACCTTCGCTGGCGAGCCGCAAGGCGCCGTTTTCGTTTTCCGCCACGAGCGCCAAAACGGGCTTGGGGTCAGCCATGAGCGGGCTCGCGTTCGGCGACGATATAAATCGTCTGGCAGAGTTCCGGATATTCTTCGCCAAGCTCGAAAAGCCCGTCCACATAGCCCTCGCTGGCCAGGCCGTTTTTTATAAGGTGAGTCAACTGGCTGTCCGTTTGAATCTTGAGCATCGCGCCGCCGACGGCTATTTCCTTCAGCCCCGCGTTGCGAACCAGCTCCTTCAACCCGTCCATGTCGAGAAAACGCCTCTGGTTCCAGGCGACTTCCTGCGCGGAAAGTTCGGAAAGGCTTTTGAGAATGCCCATGGACTTGGCGATCCGGCGCGAACCGGAAGCCGCGTTCTGAACGGCCAGATAAACCCGGCCTCCAGGGGTCAAAGAGGCCGCCATCGCCCTCACGACGGCCTGCGGGTCGTCAAAGAAGTTCAGCGTGTTGACGGAGACAATAGCGTCCGATCTCTTATATTTCCCGGTGTCGTCGGGCGCGCCGAACGCCATGCCGGAAAAATTCGAAAGACCGCGTTCGACCATCTGGGAAAGCCCTATCCCATGGGGGTTTAGGAAATACGTCTCCTTGAAGTTCTCTATCAGCTCAAGAGATTCTATGACGTTGAGCAACCCGACGGAAGTCGCGACGTTCCGGGCGCCTGTGGCGAAGAAGTCCCTAAACCGCCGGAAAAGATGCTTATAGATTCCGTCGCCGATGTTGAGGGGTTTGTTTTTTGACAAGACGCCGCAGAATCCCCCGAACATCTCGTCCATCTCTTGCTTCGTAAGCTTAGTCATGCGACCTCCCTCCGGCCGGAAGAAGCTTCGCGCTTCAGAATTTCGTCGAAAACGGATTCCATGCGCCGAATAAAGGCTTCGCCGTCGCAGATCAAAGAACGTTCCATAGCCTCGCGGCCCATTTTCTTGCGAACGGCGTCGCGAAACGCGGCGTCTTCGCACAGGCGAACGGCCAGATCGACGTAGTCGTCGATCGTCTCCACGACCAGTTCTTCAAGCCCCATGCTTCGCAAAATCGCGCCCGCGACGCGATTCCGGCTGTAAGCGTTCGGCGGACAAAGCGTGACGCAAGGCGTCTTAAGCGTCAGAGGATCCAGGATGTTGTTGGTTCCGGAAAAGGGAAAGAAATCCAGGAACAAATCGCTGTAGCGGATCATGCCGTGCAGAAGCGTTCGGTTCGTCATGGAATAAAGCTTCATCCGCCCCGGATCGACGCCCTCTTCCTCAAACGCGCGGATAAAAAGGTTGACGAGATGGGGGCGGTAGTTTTGGGGAACCTGAACCATACAGACGCATAGGGCGTCCGGGACGCGCGCCATGATCCGCGCGAGCGTTCGCGCGAAGTCCAGCCTTACCTTGGTCATCATGGACGAGCCCATCGTGATGATGACGGCGTCTTCCGGCAGGCCGACTTCGGCCCTCGTCAAAAACGGTTCGACGCCGAAATAGCTCGCGTAATGAATGCAGAAAGGCAGGCCTTCTCGCATGATGAGCTTTTCCGTAAAGGCGTCTTTCGGGCAAGGATCGAGATCGGGAGAGGAAACATAATAATCTATCTCCGTCGCGCCCGTCGTCGCGGGCGTATAGAATCCTGTGACCTGAACGCGGGCGATGTCCGTGTAAGCGGGGCGCTCGTTAAGACCCCAGCAGAGATCCTGCATATTGAAAAGAATGTCGATGTCGAAGTCTTTGAGCTTAGAGATGGAGGATTCGGGGACGAGCAGTATGGGGGCCATCTCAGGCAACCGCGGGAAAGAAGAAAGAAGCGTGTCGATCAGAAGAGCGTTCGTCGAAGATTCCTGCCACACCAGCACAAGTTCGAAACGCGAACGGTCGCAACAGGCGACCCACCAAAGCATATGGGGCAGGCCGTGCCCATGCGAGACGGGATTCGTGCAGAAAAGGCCGATGCGCGGACGCTTGTCCCCCGGCGCGCGCGGTGGCAAATGGCCGAGAAGGCGAATGGGCTCTTTTTCTTGCGGCAGGGGGTTGGCCGCAAAAAATTCCTGCCGCAACAAGCCGAAAGCGCGAGCGAAATCAGCCATGTTCGCGTTCGTCGAGTAAAAATCAAGCGCCCTGATATTCATGGCCAAAAGTGGCAACCACCCCTCGCGCCAGGCCTTTTCTCCTCCGATCAAAAGGCCTTTCCTGTGGGTCTCCTTCATGTTCCGCGCAAAAACCTGGAGCCATTCCATGGCGCGAAGGGTCGCAGCCTCATCGTCCGTCACGGAAATAAAAGCCTGGTTCTGCACAAGGCCGCCTAGAAAAGAGGGAAGCCACGGCTCAAGCCGTTCACAATCCAAGGGAGGAAGCGCGTGCAAAGGCCTGTGAAACAAAGCGACGAGGACAGCCAGGCTGTAAGGGCCAGGCCCATCGGCCTTCGTGAGAAAGTCAAGACCTGCCTTGTCCCTTTCCTTTTCCTCAGGCTCCAAAGGAAACCGGCGAAAGGGCGACAGCAAGACCCTGCGCATCCTCTGCGCCGTCTCTGCGTCCAGGTCTATCTCGCCGCTTTTCCCATAAAGCTCCTTCCAAAGAATCTTCCGTTCCTTGACGTAATCGAGATATGGACCGCGGTTGCCCTTGTCCTCTTCGATCAAGGTTTGCAGCAGGGCGCTCCAAATTCCGAAAGAGGTCTCCTTGGATCGTTCGATAGAAGTCATGAACAGATTTTCCGCAAGGTTCGAGAAAACGTTTTCCGGGCCAACGCAATGGACGAAGACAAGCAAGCCAGCGGTTTTTCCTGGGGCTTGATTTCGATACTGGCCCAGCCGTCATACTCGACGTTCGCCAGAGCGAGGTCAAGATTCTCGCCCGCCTCCCCCAGCGGCCTCAAGGGACCGAGGCCGGGAAGTGAAACGTGCAAATGCGCGAGAATATCGGCGTTTTCCAGCGCAAGAGCGGCCGGATCCTCCCCGGCGGCCAAAGCCGCGCCGATGTCCAGATGAAGCCTGAGGCCCGCATCGCCGACGGCGCGCACCAGTCTTGCGGCCTCGCGCGTCGTCTGGATGAAATCGCAGCCATAGGCGGCGGGAACGGCCTCGAACACAAGCGCGACCCCTTCCCTTTTCATATCTCGCGCGACGGGCAAAAGCCTTTCGACGGCCAGATCGAAGGCCGTCTTTTCGTCCATGGCGCCGCGAACTCTGTTTTTAGGCGCGCCGAAGACAAGACGCTTTGCCCCCAACCGGTTTGCGATCCCCGCCACGCGCCGCAGATGTTCGGCCAGGCGCTCATAAGATTCCGGGTCTCCCAAAAGCGCCATCCCCGCGCAACCGAAAAAAATGGCTTGAAGGGAGGGAATTTGAAAACCGAGGTCCTCCAGCTTTCGGCGGTAGGCCGCCGCTTTCGCTTCGTCCAGGGAATCCCAAGGAGCGATCCGCCCCGGTGCGACTTCGATTCCGTCCGCCCCGGCGTCCCGCGCGGCGCGAAGGCAAGGAGTCTCATCCTTTTCCTCGGCCCAGAGAATGTTGGAGACGGCTAGGGGCATCGGCTTTTTTCCTGCGCGATCCAGTTCCCCATGCGCGCAAGAACGGCGTCGGCGCTTTCAATGTAAGGTCCCTGCCCGCCGAAACGGGCCGCATGGATCGTGCGCATATCGTACCGGGCGGCGGGTTCGTCGTGTCCGACGTTCTTTTTTTCCGGGAAAAACGCTTCCATGATCCGCAGTATGGGCAAAGGCTCGGTCGCCAAATGAACAAGGGACAACCCCTGCGCCCTTTCGAGATCGGCGGGCAGACGGCGCAGGTCGTACCATTGAAAGACGCCCCGGCGCGGCACCCGATCCAACCCGTTGTCGTGCAGCAGATCGTAAAGCGCGTTTTTCCTGAGACCCGGACCAAACAAAGCGGGCAGACGCAAAACGAGAACGTCGGAAAATCTTTCGCGAAGGAAGGTCTCGAACAGATAACGGTGCAACCCGTAAGGTTGAAGGCCTTCCGTTTCGACGATGCTCGTTTCGTCAACGCCCTCCGGCACCTTGAACACATCGACGGTCGAGACATGAACGAACCGCCTGGCCGTCACGTCCGAAAGGCAATCCTGAAGCTTTTCGATTCCGGCGCGGTCCTTTTCCGGCTCTTTGTTGGCCAGCCATTTGACAGCGGAAATTCCGGCACAATAAACCGTCTCGAAGGAACGGCCCTTTATCTCTTCGATGTTGCGGGAGTTGAAAACCGCGCACGGCGGCAAGGCGCCGAGAAGAAAGCCGCCCACGAACCCCGTATGCCCGATCAGAGCCCGCTCCTCCATGGAGCCGCCTACCCGGTAACGGCGCGCGGCCCACGCATCCGTTCCTCCCAGGCCTCCTCGTCCTTTTCCAAAACCCAATCGGGCCGCATCAGGGCCAGCTGCTCCAAAACCATGTCTTCGGCGATGAAGACCGTGTCTATCTTGCCGGAAAAAACGGTCAAGACATTACCGTGGCGCTTGACGCTCGTATCGCGGCTGGCGCGCCGGTTTTCGTATTTCGTCTTGACGCAGAGCTGCGGCGAGAGATAGCGAAAACGGTCGGCGAAAGAAGGAAACTCCTTCAGAACCTCTTCGGTCATGGCCGCGCGGATCGCATCGATGTCGGCGGCGGTCAGGCGGTCGTTCTCGGCCTGGGCTTCGGCATAGCTCGCGAAATGGCCCCGCGCCGTGCAGGCGACGTGCGAAAGCGTATAGCGTTTGTCGTCATAGGGATAGACGGAAAAGCAAGGTCCGTCCATGACCGTAAGCGCGCCGTAGAAAGGCTCCGTCGCCTCGTAATAAAGGAGGATGGTCGGTTCAAAAAACAGGTTCTGTTTCACCTGACCGGTCCGAAGGGCGCACCAGGTGCAGTTGATGGCGATGTCGTATTTTTGCCCGTTAAGACGCACGCCGTCGCCGGTATCGACAAGAGAGGAAATGCGGCTGTTCAGGAACAGGGAATCGCCGAGATTCTTTCTGAAGAAACGGCGCGCCTCGTCGAAATCGAGAACTCTTTCTTGCGTCGCGATGGCGCCGTCGACCCCCTTGAGACCGAAGGCCGCCGGATCGACCTCCGTAAAATCCAGGCCCGAAGCCGCCATGATCTGGCAATAGGTCCTGAAATCGAGGAACGAGTTCTCGTGGGAAACGGTGTAGATGTTGTTCTCAATCGGCTTGCTGAAGGTCGGATAGGCCTCCATAAAACGGGGAAAGCAGGCGACCGTCTGCATCCGGGTCACGGCGCAGCGCGGGTAATGGTAACCGATATGCAGCCGCGCCTGGTTGTTGACGGAGGCCAGCTGGAGAACGTCCGCCTCCGCCTCATGCACCTCCACGTCAAAGCCGCGACGCTTAAGAACCAAGCCGAGATGACATCCGTACCAACCGCCCCCCACGATCCCGATTTTCATGCTTTTCGACCTAGAATCATAAGGAAAACAAGACAGGGGAAACTCTCATGATGGCTAAATTGTGTCAAGGTCTATGCCGGTTCTCTTCCTGCCCTTTTTCGCAAGCAAACATTTGACTTTGGAGGCATCGATAGGCTATCCGTAAGGTCGCGTTTCCACCCTGTCGGCTTCTTGAGATGCTTTCGCGCCTTCGCTCTTCTTTTCTGACCTTGCTCTCCGCCATTCTGCTGCTCGCGAGCTGCCGAAGCGCGGGCGAATTCGGCACGGAAACCGAACAGCTGATCGACCGGTCCCGGATCACGTTTCAAAGCATGATGAGCGACAGCCAGTATCCCGGCCTGGTCGATCTGGCCTCGCGCGCCAAGGCCATCATCATCGTTCCGAGCCTCCTTCGCGCGGCCTTCTTCATCGGCGGACGCGGCGGCAACGCCGTCATGCTGGTGCGCGACGAGCAAGGCTCGTGGAGCCCGCCCGCTTTTTACACGCTCGGCGGCCTGAGCTTCGGCCTGCAATTCGGCGGCCATTCTTCGGAACTTATCATCACCGTCATGACGGAAAAGGGCCTGAACGCCATCCTGGACCGCCAGGTCACGCTCGGCGGCGACGCCGGTATCGCCGTGGGCGAGCTTGGCAAGGGGCTCAACGCAGCGACAGGCATCGGGCTGAAGTCGGATATGTACGCCTTTGCCCGATCCGAGGGGCTTTATCTTGGAATCTCGCTTGAAGGTTCGATCATCGCGCCGCGTCACACCTGGAACCATGAGTTTTACGGAGCGAACGCCACGCCGCGCAGCATCCTCGTGACGCGCGAAACGACGACGTCATCGCCCGCCGCCGCCGCCCTGACGGCCGCCATGCCGTAAAAAAGGCCTTGCCGTTAACTCAGGCTTTACCCAAATCATTTATAACGGTAGCGGAAAGGATTTTTCCGATGAAGCCGCGCACCAAAAATATTAAGAAATTGCTTGAAAAGCTTGGGTTTAACACATTGAAAATCCAAGAAAAATATAACGAGATCGGCGCGGTTGGCGCGTCCGAGGGCTTAAAGCCGTCTCTCGTCAACAAAGTAACCCGCTGGCTGGAGCAGATTGCCGGGCTGCAGGAAAAAGAAAAAAACATCATTAACGAAATAAAAGCCATAGAAGAAAAACATAAAGAATTGCGCCGGAAAAAAAAGCTGCGGGTGGCGGCTCCCGCGCCCGAGGAAAAAGATTTCGACGGCAAGGAAGACAAGGAAGAAAATCCCCGCAGCAAACTGTGGCTGTGGCTTTTGTTCTTCTGGTTCATGATGTCTCGCGGCCGCGCAGACCGTCCGGAACCGAGGAACGGGTGATCCCTTCCCTTTACAGAACCTATTAACCATCTTAACCTGCGGGTGAGATTCTCCCACCTTTCGCCCGTCCGTCCATGTTTCTTTACCAGCTCAGGGACTCGCAAATCGCGGCGCTTGCGCCGTGGCATCTTTTGGCTCTTGCGGGCGGGGTCTCTCCTGGACGGACGGGCACGAATCGAAGCCTGACGGCTGAACTGGCGGCCTTTGCTAAAACCGCCAATCCCTATCTTCGGCCCTCTTTCGGCTTTTCGAACATTTCCTTTCGCGGTGAAAATCTGGACGTTCGGGAGGAAATCGCCGATCTCACCCCTTTTTGCCGCCTGCTTCGGTTTAAGCGCTTTTCCTCCAACGAATCCCTGTCCAAAAGGGCCGAAGGCGATCCGAACGTCCTGATCGTCGCGCCCTTTTCCGGTCATTATCCGACTCTCCTGAAAGACACCGTGGCGGCCATGCTGCCCTCGCACAACGTGTATTTCACGGATTGGACCGACGCGAAGATGATTCCGGTTCTTTTCGGGACGTTCGACCTGGAGGACCAGATAACCTATCTCATGCGGATCTTCCGCAAGTTGGGAGACAATCTTCACGTCGCGGCCTTCAGCCAGGCTTCGCTTTCGGCCCTGTGCGCGACCGCGCTTTTGGCCGAGGACGAAAAGCCCTTCGCGCCGCGCACGCTGACCCTTTTCGGCGGCCCTATTGATTCGCGGCAGGGCTGCTCTCCCCTTTCGCAGGTCGCGCAAAGGCATCCGATCTCCTGGTTCAAGGAGACGCAGATTCAGCTCGTGCCCTTTTACTATCCCGGTGCGTTTCGGCCCGTTTATCCGGGTTTCATGCGCCTTCAAAACCGCATGGCGATGTTTTCGGACCGCAAGCTTTCCGAGCGGCGACATTATTTCAATTATCTCGCCCACGGCTGCGAACTTGCGGACGACGCGCGCGAAGTCCTCTACGACGAGTTTCTGACGGTCATGGACGTTCCGGCGGAGCTTTATCTCCAATTCGTGGAAAGGGCCTATCAAAGAGCCGCGCTGGCCGAGGGCGCCTTCACCTGGCGGGGGCGCCCCGTCAGGCCCGAAGCCATCCGCCATACCGCGCTTTTGACGATCGAGGCCGAGATCGACGAGCTTTCGCCCCCCGGCCAGACGCGCGCCGCGCTTGATCTGTGCGCCTCCCTTCCCGCCGACAGGAAGAAAGCCCATCTGGAAATCGGCGTCGGCCATTACGGAATCTTCACGGGCCGCAAGTGGCGCAATAACATCCAGCCCGCCCTGCACGCCTTTATCCGGCAGCACAGCCTCTCGGCCCAGGAGATGGAGGCCGTCATCGGATGAAGGCGCCCTTCCCTTTCCGGGTAAAACCTTCTAACATTCAACCGTTCCTGATTCCTTTCCGTGCGGAGGCTTTCCATGCTTAAGAAAATCCTCGTTGGCGTCCTCGGCCTGATCGTCCTGGTCGCGGTCGGAATCTTCCTCGTAGGATCGAACATCGATTCCATCGTCAAAGCCGCCATCGAAAAATACGGCACGGAAGCGGCGCAGGCCGAAACGACGCTTAAAAAGGTCAGCCTGTCCGCCACGAACGGCGAAGGCAGCCTGGAAGGCTTTGTCCTGGGCAATCCTGAGGGCTTTGCGACGAAAGAGGCCATCAGGGTCGATAAGATCGCCGTCAAGCTCGACACGAAATCCATCATGGGCAAGGGTCCCATCGTCGTCCTGGACGTCCTGATCGACGCGCCCCAGGTGACTTACGAGATGGCGGGCAAAGGCGAAAGCAATCTGCAAAAGATCCAGGACAACGTCTCTTCTTACGCGAACAAGCTTACCAGAGACGCCGAGAACACGGCGGGCAAACCGAAGGAAGAGACGAAGGAGGAATCTCGCAAGATCGTCATCAAGAACCTCGTCATCAGAAACGGCCAGGTCAAGCTGAGCCACGAGCTTTTGAAGGGCGACAATCTCGTCACCGCCAAAATCCCCTTCATCCAGCTCGTCAACATCGGCGAAGGCCGGGGGGGCGCGACTCCGGCGGATATCGCCAACGCCGTCCTGGACCGCTTGACTTCGGCGGCTATCTCGGTGGGCCATGCGAATCTGGTCAAGCAGCTTCGCCAGCAGGGCCTCGACTCGCTCAAGGGCGCGGTGCAGGAAAGCGAAACGGGAAAAACCGTGGGCAAAGCCATCGAGGGTCTTTTCGGAAAATAGAATTTCTTCGCGTTTTGACCTTTGCCTGAACGAAAAACAGGCTTAGCCTTCTGCAAACGAATCGTCGGGGAATGGAGTGCTCCCCTTAACCGCCGCAAGGCTGATGACTCCTGCTGCGCGAGAAACGTGGTGGGCGTTTTCATGCTTTGCCCCCGCCGCCGCGCGGGTTTTCACGCCCCGCGCCTCGCGTCCGGAAGTTTTTTAAGCGAGAGGACGCATGAACGGGAACATCGGCCAAAGAAAGAAAATGCCCCGCGCCATTTGGGCTTTGGGTTTTGTCAGTTTGTTCATGGATGTGTCGTCGGAGATGGTCCACAGCCTTCTCCCCATCTTTGTCGTTTCCACCCTGGGCGCGCCCGTGGCGGCTCTGGGCCTCTTGGAGGGGTTGGCCGAAGCGACGGCGCTCGTCTCGAAAATGTTTTCCGGCGTCTTGAGCGATTGGATCGGCAAACGCAAAATCCTGGCCGTGATCGGGTACGGTCTGTCGGCTCTGACGAAGCCGTTTTTTCCCTTGGCGCAATCCGTCGAATGGGTCTTCGCGGCGCGTCTGATCGACCGCGTCGGCAAAGGCGTTCGCGGCGCGCCGCGCGACGCTTTGGTCGGCGAGATCGCGCCGCCGGAGTTGCGCGGCGCGGCTTACGGCCTCCGGCAGTCTTTGGACAATGTCGGCGCGTTCGTCGGCCCCGGCCTTGCGACGCTTCTCATGCTTTTGTTCCTGAACGACATCCGGACCGTTTACTGGTTCGCCATTGTCCCCGGCGTTCTCGCCGTCCTGTTCCTGGTCTTCGGCGTGCAGGAACCGGAACGCAAAAACAACGGTGAAACGTCGCGCTTTCCCGTCAGCCGCAGCGAGCTTTCCAAGCTGTCCCCTTCCTTCTGGTGGGTGGTTTTTATCGGCGGCGTCCTGACCTTGGCGCGGTTCAGCGAAGCGTTTCTTGTCCTGCGCGCGCAAAGCGTCGGCATGGAAACCGCCTGGGTGCCGATGATCATGGTCGTCATGAGCGTCGTCTATGCGCTGGCGGCCTATCCCGTCGGCGTTCTTTCGGATCGCGTGGACAGGCGCTTTATCCTGATAATCGGAACGGGAATCCTCATCCTCGCCGATCTTGTTCTGGCCTATGCCGCAAACGTCTGGAGCGCTTTGTTGGGGGTGTGCCTATGGGGACTTCATATGGGCTTTTCCCAAGGCCTTCTGGCCGCCCTGGTGGCCGACACCACTCCGGAGGAAAGACGGGGAACGGCTTTTGGCCTGTTCAATCTCATCAGCGGCCTTGTCCTTCTTGCCGCCAGCGCCATCGCCGGATTTTTGTGGGACGTAAGCGGTCCCAAGGCGACCTTTCTTGCCGGCGCGGCATTTACGACGCTGGCTTTTATGGGTCTTCTTTTCACGCACGTTCGCAAAAACAATTCTTTTTAAGGACGGTAAAATGGAATCTTATTTCTGGATCGCTTTCGGCAGCGCTTTGGGCGGCATGGGGCGTTTTTGGTGTTCGGGCATCGCCGCGCGTTTATGGGGAGAAACCTTTCCGTGGGGCACTATCGGGATCAATATCCTCGGCTCCTTCGTCATCGGCTTTTTCGCCACCTTGTCGGGGCCGGACGGCAGGCTGCTCGTGAGCCAGGCGCACCGTCAGTTCGTCATGATCGGCCTGTGCGGCGGGTTTACGACCTTTTCGTCCTTCAGCCTGCAAACCCTGACCCTGGCGCAAAGCGGCGGCTGGGCGCGCGCAGGGGGAAATGTTATGCTCTCGGTCACCCTCTGCCTTGTCGCCGTTTGGCTGGGCCACATGGCCGCCGCCGCCATTAACCAGTTGAAAGGAGCGTGAACGCCATGAACCTTCCCGAGGAATCCCTGTTGATTCGCATCTTCATCGGCGAAAGCGACCGGTTCGAAGGCAGGCCCCTTTACGAGGCCATCGTTCTCAAGGCCCGCGAAAGGCACCTGGCAGGAGCTACCGTCCTACGCGGTCCGATGGGATACGGAAAATCGTCCCGCCTTCATCGCTCCAATTTTCTCGAAGTCTCCGAGGACCTGCCGATCATCATCGAGATCGTCGATAAAGAGAGCAATATCAACGCGTTCCTCCCTTTTCTTGAAGAGTGCATGGGCAGCGGTCTCGTCACGCTTGAAAAAGCGAAGGTCATTCGCTACGGAAACGGCAAGGAATGAAAAGCTTCAACGACGCCTTCTTCGCTAACAGATTCGCGCGCGTAAGCATGGCGACCTGCCCGGGGGCGCAAACCAATAACTGGCAGGTCGAGGGAACGTCTTGGCTCCGCGACAGGCATTCGTACTGCGGGAAAACCTATTCGTTCCAATGCGACGTCTATACCGTGGCCCACGCGGGACGCAGACCCTGGGGCCTGCTCCAGGTCAGCGAGACCTGGTGGGACGAGGCCGGAAAAAACGTCGTGCGAAACGTCCATTGGGGCCGGTTGCTGCATGGCCGCAAAGAGGACGTTTTCACCTGGTTTCGGGATCAGGAAGAGAGATTGTCGGCATGAAAGAACGAGAAATGGAAAAAAGCGAACGCGTTCGTTTTCCTCCGCTGCTGGTCGGATGGGAATGGGGCGCCCTCCTGTGCCTTCTCTCCCTTATCGTTCCGCTGATGGTCTGGCCGGAATGGGACATCGTCGTTTCCGGTCTTTTTTATTCCAAGGAAACGGGCTTCGTCCGATCTCCGCTTTTGACCTTTATCCGAAACAGTCTGCCTTACTGGATCGGCGGCGCGGTCGGTTTTACCTATGCCATGACGAAATGCGGCCGCGCGGCAAGACGAGCTTTGCTTTTTATCGTCCTTGTCTTCGCCGTCGGCCCCGGCCTTGTCGTCAACGGCGTCTTCAAAGAGCATTGGGGCCGCGCCCGTCCCTCGCAGATCGAGGCTTTCGGCGGACAGGCCCGCTTCACGCCCGCCTGGCTTCCTTCCGACCAATGCGACCGCAATTGTTCCTTCACGGCGGGAGATCCCTCCGTCGGGTTCGCTTTCGTGGCCTTCGCCTTCGTCTGGCCGAAACGCAGGAGAGCCATTATCGCCGGATCGCTCGCGGCGGGGTTCGGATTGGGTCTTGTCCGCATCGCGCAGGGCGGCCATTTCGCTTCCGACGTTCTTTTCACGTGGCTTGTCACGACGACGACCACGGCGCTGCTGGCGGTTCTTTTGCGCCCGGAAGAACGAACGGCGGATTCTTCCCGATAGAGATTCTTACTCTATGGCCTCGGCGTCGCGCAAAACGGCGTCCGCCGTTTTCGAATAATTGCCGTCCTGATCGTGAAGAACAAAGGGAGCCTCTTCGAAAAGCCGGTAGGCTCCTTTCTTTTGCGCCCTGAAAAGAACCCGCCGCGCCGGACCGCTTTCCTTCGACCTGATAAGCCTGACGCGCGTCGCGCCGAAGAAAGGCGCCAAAAGGCTTTCTATCTCCCCTCGTCTGTCGGCCCGGTGAATCAAGGTTAAAACGCCCCTTTCTTTCAAGGCCCAGGCCGCCCGTTCGATCCAGAGGGAAAGGTTCGTCTGAGCGTCTTCCGTATTGGCTCGCCGTTTAAGAGGATGGTCCGAAACCGCGTGGCTTTTCGGGTCGTGATAGGGCGGGTTCATCGCGACATGATCGAACGCACCGCCCCAAACGTCCGGCAAAGCTGCCACGTCGCCCTGCCGGACGGAAAGGCCGCCCTCCCGCCCGCTGCGGCGAATATTGGCCTCGCAAAGCCGAACCAGCGCCTCTTCAATTTCAAGCCCGACGGCCCTTACGCCCTCCACGCGGCAGGCTACGGCCAGCATGACGCCGCCGACCCCGCACCCCAGATCGAGAAGGCTTTGTCCGTCCTGCGCGGGAACGGCGCCCGCCAGAAGGAGCGTATCCACGGCGATGCGATAGCCTTCCTTGGGCTGCAAAACCTCAAAACGACCGCCTAAGAGCTTGTCGAGCGTTGTTTCCATTTCCATAGGGACATCCTATAATGGGCCGTTCCTTAGACAATGGGAAAAGCATGGCCCAGGTCATTTCCATAGAAGACGCCCGCCCCCAGGGCCAACCCAGGCGGGACGATCCGCTCGAAAGGCTGGCCGCCCTTTTGGCCGAGGATATGGCCGCCGTCAACCAGGTCATCCTTCAACGCCTGGAAAGCCACGTGCCCCT
>CAZZDK010000019.1:17162-37110 GCA_964652235.1 uncultured Rhodospirillaceae bacterium
AGCCACATCATCGCTTCGGGCGGCAAAAGGCTGCGCCCTCTTCTCGCGCTGGCCTCGGCGCGTTTGTGCGGCTATGCGGGCGAGCGGCACCGCAGGCTCGCGGCGGGGGTCGAGTTCATTCACACGGCGACCCTTTTGCACGACGACGTGGTGGACGGCAGCGATATGCGCCGCGCGGTCCCTTCGGCCAACGCGCTTTTCGGCAACCAAGCCAGCGTTCTGGTGGGCGACTTTCTTTTAAGCCGTGCGTTTCAGCTGATGGTCGAGGACGGCTCCATCGACGTGCTTCGCATTCTCTCGAACGCCTCGGCGGTCATAGCGGAGGGCGAGGTTCTTCAGCTTTCCGCGCAAAACGATTTCGCGACGAGCGAACAGACCTATCTGGACGTGATCCGCGCCAAGACCGCCGAGCTTTTCGCCGCCGCCTGCCGCGTGGGCGCGGTCGTCGCGGGCCGCGCCGCCGCCGAAGAGGAAGCCTTGCGGACCTACGGTCTCAATCTGGGTATCGCTTTTCAGATCGCGGACGACGTTCTTGATTACGCGGCGCGACAGGAATACCTGGGAAAGAAACTGGGCAACGATTTCCGCGAAGGCAAAATGACCCTGCCCGTCATTCTGGCCGTCAACCGGGGCGGCGAGTCCGAGCGCGCCTTTTGGCAGCGCACCATCGTCCAGCAAAACCGGCGCGACGGCGATCTTGCCCACGCCCAGGACCTTTTGCGGCGCCACGGCGCGCTTGAGGATTGCCTTGAACGGGCGCGGCATTACGGCGCGATTGCCAAGGATTCCCTGGGCCTGCTTGGCGAAAGCGCCTTCAAAACCGCCCTTCTCGACATTGTGGACTTCACGATCGAGCGCGAGTTTTAGGGACCGACCTCCGTTATTTCGCCACAAGGCACGCGGCCTTGCGAGCGGACATCTCCGCGCAAATCGCCTTGGCTTTGGCTTCCGCGACGGGATCGCTCATGATGCGATAATAGATCCCCTTCGCGCCCAAATCCGCGCGGACAACCCCCAAAGACAGGCCGCCCAGGACATCGGCATATTTCGCCTGAAGCTTGGCGGCCATGGCCTGCGCGGCCCCCTCGTCCGGAAGAGAAGCCAACTGCGCGCGGGCCGTCTTGCCGGAAGACGAAACGGCGGGAGCGGCAGGCTCTTGCTTGACTTCCGCCTTCGTGGCGGACGGGATTTCCCCGCCCGTGAAAAGTTCCTTGGGCAACCGCGCCATGGCCTGTTCGGCTTTCGTTTCGTCCACGCTTTTCGGCTTCGGCGCGGCTTTTTTAACGGGCGCCGGGGTCGGCGCGGCTTTAACCGGCGTTTCCGTTTTGACGGGCGCGGGCGCAACCGCGGGAACCGGCGCGGCCTTTACGTTTTGATCCGCCGCCTTAGGCGGCTCGACCGCCGTAATGGGCGACGGCAAAGGTTCCGCCTTTTTCTCCGGCGCGGGCGGCGCAACCGCATTGGCGGCTTCGCCGATGACCTTTTCCTCGAACGTCTGAGGCGCTTGCGCTGTGGGCGCGGGCGTCTCCGGCGGCGGCAGCAAATGCTCCACGCCGCCTTCGGCGGCTTGGACCTTTTCAAGTTGCTGGAAAACCTGGACATCCTGATGAGGCACGTCGAGGCCACCCGGATCGTCGGGAATCTTTTTGATCTCGCCTTCCGCTTCGATGGTCGGAATCTCGCCCGGCGGCACTTCCTCGCTTTGCCATCTGTTCACGGCGATTCCAACGACAACGGCCAGAACCAAAAGGCCGATCAGCAAAAGCAGCCTCTTGACGTTGACGACCGGGGCGGGGCGACGCCCGAAATCGGAACGGACAGGACGCTGGGGAAAAAGCTCAGGCGGTGATTCTCTCGTCATTTTTCATTTCCTCTAACGCTTGGCAGCCCATCACGGCCAGACCGCTCGCGAGGACGGTCTGAACAGCTTTGACGAGCGCGAGGCGCATTTTCGTCTTTTCAGGATCGTCTGCAAAGATAAATCTTAACGCCGCGTTTTCATTGCCCTTGTTCCAGAAACTGTGGAACTGGGCGGCCAGGTCCATCAGGAAAAAAGCGATTCGGTGCGGCTCTTGCGCCAGGGCCGCCGCTTCGAGGGCGCGGGGCCAATTCGCCAGGGCGCGAACGAGCGCCAAATCCTCCGCCGAGGCGATGGCGGAAAGGTCCTGCGCCGCCAGGGCCTGCGGCGAGAGATCAAGGCCGGGGATCATCTGCGCCGCGTTCCGCAAAACCGAACTGCACCGCGCATGGGCGTACTGAACGTAAAACACCGGATTGTCGCGCGAGGCTTCCACGACTTTGACAAAATCGAACTCAAGCTCGGATTCCGGCGCGCGGGTCAGCATGAAAAAGCGCACCGCGCCCGCGCCGACCTGCTCCACCATCTCCCGAAGTGTGATGAGATTGCCGGAACGTTTTGACAATTTCACCGGTTCGCCGTTCTTGAAAATCTTTACGATGTTGTTGTAGATGACCTCAAGCCGTGCCTTGCCGTCCGAAAACGCCGCCACGCCGGGCCTCATGCGGTCGAGATAGCCGCCGTGATCGGTGCCGAGAACGTTGATCATATATAAAAAGCCGCGCCGCACCTTGTCGTAATGATAAGCGAGATCCGGCATGATATAGGCCCAGTTGCCGTCGCGTTTCTTGAGCGGCCTGTCCGTACTGTCGCCGAAAAGGCTGGAGCGGAACAGGGTCAGCTCGACCGGCTCCCAATCCTCCATCGTCTTGCCTTTTGGCGGCGGCAACGTGCCTCGGTAGATCAGGTCTTTTTCGTTTAAGAGATTAAAAACCTGCTCCAACGTGCCGTTCTCGATCAGGATTCTCTCGTTCGAAAACACGTCGTGCGTAATGCCGATAAGGGCCAAATCTTTCTTGATTTCTTCGATGAGATATTCGGTCGCGAAAACGCGGACGGGTTCTTGCCATTCGCTTTCCGGTTTGCCAAGCCATTTGTCGCCGTCGCGCGCGGCCAGCGCCTTGGCCACATCGATCAGATACTCGCCCGGATAAAGCCCGGCGGGAATGGGGCCGATGTTCTCGCCCAAAGCTTCGCGGTAACGCAGATAGGTCGTCTGCGTCAGAACGTCGATCTGCGCGCCCGCGTCGTTCATGTAGTATTCGCGCGTCACGTCGTAGCCCGCCTTGCTTAAAAGACGGCAGAGGGCGTCGCCGATCACCGCGCCGCGCACATGGCCCGCGTGCATCGGTCCGGTGGGGTTGGCGGAAACGAACTCAACGTTCACTTTTTGATGTTGGCCAAGGTCGCTGTCGCCGTAGGCAAGGCCCGCGCGAAGGATCGTCCTGATCTCCTCCTGCCAGACCTCGGGCCTGAGGCGCAGATTGATAAAGCCCGGCCCCGCGATGTCGGCGCTCGCCACGCCGGGAATTTTCTCAAGGCGCGGCTTCAGGATTTCGGCGATCGCGCGCGGCGGTTTGCCCGCGACCTTCGCCAAAACCATCGCCACGTTCGTGGCCATGTCGCCGTGCGCGGCTTCGCGCGGCGGCTCCACGACAAAAGAAGGCGCGGGACTCGAAAGAGTCAAAGCGCCCTCTTTCACGGCTTCTTGAAGGACGCCGTTCACGGCGGCGTGCATGGATTTGAAAATGGTCATTCCGTCAAATCATCGTCTCGGTCGAAAACAGGCGGCGATGCTCGTGGACGGCGAAGCGGTCCGTCATGCCCGCGATATAGTCGGCGATAACGCGGGCTTTGAAGGCGTCTTCGGTTTCACGTCCTCGCACCGGCGCGTACCATTCGTTCGGCAGGCAATCCGGCTTGTCCATCAGCATGGCGAACATTTCCTTCACCACGCGCTCGGACTTGGCGCACATCCGGTTGACCTTGCTGTGCCAATACATACGCTGTTTCAAAAACTCGCGCAGGGTCCGCAAGTGCTGCTGCATGGCGAAGCTGAAGCGGGCTGTCGGCTCTTTGGCCTTGCGGATGTCGGCGGCGCTTTCGGGCTTGAGCGTGACGAGCGCGGTGCGCGTGGCGTCCATCATGTCCATGACCATCGTGCCGATAACCTGGCGCACGACGGCGTGGACGATGCGATGCTTTTCGGCCTTGGGATGATGGCGCAGCGTGTCTTCGAGGATCGGGCCGAAGAGCGGCAGCCCCTTCAAATCCTCGAACCCGAAAAACCCGGCGCGATAGCCGTCGTCGATGTCGTGCGTGCTGTAGGCGATGTCGTCGGCTAGCGCCGCAATCTGCCCTTCAAGCCCGGCGAAGCGGCCAAGCTCCAGATCGTAGCGGATGTTGAACTCGGCCACGGTCGGCGGCAGGGCCTCGCCCGGTTTTTCCGGCAAAAGGGGGCCGTTATGCTTGACCACGCCTTCAAGCGTCTCCCAGGTGAGGTTCAGCCCGTCGAAATCGAGGTAGCGCTTTTCAAGCGTCGTCAGGACGCGGAAAGATTGCTCGTTATGGGAAAAGCCGCCGTAAGGCCGCATGACCTCGGCCAAAGCGGCCTCGCCCGCGTGGCCAAAGGGCGGATGGCCCAGATCGTGCGCGAGGGCGATGGCCTCGGTCAAATCCTCGTTAAGGCCGAGCGTCCGCGCGATGGAACAGGCGATCTGCGCCACCTCCAGCGTGTGCGTCAGGCGCGTGCGGTAATAATCGCCTTCGCTCTCGATGAAAACTTGCGTCTTGTTCCGTAATTTCCGAAAGCCGCCGGAATGGATAATGCGGTCGCGATCGCGCTGGAACTCCGTGCGCGTCTCGCTGGGGGGTTCAGGGATCAGCCGACCGCGGGTTTGCACAGCCTTGGTGGCGTAAGGGGCGAGCGCAACGCTCGAGTCTTGCATATAGCCAGTCATAGGGGCAGACTAACGCGGCGTGAAAGGTTTGGCTAGACGTATGTATATCGCGACATGGAACGTCAATTCGGTCCGGGCGCGGATCGAAAACGTGAGGGGTTGGCTGAGAAACCGAGCTCCCGACGTTCTCCTTTTGCAGGAAATCAAGTGCGAAACGGACGCTTTCCCTCGCCTGGAGTTCGAGGCGCTGGGCTATCAATGCCATATTGCGGGACAGAAAAGCTATAACGGCGTCGCTCTGCTCTCGCGCCTTCCGGCGACGGACCTCCTAGACCGCCTGCCCGGCGACGAGTCGGACGCACAGGCCCGCTTTATCGAAGCAGAGATAGGCGGCTTGCGGATCGCCTCGCTTTACGCGCCGAACGGCAACCCGCTCGGCTCGGACAAGTATGAGGCCAAGCTGGCCTGGATGCAGCGCCTCAAGGCGCACGTTCAGGCTTTGCTAAGGGAGGAAAGGCCCTTTATCCTCGGCGGGGATTTCAACGTCATCCCCGCGCCGGAAGACGTGTACGAACCGAAGGCCTGGGAGGGCGACGCCCTCTTCCACCCCCAAACAAGAGCCGCCTGGCGTGAAATCGTGAATCTGGGCCTCACGGACGCTTTTCGCGCCCTGCACCCGGACGAAAAGGAAGCCTATACATTTTGGGATTATCAGGCCGGGGCCTGGCCGCGCAACCTGGGGTTGCGGATCGACCATTTCCTTCTGTCCCCCGAAGCCGCCGACCGCCTGACCGCCTGCGCCATCGACCGCGCCCCCAGAGGCCAAGACAAGGCCTCCGACCACACCCCGGTGGTGGTGGAGATCGGTGGATAGGGCCGCCATTCCCCCCTCACCTCCGTCTGGCTTCAGCCTCAGGTACGTCCGTGGCGTGGTGCGTGGCCGTTGTTCCTGGCCGCCGCGTACCCCCCGCCGCCCGCCGCAAGACCGCCGGGACGGATGGGGCCGTTCGGTTGCAATTGGCTGCGTTGATTGAGGAAAGGTTTTTGGTTTTTCTTCCCTTGGAGAGCTTTCTTTTCCTTGGTCGGACTTGTTTCCTCAATAACCTCAAGATCGGAAGCGGGCACGCCATAAACATACTCTTTCTTCGGTTCTGTTTCATGGGGGATAGCAACCCAAACAGTCCCGTTTGGATCAACCCGCCTTGCTACGCCGCCCACCCCTTTCATAAGGTAAGTTTGTCTTGGCTTATCATCACCGATGCTTATAGGGGAACCGACCGTGATTCTCTTCGTCTCGGTATACCTAAGGACCCGCACCTTTCGCCCCGCGACAAAAACGCTCCGATCCACCACGTCACTCCAGTTTTTCTTTTCTTTCCGTTTTTCTTCCTCTGCCCGTTCTTCTGCTGACAACTGATAATCCTTTATCGCCGTCACGCCCAAAAAAACGGCGAGCGCAGCAGCAGCAAGAATGGCTCCATATTTTATGAACCCTATCATAGGGCTATAACCGCCTGATTTTCTAAAAATGCCATTCCCATCAAATGACATATTTGGCCTAAGAATCTTATGAAATTTCCTTCCGTCAGACAGTTCTCCAGAAAATTGGTAGACGATAAAAGTTTCAAAATTCTTTTTAACGACCTCTCTCATTTGAGCATTGCCGTCTAAAGAACAACGCAAAAGCATCGTGTCCTTGTTATTTTCATCAAGATGTTTAGAATTTTCGAGTCTGTAAGTAAGTTTTGCTCCGCTTACGTGCATCGTATGGGCCGTACCGCTTCTCAGTTCCGTACTACCATTTCTGATAAATCGGTGACTGGCCCACTCCGATTCCACGTCGTAAAAGAGCGGCACAACATCCACGCTGATCCATTTGATATGAGTCGAATGCCCTCTTCGAACATTTCTGTCGCGAACTCGAATTGAGAAATTATGAGGAACCGTCACCCCATCTTCTGCAAGGTGTCTTTCGAAACCCCCGCTTAAGACTGATATGTCAACCTTGGAAAGGTCAAAAATGAAACTTTCTTTTCCTGTATCTTGATTTCTTTTGTCTCCAGACACATTCCTCATAGAAAACCTCCAAGCATTTGAGAAAGGAATAGAACAAAAACCAACCGCACACACCCGTCACGCAGGAAGCCCCCGCGCAGGCAGGGCGTCCCCTCCGACCACACCCCGGTGGTGGTGGAGATCGGCGGATAGAGCCGCCATTCTCCCCTCTCTCCGTCTGGCTTCAGCCTCAGGTACGTCCGTGGCGTGGCGCGTGGCTGTTGTTCCTGGCCGCCGCGTACCCCCCCGCCGCCCGCCGCAAGCCCACCCGGACGGATGGGGTCGCCGATCCGAGATCGTTGGTTTTGCCGCTGCCATCCGTAAATCTTGCCTTGCGACACTGCCCCTTTAGGCTTCAATTCCTTAGGTTCCTGATCGGGCGTTTTCGTTTTTTCAACAATCTCCAGCGCTGACGCCTCCAGAACATAAACGGTTTCCACGACCGCCCCTTTACCGAGCGTACTGATCCAAATTTTTCCGTTAGAATCGGCTCGTTTCACAATGCCTTCCGTTCCCTTGGGGAGCAGAAAACGTGCGGGACTTTTTTCATCATCCCCCGCCGTCGCGCTGACATCCCTGGAAAGCCTCACCCTCTGACCGATGACAAAGGCCTTGCGATCCTTTACCCCATGCCATCTCGCCTCCGTCGCTTCTTCTTCTGCTCTGTTCGCCGAAACGTAGCCGTCCCAGATATTATACCCGATAAGGGAGATAGCCAGAGCGACAACGGCCCCCCCTACGAACCGGGCCCTTACATTGCTGTCTTTCGGAAAGGTGATTTCCGTATGCTCCCCATTCGCGTCAAAGGCTATAGGCTTTCCAAATAATTTATGAAACTTCGTCCCGTCGGATAACTCCCCGTAGAGCTGATAGACGGAAAGCCCCGTGTAATCGTTGGTGATTTCATCAATATCTTCGATTCTCCACGCAAAGAAGCCATTAGAAAGTCTCAGAATATTTCCTTGGTCCAAAGTTTTGTCGAGGCGACAGGTTTTCTTTCTCATATGAGTAGTTTGTTTGAGAAACTTGACTTCATAAATTTTGCTGTTCCCTTCCTCGATCTCGCGAGAATATTCTTTCTCCGAAACTGTCCGGGAAGCGGACGCGACGACATCCACCACAATCCATTTAATATCGGCTGAACCGGCTTCGTTTCGGTTACGAACCTCAATGAAGAATTCTTTGAGAATCCCTACCCCGCGTTCTGAAATCCGCTTCTTGAACGGTCCCTCCGAAAGCAAGATTTCGAGCTTGTCGACGTCAAAGACTCTATGCCCAACAGGCTTTTTTTGGTTAGAAAAAAAAGACATAGCCACTATCTCCCTAAGATCTGCGAACTTTACACCCAAACAATGAAAAATGACCTGGAAAGCTCTTACGTATAGGTTTTGTTACGAAAAAAGCCGTTATTTCTAAACCCTCCCCCTCCCGCCGCAAGACCGCCGGGACGGACAGGACCGTCCGGTTGCAATTGGCTGCGTTGATCTGTGCCAGTTTTTTTCGGCTCAACCTTTCTCTGACCCTTTTCTTGTTTTGAGGAGGGAGCCGCCCCCTCAACCAGTTCAAGATCGGCTGCCGTTATGACAAAAATTTTAATTTTCTCACCCGGGACCCCTTCGCGCAGAACGAGAAAAAAAACTTCTCCGTCCGATCCAACATAATCCAATAAGCCTTCCGTTCCTTTGGCAAGGGGCGTATAACCCGGATTCTTTTCGTCCACTCTTGTCAGAACGTTAAGGTCTTTCTTGACCCTGGCTTTTCGCCCGGCGACAAAGGCTTTTCGGTCCTTTGTATCCCCCCAGTTGTTTTCCTTTTGCAGCCTTGCGGCCTCTTTCTCATTTGAAATTCTGCGATCATCAAAATGTTCCGCCAACTTGTATAAACCGTACGCTCCTCCCCAGAAAAGCAGCCCGCACAAAGCGTAAACGGGGTTAAAAAAGAGCCAGCTAGGCCGCCGTCTCTTTTTGGGAGAAGGCAAAATGATGGAAGGATCTTCAGAAGAAGTAGGCTTTCGGTTGAAAAAAGAGGCCATCGATATCTCCCAATCTAAAATAAGAGCTATTAAGACTGCCTAATCCTTAGGCAATTTGCTTTAAGGGGGCATTATAGCCACGCTAATTTCCCTAATCAATTCCTTTCAGTCCCCCCTTTACCCTCTTAATTTCCTTGCTACCCTGTGGATAATCCTGTAAAAGACGGCTTGAGTTTGGACTGACTTCTGAGCATTTGCCGGTTTTCCTCGCGTTTGTCACAGAGTCTATTTCGGACGCCAGCCTGAAAAGGCGGGTTTTCGACCTATGCTCACGACAGGCCTCCATGAAGGCGGCTTGCGGCTAACGCTACGCACTAAGGAATACGCAAATGGCTCAAGGTACAGTCAAATGGTTCAACGGCACCAAAGGTTACGGCTTCATTCAACCGGAAACCGGCGGTCCTGACGTTTTCGTTCACATCAGCGCGGTTGAACGCGCCGGTCTGCGCGATCTGCGCGAAGGGCAAAAGGTCAGCTATGATCTAGCGACCGAGCGCGGCAAAACGTCGGCGGCCAATTTGAAGGTCATTGACTAAGCTTAACGGTTTAACCGTTTTCGAACGGGCGCAGCGCGGGAAACCGCCCTGCGCCCTTCGTTTTTTTCCCGGCCAGCGCCCCCCCTTGCGATTTTTGGGAAAATCGCCAATAGTGGGCCGTCTAAATTTCAGGGAGTCGTCCATGCGCCGTTTGTTTGCCGGTCTTTTGATTGCCGTTACGCTTTCCGCCTGCGCGATGGGCGGGCAGGTCGTCGAGTTCTGGAGGCCGATCAGCGAGCCGAATTCCATGATGCCGCTCAGGCAGGCTCAATCTAAACTCGATTTCGACCTTAACCAATGCCGTTGCGGCATTTTCCCGGCCAACGTGCCGCAGCCGGACTTGATCGCTTTTCAGCCCGATCAGCAGCGCTACGCCGAAACGAGCATTACGCGCACCGCCAAGGACAAGGACGGCGAATGCCTCCAGCGTCCGAGCCTGGTCGTGGCCGAATGCATGCGCACGCGCGGCTGGGAGGTCACGAATTGCTCAGGCCGTATGCCCCTGGCCGAAGGCGGCGCGCTTTGCGCGGCTTACGTCGCGGACGAATAGCCTATGATCCCCAGATATACGCGCGCCGAAATGGCGCGGATTTGGGAGCCTGAAAACCGGTTCCGCATCTGGTTCGAGATCGAGGCGCACGCCTGCGACGCGCAGGCTTCCTTGGGCGTCATCCCAAAAGCCGCCGCCGCCGCGGTGCGGAAAAAGGGCAAGTGGAGCGTCACGCGGATCGACGAGATCGAAAAGGTCACGCGCCACGACGTGCTGGCCTTTTTGACGGACCTTGCGGATTCCATCGGCCCCGACGCGCGTTTCGTGCACCAGGGCATGACCTCCAGCGACGTTCTGGACACCGCGTTTGCGGTTCAGCTTACGCAGGCCGCCGATCTTTTGCTTAAGGATCTGGACGAGGTTCTCAAGGCGCTTAAAAAGCGGGTCGAGGAAACGCTGGACCTCGTGACCATCGGGCGCAGCCACGGCATTCACGCCGAACCGACGAGTTTCGGGATCAAACTGGCGGGCCATTACGCCGCCTTCGCCCGCGCGAAAAAGCGCCTCAAGGCCGCGCGGGAGGAAATCGCCACTTGCGCCATTTCCGGCCCCGTGGGCAGTTTCGCCACCGTCGATCCCGCCGTCGAGGCGCACGTCGCCGGGCAGATGGGCCTGAAGGTCGAACCGATTTCGACCCAGATCATCCCGCGCGACCGCCACGCCATGTTTTTCGCGACGCTGGGCGTGATCGCCAGCTCCATCGAAAACTTCGCCCTCGAAGTCCGGCACCTGCAGCGCAGCGAGGTGCGCGAGGCCGAGGAAGCCTTTGCCAAGGGGCAAAAAGGCTCTTCCGCCATGCCGCACAAGCGCAACCCGGTCCTGTCGGAAAACCTGACGGGCCTGGCGCGGATCGTGCGCGCCTCGGTCACGCCCGCGCTTGAAAACGTGGCGCTCTGGCATGAGCGGGATATTTCCCATTCCTCGGTCGAGCGCGTCTTCGGCCCCGACGCGACCATCGCGCTGGATTTCGCCCTGTGCCGCCTGGCGGGGATGATCGAAAACCTGATCGTCTATCCGGCGCGGATCAAGGCCAATTTGGAGTCCCTGGGGGGGCTGCATTTCTCGCAGCGCGTTCTGCTGGCGCTGACACAGGCTGGCCTAAGCCGCGAAGACGCTTACAAGCGCGTGCAGGACAGCGCCATGAAAGTCTGGGCCGACATTCAGGCGGGCCGTCCCGCCAGCTTCGAAGCGCGGATCATGGAAGACGAAACGATTCGCAAGCTCGTCCCGACCAAAACGCTAAAGGACTGCTTCGACGTAAAGTTCTATACGCGCCATGCGAAAAAGGTCTGGAAACGGGTCTTGGCGGAAAAATAGCCCCTACCCCACGCTCGCCAGCGTGTTGAGAACGGACTTTCTGCGATCCCCTTCGTCACGATAGGACAAGCGGTCCGTCTCCGCCAAAGCGTCGAGGCCGAAGACCTCCATATCCATCTGGGCAAGCATCATGGCCGCGAAGGGCGTGGAGGTCGTCTTGTCGATGGAAACGCCGCTTGTGAATCCCACGCGTCCGCTGGAACCTCCGGCAATAGCGGCCTGCGCGATTTCCCGGCCCAACGCTTTCTCGGCTTGCTCTGCGGAAGAATCCCCGGCTGAAGCGACTCGGATCGCGCTGAGGTCGGGGGTCGTCTCGAACTTCTTGGCGAATTGGGCGTAAATCTGCTTGACGCTTTTGGCTGCTCCCGTCGCGCTATCGTAAAAAACGCTTTTGTTCGCGGCAGCCGCTTGGGGCAAAAGGTCGGCCGCCTTGGCGTTCGGATCGGTTTTAAGAGCGGTCAGAAACTCCGCCGCCCCGCTCGCGCCGAGAAAATGCGCCATGTAAAGCTCGGTCGAGCCGATTTTGCCCCCGACTTCGGCCTGAAGCTGCTCTTTGTTCGCTTTCGCAAGTTCCGCAGCCATTTCGGAGGCGATTTCCGGGTCGTTTCGCAGAGCCAGAATGGCTTTCCTGTCCGCCGCGCTGGCCACGCGGGCCATGCCGTCCGAACCGACGGTAATTTTCGCGGCCTCTTCCGCCAGGCCGTAGGCCGCGCCGCTTTGCTTAACGGTCTTCAGCCAGGTCTGTTCGATGAACTGGTAAAGGCCCGTGGCCGAACTGCCTGTCGCTTTAGCTGAGGGATTGAGGCTGCTTTCCTGTGAGGCCTTGTTCAGAAGGTAGGAAAAATCTACCCCGCTTTTCTCGCTTGCGCTGCGAATGGCCTGAATCACGCGCCCCTTCGCGCCGCCGAGAGAGGCGACGTTACCGTATGACGTATTGATTTGATTGGCACTTTCCATCAGCTCTTCTTCCTCGGACGAAAAGAGGCCTTGCCTCGCCTCTTGAGAGTTGCAACCGCCGTGCCAAACAAAAAGCCTTGCCGTTTTCGGTCGTTCGGTTAACCTCGCTCTTTATAGGCTTTCGTGGATCTGCGATTCTCCCCTTCCGCTAACGATTAAGGCCGCCCCATGTCCTCCTTCAGCCGTCTTCTCCTCCTTGTTCTGGCTTTGTTTCTTTCAAGCGGCGCGCAAGCCTCCGCAGGCGTCCAGCAAGCCTTTGACTGGCAAGCTTTGTGGGGACCGATCAATTTCGCCGGGGACGCGAGCGCCGATCCGGTCATCCCCTCCGACCGCCACCCGGCAAAAGGAGCCATCCGGAACGCCGTTTCTCTTTATGGAACCAATTTCGCCGATCTTTCGCTTGAGAAGACCTATTCGCTTGAAATCAATCTGGACGGCGTTTCCGTTAACGGCATAAAGGACGTTGTCCTGGACGGCTCGGCCTATTTTAAGAAATACCCCAAGGCTTCATCCACTCTCTGCACCGCGACCGAGGGCTGTTATCTTACCATTTATATCCAATACCCGCCGACGAACATCATCGTCGAGGCCTCGCCGGAGGAAGTCGAGGTCGAGGAGACCGTCACCCGCACCGAAGTCGTTCCGGACGAAGAGGCCGCCCCGGAAGAGGAAGGCGGCCTGATCGGCGCCACCGCCACCAAGCTTGTAACTATTACTGAGACGGTCAAAACCAAAAAGCTGGTCGATCACGCCTGCCCGGCCAAGGCGTCTCTCAACACGACGTGCGATCCCGCCTGCCCGGCGGACGTCTCCATCTGTCCCGGGCTTTTCCAGTACAATATGGCCGTGGCTTTCGACAACCGGGTCTTCACTTGGAACTTCGTTTCCGTGAACGATTTCAGCTCGTGGTACAACACGCGCGCCACGGCGCTGAACGCGGCGCAACCTAAGGGCAGCATTTATCAAAGTATGTTCATCTACGACGTCAAGAACACCTCGCCCGTTCTCGTCGTGCAAATGAAGGCCGACCGCTGCTATCAAGAGGAAATGATCTTCAACAACAACGTGTGCGTGAAGTATTTCCAATACGATTCGGCCAAGCGGACCTTTGTGGACCTTTACTCCCATCCGCAATATACCGGCGGCGATTTCGGCGACATCTATACCTACGTGGCCTACGACAGGACCTATGGCGGGGCCGCCAAGGGCGAGGCGATGGGCGGCGGCTGGGGCCTGATGGTTCCGGCGCACAGCAGGGCCTATGTTCAGTTTGGCTCCTTCACGCGAACGAATAAGGACGGAACGACCTACAGAAGGCCCGCCGGGGGCGGTCTTCCCGAAGGCTTCGCGGACTTCCAGATTTACAATGCCTCGGACCAGAATTTCTTCGTCCCGACCAATTCGGAGGAAGAGTTCAACGCCTTCCTGAACAATCTGCCGCCGGGCCTTGCGTCTGAGACCATGACCTACAAGTTCACGGACTGGTACGGCGATTTGTCCTGTCCTTCCGTCGGCGGCGCCTTGAGCTGCGAAGGCCTCGACGACCAGCTCGGCACGGGCGTTTCCGTCACGCGCACGGCCCAGCGCTTTTGCCAAAGCGCGACGTCGGCCTATATGCCCTGCGCCGTCTGCGTAGCCGCGAAAGCACCGGGGTGGGAGAACGGATGCAGCACGTCCCGCAGTTGCCCCGGACCGGCCTGCTGTATCCACGGCACCTATTACGCCGCCGGAAGCTACGAGGCCTGCGCGCTTGAAATGGCGCACCATTGCCTGGGCGGCGACCAGCTCGTCGAGCTGCCGGGAGGGAAAACCAAGCCCATCGGCCGGGTTAAGGCGGGCGACACGCTCCTTGGATTCGACGATCCCAAAGGCGCCCTCAAGCCCTTCAAGGTCAAATCGCTGGCCGTCACCGAGAACGAGCAGACCGTCACGATCAACGACTCGCTCGCTTTGACGGGCGCGCACAGCGTCCTCAAGGAGGACGGACAGCCGGTCTTCGCCCGCGACCTTCAGAAGGGCGACAAGATTGTCGGAAAAGACGGCGAGCCTGTCGAAATCCAAAGCGTCGAGACCGACGGGGACGACAAACAGACGGTTTACAACGTTCAGCTTGACAAGGGAGGCATGGGGTTTGTCGCCGGAGGCGTGCGCGTGACGTCCATGCCGATGTCTAAACGGGAGAAATAAGATGGCTTATCGAAAAATTCGCCTGCTCGCCCTTGCGCTCGCCCTACTCGCCTGCCCGGCGGAGGCCGAGCAGCTCTCCACCACCGCCCCCGAAGCCAGGCTTATGCGCGGGGTCATGGGAACCGAAGCCCTTTCCGAAAACGTTTCCATCTACCGGGTGGGCGTGGCCGATCTGCCCCAAAAGATTCGGGGAGAGATAGGTTCTCTGCTCGTGGCCTGCGGCGGCAATACCGAGGAATCCGACAAGGTCATCGCCTTCGCCTGGGTTTCCGACTGGCAGCGCAAGCAGGGTTCCGCCCCCAATTATATTTTCGATTTCCGGGATTTCAAGAAAGAGGACAAGCAGGCGCCCTGCGCCGGGGAGCCTTTGTGCACCGAGGAAGGCTGTCTTCTCCTCGGTTATACGGGAGAGAAGGAAGAGAGATGGCATAGAACCTTTTCCCTGCGCGCGCTCGATTTCGGCTTCGTGGCCACGCGCGGCGCAAACGACGCGATCACGCAGGAAATTCACGTCCTTTCGATGAAACCGGATTGCGAATCGTCCTACGGAACGCAGACGGATAAGGGCTGTTTCCGCCGTTTCGTCTGGCGCGACATCGGCCTTTCGGCCCTGCCGCCGAGGAAGTAGCGGTCCGGTTTTCTCGATCAAGACAAAGCGGGAGCAACCGGTTTTCTGCCGCGCGGCATGAGCGTTGTCGGCGGCGCGGGAACGGCGCAAGAATCCTTGAACCTGCCGATAAGCGCTTCTTTTTCCGCCTCGCGGATCGATTTGTCGCGCAACACTTTCCGATGCGCGGGGCTTTGAGGGGCCGCCGCGCCCGTGAAAAGCTGGTCGTACTGATAAAGCTCCTTGCGATCCAGATAATCCGCATAAATGTCCGCGTTTTTCTCGTTATGGCTTTGTGCAAACGCTGGCGCAATTCCGCCAAGCAAATGGCGCGATAAACTCTTTCGTAGTTTCCCGTCGCGTAAATTCTGCGGTATTTTTCGATGGAAACGCCGTTGATGCTCTCAATGTCCTTGTTGGCCATGAGTTCGGCGACGAGCGTCGCGGCCTCAAGAGGAAAGAGGCTACGGTCGCACATACCGTGCATTTCCGTCTCGCAGAAAACGCGGTCACGCTCGCCGCCGCAAACACACGTTTGAACGTCACCCGACGCTGTGCGAATAAACAGGGCTGATGCAAAAGATGTGATAGCTTTTGTTTCTGCCTCAAACTTGGTATCGTCAAAGTCACCAGTGGTTTTGTCCGTGCATATATCCTTGAACCATGCATAAACGTCATTTGTCTCAAAAAGGAATTTGCCTATATGCGTATCATCAGGCCTTGTTGCACCCCATTCTTTGGCTTGGTCTTCTGAACGTTTTGAATTTCTTATTTTTGCGCTGATGGTCGGGCGTGGATTTTTGGGTTCATCTTTCAGATATTTTCTGTTTGGCCCTGTATAAAGCTGAATGCGCCCTTCATGCGGGAATGCTTTCTCAAGACCGCCGAGGCGGACGATTTCCTTTAGAACAAGGTCGATGATTTCTTTGGAGGTTGTTTTTCCCTCAAACATAATCATGGCGCACATCTCCCCTTAACGAGGTTGCGCGTCTGATTTTGCCTGCGGGTGTGATCCCGCATCCTCTGGTGGTCGGGGGGGATTCTCAATTTCTCGTTCGGTCTGAGCCACGGAGAAAAATCCTAAAATCTTCTTGATAACTGTCTTTAGCATAGCGTCCCCCTGTGAGCCGGTAAAATGCTTTCACGATCTGTTAATTGTTGCGCAGTGCGCTCAATTTCTTTTCACTTGTTGACGGATTATAACAAACAGTCGGGATCAAAACAATTTTGTTATTAGTTTCAACGGCTTAGATCGACTCTTTGTTAGCAAATGGGATTCGTTAATCTTTTTATTCAACAAAAGCGCAGGGTTGATAAAATCGCCTTAACCATGACACAGAAAGCTTTCCAATGCCGCGAAATCCTTGACGGCTTTTACGCCCGGCAGGTCCGTTTCTTCGTGCCCCAAAAGGACGTTGCGTCCGACGCCTGCGGCAAGGCCCGCCTGCACGTCCGTAACCTTGTCGCCGATAAGGACGGAGCGCGACAGATCGAGATCCAAAAGCAGCCCGGCTTCCAGGATCATGCCGGGGTTGGGTTTACGCCAGAAGCTTTCCCGCGCCAGCCCCGGCACGTCGCCTTCCGGATGGGTGAAACAGGCCAGAACGAGCGCCAGTTCGATACCTTCCGCCCGCAGGGCCTCGCGCATTTTCCGCGTCAGCGCCTCGTAATCCTCCAGAGAATAATAGCTTCGCGCCACGCCGGACTGGTTCGTGACGACGGCGGAAACGTAGCCCTGCCCGGCGGCCTTTCGCAGAAAAGGAAAGAGGCCCGGCAGAAAAGAAAAGCGGCCCCAATCGCCGATATAGCCGTGGTCCGCGTTGATCACGCCGTCTCGGTCCAAAAGAAGGCCTTTCCGTTTCATTTTTCGCCTTTTCCCGCGCCCTGAAACCAAGTAAACCCTTTCCTTCCATACACCATCCGCGCAGGTGAGAAAATGAAGAAACTTCTCCTGGCCCTCCTCCTCGCCCTCTTGATCGGAGTCCTCCCCATGACCTCAGACGCCGCCCCCCAACTCGATCCCGAAAACACGATTTATCTTGATCTGGCGGATGGCCGCGTCACGATCCGGCTGCGCCCCGACCTGGCCCCGAACCACGTCAAACGGATCAAGGAACTGACGCGCCAGGGCTTTTACAACGGCCTGTCCTTTCATCGGGTGATCCCCGGCTTCATGGCCCAGACGGGCGATCCGCGCGGCGACGGCACGGGCGGATCGGGCCAGAAGCTGAAGGCCGAGTTCAGCAAGGTTCCCCACGCGCGCGGCACCGTTTCGATGGCTCGCGCAGCCAGTCCGGATTCAGCCGACAGCCAGTTTTTTATCTGCTTCGATGATGCTTCCTATCTCGACGGGCAATATACCGTCTGGGGCGAGGTTGTGTCGGGCATGGAGGCCGTGGACAAGATCAAGGCCGGATCGCGCCTGAACAATGGGAAGGTCGAGGGCGAGCCTTCGAAAATCCTCAAGATGCAGGTCGCGGCGGACGTGAAGGGCTGATGCCCTTCCTTCCCGTCCACATCGTCGGCGGCGGTCTGGCGGGAAGCGAGGCCGCCTGGCAGCTGGCGCGGCGCGGCGTCCCCGTCGTCCTACACGAAATGCGGCCCGACCGGCAGACGCCCGCGCACCGGACAGGCGGTCTGGCCGAGCTGGTTTGCTCCAACTCCCTGCGTTCGGACGACCCGGACCATAACGCCGTCGGCCTGTTGCACGAGGAAATGCGCCGCTCTGGCTCGCTTATCATGCGAGCCGCCGACGCGCATAAAGTCCCGGCAGGCGGGGCTCTGGCCGTGGACAGGGACGCCTTTTCCAAGGAAATAACGGAAAGCCTCGCCGCCCTTCCGCTCGTGACGATTAAACGAGGCGAAGTGGCCTATTTCCCGCAGGAATGGGATCAGGTCATCGTCGCCTCCGGCCCCCTGACTTCCGACTCGCTGGCCGCCGAGATCCGTCGCCTGACGGGCGCGGATTCTCTGCATTTTTTCGACGCCGTCGCGCCTATCGTGGAGCGCGAAAGCATCGACATGAACAAGGCCTGGATGCAGTCGCGTTACGACAAGGGAGACGGCTCGGATTACATCAACTGCGCCCTGGATAAGCCGCAGTACGAAGCCTTTGTTTCCGCGCTTTTGGCCGCCGAGAAAATCGCGTTCCGGGATTGGGAAAAGGACACGCCCTATTTCGAAGGCTGCCTGCCCATTGAAATCATGGCCGCGCGGGGACCGGACACGCTGCGCTTCGGACCGATGAAGCCCGTGGGCCTCACAAACCCCCACGATCCCGACCGCCGCCCCTACGCCGTGTTGCAATTGAGGCAGGATAACGCCTCCGGCACGCTTTGGAACATCGTCGGCTTCCAGACCAAGATGAAATACGGCGAGCAGGAGCGCATCTTCCGCATGATCCCCGGCTTGGAAAACGCCGTCTTCGCCCGACTGGGCGGCATTCACAGAAACACGTTTATCAAAAGTCCGGACTTGCTGGACGAAAGGTTGAGGTTGAAAAACCGTCCGTCCCTGCGTTTCGCCGGACAGGTCATGGGAGTCGAGGGCTATGTGGAATCCGCCTCTATGGGGCTCCTGGCCGGGCTTTTCGCCGCCGGGGAAAGGCTGGGAAAGGATTTGTCGCCGCCGCCCCGCACGACGGCCCTCGGCGCGCTTTTGGCTCACGTCACGGGCGAGGCGCGAGCGGAAACCTTTCAGCCCACGAACGTGACGTTCGGGCTTTTTCCGCCGCTGGAATCCAAAGTCAAAGGCGCGCGCGAGCGCAAAGCGGCCCTCGCTGCGCGGGCCAGGGAAGAGTTGGGAAAGTGGCTGAAGAGCGGCGGAATCGAAAAAGATTGTCATTGCGAGGGCTGAAAGCCCGAAACAATCCAGAGTCGCAAGAACCAACGGACGATCTGCTTGACTCTGGATTGCCACGCTCCCTTCCGCCGCAAGCGGCGGAAGGTTCGCTCGCAATGACAGGAATTTACCGCAGCCGCGTGAGTTCGTCGTCGGGATTGGGAGGCGTGCCGCCCGAAAGGTTAAGACGGCGGTCGCGCACATCGCTCAGAATGGATTCCAGCCCGTCCACCTCGAGAAGAAGCGCGTTGGCAAGCTGCCAGTTCTGGTTTCGAAGCGCCTGCATAAGGCCCACGACGCCCTGCTCCATCGCCTGTCCGGCCTTTTGGGCCACCCGATCGCATTGAGGGGCCAGGCTGGCATTGTCCAGTTCATAGCGCAGTTCGGCCACAAGCGGGTTGGTCGCTTCCTTTTCGTCCACTTCCTTCTGATGCAGGGCCAACCAGTAGCGCCCCCTTTTCAAGGGATCGCGCAGGGTTTGATAGGCTTCCTCGATAGCCTCGCGCTGCTTGGAAGCGTGGCCGCGCTCGCCCATGCCCCGAATGGCGAAGCGTTCGGGCGAAAGCGCGCGCATAAGCGCCGCATACTGCCGGTCCAGCGCCTCCAGGTCGATGTCGATGCGCCGTTCCAGCCCCAGGCGCGCGAAATGGTCGATGGAACGCACGGGCTGTATGGTCCCGCAATGCTGACAGAAAAGGGCCCGCAGGGGGTTTCCCTTCTGGCATATCCAGCAGCAGGCCTCGCCGCTGGCGCACGAAGAGGGAACCGTGAATTCGTTGAACTCTATAACATTATCCATACAAAATCCTCGGAAAGGCGCGAGATGGAGATTATACCCGAATCGCGCCTTTTCGTGTGAGGAAAATTATGGAGGGAAAAAAACGGGGCTCAGACCTTGCGGTGAACCACGTCGGCGAGCGTCACGGCCTTCAGGAACCTCTCGACCTCTTCGCCCATCTTGAGCCAAAGGTGATCCGTCATCTGCCGCGCCGTGAGGTTCTCGCCCTCGAAGACGGGGCGTTCGCGCTGCGAAGAAACGTCGACGGAAGCGACGATCTGCTGGATCGTGATCTCGCTGCTGGCTGCCATCGCGGGGTTCGCCGCGGCGT
>CAZZDK010000020.1:0-32736 GCA_964652235.1 uncultured Rhodospirillaceae bacterium
GAAATTTTTAGGACCGGTTCCGGTTCTCGCGCCGCGCGTCGGACGGGAGGAGGGGTTTTGGGCCTTCTCCATTTCCCGCCAATAATCGCAGATAAGGCGCCCGAACTTTTGCGGCGCGGTGTGGGTTCCCCCCTGGTCGTAAAGATGACAGGCCGTTTCGGCGCGCGCGCGGAAAGAGTCCGAAAACATTTCCGGCGGGCCGCGCAGGCCCGCATAGACCAGCGTTTCCTCGACGTCGAGGCTGCGTTTGTTTTGCAGTTTTTCCACAATCTCCCGGATGATGCGGACGGCGGAAGGCAGGTCGGTCAATTCGTCTTCATGGGCCTTCAGGCGGGCGTGAAAACGCTCGATAACCTGAAAATAATCCGCGTAAAAGCTCCGGAGGAGCAACTTCGTGGGGGGCAGCAGCCCGCCCAGGCCGCCGCGCGCGTCTTCCTCAAAAATGTCGGCAGAGGGCAGGGTGATAACGGCTCCTATTTCTTCGCTTAAAACGACGGTTCCGGCGCTGTTTTCTTCCACGGGCAATCTCACGTTCGAAAAATTAATGGAATCAGGATACAAGCGCGGGCAGGGCGAAAGCAAAGAAAATATGTCGCGCGGGATGGTTAACAGGCGGAGGGTGTCTGGCTTTGCGGCGATGGCGGGTTGCAACGGCCCTGGATCCCGGATCGTCGCTCACCTTCGCTACGCTACGGCGCGGCTTGTCCGGGATGACGAAAGGAGAAGACGGGAGCAGGGTAACAGGCAGGTTTTTGTTGACCCGGCGGCCAAAAAAAAGCATTCCCTCTCGCCATGACCGATCTGAACCTGATCCGCAACTTCTCGATTGTCGCCCATATCGACCATGGGAAGTCGACGCTCGCCGACCGCCTCATCCAGATGTGCGGCGGGCTGGCCGACCGCGAGATGAAGGAACAGGTGCTCGACAGCATGGACATCGAGCGCGAACGCGGCATCACCATCAAGGCTCAGACCGTTCGTCTCGAATACAAGGCCAAGGACGGGAAAACCTATCAGCTTAATCTCATGGACACGCCCGGCCATGTGGATTTCGCCTATGAGGTTTCTCGCTCGCTCGCCGCGTGCGAGGGGTCGATCCTCGTCGTGGACGCCTCGCAGGGCGTGGAGGCGCAGACGCTCGCCAACGTCTATCAGGCGCTCGACAACGACCACGAGATCGTGCCCGTCTTGAACAAGATCGACCTGCCCGCCGCCGAGCCGGACCGTATTCGCAGGCAGATCGAGGACGTGATCGGCCTCGACGCCTCGGACGCCGTCCTTATTTCCGCCAAGACCGGACAGGGCGTGGACGAGGTTCTGGAGGCCATCGTGACGCGCCTGCCCGCGCCGCAGGGAGACCGCGAGGCGCCGCTGAAGGCCCTGCTCGTCGATAGCTGGTATGACAGCTATCTCGGCGTCATCGTTCTGGTGCGCGTCGTGGACGGCGCGTTGCGCAAGGGGCAGAAAATCCGTTTCATGTCCACGGGCGCCGCGTGCGACGTGGACCGCGTCGGCATCTTCACCCCCAAAAAAGTGGAAGTCGCCGAGCTGGGGCCCGGCGAGATCGGCTTCATCACGGCCGGCATCAAGCAAATATCGGACACCAAGGTCGGCGACACGGTGACCGAAGAAAAACGTCCGGCGGAAAAAGCGCTGGCGGGATTCAAGCCTTCCGTTCCGGTCGTTTTCTGCGGCCTTTTTCCCGTCGATTCCGCCGAGTTCGAGCATTTGCGGGAATCCCTCGGCAAGCTGGCCCTCAACGACGCGAGCTTCCATTTCGAGGCGGAAAGCTCCGTGGCTTTGGGCTTCGGATTCCGGTGCGGCTTTCTGGGCCTTTTGCATCTTGAGATCATTCAGGAGCGGCTCGAGCGCGAGTTCAATCTGAACCTTATCACCACCGCGCCTTCGGTCATTTATCACGTCTATCAGACGAACGGCGAGGTTCTTCATCTGCACAACCCCGTCGATATGCCCGACCCCGTGCGGATCGCGCGCGTCGAAGAGCCGTGGATCAAGGCCACGATCCTGACGCCCGACGAATATCTGGGCAGCATTCTTGCGCTCTGCAACGATCGGCGCGGCGAGCAGGTGGACCTGACCTATGTCGGCGCGCGGGCCATGCTGGTTTATCGCCTGCCGCTCAACGAGGTCGTGTTCGATTTTTATGATCGGCTCAAGTCCATTTCGCGCGGCTATGCCAGCTTCGATTACGCCATCGACGGCTACCGCGAGGGCGATCTCGTTTTGATGAACATCCTTGTCAACGGCGAGGCCGTGGACGCGCTCGCCTGCATCGTCAACAGGGCCAGCGCCGAAAAAAGGGGCCGTATGCTGTGCGAGCGACTCAAGACCCTTATCCCCAAGCAGCTTTTCAAGATCGCCATCCAGGCCGCCATCGGCGGCCGCGTCATCGCGCGCGAGACCATCTCGGCCCTGCGCAAGGACGTGACGGCCAAATGCTACGGCGGCGACATCACCCGCAAGCGCAAGTTGCTCGAAAAGCAGAAAGAGGGCAAAAAACGTATGCGGCAGTTCGGGCAGGTCGAAATCCCGCAAAGCGCCTTCATCGCCGCGCTGAAGATGGACGAGAGGTAGGGGGTCGGGGGCCGGGATTCGGGGGCCGGGGGAAAGCGGACCCCTCACCTGGTTTTTCTAAGGACTTGCCTTCGCAAGTCCAAGAAAAACCTTCCTCTCCCCAAGGGGAGAGGGCTTAAGACCGCTATCTATGGAGATAAGCATGATCCAGATCGTTCGGGCTAAACTGCATGGAATCCGCGTGACGGGAGCCGACCTCAATTATCACGGCTCTATCTCGCTCGATCCCGATTTTTGCGCCAAGGTCGGCATCTATCCGCTGGAGTTCGTCGATATCTGGAACAAAAACTCAGGCGCGCGGTTGTCCACCTATGTCATCTTCGGCGAGCCGGGGTCGCGCTGCTGCATCCTGAACGGCGCGGCGGCAAGGCTGTGCCAGAAGGGCGACGAGGTGATCATCGCCGCCTCGGCGTTCATCGAGCCTGCGGCTTTGTGCGATTATCGTCCGCGCATCCTGACTTTCAAAGACGGCAACGAGATCGACGAGGTTTTGGAATATCGCGTCTCCGAAGGCGGCCTCATGCCCTACGACTTCGAGATCGCGAAGGTCGAGGCGGAGGCCGAAGCCCCCAGCGGAAAAAAGCAGGCGGGTTGACGGTTTTTTAGTCTTCCTCATTGCGAGGAGGAGCGCCAGCGGCGCGACGACGTGGCAAGCCAGAGTCGTAAGAGAGTAAGGTTGGTCTGTTTGACCCTGGATTGCTTCGTCCTGCTTCCGCTTCGCGGAGGCAGGAATCGCAATCACGGGGGTTTTACGTTTTTCTAAACGGATGCGCCGGGTAGGCGCCGAGCAACTTTACTTCGTGCGCGAAGAAGGCCAGCTCTTCCAGCGCCAGGCGCAGGGGCCGCTCTTCGGGGTGTCCTTCGACATCCAGGTAGAACTGCGCCGCTGTGAACTGGCCGTCGATCAGGTAGCTTTCCAGTTTCGTGATGTTCACGCCGTTGGTCGCAAAGCCGCCCAGCGCCTTGTACAGCGCGGCCGGAACCGAACGCACGCGGA
Organism: uncultured Rhodospirillaceae bacterium; assembly: GCA_964652235.1. Taxonomy (GTDB): domain Bacteria; phylum Pseudomonadota; class Alphaproteobacteria; order UBA9219; family UBA9219; genus CAZZDK01. The sequence goes on from CAZZDK010000020.1 coordinate 3,593, forward strand.
AGATCAGGCTCGTGATGCACCGCCCGTTTCCGGGCGCGGGGCTTTGGGCTTTCGGCGAGAGGAGCAGAAATCGCGTCGTGTTGTTTTTTTTGTCCGCGATGTCCGCTGCGAGACTCTCCAGACCGTAGAGTTTTCCCGCCAGCTCCGAGCCGATGGCGGCAAGGCCTTTGTCGCCCTTGGCCGCGACTTCGGCGGCAGCCGTAGCGGTATCCGGTCGAATCACCGGCGCGAGGCCGCGCTCGCGCAGCCAGGTTCGGCATTGCGAAAGCGCCTGGACGTGGCTTTGGACCGTTTTGATGTCCGAAAGTCGGGCGCCCGGAACGGCGAGCAGATGGTGGACGATCGGTTCGTAATGTTCGCCGATGATGAAAAGGCCGCCTTCCGGCAAAAGGTGGTGCACGTCCGCCACGCGGCCCGCCGTTGAATTCTCAATCGGGATCATGGCCAAATCGGCTCGTCCCTCATGCACGGCGAGGAAGGCGTCTTCGAACGAGGGGCAGGGCAGCGTTTCGTAATCCGGCGCCGCCGCGCGACAGGCCAGGTCCGAATAGGCCCCTGTTTTCCCTTGAAAAGCGATGCGTTTGCTCATGCTCAAGAGGTGCGCTTTTTTGTCGAAATCGTCAATCCCCAATCCCTCTTTCTTTTCCCTTCGGCCCCGGATAATCTGCCGCAAACTCAAAAAAGAGAGCCTTGATGTCTTCCCCCTGTCCTCCCGACCTGATCGCCTTGGCCGGACGCCTGGCCGACGAAAGCGGCGCCGTCGTTCGGCGCTAGTTCCGTACCGCTTTTGCCGGCGAAGGCAAGGCGGACCTCTCGCCCGTTACCGTCGCCGACAGGGAAACGGAAAAGGCTTTGCGCGCCCTTTTGGCGCGAGAGCGCCCGGACGACGGAATCATCGGCGAAGAGTTCGGTCCGGAAAAGGAAGAGGCCGAATATGTCTGGGTTCTCGATCCCATCGACGGCACGCGGGCCTTTGCGGCGGGCAAGCCTTTGTTCTGCACGCTCATCGCGCTTTTGAGAGACGGCGTTCCCATTCTCGGCGTGATCGACCAGCCCATTTTGGGCGAGCGCTGGGTCGGCGCTTTGGGGCAGGGGACTACCTTCAACGGTCGGCCCTGCCGCACGCGGCCCTGCGCTTCGCTTTCGGACGCGGTGGCCAATCTCGGTCCTCAGGCCTTTCCGTTCGGCAACGCCGTTTCGCTCGACGCCTATCGCCGCGTGGCCAAGCGCGCGCGGACCACAAGCGTGGGCGGCGACGCCTATACTTACGGTTTGGTCGCTTCCGGATATATCGATCTCGCCATCGAACACGGCCTCAAAATTTACGATTTCGCGGCGCTCGTGCCGGTGGTCGAAGGCGCGGGAGGGATGATGACCGATTGGCGCGGCAATCCCTTGAGCCGCGAATCCGAGGGCAAGATCATCGCGCTGGGCGACGGAAACCTTATCGGACCGGCCATCGAGCTTCTTGAGGGCGCCCTGTGATCCGTCTCGCCTCGTTTCTTGGCCTGATCGGCCTTTTCGCCGCGACCATCGTCATCGCCATGAGCGGCTATGAGCAGGTTCTTTCCGCCCTCGGCCTGGCGGGGTGGGGAATCGTTTGGACCAGCCTGTTCCATCTCGTTCCCATGGCGGCCTGCGTTCTGGGCTGGCAGCCTTTGCTGCCGGGGCGGGTCAAGGCGGGCAAGCTTTTCTTCCTTTACGTTTTGTGGATCCGCGCTTCGATCAACAACCTTATGCCCGTCGCGCGGATCGGCGGCGAGATCGTTTCCGTGCGCCTGATGATGAAGCACGGAATCCGCAAATCGCCCGCCATCGCCTCCACCGTCGTGGAAATCACGCTTTCCATCGGCGCGCAGTTCCTTTTCGTCCTTTTGGGAATCGCGCTGTTTCTCCTTCGCGTTTCGGACGAGAGCGTGACCGCGCAGCTTTTGTGGGGACTCGTTCTTTCCGCCCCGCTGATCGGCGCCTTGGCGCTGGCGCAGAAAATAGGGTTCTTCGGGCTTTTCGAGAGGCTCTTTACGCTTCTCTTCCGCGACAAGTGGAAAAAGTTCGCGGGCAGCGGCGCCCGGCTCGATCAGGCCGTGCGGACGATGTATCGCCGGTCGGGAAAGGCGTTTTACTGCTTTGTCATGCAGTTCGTCTCCTGGGCGCTCGTCAGCGTGGAAATCTGGCTCGCGCTGCGCTATCTCGGCCATCCGCTTTCGCTTCCCGAATGCATGATGATCGAGGCGCTGATCCAGGCGGCGGGCAGCGCGGCCTTTATCGTGCCCGGCGCGCTCGGCGTGCAGGAGGCGGGGTTCCTTCTTTTCGGCGGGATGCTGGGGTTGACGCCCGAAGTCGCGGCGGCGCTTGCCGTCATCCGCCGGTGCCGCGACGTGTTGCTTTACGTTCCAGGCCTTATCGTCTGGCAGGCGCAGGAGGGGCGGTGGATGGCGGAGAGGAAGTAGGGGGGCAGGGGGCAGGGTTCAGGGAAGAAAGAGAAAATCGTCATTGCGAGTCCTTCCCCCGCGAAGCGGGAGCAGGACGAAGCAATCCGAAGTCGCAAGAACCAACGGACGGTCTGCTTGACTCTGGACCCCCGCCTGCGCGGGGGTGACGAGAAAGAGGGCGGAGAGAGTGGCGCGCAACGACTCTGGATTGCCACGGCGCGACAAGTCGCGCCTCGCAATGACGGGGTTTTCTTTTTCCCTGAATCCTGAATCCTGACTCCTGAACCCTGAACCCTGAACCCTGACTCCTGAACCCTGAACCCTGAACCCTTTATTTCCCCCCGACCCCTTTCTTTCGAAACGCTTCAATCCCCGCGCTGACCTCTTCGGGCCGCGTGAAGTCCACGCGCGGGTGCCGAAACGGCACCCATTGATGCCGCGCGTACCAAACCGTTCCTTTATGCGGCGGTTTCGAATAATCGTAAAGGGCGAGCGGGCGGAAGGTTTCGCGGTTCGTTTCGACGTAGCCGAGATTCTTTTGCTCCGAGACGTAAAGCGCGAGCGCTTCTTTCTTAAAAGCCTTCTCCTCGCCCGAAAGGCGTAAAATCGTTTCCGTTCCGTTCGGCGCGGGGAAGTTTTGCGAACGCGCGACGCCGCCCGCGAAATTGTATTCCGAAAACTCAAGGATGGAATCCAAAAGATGGCCGGTCGGCGCCCGGAACGCGTCGGCGATCTCGTTGCCGAGGCGGGCTTTCCTTCTTTTCTCTTCCGGAAAAAGCGCCGCGCACAGGCCGCTTAAAACGTCGTGGTCCGCGTGGCCCCCTTCGTACGCCGGAATCCAGAGCTGGTCGATTTTATGGGACTCGACGGCCGTTTTGATCTCGCGGGCCGCCTCGTCCATCTCAAACCGCAAAGAGCGGCTCGCGCGCCGCGCAAAGCCCACAGGCTTGATCCCCAGCAGGCTCGCCGCCTTTTCGGCCTCGGCGCGGCGGCGGTCCACGTCCGCTTTGTAGGCTTTTCTTTGCCAGGGCCAGCGCTCTTCGATCCCGATGCAGCCGTTCGTGAGGTAAAGCGCGAAAATCTCTGCCCCTTCGGCCTTCGCGCGGCCTATGGCGGCGCAAAAGCCGACGATTTCGTCGTCGGGATGAGGGACCAGGACAAGGACGCGCGAGCCGAACATGGGGCTAATTTACCATAAAACATTCTCAAAGTAATGTTTCTCTTCTTGAAAAAGGCCTAAGTTCTTTGTTAAGGAACAGTCTTTACCAAGGAGACGCAACGATGAGAAGCTCTCTTAATTACGTTTGGATCGCCAACAAGGAATATTACGATCCTCGGCATTTCGCCAGCGGTTCGCCCATCCCTGTCGAATATCTTCATAACGCCTTTCGGATCGCGAACAAGAATCCGTTCGTTCCCGTCCTGATCTGGTGCGATTTTGGTTTGTTCACCCGCCCCGAGAAAAACTTTCTTTTGAACCTTCTGGGCAGACCGATCAACCTGGCCTTCGAAGATTTGAGAAACATCCGCTCTTATCGGTGGAGCCGTCCGGCCATGGCGTATCGCCGGACGAAGAACACGGACGACCTTTGGCGTTGTCTCGATCTGGCTCGGCTTCTCGTCGTGCGCCACGTCCTTGAGAACATGGACGTTCAGGCCGCGTTTTACAGCGATTTCGACGTGGCCAATCCGGATACGGAAAGCGACGCGGCAGTACGGTCCCTTCGCAGAATAGGGCTGTATTTCGGTTTCGATCATTGGTTCGCGGGAAAGGATGGCGAAGCCTTCGGCGGCTATGTGGAAAACCAGTTCTTCGGCGTTCATCGCCACAAGGGGCTGGAAATCCTTGACCGCAGGTTCATCCCCGCAGCCCGTCAGGCGGTTTCCAGGGACAGGGAAGACAACGGCTGGCCCGCTTTCCGGCGGTGCGCCATGTCCTTGATAGGTACGGAGGACGTCGAAAAAACCTCTTCGCTTGCCGTCAGGCATATCCCCATGCGCGGCCAGACGCTTTTCGACGAGAACGCCCTCGTCCTTCCGCCCTACAGGCCCAGGGCGGAAGAGCTCGTTCCGGATTCTTTCTTAAGGAGATTTCTTTCTTCTTTCCGCCGCTTTTCGCCAGACCGGCAGAAAATCCTCGGCTAACACCTCTTGCCAGCTCGCGACGTATTCGCGCCCGTAGGCGAGGGCCACCTTGCCCATATGTTCGCGCAAGGCCGGATCGCCCGCGAAGGCGGCCAGCGCCTCGGCCCAGTTCGCCGCCCCGCTTCGCACCACGCGCATGGCGGGCGTGTTGTTGAAGAGTTTCGCGATCCCGCTTTTTTCCGAGACAAGAACCGGCAGGCCCGACGTCATGGCCTCGACCCCCGCCAGGCTGCGGATTTCGACTTCCGAGCAGAGCGCCAGGCCGTCCGCGCTTGCGTAAAGCCGCGCCAGCTCGTCCGGATCGACGAAGCCCGGCGCGCTGACGTGCCCCCCAAGCCGCCCGAGCAGGTCCTCACGCGCGGGGCCGAGGCCCGCCGCGACAAGGTGCAAGGGCAACCCTTCGCCGATCAGCTTTTCCATCGCTTCGATCAGCGTATAAATGTTTTTTCCCACATCCAGCCGCCCGACGAAAAGGATGACGATCCTTCCCGGCGGGATGGCGTAGGATTCCTCGATCCCCGCGCGGTCCTTGCGGTGGGGGCCGAACATTTTGCGGTCCACGCCCAGGCGGACCTTATGGACGTTTGAATCGCCCAGAATTCCCGCCGCCAGTTCTCTATCTTCCTGCCGCGTATAAAGCGCCCCCGCGCAGGCCGAGAGGTGCTTTTCAAGGCGGCGGCGCATTTTTCTTTCCTGCTTTTCCGGGAATCGCAGGACGTTCAAGAGAAAACGCGCGAGGAAACTTTGGCCGAACAGACCCTCGATCGTCTTGCGCGTGAAGACCCGCGCGTAGGCGGGCGTGTCCGTATGAAACGAAGTCACGAGGGGAACGCCGTGGCGCCTGTGGACCCTTTCCGCCGTCTTGGCGAAGGCGAAAAAGCCGTCGGTCGTGTGGATCACGTCGTAGCTCTTCAACTCGCGCCCCAGGGCCGGGTGAAAAGGCGCAAGGTCCGTATGGTCCGGCACATAAGGGAGGAATTTCAGCCGCGCCGTGCTGAAAACCGGCGGCAACTGGCGCAGGCGAGCTTTGGGCGAAAGCTCTTCGGTCAGAGCGGGGCCGGAAAAATAGACCGTGAGATCAAGCGGCAGGTCGGATTCCGCCGCCGCGCGGGCCAGGCGTTCCCAGCCTTTCACGTGCCCGCCGGAAAGGGGCGAGCGGGGCAGGTCGATCAAGGCGGCGACGCGCAAGGGAGTGGTCATGAGAACGGTTTTCGAAGCTCGGTTTTTGCGTTATGAAGGGGCGGTTCCCTTTCGCTTTCGGAGCGATTTTTCCATGTTCAAGCTTTCCAGACAAGCCGGAAATCTTTTGTTTCTCTGCCTGTTGGCGTGCGCCTCGCCCGCCTGGGCCGAAGCTGCGGACAAAGGCGGCCCCACCGGCGCGGGCGGGGACAGGGTTTTATCCGTCGGTTCTCTTATTTCAAGCCTTGTGGGCGGGGATTCCTCTTCCAAGGAAGAATCAAAGCAACCGAAAGAACCCGACGCCATCAAGGCCAAAAGACTCGATCAGGAAGGCGAGGCCGAAAACGCCAAAGAAGAAAAGCCGCCCGCGCCCTATAAGGTCTATCCGTCGCCCGTCATCATGGAAGAAGCCCCGACCGTCGCCGATCCGTATGAACGGGCGCGGGAGAAGGCCGCGTCTTCAAGCCTGTCCGGCTGGGGACGCGGCGAAGCGCGGACTTTCGATCCCAGCCGGCCGCCGCCTCTGCCCGACGCCCTGCGCGGCCCGGAAAAACCAAAGACCTCCCCGCCGGTTAAAACCGGCCCCGTCGAGGTGCCGCCCATATCGGCCTTGCCCAAGCAGTTTTTTCCGATCCTTCCCGCCGGGTCCCTGTCGGACGGCCAGCCGCAGCTTTTGCCCGTCGCCAGCAACAAGCCGCTTGAATCCGATCACGGCGACATCACGCGGGCGATCATCGTCATTCACGACAGGCAACGCAATGCGGCCGACGGCGTGGCCACCCTTATGACCCTGAGCGGCGAAGAGGGTTCTTCAAGCCTGATCCTCGCGCCGCAATTCTCCCTTGAACTCGACGTGGCCCGTTTTGCCGCCCATTTGCCGGACGAGGGCCGCAACATCGCCCGCTGGTCCGTGGAAGACGGATGGCAGACGGGCGCGGAATCCCTCGCGCCAGGTTCGCGCGGCGGGATCAGCTCTTTCACCGCCGTCGATCTTTTGTTGATGTTTCTTGCCGATCGGCAGCGGTTCCCTTCTTTGACGCAGGTGGTCCTCGCCGGGCACGGCATGGGCGGCGATTTCGTGCAGCGCTACGCCGCTTTGGGACAGGCGCCGGACATTCTAAGACAGGAGGGCGTGGGCGTGAGATTTCTCGTCGCCAATCCCTCCTCTTATCTTTACTTCACGGGCCTGCGCCCCGCGCCGGAAGGCCCCGCTTTCGCCTTGCCGGACGCCAAGGCCTGTCCGGGCGTCAACGCCTATCCCTATGGGCTGGATTCCTTGAACGCTTACGGGCGTCGCGCGGGAAAGGGCGCCATCCGTTTGCGCTATCCCGAACGCGCCGTCGCCTATCTCGTCGGGGACAAAATCGTTTCCGACACGTATCTGGACCAGAGTTGCCCCGCCGCCGCGCAGGGCGCGGATCGCCTTTCGCGCGGCAGGCACTATGCCCGCCATCTCACGCAGAGCTTCGGCCCCTCGCTCGGCAGAGGGCAATTCTTCGTCTTCGTCCCGAACGCGGGCTACGACCCCGTTTCGCTCTACGCCTCGTCGTGCGGGGTGGAGACGCTCTTCGGCGCGGGCGAATGCGGACAGTAAAGGGCGGGGTTCAGGGGTCAGGGGGACCCCTCACCTGCGAAAACCAAGCCTTTACTGCGTAAAGGCAGGTTTTCGCTTCCTCTCCCGCAAGGGGAGAGGGACTTTCTCTCTTCCCCGACCCCCGAATCCCGACCCCTGACCCCTTTCTGTTTACACCAAATGCCGCCACGAAACGCCCGGCGCGGGACGGGCGCCTGTTTCCTTGATGATCGCGCTCGCGCAGCGGACGCCGAGCTTCAGGCTTTCCTCAAGCGTCATGCCGATCCTGTCGCCGTGGACGAACCCGGCCAGAAACTGGTCGCCCGCGCCGAGCGTGTTGACGAAAGGTTCGACCTTCAGCGCGGGCACGCGCGTCTCCGGTTCCTTTCCGCGTCGCGCGCTCGCGCCCCTTTCGCCGTGGGTCGTGAGAACCAGGAGCCTTTCGTCTCTCGGCGGCCCCGCGATGCCGAAAAAGATGTCGCGCTCCGCCTCGTTCCCGATCACGACGTCCGCGCAGGGGACGAGCGTTTCGCGGATCAGCTCTTCCATGCCGTCCCATTCCCGCATTTCCGAGAGAGACAGGACCACTTTGCAAGGCGTCGCCGCCGCTCGGCGCATGGCCTCCGCGATCACGGGTCGCGCCTCTTCGTTCGAGAGAAGCTCGGCGTTGAAAAGCGCGGTGGCCGCGCTCGCGAAATCGAAAGAGGAAAAATCGTCCGGCGTGAAGCGATCCATGCAGCCTTTGTGCAGCGCGAAGCTGCGTTCGTTTCCGCCCGTGAGAAGCACAAGGCACGTTCCCGAATAAGGCGCGCCTTCCACGAAACCGGGCGTGAGATTGTCGATCCTGCGCGCCGCGAGGTCTTTCAGAAAGGCATGACCCGCTTCGTCCGCCGCGACCTTGCCGAACGAGCCGATCCGACCGCCCAGCGCCGAAAGGCCGGCCAGCGTGTTGGGGACCGTGCCGCCGGGAAGGAAAACGGGGTTTTTAAGCTCCGCCTTGATGCGGCCTATCGTTTCCTCGTCGAAAAAGCGGCCCGTGTCGAGCGGGATCCCGTAGGTCTCCAGAAAGTCGTGCGAGACATCCGCGATCACGTCGATATAGACGCAGCCGATGCCGACCGCGTCGTAGAGAGGTTCTGAAAAATCCTTTTCGTTCATTCCTGTTTTCCCTTAAGCCAATGCCGAAAGCTCCGGTGCGGCAAAGCGCGATTCCGTCAAGGCGCGCAAAGAAGGCGCCGCCTCCGTTTCCGGCGCGCCGTTGTAGAGAAGCTCGTTATTGTCGCGCAGAAGTTTCGACCAGGCCTGCTGCGAGAGATTTTCGTGCGAAGAATCCCAAAAGAACGACACGGCTCTTTGCGCGTCGCCGTAGCCGCTGGCGACGATCCTCAAAAACGCTTCGTTGGAAAGCTCCGGCGTTTCCCGCGCCTGCGCGAGGCCCCGCACCGACACGATGTCGCGAACGCCCGTCCACAGCGTTTCGGAAAAGAGCAGGGGGCCTATTTCTTCGTTCGCCGTGTAGAGCGTTCCTTTCGCGTTCCAGGAATCCGTCCGGCCTTCGCTCCGCGCGCGGCGGCAGGACTCGCGAAGGGCCTTCACTTCCGCCGTCGAGAAAGGATCGTAAGGACCGCGGCCTTCCGATCCCGACGCATAAAGCCGCCCTTCGCTTAAAATCGCCGCGCCGCCGCCCGTCTTTTCGAAAAAGGCGCGAATTTCATCGGGCGCTTCGTCGAGCGCGATCCGTTTCGTCGCCGCGCCCTTTTCGGCGGCCAGGATCAGCGCGTCGGCGTAGGCGATGTCGTTAAAGCCCGCGACGCGCAACGTTTCCTCGTAGCGCGCGCCATAGACGCACAGGAACCGACCCGGCTCGATCAGGCCGCGCCGGATCAGATCCCGCGCCGCTATTTCCATCTTCGTGTGGCACGTCACGCAAGGCTGCGCCGAGGACAGCAAAACCACGCCCGCCGCGTTCGGCAGAGCCTCGATCGCGCGGACCAGCTTTTCGTAAAGCGGCGGGGACAGGGATTCATGTTCGGCGTGGCAGCTCGCCAGGCCCGTTTCCAGAACCCTGTTGACGCAGGGGCCGGCGAGATAGCCGAGATTTCCGTCCTCCAGGAAAACGGCCAGCGCCGCCCCAAAGGGACCGCCCTGCGGCGTTTTCATATCTCTCATGCCGGTAAAAGCTACCCGCTCCGCCTCGCGCAAGGCCGCGCGGCAGGTTTGGAGAAAGGCCTCTCTGGCCTGGGGAGAGGAAAACAAAGCGCCCATAAAGGCATCAAAGCAGAAAATGGAGGAGATTCAACGAAAAAGCCCCCGCAAGGGGGGCTTTTCGTTAAATGGCGCGCCCGAAGAGATTGCAGTCGCTTCGCTCCTGCCTGCCTTCGGCATACTTTTTATTGAAAGGCGCGGCGTGCACGCGCGCCGCGCGCTGTGGAATGCCTTGTCATCGAACTCCTTTTCCGGAGTTCGAACCTCTTTGGGACGCTTTTTAACGAAAAGCCCCCGCAAGGGGGGCTTTTCGTTAAATGGCGCGCCCGAAGAGATTCGAACTCCTAGCCTTTTGATTCGTAGTCAAATGCTCTATCCAGTTGAGCTACGGGCGCGCGGCCTTGCGGCAAGGGGGGCAAAATAGACAAAAGGGGGCCGGAAAGCAAAGGGATTTTTCCATATTTTTTGCGGATTTGCAATTCAAGCCACGGCGCGTTAACCCTATAGATAAGCTTGAAAAAAGGAGTTTTCCATGTGCCAGACCTGCGGTTGCGACTTGTCCAACGATCATGAGCACAGTCACGAAAAAGAAGGTCCGCTCGGCGCCGTTCACGCGCACGGGACCGATCCCGCCCGCGCGATCGAGGTCGAGGAGAACATTCTTTCCGAAAACGACCGCTTCGCCATGCAGAACCGCGACCTTTTCGCGCGGCATAAAATCCTGGCTTTGAATCTGGTCTCAAGCCCCGGTTCCGGCAAGACGACTCTTTTAGCCAGAACGCTTGCGGCCAAAAGGCTCAAAGCCGCCGTCATCGAGGGCGACCAAAGCACCGAGCTCGACGCCGCCCGCATTCGCGAGGCGGGGGGGCGGGCGCTTCAGATCAATACGGGGCAGGGCTGCCATCTCGACGCGCACATGATCGGCCATGCCATGCTCGATTTGCGCATTCCCACGGGCGAGCTCGACGGCCACGTTCTGTTCATCGAAAACGTCGGCAATCTGGTTTGCCCCGCCGCTTACGATCTGGGCGAGGCCGCCAAGGTCGTCCTTCTTTCCGTCACGGAAGGCGAGGACAAGCCGCTTAAATATCCCGATATGTTCGCGGCGTCCTCGCTGATGATCGTGAACAAGATGGACCTTTTGCCGCACGTTTCTTTCGACGTGGAGCGCTGCGTTTCCTATGCCCGCAAGATCAACCCGAAGATAGAGGTCATGAGGCTTTCGGCCACGACCGGCGAGGGCATGGAAGCCTGGTTCAAGTGGATCGAAGGGAAGATGCGGGAATGACGTTTCCCGTCGCCTCGACGATTCCGCTGCCCCGCTCCCTGCCGTCCGTTTTAGGCGTGGGGGCTTATCTGAAAAACGCCCTAGGCCTCATTCAAGGAAACGAAGCCTGGCTTTCGCGGGAAAACGGCTCGCTCGACAACGTCGCGGCCATCGAGGCCTTTCAGAAAACCGTCCGCGAGATGATCGGCGTCGCGGCGGTTCCCCCCGTTGCCGTCGCGCACGACTGGCACCCGGATTTTCCTTCCACGCGCTGGGCGGTCGAATCCGGGCTTAAGTGCGTCCCGATTCAGCACCACCATGCCCATATCGCCGCCATCATGGCCGAAAACGGGATCGAAGAGCCTGTCCTTGGTCTCGCGCTGGACGGATTCGGCCTCGGCGAGGGGGGGCAGGCCTGGGGCGGCGAGCTTTTGCTGGTGGACAGGACGGGGTTTCGTCGTTTGGGCCATTTGCGCCCCCTCCCGCAGCCAGGCGGCGACGCGGCGGCGCGCCAGCCCTGGCGCATGGGAGCGGCGGCTTTGTGGGCGATGGGGCGCAGCAAAGAGATTCCAAAACGTTACGAGGCTTTTCCGCGCGCGGCTTTTCTGCCCGCCATGATGGACAAGGGCCTCAACGCGCCTTTGACCACCAGCGCCGGGCGGCTGTTTGATGCGGCCTGCGGCTTGTTGGGCGTGAGGCTTGAGGCGGCTTTTGAGGGCGAGGCGCCGATGGAATTGGAGCGAATCGCTGGCGAATCGAGTCGCGAATCGCGAATCGATTCGCGATTCTGGCGAATCGATTCGATGATTCTCGATCCGCTTCCTCTTTTGGAGAAACTGGCGGACATGGAGATGCAGGAAGGCGCGGCGCTTTTTCACGATGCGCTGGCCGCGGCCCTTTTGGACTGGTCTCAAAAGGCCTCGGCAGAGACGGGGATAAAGAATGTCGCGCTGGGAGGCGGGTGCTTTCTCAACAAACGCTTGCGCGCGGCGCTCGTGCAAGGAATGATGCGCGCGGGACTGACGCCCCTTTTGCCGCAAAAGCTTCCGCCCGGCGATAAGGCCATCGCCCTGGGTCAGGCCGTCGCCGCCGCGTGGAAGATAGAGAAAGAGAGTCTTTAGTCATGTGCCTTGCCATACCCGCTCGCATTACGAAGCTTTTAGACGGCGACAGAGCCGTCGCCGATGTCGGCGGCGCGGCGCACGAAGTATCCCTCGCGCTCGTCGGCGATACGGAAGTAGGCGATTACGTCATCGTCCATGTCGGCTATGCTCTTTCGAAGGTGGACCCCGAAGAGGCGGAGAAGACGCTTCAGCTTTTCGCCGAGATGAACGAGGCGGGGGTGCGAGAAATGGCGGAGAAATCCGCGTGAAATATATCGAGGAATTTCGAGACGGAAAGCTGGCCGCCGCGCTTGCCGCCAAAATCCGCGCCGAGGCCGCGGGCGGCTCTTTCCGTTTCATGGAATTTTGCGGCGGGCACACGCACGCCATTTACCGCTTCGGCCTGCCGGATTTATTGCCGCCCGAAGTGCGGATGGTGCATGGCCCCGGCTGCCCGGTTTGCGTCTTGCCGATGGCGAAAATCGACGCGGCCATTCAGCTTGCGCAAAAGCCGGGCGTGACGCTTTGCTCCTACGGCGACATGATGCGCGTGCCGGGCGGCGCGCGGATGAGCCTTCTTAAGGCCAAGGCTGCGGGCGCGGACGTTCGCATGGTTCTCTCGCCGCATGACGCGCTCCTTCTCGCGCGGGAGAATCCGAGCCGCGAAGTGGTTTTCTTCGCCATCGGCTTCGAGACGACCGCGCCGCCCACAGCCGTCGTTTTGAAAGAGGCGCAGGCGTGGGGCCTTAAGAACTTTTCCGTTTTCTGCAATCACGTCCTCACGCCGCCCGCTCTCCAATGGCTTTTGGAGGCCAGCAAAGACGCGGGCGCGGACGTGCCGCCTTTGGACGGCTTTGTCGGCCCCTCGCACGTCAGCGCCGTGATCGGCACGCGGCCCTATGAAATCGCGGCGCGCGAATACGGCAAGCCCGTGGTCATCGCGGGCTTCGAGCCGTTGGACGTTCTGCAATCCATCCTGATGCTGGTCCGCCAGGTCAGGGAAGGCCGCGCGGAAGTGGAAAACGAATATACCCGCGCGGTCGCGCGCGAGGGCAACATCAAGGCGCAGGAATTGATGCGCGAGGTCTTCGATTTGCGCGACACGTTCGAATGGCGGGGCCTGGGCCGGATTCCCGGCAGCGCTTTGAAGCTGAGGGACGCGTTCGCCGCATTCGACGCGGAGAGGAGGTTTCCGCTCGCGCCGAGCGCGGCGAAAGAAAACCCGGCCTGCCAATGCCCGGCCATTCTGCGCGGCGCGAAAACGCCCGAAGAGTGTCCGCTGTTCGCCAAGGCCTGCACGCCCGAAAATCCCATCGGCGCGTGCATGGTGTCTTCCGAGGGAGGCTGCGCGGCGTGGTACAGCTATGGGCGGCAAAGGAAGGCTTCATGAAAAAACGTTTCGAACGTTCTCTCGACATCAAAAACGGCCTTGTGGACATGACGCACGGCAGCGGCGGCCGCGCGATGGCGCAGCTTGTCGATCGTCTCTTCGCCGCCGCGTTCGAAAATCCGGCGCTGGCCGAGGGCAACGATCAGGCGCGGCTCGCCCCGCCTTTGATCGGCGGCAGGCCCGCCCGGCTCGCTTTCAGCACCGACACTTACGTCATCTCGCCCTTGTTCTTTCCGGGCGGCGACATCGGCTCGCTCGCGGTGCACGGGACGGTCAACGACGTGGCGCTGGCGGGCGCGAAGCCCCTCTGGCTTTCGGCGGGATTTATTTTGGAGGAAGGCTTTCCTTTGGCGGACCTTGAGAAAATCGTTCGTTCGATGGCCGCCGCCGCGCGGGCTTGCGGCGTGCAGATCGTCACGGGCGATACCAAGGTCGTGGAAAAGGGCAAGGCCGACGGCGTTTTCATCAACACGGCGGGCGTGGGCGCCATCGATCCGCGCTGCGAGCTTTCGGTCCGCAACATCAGGCCGGGCGACGCCGTTTTACTCAGCGGTTCTATCGGCGATCACGGCATGGCCGTGATGGCCAAGCGCGAGAACCTTTCGTTCGAGGAAGAAATAACGTCCGACAGCGCTTCCCTGCACGAGATGATCGAAGCGATGATCGAAAGCGGCGCCGAGATTCACGCGATGCGCGACCCCACGCGCGGCGGCCTCGCCGCCGCGCTCAACGAAATGGCCGCCTCGGCGGGCGTCGGCGTTCGGATCGAAGAGGCTGCGATCCCCGTCCGCGAGGCCGTGCGCGGCGCTTGCGAGATTCTCGGTCTCGATCCGCTCTATGTGGCGAACGAGGGCAAGCTCGTCGCTTTCTGTCCCGCCGCGCAGGCGGAAAAGCTCCTGGCCGCGATGCGGGCAAGCGAGGTCGGACGCGAAGCCGCGATCATCGGCCACGTGGTCGAAGACGAAAACGCGTTCGTGGAAATGAAAACCGCGCTCGGCGGCCGACGCATGGTCGATTGGCTCGCGGGCGAGCAGTTGCCGAGGATTTGCTAGGGTAAGGGGTCGGGGAAGAAAGAAAAAATTGTCATTGCGAGGAGGAGTGCCAACGGCGCGACGACGTGGCAATCCGGAGTCGCAAGAACACAAGCCGGTTTGTTTGACTCTGGATTGCTTCGGCTCTTCGAGCCTCGCAATGACGAAGGAAAACGCGCTCCGCGTCGCTTCCGCCGAAATGACGCTGATTTTACTTCAACAACTTCTCCACCGCTTCGCGCACTTTCGGCCCCATGTCGGGGTGGGCGAGGGAGAAGGCCACGTTGGCCTCGATAAAGCCGATCTTGTCGCCGCAATCGTAGCGCGTGCCCTCATAGCGCAGGCCGTGGAAGGGTTGGCGCCCGATGAGCCGCGCCATGCTGTCGGTTAGCTGGATCTCGCCGCCCGCGCCGATGCGCCGCGCTTCGAGCTCGTCGAAGACTTCGGGCTGCAGGATGTAGCGCCCGATGATCGAAAGCGTGGAGGGCGCCTGTTCCGGCGACGGCTTTTCCACGAGGCCCCTGATCTTCGCCAGCCGCCCGTCGTCGTTTTCCACGTCGAGGATTCCATAGCGGTTCGTCTGTTCGCGCGGCACGTCCACGACCGCGACGAGATTGCCGCCGACCTCTTCATACGCGTCCATCATTTGCCGCAGGCAGGGCGTTCTTCCTAAAACCACGTCGTCGGCCAGAAGGACCGCGAACGGTTCGCGTCCCACCAGGTGCCTTGCGCACCAGACGGCATGGCCAAGGCCGAGCGGATCGCGCTGTCGCGTGAAGAGAAGCTCGCCGGAAGGAATCTCCGTCGTTTGGATGAGAGCCAGCTCTTTCTGCTTGTCGCGGGCTTCGAGCGTGCGCTTCAGGTCGTTGTTGCTGTCGAAATGGTCTTCAAGCGCGCCCTTGCCCCGGCTCGTGACGAAAATAAACTGCTCGATCCCGGCGGCGCGGGCTTCGTCCACCGCGTGCTGGATCAGCGGGCGGTCCACCAGCGTGAGCATTTCCTTGGGCATGGCCTTCGTGGCGGGCAGAAAGCGCGTGCCTAGTCCGGCGACGGGAAAAACGGCCTTGCGAATGCGCTGCTTCATGTTTCGGATTCCTTTCAATGAAAGCGTTTTTTTAAGTCTGGCCTGCCGGGGCGGCGAGAGCGTCTTCCACCGCTTCGCATATCTCTTCAAGCGAAAACGGCTTGGCGATGATCCGGTGGACGAGCGCGTCGAGATTGTGCGCCCTCATGCGTTCCTGCGCGTAGCCGGAAATCATCACGATACGAAGGTCGGGGAATTGCTGCGTCGCCTTGAGCGCGAGGGCGATCCCGTCCACGTTCGGCATCACGATGTCGGTCACGAGCGCGTCGAACGCGCCCTTGTCCAGCGCGTCGAGAGCCTGCTGTCCGTCCATCACCGAGGTGACGCTCGCACCTGTGGACTGTAGCGCGCGGACGATGAACTCGCGTACGGCGGGGTTATCCTCGGCCACGAGGATCTTCACGGGCGTTTGCGCTTTGGGTTCAGGAATCGTCGTCATGCGGGGGATGAACGAAGCTTAGGTTGACCTCTACGACCGTCCCTTCCGGCGAGAGAATCGCCGAAAAAAAGGGAGCGGCCCTACCGGGCCTTAGTGTAGCGGTTGGCGGCGCAATATGCCAGCTTTGGATCAACTGGCCGTCCGGGCCGAGCGCTTCGACTAGAATCGTCGGGATCACCTGGGTTTTCTTGGCCTGGCTGAAAATCTCGCCCGTCACCACCAGGTGCATGGCCCCGTCCATATAGCGCCGCTCGGACCGGACGCCGCGCAAGACCAGCTTGTCCTTCAAAGGCTCCGTCGCCAGGCCCAGGGAGACATATATGGGCTGCAGACCCGGCCAGGTCCGAATCAGAGGCCCGTGCCCGAAGACGAAGATCAAAGCCGTCAGAAGAAGCGTTCCGCCCGTCGCCAGGCCTATCCTTAACCCTATGTTTTTCCATGGAATAAGCTTCAGCTTCGCAAAGAGGGTTTGAAGCTCTTTTCGCAAGGAAAAGCGCGGTTTTTCCTCTGAGGTTGCCGGCTCCGGCGGCGGAGGCTGGACCTGGACGGCGGCGGCGGGCGGGACCGGCTGAATCGGTGGGGCCGGGCGGAGCGGCGGCGGGGGCGCAGAGGGAGGAGGAGGGGGCGGGGCTTCCGTTTCCGGCGCCTCCCGTTCAGCCGTCCAGACATGGCCGCACCGTCCGCACCGCACCGGGCGCGGACCCGCCGCCAGCAGCGAAGACGGAATCAAAAACGAGGCCTTACATCTGTCGCAAACGAGGATCATGCGGCTCCTTTATAAAAACGATTAAGGAATCTGGCAACAAGGGATGGGGGCAAAAGACTTTGCGCCGGGGGAGGGGGCGGGGTACAATCCGGCCAAGGTCGTCTTGGGCCCGAACCTTGCGAAGGATTCCATGCTGCTTTCTTTTGAACACGTCTTTTTAAGTTACGATCCGGGCCGCGCGGTTTTGGCGGACATCAACCTGGCCATCATGGAAGGCGTCTTTTATTTCCTGACGGGGCCGAGCGGGGCGGGCAAGTCCTCTCTTTTGCGCCTGATTTATCAAATCGAAAAGCCGAACGAGGGGCGGGTGTTCCTGTTCGACCGCGACACCTCTCAAATGCGGCGGCGGGAATTGCCCGCTTTGCGGCGGCGGCTGGGCATCGTGTTTCAGGATTTCCGCCTCATTCCTCACCTTTCCGCCCTTGACAACGCGGCGCTGCCCTTGCTTCTCGCGGGCGCGTCGGAGGACAAGGCTCGCCAGCACGTCACCGAGCTTTTGGACTGGGTGGGCCTGGGCGATCGGCTCCACGCCATGCCCGCCGATCTTTCGGGCGGCGAGCAGCAGCGCGTGGCCATCGCGCGCGCCATCGTGAACAAACCGCGGCTTCTTCTCGCCGACGAGCCGACCGGCAACGTGGACGACGAATCCGCCAAAAAGCTCATGCACCTGTTTCTCGAGCTCAACAAGATGGGCACGACCGTCATCTTCGCCACCCACCAGCAGAACCTGGTGGCGCGTTACGCCAAGCCCGTTTTGCGCCTTAAAAAGGGAAGGCTCGTCACCTCGTTCGCGGAGGCGGCGTGATGGACCTGCCGCCCAACCTGTTCGCGACGGCTTTCCGGCGGCAGCGCCTCGGGCTGATGTTGTTCTTTCTGGTCGGAATCATGGTCTATCTCGGCAGTCTTGCCATGGCGGCGCAGGCCGTTCTGGCCCGGACTTCGCTCGCCTGGGGCCACGATTTGCAATACCGTCTGACCGCAGAGATCGCCCCTCGTTCCGGCGAGAAGCCCGACGCGCTGGCCGCCCGCGCCGAAAAGGTCGTCGCGTTCCTGAAGGAAAGACCGGAGGTCCGGTCCGTCGCGCTTCGACCAGAGCCCGATACGGCGCGTCTTTTGGGCCCCTGGATCGAAGACGGCGAGCTTTTGCGTTCCCTGGCTCTGCCCCGGCTTGTCGAAATCGCGCTTGCCCCGGGCGCGCAGGTCGATCCGGAAGCCCTGCGCGAGTCCGTTAAGCCTCTTGCGGGCGACATCCGTTTCCACCCGCATGAGCGCGGCATGGCCCAGGCGATAGGCTTTCTGCGCGGCCTTGGCGCTTTGGCGAGCCTGATGCTGGTTCTGACAGGGCTTTCGGTCGTGGCCATCATCACGATCATTTGCCGCGCCGCCATGAGCGCCCAGCGCGAGACCATCGAGCTTTTGCACTATATGGGCGCAACGGACGGAATCGTGGCGCGGCAGTTCCAATCCTATGTCCGGCGGCTCGCGTTTCCTTCGGCCTCCATCGGATTCGTTCTGGCCGCGCTGACGGTTTTGGGCCTGGCGTTCCTGCTCGGCTCCCTGGGCGGCCTGTCTTTGGTTTCGTCCGTTTCCTGGGCGACGGCTTTCGGCATGATGGCGGTCGTTCCCGTGGCGGCGGTTTTGCTCGCCGCCGCCAGCGCGCGGCTTTCCGTTCAGGGCTTTTTGAGGCGCCTTCTATGACCAGGCGGCGTTTCCTTTATCTTTGCGGCGCGGGCGCGGGCGGGATTCTCGGCCTGTGGGTTTTCGGCTTCCTTTTGTTCGTCGCGCGGGTGGCTTCTTACGTCGAGCCGCCTATCGACGACGCGCTTCAGGTCACCGACGCCATCGTCGTTCTGACGGGCGGCAGCGAAAGGGTTCAGGCCGGACTTGACCTTTTGCGCGCGGGCAAGGGCAAGAAGCTTTTGATCTCCGGCGTTTATCCGGGCGTCGGGCTGGCGCGAATCCTCGGAACCGACGCCATGCCCGCCGACCTGCGCGACTGCTGCGTCGTTTTGGGCCATGAGGCCGACAACACGCTCGGCAACGCCGAAGAAACGCGCACGTTCATGCGCGGCCACGGGTTTAGTTCTTTACGACTCGTCACGGCGCACTATCATATGCCGCGCAGCCTGTTCTTTTTGCGCCACGAAATGCCCGAAATCAGGATCGTGCCCCATCCCGTCTCGCCCGACGTCGTGAGCCTGGGCGGCTGGTGGCGAAGCCCCGGCACCGCGCGGCTTTTGACCGGCGAATACAACAAATATCTTTACGCCCGTTTGCGCGCGGCGCTGGGAGTCTTGTGATGAAAAAGGCGGAAATATGGATTCGATCTCTTCTGTTCAACGCGGCGTTCCTGTTCTGGACCGTCGTGCCGACCACCACGTTCGTTTGGATGCTGCTTTTGAAGCAGGAGCGCGTTTTCGCCATCGTCACTTTCTGGCAAAGGGCGCTCGCCTGGCTTGAGAAGAAAATCGCCGGGATCGATTACGTCGTGGAAGGCGCCGAACACGTGCCGCCGGGCGCGTGCATTATCGCCGCCAAGCACCAGTCGGCCTGGGAGACCTGTAAGCTCAACATCCTGTTCGGCAACCCGGCCATCGTCCTGAAAAAGGAACTGACCTATGTGCCGATCTGGGGCTGGTACGCCAAGGCGTCGGGCTTGATCCCCATTGATCGCAAGGGCGGCGTCAAGGCGCTTTCCGCCATGATGAAGGCCGCTCGCGCCGCGCGGGAAGCCGGTCGCAAGATCGTGATTTTTCCCCAGGGCACGCGCGTGAGGCCGGGGGTTCATAAACCCTATAAAGTCGGCGTCGCGGCTTTGTACCAGGAACTCGGCCTGCCGGTCGTGCCGATGGCCGTGAACTCAGGCCTTTTCTGGCCCAAGGGCGCTTTCCTTAAAAAACCGGGCACCGTCACCATCCGCTTTCTGGCGCCCATCGCGCCGGGCCTGTCCCGCTCGGCCTTTATGCGCGAGCTGGAGGCCAAGCTGGAAGGCGCGAGCGACGAGCTGGCGAAAATTAATTAACGCGTTGAAATAAAAATGAAAATATATATTCGTTTTGAGCTTTGCCCAAGAAGAGGGCATAATGCCGCAGAGGATTTTCCCACAGGAGGTTTTATGAAGCCCTTTGTCAAAAAAGCCGTCGTTTCTCTTGGCCTGGCCGCTTCGATGGTTCTCGGCCACGTTTCCTCCGGTTCGGCCTTCGGTCCCTATGGGGAATGCGAGGATCGTTCTACCGCCGTCCGGCTCTGTCTGGAAGAGGTCAGACGGGAAGAGGAAAGACTCAAAAGATATTACGGCTGGGAGGCGGCCAGGGAATGGCGGCTTGAGCAGAACTCGCGCTGCAGGACGGATCCGCCCTGCTACGTCAAAAGGCGGCCCCAGCACAGGGACCATAGGGACTATAGGGACTATAGGGACTATAGGGGCTATACGCCGCGCTGGTAGTTCATTCCACGCCTGTTGAACCGAAGCCGCCTGCGCCGCGCTCGGTCGGCGGCAGCACATCGAGCTTTTGCCATTTCACCCGCTCATAAGCCGTCACGACCATTTGCGCGATGCGCATACCGCGCGCGACCGTGAACGGCTCGCTGCCGAGGTTGGCCAGGATCACCTGCACCTCGCCCCTGTAATCGGCGTCGATCGTGCCGGGGCTGTTCAAGACCGCGATCCCGTTTTTTAGAGCCAGACCCGAACGCGGGCGCACCTGCGCTTCGTACCCGTCGGGCAAGGCGATGGACAGGCCGGTGGGGATCAGTTTCCTCTCGCCCGGCTTAAGGATCACCTCTTCCGCGACGGCCGCGCAAAGGTCCATGCCCGCCGCGTGCTGCGTGGCGTAAGCGGGCAGGTCCAGCCCTTCGGCATGGGGCAGGACGACGACGGAAACGGGCAGGTCGGACATGGATGATTCTCCTCGGCAAAAACTCGCCCGTCCTTACTGAAAGCCGGGAGGGGTTTCGTCAAGGGGGAAGGGAAGGGGGCGGGGGCCGGGATTCGGGGGTCGGGGAAGAGAGCACTCGGCATTCGGGGAAGAAAGAAATTGTCATTGCGAGGAAGCCGCAGGCTGACGAAGCAATCCAGAGTCGTGAGAACCGACGGACGGTCTGCTTGACTCTGGATTGCCACGGCGCGGCAGAGCCGCGCCTCGCAATGACGGTTTCTTTCTTCCCCGATCCCCGAATCCCGACCCTCTTCCTTCCTTCCTTCCTTCCTTCCTTCCTTCCTTCCTTCCTTCCTGAACCCTTATCCCTGCCGGACTTTGGCGAGGAAGGTCGCGATTTCTTCCCGCAATTTTTCCGACTGCTTGGAAAGCTCGCTGGCGGCTTCGAGGACCTCGGTCGCCGCGCGCCCGGATTCCTTGGCCGCGTGCGTGACGTTCACGATGCTGCTGGAGACTTCGCTGGTTCCGGCCGAGGCCTGCTGCACGTTGTTCGAGATTTCCTTCGTCGCCGCGTCCTGCTGTCCCAGCGCGTCCGCGATGGTCTTGGTGATGTCGTTGATCTTTTCGATCACGGCGCCGATCTTGCGGATCGCGTCCACCGCCTCCTTCGAAACGTTTTGCACCGTGACGATCTTGCCGGATATTTCTTCCGTCGCGCGGCCCGTCTGGTTGGCCAGGTTTTTCACCTCGCTCGCCACGACCGCGAAGCCTTTGCCCGCTTCGCCCGCGCGGGCGGCCTCGATCGTCGCGTTCAGCGCGAGCAAGTTCGTCTGTTCCGCGATGTCCTGGATCAGCTTTACCACGTCGCCGATCTGCGCCGCCGCCTCCGAAAGCGTCGAGACGGTGGCGTCGGTCCGCTTGACTTCCTCCACGGCGCTTGCGGCGACGCGGCTGGATTCCGTAATCTGCCGGTTGATTTCGCCGATGGAGGCCGAAAGCTCCTCCGCCGCCGAGGCGACGGTTTGCACGCTGGTGGAGGCCTCTTCCGTCGCCGCCGCGACCGTCGAGGTCTGGCGGCTCGTCTGGTCGGCCATTTCGGAAAGATTCTTCGAGCTGGACTGCAATTCCGTCGCCGCCGAGGCTACCACGCCCACGATATTGCCTACGCTGCGCTCGAAATCGTCGGCGAGCTGGGCCAGGGCCTTTTTCTTTTCTTCCGCCGCGCGGCGCTCCATTTCTTTCTGCTCGGCCTTGAGGCGTTCGACCTGCCGCGCGTTTTCCTGGAAGACGTGGACGGTTTTCGCCATGTCGCCGATCTCGTCGCGGCGCCCGCCGAAGCCGATTTCGGATTCGAGATCGCCGTCGGCCAGGCGCTGCATGGCTTTATTAAGGCCCAAAATAGGCTTGGAAATAGACCGGCCTACCGTCACGGCGATGACCAGCGCGACCAGGACGATGGCCAGGACGATCAGGCCCAGTTTCTTTCGGACGGCGGCCACTTCGTTTTCAATGTCCTGGACGAAAACGCCCGTCCCGATAACCCAACCCCATTCGGGAACGCCCGTCACGTAAGAAACCTTAAGCTTCGCGTTCTCTCCCGGCGGCCAGAGATATTGGTGACGACCCGCGCCCTTTTCCTTGACGATCTTGATGAAGGTTCGGAAGAGATAATTTCCGAGGGCGTCCCTCATGTCCAAAACGTCGGTCCCGACAAGCTTTTCGATCGGGTGGGACAGCATTTTTCCGTCCATATCGTTGATCCAGATATATTCCTTTTCGTCGTACCGTAGGTTGCTGATGGCTTTCAGCGCTTCGGCCTGGGCCTGTTCGACGGACATCTCCCCGTTTCTGGCTCGTTTCACGAAACCGTTCACGACGCTGGCCCCGCTTTCCGCGATGCGGCGCGTTTGCTCGTTCCGGCCCTCAAACAGGGCTGTATGCAGCGAATTGACGCTAAGCTGGAAGATAAGCCCCATGCCCACGGCCACGATGGCGATGAGCAGGTAAATCCGGGCGGCGATCTTAATGCGGGGGAGGATGGCGATCATTAAGGGGCCTCTTGAGTAAGGGTGGGCGATTCGAGGCGAAGGGCGTTCTACCTGCATAAAACATTATGGTTAACGTATCAAGGTTTAACGTCCGTAAAGAGGGGGAATACGTAAAGATGTGGCCTAAAAAACGCAGGAAAACAGGGCGAATCGGCCCGTCTTGCCAGGGAAGGAGAGAGGAGCGTAGTTTGGGGCGGGAGAAGTCCTTGGTTTGCAAAAAAGGAGGTTCCTATGGCTAAAGCCGCACCCGGAAAAGCGAACGAAAAGGCCGCCATGGCCAGGCAGCTCGCGCTGATTTTGAGCGACACCTACGTTCTCGCCGTCAAAACCCACGGCTATCATTGGAACGTGCGAGGGGAGAGCTTCGGCGCGCTTCACGCTCTGTTCGGGCAGCAGTACGAGGCGCTTTTGGCCGCCGCCGACGAAATCGCCGAGCGTATTCGCGCCCTCGGCCTCATGCCCGACGGCAGCATGGATTCCTTTCTGCAAAACACCGTCATCAGGGAGGCCGGACCAAAGCCTCTCACGGCCAAGGCGATGCTCAAGGACCTTGCGGATTCCCACAAGCTTCTACGGGATCGTCTGGCCGAGGCCGAAGAGCTGGCCGACGAAATCGACGACGTGGTGACGCAGGACATGATGGTCTCGCGCATGGCCGCGCACGAGAAAACCATATGGATGCTGCGTAGCCACCTTGTTTGAGCCTTCTTTCTCCCGCCTGGCCGTGGCCCTTTCCGGCGGCGTGGACAGCGCCGTGGCCGCCGCTCTTTTGCAAGAGCGCGGCCACGATGTTTTCGGCCTCACGATGCTTTTGAAAGAGGGCGACGCGCCGGACGACGCCGCGCGCGTGGCGGAATCTTTGAAGATTCCTCTGCGCGTTCTGGACCTGCGCGCGCGGTTTGCGTCTTGCGTCGTCGAGCCTTTCGTCGATTCCTATCTGCGCGGCGAAACGCCCAACCCTTGCGTGCATTGCAACCGCTGCCTCAAGTTCGGCGACCTGATGAAGGCTGCGCGGGCGCTCGGCGCGACGGCGCTCGCCACCGGCCATTACGCCAGGCGGCTTGAGACGCCCGAAGGGCCGCAGCTTCACGCGGGCGCGGACCCCGCGCGGGACCAGAGCTATTTCCTTTTCGATCTTTCAAGAGAGCAGCTCGATTTCCTGCGTCTGCCGCTCGGCGGGATGACAAAGGAAGAAGCGCGCCGCCATGCCGCCGCGCGCGGCCTGCCCGTGGCCGCCAAGCCCGACAGCCAGGATATTTGTTTCGTTCCGGGCGGCGATTACGCCGCCTTTCTCGAAAAACGACGCCCCGGCGCGGCCAAACCCGGCGATATTACGGACGAGGAGGGGCGCGTCCTGGGGCGGCACGAGGGCCTCGTCCGTTTTACGGTGGGGCAGCGGCGCGGCCTCAACATCGGCGACCGCAAGGGCGACCAGAACGAACCTTTGTTCGTTTTGCGGCTCGACGCGGAGAAAAACCGCGTGATCGTCGGCCCCCGCGGGCGCCTCGCTGCGCGTTCTGTTTTTCTTCGCGATGTGAACTGGATCGCGCCCGACGTGAAAGCGCCGGAAGAAGAGGGACTTGCCGTTACGGTCCGTCTGCGGTCAACCCAGCCGCCCGCGCCCGCGACGTTCTTTCTGAACGCCCAAACGCGCGAGGGGCGCCTTGCCCTCGACGAACCGGCCTATGGCGTCGCGCCCGGACAGGCGGGCGTGATTTACCACGACTCCCGCGTGCTGGGGGGCGGGTGGATCGGGGGAGGGGGATAGGCGGTGAGGACCCCCCGGGTTATACCTTAGAACCCGGATTCCAATCTCCCGTATTTTGGGAAAATATGTTAGCCTTGATCCCATGATCGGGAAAATGTTAGCCAAAACGCTCAGCTACGGCGCAATGCATATGGGCATTGCGATTGCTGTGGCCTATGCTCTGAGCGGTGATTGGACTGTGGCGCTGGCGATCGGCCTGGTCGAGCCGTGCGTCCAAACAATCGCTTTTTTCTTCCACGAACAGGCCTGGCACAGGATTGAGCGCCGCAGGCACCAAAAAGACCACCACGACAGCGTAATCGACAGCGTTTCGCCCGCGACGCGCATCGTGGAAAAGATCATTCGAGGCGACAAATAGGAAATGCAACGGACAAATCAGACAAGAACCGTTTATCACGGGCAATCAACCAACAATATGCTCTATAACCGCACTCAAAGACGTTGCCCCAACGGGATCATCGGCAACAATTTTTCCCTGTTTCATTACAATAATACGGTCAGCCACAGCAAAAACATCATTCAGGCGGTGGCTAACCAAAACAACGGCGCGGCCTTGTCCTTTCTGCTGGCGAATCAGATTAAGCACTTGTTCGACCTCACGTGCCGCCAATGCAGCTGTCGGCTCATCGAGCAACAAGACTTTGGGGTTGAATAACAGGGCGCGGGCAATGGCAACGGCTTGTTGTTGCCCTCCCGATAAAAGCCCTACGGCTTTGTTTAAGTCGGGGATGGTCACGCCGAGGCGGTCAAGTTCGGCCTTTGCCTGCTTTCGCATGGCGGTTCGGTTCAAAAAGCAGAACCATGTGCGCGTTAACTCGCGCCCAAGGTAAAGATTTGTGACAACATCGTGTTGTTTGGCAACGGCGAGGTCTTGGTAAACCATTTCAATGCCACGCCGACGATGTTCTGATGCAGACATTTTTATGAGTTCTTGGCCGTCGAGCTTGATGTTTCCTTCGTCTGGCGCATGAATCCCCGCGATAAGTTTTAGAAGGGTTGATTTCCCCGCGCCGTTATCGCCGACAATCGCTGTCACTTGCCCATTATCGAAATGCGTACTAATGCGCTTCAGCACCTCGATTGCGCCAAAGGATTTTGAAATATTGTCGAGGGTAAGACCGCTCATCGCCGATACCCCACGCGTGACAAGAAGGCCGCTCCCAACAACACAAGACCGACAAAAAGGATTTGATAATAAGTGCTCACGGCCAAAAGGTTTAGGCCGTTTTGCAGAACGCCAAGACAAAGAACACCAAGGACTGTGCCTGTTATCGTCGCACGTCCCCCGAATAAATTTGCCCCGCCGAGAATAACCGCCGTGATGGCAACCAACTCATAGCTTTG
This sequence comes from uncultured Rhodospirillaceae bacterium, assembly GCA_964652235.1. Taxonomy (GTDB): domain Bacteria; phylum Pseudomonadota; class Alphaproteobacteria; order UBA9219; family UBA9219; genus CAZZDK01. The sequence goes on from CAZZDK010000020.1 coordinate 29,245, forward strand.
TCCGGCAGAGGGATCGCCGGAATTGGTACGCAACATGAATATAATCCCGGCCAGTCCCGAATACAGTCCCGCAAGCGTATAAATCTTCAGACGCAAAAGCGGGATCGCCAGCCCCATAGCTTCGGCAGTATAGGCATTATCACCGAATATCAATGTGTGAGCGCCGAACCGTGTTCTGGTCAGGATAATCCACGCCAAGAGAATGCCCAGCGCCAGTAAAGCAACCGACATGGATACACCGACGATTTGCCCTTGCCCTGATGAGATAACATCATCCGGTAGGCCATAGATTGGCATGCCCTTTGAGACGATGTAGGCCGCCGCGCGGGCGATGCTCATCATGCCCAAACTAACGATGAAGCTTGGCGCTCTCGTAACGTTGATGAAGAAACCCGTTAAAAATCCACACAGCCCGCCAAGACCGATTGAAACGGGAATAGCTATAAGTGGAGGCCAACCGCCCTTTTGCAATCCCCAAGCACATACTGTGCCGCAAAGAGCCATGACGGCGGCGGACGACAAATCAATCCCGCCGGAACCTATGACGAAAGTTGCCCCAATGGCAATCAGCCCGATAACCGCGCTCGCCGTAAGAATATTGTTGATGTTATCAAAGCCGAGAAAGTAAGGCGATGTAAACGAAAAGAACACGCCCAACGCCGCCAGAAACAAGAGGCACTGCGCGAGATAAAGCCGACCCGGATTTTGGAAAGACAGCTTAACGGACATATTGCAGCAGGGGGTTGTCATTAGCTTCAATCATTTCCTTGGTCAATACCGGCGTCGGTGTGGCCTCGACAGGCTCTGTGGCTTTATAGTTGATAACATCCTTTGCTTTTTGTACCGCTCTCATGCCGATGTAGTAAGGCAACTGCGCTACGCTAGCCGTCAGCGTTCCCGCTAATATAGCCTTGCGGCCATCAGCAGTACCATCGACCCCTATAATCATTGCATGTTTCTGCCGTCTCGTAGATCGTAAGGCTTCCACTGCTCCGAGAGCCATTTGATCATTCGCGGTATAAATAACATCAATCTTTTGTTCGCGTTGCAAAAAATCAGCAACGATGTTCATCGCCTTCAGTCGATCCCAGTCAGCTGAAATTGAGGCTACGACATAAGCCTTAGGTAGAAGACTCGCCACACCATCCTTAAATCCGCCAACTCGTTTATTGCCCGGGACGCTGCCAACGCTTCCCTCTAAAATAAGAATCTTCAAATCCTGTTTTGAGGCAATCCTCGCAAGGTATTCGGCTGCCGTTTTGCCAATGAGGTAATTGTCGGACCCTACGGAAAAGGCCAAATTAAACCCTGCCTTTTGGGCATCTTTTGGCAGGATATTGGCATCCATATCTGCAACGATAACGCCCCGCGCGGTTGCTTCTTTCATGCAAGAAACGCCTATTGCAGATGTAACCGAAGAAATTGCAAGAAATAGAGGGCGCGTCTCCAGAGCGGCCATACATACGTTCAATTGCTCTTCTGCTGCAGTCTCATTCTCAATTTGGTAGACTTTTGCTTTAATACCTTCTTTGCTCGCTGTTTCACTGATGCCATCGACGACAGCTTGCCAATAGGGATTGTTCCTTGCCTTCAATATGTAGACGTAATCCCCTTCTGCAAAGGCAGGAACGGTTATGAAACTCAGCAACGTTGCAATTAGAATGGCGCGTTTCATGTTGCCCCCATTTTACCGGACATATTGCAGAACAGGATCCTTGTTATCCTGTATCAGCGCGCGAGTTAGCACGGGCGTCTGCGTTACCTCGCTGACCCCTGTTTTGTGATTGGTAACGGCATCAATAGCCAAGTCCACCGACCTCATGCCCATAAGGTAGGGCAACTGCGCAACCGAAGCAGTTAAATGTCCTTCGACAATCGCCTTGCGGGCATCCGCCGTGCCATCGACACCGATAATTTTTATCTGTGCCTCACGTCCCAAGTTCCGAACGGCCTCCGCAGCGCCGAGCGCCATTGTGTCATTTGCAGCGTAAATGATGTTGATATCAGGTTGTCGTTGCAGAATATCGAGTGTGATATTCATGGCCTTAAGGCGATCCCACTCTGCCGAAATCGAAGCCACAATTTTTGACTGGGGCAACAACTGCTGAATTTTTGTCTTAAATCCGTCCAACCTTTTCTGTCCGGGAACGCTTCCAGCCACCCCCTCGATAGCCAATATCTTCGGATCGGATTTTTCGGCGATGCTTTTTGCATATTTCGCGGCTTCTTCGCCGACAAGATAATTGTCAGACCCTACCGAGAAAGCCATTTTAATTCCTGCCTTTTCCGCCTCGGCAACAGAAACGGTTGCATCAACATCGGCAACAATAATTCCTTTTGCCACGGCCTGCTTAAAACATTGAATGCCGATGCTTGAGTTGAGCGAACCCATCACGATTATCTTCGGCTGGCGCATAAGCGCAGTAAGGCAGATATTCAATTCGCCTTTAGCATCCCGCCCATTCTGCGCTTCATAGATGATCGGGGTAATGCCTTTTGCCTTCGCCGCGTCTTTGATCCCGTCGCCCAGCGTGTTCCAATATGGGTTATCGTGCGCCGCGAGGATAAAAACATAACCGCCTTCTTGGGCTGCCGCGTTGCATGGCGCGTTCAGCGCACAAACAAGAGCCAGTGCCAAAATAAAAAGCTTGAGATTTGAGAAAGACATTGCGCCCTCGGCGATTCGTTTAAGAAGTGAGCAAACTATAGCCACTAAACGCTCAGAACGAAAAGCCCCAAACGCAACGCCATGAAAGAGAACGCCCCAATACGCCTTGGCGAATATCTTTTTTTGGCCTAATCTAAGGGCAACGCTTTCCCTCGCTTCCCGACTTTGCCATGACAACACCCCTCTACCCAACTTTCAGAAAACGGATAGAAGACGCGATACTTGCGCTAGACAAAAATCAGGTCACACCTTGGGCTTTTCTCAATTCTGGCAAACCATTTCAGGTCAAAACTTGCGACAACACGCTCATCTCTTATCAGGGAATAGCCTTCGAAGGCTCACCGGAGACTGTCTTCTGGTCAAGGTACATCGAACCTTTTCTTGAGAAACTTTGCATGGAAGAAATCTCTGCGGCTGTGACGATGGCAAAAGAGAGGGGCGTCGATGGCGTTGAGCTTTTGTCGGAGGTTCAGTCTTTATTTCTGGGTGGGTTTGCAAAAGTGTATGCAAGAATGGCAGCCATTGACAGGCGCCTTCGGGGGCGTGGCTTTCCCGAGAAAACTCAACCCCGATCAACCGCCGCAGAACAAGCAAAGATGAGCGCATTTCTGCAAGAGTACATAGATGCCGAAAAAACCATGTGGGTATCGGTACAGGCGAAAGATGGCGGCAATGGCGAGAAACGCATTCGTGTTCGGATTCCCCCCAACCCCCTAACCCTTGACTTGCAGAGCCTTTTGGTCCTATCTCTCTCCCCCTCGCAAAGAGAGGTGGCAGCGTAGCTCAGCGGTAGAGCAGGGGAATCATAATCCCTTGGTCGGGGG
>CAZZDK010000021.1:0-13252 GCA_964652235.1 uncultured Rhodospirillaceae bacterium
TCGATGCCGGCACGGCCAACGCGGCGATGGCGCTCCACAATCTCCGTCGCGCCCGCATCCCGGTGATGCTGATGGCCGGCAAGGCACCCTTCACCACGCGCGGCGAGCTTCTCGGCAACAGCCTGGCCAACCGCCCGGTCATCGTGAATCCGACGCCGGTCATGATGCTCCCGCAGCAAGGACAATCCGGCTATGCGCCGCCTCCTTCGGCGGCGCCCGCCGTGCCGGTCACCTCGGGACAATTGAATAATTCGCCTCCCGTTTTTCCGACAGGGGATGCGGCAGCGGCGCCCTCAGCGGGGCGCCTTTTAGCTTTGGTGCGCTACAACCAGCCCTACGTCGAATATGAGCAGCAGCTCTCCACAGCCGTCAGCGCCGCGCTGCAGAGCAAGCCGGATTTGCAATTCTCCGTCATCGCCGTGACGCCGATGATGGGCGACCCGGCGGAAATCGCCACCATGCAGGAAAAAGTGGGCCGCCACGCCGAGGACGTGAAGCGTTCGCTCGTCCAGCTCGGCCTTGCCCCCTCGCGCATCGTGATGGCCAGCACGCAGATGCAAAGCGCGCAAGTGCCTGAAGTGCACGTTTACGTGCGGTAAAAAACCTTCTGGCCTCCCGGCGAAGAAGCCCCGTTACCCCACTTCCACCAGCAGCCCCTTCAGATACCCGCTCTCCGGCAAATGCGGATGGACGGGATGGTCCGGCGCGGCGGACACGGTGTAAAGGATGCGCCCTTCCCGCCGGGCTTCGTGCAGGCCTTTGGCCACTTCCTGCGTAAAGAGCGGCAGGTCCATATTGTGCGAGCAGGAGGCGACGAACAACAAACCGCCCCGCGCCGTGACGCCTGCCGATAGCCGCGCCAGCTTGCGGTAGCCGCGCGCGCCGCTCGCGATGTCCTTGCGACTTTTCACGAAAGGCGGCGGATCGGCGATCACAATGTCGAATGTCTCTTTGGCTGCGCCGCGCTTCTCAAGCTCTTCAAAAACGTCCGCGCGCTGCCATGCGCAGATTTTTTCAAGCTTGTTATGCGCGGCGGCCCTGGCGCCAAGATCCAAAGCGGAAGCCGAAGAATCCACGCCCACGACGCGGCCGGCGCCCTCCCGCGCCGCAAGCAGGCCAAACCCGCCCGCATGGCAATAGAGATCGAGAACGCTCTTGCCCTTGGCGAAGCGGGCGACGAGCGCGTGATTGTCGCGCTGATCGAAATACCAGCCCGTTTTCTGCCCGCCCAGAAGGTCCGCGAAATAGACAAGGCCGTTTTCGCGCACCTCCAGAACATCCGGCGTTTGACCCAACGCTTGCCGGACTTCAAGCTTCAGACCTTCCGTCTTTCGCGCGGCGCTTTCATTGTGCAAAACGATGCTTTCCGGCGCGAGAACCTCGATCAGCGCCGCTTCGATATCCGGCCAAAGCCCATCCATGCCCGCGCTATTGACCTGAACGCTCAGATGCGGACCGAAGCGATCCACGATCAGACCCGGCAGCCCGTCGGCCTCGGCGTGGGCGAGGCGGCAGAAAGGCCCGATCCCAAGCCGCTCGCGCAGAGCCAAGGCTTCCTGAAGCCGCGCGACGAAAAAGTCGCGGCCTATTTCTCCCAGCGGCGCGCGGGTGAAAATCCGCCCCGCGATGAGCGTGTGCGGATGAAAGCTGCCGGTTCCAAGGGCGCTGCCGTCATGCGCCTGAAAACGAACCAGCCCGCCAGGCGGCAAGGCCTTGGCCGGGCCGTCCATGACGACCTCGTTCGAGAAAACCCACGGATGCCCGCCTGCCGCGCGCTTGTGCCGACCGGGCTGGAGGCGGATGACGGGAAGCTTCATTACTTTTCTTTGTTCATCAGGGCGATGGGCTTCATGAACTGAAGCTCGATGTCCCAGGGAAAATAGATCCAGGTGTCTTGGCTGACTTCGGTGATAAACGTCTGGACCGTCGGCTTCCCTTTGGGCTTGGCATAGACCGTCGCGAAATGCGCTTTGGGCATGATCTGGTGCAAAAGCTCGAAAGTGCGGCCCGTATCGACCAGATCGTCCACCACAAGCCAGCCGGAACCGTCGCCGACATTCGCGGCCTCCTTGATAACCCTGGCTTCGTCCAACTGGCCCGGCTCAGCGTCGTCGCTTTTATAGCCGACGACGGAAACCGTTTCGACCACGCGAATCTCCAGCTCGCGCGCCACGATCGCCGCCGGAACGAGACCGCCGCGCGTCACGGCAACGAGCCCTTTCCACGGACCCTTTTCCAAAAGCCGCCAGGCCAGCGCCTTGGCGTTGCGGTGCAATTCGTCCCAACTGACGGGGTAAAATTTCTGGGGAATGACGTGGCTCATTTTTCGTTTCCTTTTATGCTCTTGCCCAGACGAACGACGACATCGACTCTCTCTATCCGCCGCCCGGCCGGAGGCGCAGGCAGCGCCGCGATTCGAAAATCGCCGTCGGGTATATCCCACAGGCGCCCCGAAACTTCATCGAAAAAATGATGGTGCGGAGTCAAGGTCGTGTCGAAATGGGTGATGGCGCCGGAAGCGGAAACGGCCCGCAAAAGCCCGGCTTTCGTAAACTGGTTAAGGGCGTTATAGACGGTGGCCAGAGAAACCTTTCCCCGCCTTTTCCGGACGGCGAGCCTCACCTCCTCGGCGGTGACGTGCTTGGGCAGCCCGTCCCAAAGGATTTTGGCCAAAAGGAGCCTCTGCCGGGTGGGCCTCAGCCCAGCGCCCAAAAGCTTTTCGAGCGGAGGGCATCGCCCCCCCTCCTCCTTGTCGATTCTAGTCTTCATGCCTCCATTATCGACAATAAGAGGGGGAAAGTGAAGAAAAACGGATTATAAAGAGTGTTTATGAGACGATTCGTCGGTAAATTCGTTGGAACGGTTCTTGGATTCGCGCTGGGAGGCCTCGGCGGCGCGATCCTCGGCCTGACGATCGGCCATCTGAACGATCTGCGCTTCGGCCCCCTGGAACAGCCGCCGCCGCGCCGCCGCCGCCGAACGCCGGAACATGACCTTTTCCCTGACTTTTCAATGAACAGGGAGCAAAGATCCATCTTTTCCATCGGCGTGATCGTGCTCGGCGCAAAACTCGCCAAGGTGGACGGCACCGTCTCAAGAGAAGAAGTCCTGGCCTTCCGCCGCGCTTTTCGCACGCGGGATTCCCAGATCGGCGAGGTGGGCCGCCTGTTCGACGAGGCGCGAAGCAGCACGCAGGACTATGAGCCCTATGCCGCCCGCCTGGCCCAGACTTTCCAGCGACAGCCCGAAATTCTCGAAGAGATTCTGGCGGGCCTTTTCTATATCGCCGTAGCGGACAGCCCGCGCCTTTCCCGCGCGGAGCTTCTTTTCCTGCGACGCATCGCGGTCATGTTCGGCTTCGGCGAGACCGATTTCCAGCGCATCGCCGGACGCGTGGGACTGTCTCTCAAAACCGAACCGCCGCCGCCCAAGCACGACTCCGCCTACGACGTTTTAGGCCTGCCCACCACCGCGACCGACAAGGAAGTGAAAAGCACCTATCGCGCCTTGATCCGCAAATATCATCCTGACAAACTCGTGGCGGCGGGGCTTTCCAAGGAAAAGATCGCGGCGGCGACGGAAAAAGCCCAGCGCATCAACGCGGCCTATGCCGACATATGCAAGCTCAGGAACATCAAATGAAGGACGCCCCTTCTCCCAACTTCAACGCGCGCGCCTTGTCCGCCGGGGTGGATTACGTCGTTCTGCACTATACGGGTATGCGAACCGCGCAGGAAGCGCTGGACCGCCTGTGCGATCCCGGCAGCGAGGTGAGCGCCCATTACATGATCGACGAGGACGGCGAGATTTTCCGCCTCGTGGACGAAGAGAAAAGGGCCTGGCACGCGGGCCGAAGCTTCTGGCGCGGCGAACGCGACCTCAACAGCGTGTCCATCGGGATCGAGATCGTCAATCCGGGCCACGCCTTCGGCTACGTCCCCTTCCCGGAAGAGCAGGTCGCAGCGGTGAAAGACCTTTTGCGCGACATCTTCGCGCGACGCAAGCTTCCCGCGAGCCGCCTGCTTGGCCACAGCGACATCGCGCCCGCGCGCAAGATTGATCCCGGCGAGCTTTTCCCTTGGGAAGAACTCGCCGCCGAAGGGTTCGGCCTGTGGCCGTCGCCCACGCCCGAAGAAAGAGAAGCGCCGGTTCAGGAAGGCGAAGTTTGGGATTTGCTCCGCCGGATCGGCTATGAATGCCCCAAGGAGGACGAAAGCGCCTGTCTGTCCGCCCTTCACGCCTTTCAGCGGCGCTATCATCCCGAAGAGCTCATGGACGAAGAAACGCCCGAAACGCTCGCCAGAATGCGGGCATTGGCGAGGCTTTTGTAGCGCGGGTTCAGGGGGCGGGGGTCAGGGGGCGGGAAAGAAAGAAAAAATGCGCTCACCTCGGCTTCGCCGTTTCCACGGCAGAAGCCGGTTGAGGAGCGCCGGGCCGGGCGACACTTTCCAAAAACAGCTTCGTCGCTTCTCGGTGCGTTTTCGACCCGGCGGGCACCATCACGAAAACCAGCCCAAGAATCTTTTGCCCGTCGTCTTTTGAGAGATCGGCTTTTTTGAACCAGCCCAAAAGAGCGGCCCCGATTCTCTCGCGCGTTTGCGCCGAATAAGGCAGCTCCACATAGCCTCGTCCCGCAGCGGCAAGGCAATCTTCCAAGGAGGAATTGGCATCTCCGAGAACGGCCAGAACTTCCCCCTCAATTTGATCGTAGTCTCTGAGGTTTCTCACTTCGATGATCCAAGTTAGAGTGGTTCTTGGGAAACCTGTTTCCTTTTCCTTAGAAACGTTTTATCCTAACATCAACATTATTCCAACGAATCTATATGGTTAACGGGCTGGTTTTAAGTTATTTCTTTCTCAACGTGATGTCGTTATAGCCGTACGGATTGAGAGCGAACGCCGCAATTTCAACGTCTTCCGCGCACAAGAGCTGATTGACGGCGTTGAGGACGCCGTAAGGCGTGCCGTCCAGAGGCGAATAAACCGTATAATCGTTAAAGACCATCAACCCTCCCTTTTTAACTTTCGGAAGGGAGTCTTGTATGTCGCTCACGACGCCGCTGTAGCTGTGATCCCCGTCGAAATAGACCACGTCGAAATAGTCGTCTTCAAAACGAGGAATCGCGTCATGCGAGCGGCTTTCATGCAAAAGCACGCGGCCCGATTCTATGTGAGGCCCGAAATAGTCCATATCAAGCTCGGCGAAGGTGACGTCAACGAGATGAAGTCGGGACGGCGCAGCCTGTTCGAGAATCTGTTTGGCGTAGGTACCTTTCCACGTTCCTATCTCGCAAATAACGCCGTCGCGAGGCCACGAAGCGGGTTGCAGATCCCGGCTGACAAAGAGCCGCGCATTCTGACTGGCCTGTATGGGGGGGCAAGGTATCCTCTCCCCCGTGTAGAGGAAAAGCGGCGGCTTTCCGTTTTTTTCCGTATACCGCCTTATGGCAAAATGAAATAAAGCCATGCACGTCAAGACGCTTTCCTCGCTTCCGTCGAGCGTCAATCGCGTGCCTGAGTGAATTTGCCTTAAAGCGTTTTGTATGGACGCCGCATTCTCGCAAGCCTTGCGCTCCGGTAAAAACATAAGTGCCGCCTTGAAAACAAGATGTTGCGTTAGGCGTATTGACCGCCCGTTTCGACCGTTCCTACCGCGTTTCCCGGCAAGTAGCTTGCGCCGCCGCCTGCCGTGTAGATTACGCCATTTGTCTTGATTTCATACCTTTTTCCTGTGGCAACCCCTGAGAAAGTGTCTCCATAAATTTCTGTGGTTCCACAAATACTGGCATGGGCAAATGCTGACGTAAAAGAAGGAGTGCCAGAAAGCGTAATCGTCTTGCCGATAACACGGATAATGGAGGTTAGACCACTCCACATATGCCGCGTGGCGCTACCGGTTATGGTATAGTGGCCATAAGCGTAGAGATAGCCACTAGCATTTGCGGTAAGATGATTACCGGAGGCGGAGTCAAAGATGACATTGCTAAAATAAATATCAGCAAAACGATCCGCCCACAGCAGGCCTCCTGAACTTGATTGCATCTTTAGGCTATGTATCGTAAATCCGCATCCTGCGCCCTCTGCATAAGCAACGGTGCCGCTGGTCGAGAGAATGACCTGGGCCGGATTCTCTGAGTTCCCACTAATGATGACGTTTTTCGAGCTTCCTCCAACCCAAGGTTTGGTGAGCGAAACTCCATTTGTATAAGTCCCATCTGCCAATTGTACGATCAAGCTGTATCCACCTAAATCCAAACAATTAACAACTGTGTTTAGTGCGTGCTGAAGACTCGCAAAGGCATCTGAAGATGTAAGGCCGGTATTGAGATCCGAACCCGCCGTTGTCACATAAAGAGTCGTATTGCCACCGAGCCGCGTTCGTTCCGGCGCACGCACTACGTTGTAATTACTCCCGTCCGATGTGATGACGGCGCTTTGATCTGGACCGAGAAGAATATATCCAAGAGACGCGCCAATTAAAGAGGCACCAGAACCAACAATGACGGCTAATAGGGCCGAGTCATCATTGTTGGAAACAATAACCATCCATCCGGCTGGCATAACGCCTATTCCTGTACCCGGCAGCACGTCTTCCATGCTTGAGCCGGAATTGGATCGTTGAACTAGACAAGCCTGATCGGAAACAGCGTAAGTATAGCTAGTCCCCCCCTTTCCAGTAAGGCTGATTGTGTTAGAAGAACTGCCGCAAGCGACGACTCTTTCGTCTGTGATCATCTCGTTCGTGATCGTCGTACTTGTCGTTTGTAGAAAGACTTGAGCAATGGGATATGTGTTAACAGGGATCTCTGGAGGTTCAGGACTTACCGCTTCATCGCCCTCAATCACAGAAGCTACCCCGGTTCTCCAATCAATGACGACACGATCAATTCGTTGATTGTTTGTCGGAGCAATTATTATGCTTGTGTTCTGATTTTCTACTTCAGTCAATATTGTTCCATTGAGCAGGGCGCCCGCATCAAGAGCTATTGTCATGTTCGGCACGGCTTGAGCATGGGGAGCAAAAGCGGCCCCAACGCGCTCAAGCACATTGAAATCGGCATCAATGTTGTCGTTGTATATGTCGACGGTTTGCGTGTCGTGCCTTGTTACTTGAAACGGAAACGTAGGCATATTATCCTCCATGCACGAAAAACCTATGGTTAACGCGCGGTTTTGTTAGAACTGATACGGCCTGGCGACGCGCACGAACTCGGTTTTGTCCGCGCTGTATTTCGAGATGATTTTCTCAATCGTCCCAAGATTATGAAGCTCCGAAATCGCGCTGTCGAACATATCGCGCAAAAGCGTTTCGTGAATCTCGAAAGCGATCGCCGTTTCGAAGACCTGAAACGGCTTGTCCTGCGCGCGGCGCAGTTTGCCGGGATTGGCCTTCATATAGGCGTTCGCGAAAGAGGATTCCGTGGTGATAAGATCGGCCTTGCCGTCGCCGACATTGACCAAAAGATCCATCGCCTGCCCCAATTGCGGGCTGGCTACCCTCTTCGCCTTCGGAAAATATTCGCGGGCGATGATGTCCGTCTGCTCGCCGTCCATCGTCGAAAGACGGACGCTTGGATCGTCGGCAAGCGATAAATCCGCGTCGAACCGATGGTCGCCTTCGCGGACATAAGGATAGATCGCGCTATAGAAAACGGGAACGCTCCATATCAAATACCGCCCCCGCTCCGCGTTGCGCCAGCCGCCCGCGCAAAAAGCGTCCACCCTGCCCGTCTGCAAACTCTCGATAAAAGTGCCCCAGCCGACATTTTCGGACCAATCGACCTTGAGGCCCATCTTCGCCGCCGCCGCTTCCACTACGTCGTGAAGAATGCCGGTCACTTCGCCCGTCGTCGGATTCTTGATAAGAACGTGCGGCGGCCAATCGGCATAGCCGCAACGCAGGGTTTTGGTGCGCAAGACGCGCTCATAGGCCGTTTCTTTTTTGGATTCCGCTTCGCCTTGCGGCCCGCGCACAAGGTGCGCCGTCGTCCCGGCGGAAAGCAGCGCGATGAAGATCGCGAGAAGAATGTTTTTCGAAAAAGTCATTTTGATGGTCTCCTTTTTTCTATCGCCTCCCCGTCATTGCTTCGTCCTGCCGCCACAGGCGGCAGGCCTTGTCCGGGATGACACATTTCTTCTTTCTTCCCCTACCCCCGCCACACCGGCAACGGATCGCCGCGCCGAATGGCCTCCACGACCGGCGAGAAATAAGCGACAACCGCGTCATAGACGGGCCGTTTGAAATCCACGATGAGTTTGGGCGTCTCGGCCAGTTCGATCCAGCGCCAGGCGACGAACTCCGGCTCTTCCGGCTCCTCCCTACCCGTCAGGTCGATGTCGCCGTCGTCGCCCAGAAAGCGAAGAGCGAACCAGACCTGTTCCTGACCGCGATACTTGCCGCGAAAGACCCCGTGGCCGCATTGCATATAATCCGGAAACTCGTAGCGCAGCCTCTCCGGCGCCTGGGCGATGATCTCCGCCTTGTCGGTGCCGATTTCCTCTTTCATCTCGCGCAGGACGGCGAGCGCCGGGTCTTCGCCTTTTTGAATGCCGCCCTGCGGCATTTGCCAGGCGCCGCGCTTGTCGCGCCGCTCGGCCACCAGCACAAGCCCCTGACCGTTCAAAAGGCAGATGCCCGCGCTGTTGCGATAAGGAAGGCCCGCCCCCGACGCCGTGACTTCATGCTCGCCCATAAAATCTCCTTATATCAAGAAACGCCTGAACGGGTATGCCGTTTGACATCACTCGCTCCGCGCCTCGCCTTTCCCTTGCCGGGCACAAGCTCCTGTTCGGCAACGGATTCTCCTGTCCGGCGAGGGAAAGGCTCCTCGCGACCACTCGTGACCTAAACGAGTCCCCGCTTCATGCACCGCTCCGCATTACTCCACTAAAGCCGAAACCGGCGCGAGAACGATCCCGCGCGCGGCCAGATCTTTCGCCCAGACCTCGATCCGCTCCAACGTCACGGGCAAAGGCGAAGCCACCGCGAGGGCGCTGCCTTCCATCAAAGCCGTCTGTTCAAGCTGCGCGAGCGCCGCGTCGATGGCGGCGGGAGCCGGGTCCTTGTCGATGGCGCGGGAAGCGGCGGCGACGGGAACGCCTATTTTTCTGGCCAAATCGAAGGCGACGCCGTGTTCGGCGATCGGCGCGTCCAAAACCAAAAGCCCCCTGTCCCGCGCGTCTTCGAGAACGGGCGATAGCTTGTCGGAATCGGAAACGAAGCGAGACCCGGTCACGGTCGTGAAGCCGACATAGCCGACGCCGCGCTTCAAAAGAGCGTGAAATCTTTCGAGATTGTCCACGTTCGGCAACGTGGTCAAAAGCGCGTTCGGCCCCGGATCGCTGCGGGGAAAATCGAGCGGCTCCATCGGCAGGGACAAAAGAGTCTCGTGCCCGTCCTGTCGCGCCCGCTTAAGCCACGCGTCGAGCGCCTCGCCCTGCGCGTCGAAAGCGAGCGTCACGGCGGGCGGCAGGCGGCGCAAGGCCGCGTCCGTCGCCACGCGCGAAAGGCCGAGGTCCGTCACCACAAGCCCGATGCGCGGACGCGGATCCATTTTGTCGAAAGGCCGCGCATAGACGATCCAGGGCTTGCGCCCGTTCGCGCCGATCTTCGGCAGAACGCCGCCTTCCGTCTCTTCGGCCAGATCCTTGTCGGGCGCGGCGGGCATTTCGACCGCCAGAGCGGGAGAATCGTTGCGGGCGACCGCTGCTTTCTCCGCTTCCGTCTCAGGCCCGCGGCGCGGGGACGCGATCCTTTTCGTCTCGACGGACGCTGCGCCTTCTTCGGCGGTCTGCCCCACCTCCTCCCGCGAGGAAGGCGCCCCTGTTTCGTGGGCGGGCGCCGGGACATCCGCGCCGCCGTTCCAAAAAGGCGCCGTCGCCGCGCCGATCAAAAGCAACAGGACGGCGATTTTCAACTTGCGCGGAAGGCGGGCGAGAAACGTCTCCCGCCGCGCGGCCAGCGCAGCCTGAAAGGCGGCCTCCAAAGCCTGTTGGTCTCCCGCGTTCACTTTTTGGCGTCCGCCGCTTTGATGTTGCCGGAAGCCGCCGCCTTCTTCTCGTAAAGGTGGATGCCCCGGATCAGATCGAGCCCGCGCTCAAGCTGATAGTCGTAAGGTTCCTTTTCCTTGCCTTCGCCCGTTTTTTCCGGATCGGCCTTTTCCTCCGGCTCTTTTTTCTTTTCTTCTTTCTTCTTTTCGTCGCCGTTCGGCAAGGCGCCGCGCAGGTCGGCCTCGCTGATGCCGGGACCGGGCTTGATTTCCTCCACCTTGGCGGGCTGGACCTCGATGTCCGGCTCGATCCCCTTGGCCTGGATCGAACGGCCCGAAGGCGTATAGTACCGCGCGGTCGTCAGCCGCATGGCCCCCGCGCCGGAAACGGGGATGATCGTCTGGACGGAACCTTTGCCGAAGCTCTTGGTGCCGAGAAGAATGCCGCGCCGATGATCCTGCAACGCGCCCGCGACGATTTCCGAAGCCGAGGCCGAACCGCCGTTGATGAGAACGACGACCGGCTTACCGCCGGTTTTGTCGCCGCCCTTGGAAAGGTACGTCAAATCTTCTTCCTTGTGCCGTCCGCGCGTGGAAACGACTTCTTTGCCGGCCTCAAGGAACGTGCTGGAGACCGAGATGGCCTGATCCAAAAGGCCGCCCGGATTGTTGCGCAGGTCGATGACGTAGCCGCTGAGTTTCGGCCCGATTTTCTTTTCGGCCTCGGCCAGCGCCTTGTCGAGGCCGGGCTGCGTTTGCTCGTTGAAAGTGCGGATGCGGATATAGGCCACATCGCCCTTCGGCTCCCACTTGACGGACTGGACGTGGATGACGGCGCGGGTCAGCGTCACGTCGAAGGGCTGGCCCGAAAGGCCGCCGCGCCGGACGGTCAGCGAAACCTTGGTGCCTGGCACGCCGCGCATTTTGTCCACGGCCTCGTTCAGCGTCAGCTCGGTGACGGGTTTGGCGTCGATATGCGTGATCAGATCTCCCGGCTGAAGCCCTGCCTTGGCGGCGGGCGTGTCGTCGATGGGCGAGATAATTTTAATGAGGCTGTTTTCCGACGTGATCTCGATGCCCAGGCCGCCGAACTCGCCCTTGGTCTGGGTCTGCATATCCTCGAAGCTTTTTTTGTTCAGAAAGCCGGAATGCGGATCGAGCGAAGACAGCATACCGTTGATGGCGTTTTCGATCAGTTTCTCGTCCGAAACCTCGTCCACGTAATCGGAACGCGTGCGCTCCAAAACGTCGGCGAAAAGGGTCAGTTGCCGGTAGGTTTCCGCGGAAACGTCTTTTGCGGACTCCGCCGAATCCGCGCGCGAGGCGGCCTGCGCCCAAAGGTTCGCGGCGAAGGGAAGCGACAGGAGGAGAACAAAGAAGAAAACGGCCAGTAAACGCAAAGAAAGGCGCGGCATATCGGACATCCCCACAGGCGAATCGAAAGGAAAAAGCAGGTTTCTAGCGTTTAGCATTAACCATTTAGGGAATCCAGCAAAGACCTGCCTGCCCCCTACTTCTTCGCCACCGCGTCGAACGCCAGAAGGTTCTCGATCAAGGCCGGAAAGTCCTTAAAAACGATCATGTTCGGCCCGTCCGAGGGCGCATGGTCCGGGTCCGGGTGCGTTTCGATGAAAACCCCCGCCACGCCCACCGCCACCGCCGCGCGGGCCAGCGTGGAAACAAAGCGGCGATCGCCCCCGCTGCAATCGCCCCGTCCGCCCGGCTGCTGGACCGAATGCGTGGCGTCGAAAACGACGGGATAGCCCGTCTCGGCCATGATCGGCAAAGACCTCATATCGGACACGAGCGTGTTATAGCCGAAGCTCACGCCGCGCTCGCACAGCAAAATCCGCTCGTTGCCGGTCGAGGCGATTTTCTCGGCCACGTTTTTCATGTCCCAGGGCGCAAGAAACTGCCCCTTCTTGACGTTGATCGCCTTGCCCGTCGCGCCCGCGGCCAAAAGCAGATCCGTCTGGCGGCACAAAAAGGCCGGTATCTGCAAAACGTCCGCGACTTCGGCCACGGGACCGCATTGAGGCGATTCGTGAATGTCGGTCAGGACCGGCAGGCCCGACGTCTCGCGCACCTCCGCCAGAATAGGCAAGGCCTTGTCCATGCCGATTCCGCGCTGCGTTTTGAAAGAACTGCGGTTCGCCTTGTCGAACGAGGTCTTATAGATCATACCGACCCCGTATCGGCGACCGATTTCGGCCAGCGCCGCGCTCATCTCCAGCGCCTGCTGGCGGGATTCCATCTGGCACGGCCCGGCGATAATCGTCAGCTTAAGATCGTTCCCAATCGTCAGCGCCCCGCCCTTGGGCAAAGGCACCTCAACGTGTTTGATCATAAGGTTTCTTCCTTCCGCGCCTCGATCCTCTCGCGGCGGCGATAGCTCCAATAGCCGTAGGGAAGCATGAGAAAATAGAGCGTTCCGAGAAACGACAAGGTGCGCCAGGTGTCCGTAAACAGCCCCGCGGCCAGAAGGCAGACGCCCGCCATGATCGGCGCGACGAGGATCGGCGGCACGCGCCTGCCCTTCATGGCCAGGGTCGGCAAGCGGCTGACCATCAGCCCGCCCGCGATCATCAGCCAAACGGCCAGAGCCATCGCGTGGGGCCGCATCTCTTCGCCGAAAGCCAGAACGTAAAAGACGGGCAAAAGCGCCAGCCCCGCCCCCGCGGGCGCGGGAACGCCCGTGAAATAGCCCTTCGTCCATTTCGGCGCGGTCAAATCTTCGAGCATCGTGTTAAACCGCGCCAAGCGCAAAGCGCTGCAGGAGGCGAAAACCAGAACCGCGATCCAGCCGAAGCCCGACGTATCGGTTTGAAAGGCCCAGAGATACAAGACCAGCCCCGGCGCGACGCCGAAACTCGTCAGATCGGCGAGCGAATCCAGCTCGGCGCCGAACTTGCTGGACATATTCAAAAGCCGCGCGACGCGTCCGTCGAGAATGTCGAAAACGCTGGCCACGACGATGGCGAGCGCGGCGGCCTCGAAGCGGCCCATCAGAGCGAAACGCACCGCCGTCATGCCGCAAAACAGCGAGAGGATCGTGAACATATTCGGCAAAAGCCGGGTCAACGGAAAACCCCGCAAGGGTTTCTGACCGGCATCGGGGGCGGGATTCGTAAACATCAGCGGACCTCTCCTTCGCGGGCTGTTTCCTTCGACGCGGCGTCGGCCAGAACCGTCTCGCCGCCGAGGACGCGCTGGCCCACGCACACGAGCGGCGGCAGGCCGGGGGGCAGATAAAGATCGGTCCG
>CAZZDK010000021.1:13283-32269 GCA_964652235.1 uncultured Rhodospirillaceae bacterium
TCCCCGGCCTTCAGCTTGTCGCCGACCTTGACCGCGCACACGATCCGCCGCGCGATGAGGCCCGCGATCTGCACGACGCCTATCTTTTGCCCGGCGCAAGGATGATCGCCGCTCATGACGAGCGCAAGCGCGTTGCGTTCGTTGTCCACGCTGGCTTTATCGAGCGCGGCGTTGACGAACTTGCCGGGACGGTAGTCGATATGAACGACCTCGCCGTCCGTCGGACAGCGGTTGATGTGCACGTCGAACACGTTAAGGAAGATACTGACGCGCGTACGCGGCTCGCTCCCAAGGCCCAGAGATTCTTCCGGCGAAACCTCGGCGATCGCGCACACACGGCCGTCTGCAGGACTGACGATCAGACCGGGTCTCACGGGGGTGACACGGCGAGGATTGCGAAAGAAATAAACCACGAAAGCCGCAAGGACGATCCCGACCGTCAAGGCAAATCCGCCAATGAAAGACAGACCCAAGGCCACGGCGGCGGCCACGGCCACAAACGGCCAACCGGCGGGATGGATGTAGGCGGAATCAAGGTCTTTGCTCATGAAAGCGAGTCCTCTTCAGGAAAGGAGAAGAGGGAACGGTAGCGAAAAGAATGCGTTTTGAAAAGAAGGGAAAAACCCTTCCGCCGAAAGAGCCTCCCCAGACGTTAAATACATCTTAAATATCCTCGATTAGGCTGGCCCGGCTTTTTTCCATTCTCGCGACGACGTTCCATGCAATCCAACGCCGCCTTTTCACAGCCCTTCGGTCAACCGGCCAACACGTCTAACCTGGCGAAAGAAAAACTCGCTTCCATTCTTGACGATACGGACCGGTTCCTGCGGGAGATCAAGCCGCCCTCAACAAGCGATCTTTCTTTCGAAGTGGACGGCGTTTTCTTCAAGGCTCGTCACGTTCCAAAGGAAAAAGGCGCTCGCCTGACGATCTGGGGGACTTTGGGCTATCTGCCCTATTCCGTCGATTCCGGCAAGAAACGCCGGGAGATAATCGCCATTCTCGAAGGCGCGCGCGCCCTGCCCCACGTCAAGTTCGGCGTTGATTCGCAAATGAAAATCGTAGCCGTGGGCGAATACGAAATCGCCAGCCCCCCTTCGCCGGATTATCTGTTTCTCCCGCTCGTCCGTTTCATGCAGGAAGCCCTTCCCTTTATACGGCTTATCGGCGAACATTTGTAAACTCTTAAGAAAACGGCCTTATCCTGATGGCCCGTTCAAAACAGGTTAGGAAAAAGCTGTGACCGTTCAATCCGTATGCATTTATTGCGGCTCGTCGAACCACGTCGATGCCGCCTATAAGGAAATAGCCAAAGACATCGGGAAAAGTTTCGCCGAACGCGGGCTGCACATCATCTATGGCGGCGGGCACGTGGGCCTGATGGGCCTGATGGCGGACGCGGCGCTTGAGGCAGGGGGAAAAGTCGTCGGCATCATACCGGAGCATATCCGCTCGCACGAGATTCAACATACGGGACTGACCGAACTTATCGTCGTGGACAGTATGCACGAGCGTAAAAGCCTGATGGCCGAAAAGGCGGACGCCTTCGTCGTCCTGCCGGGCGGATTCGGGACCTTGGAAGAGGCCTTTGAGATTCTGACCTGGAAGCAACTGGCGCTGCACAACAAGCCCATCGTCATTTACAACGTAAATGGTTTCTGGACGCCGCTTTTGAACTTGATCGAATATCTGATCGAAAACGGCTTCGCGCCGAAGACGAACCGGACGATCTTCAAGGTCGCGCAGGATAAGGACCAACTCTTCGCGCACCTTCTGGAACCTGCCGAGCGCAGCCGCGACCCGGACGAAAAGTGGGCGTAAAAGAAGGGACTCGGGGGTCGGGATTCGGGGAAGAAAGAAAACCACGTCATTGCGAGGCGCGGCTCTGCCGCGCCGCGGCAATCCAGAGTCAAGCAGACCGTCGGCTGGCTCTTGCGACCCTGGATTGCTTCGTCGTCCTGCTCCCGCTTCGCGGGGGCAGGACTCCTCTCAATGACGCCTCTCCGCCTATGCCGAGAGGCCCTTTTTCCCCATGGCCAGGAACTTCGCGTGACGGCGGGCCAAAAGCGCCTTGCCGTCCATGCCTCCCAGGTCTCCCAGCGCTCGCGCGACGGATTTCCGCACGCCTTCGAACACGAGGTCGGGCTGGCGGTGCGCGCCGCCCAGAGGTTCCGGGATAATTTCGTCGATGAGTCCCAACTGCAACAGATCCTGGGCCGTGAGCCGCAGGGCCGAGGCCGCCTCGCCCGCCTGCGCGGCGCTGCGCCAGAGGATCGACGCGCAGCCTTCGGGAGAGATGACGGAATAAATCGCGTGTTCCAGCATGACGATGTGATCGCCCGCCGCGATGGCGATGGCGCCGCCCGATCCGCCCTCGCCGATCACGACGGGGATCAACGGCACTTCGATCGACAGGCAGACTTCCATGGATTTCGCGATGGCCTCGGCCTGGCCGCGCGCCTCGGCGTCCACGCCGGGAAAAGCGCCCGCCGTGTCCACGAGCGTCACGACCGGCAGGCCGAAACGGTTCGCCAGATTCATAAGGCGCTGAGCCTTGCGGTACCCTTCCGGCTTGGCCATGCCGAAATTGTGCCGGATGCGGCTTTCGGTATCGTGGCCGCGTTCCTGCCCGATGACGACGCAGGCCTGCCCTTCGATGCGGCCCAGCCCGCCGACGATGGCCTGGTCGTCGGCGAAGAGACGGTCGCCCGCCAGCGGCGTGAAATCCGTCACGATCGCGCGGATGTAATCGAGACAATGCGGACGGTCCGGGTGCCGCGCGACTTGCACCTTTTGCGCGGGCGAAAGCTTGCCGTAGATGCCGCGAAGCTGCTTTTCGACCTTTTCCTGAAGCCGCGCGACTTCTTCGGCGATGTTCAGGCTGCCGTCGTCCGAAAGATGCCGAAGCTCTTCGATCTTGGCTTCCAGCTCGGCGACGGGCTTTTCGAAATCAAGAACCTGCATGAGAACCTTTTCGCTTGCCAACGGGAGACCAGTGCTATCACGCCCGCCCTAAAGGCGCAAACACGCAAGCTAACTTTTAACCATATAATACCAGCGAACAGATGAGGGAACCCCTTCGGGTCACGAGAGGTTGCGAGGAGCTCTTCCCCCGCTGGATGAAAAAAATCGTTACAAAACGGCAACATCGGTCCAGCAGGGGAAGGGCGAGGCGCGGAAGCCGAGTGATGTCAAAGAGCGGTGCCGTTCAGGCGTTGCTTGGTATAACGATAATTCACCGCGTCGGTCGAGCCGTAATAGCCTGCGCGCGAGGCAAAAGGTTCAAAACCACAGGCCTCGTAAAGTTTTCGGGCGGCTTCGTTGCCCGAGGCGACTTCGAGAAAAACGACCTCCGCCCCCGGCAAAGCGAGGACCTGCTTCACGAGCGCGGCGCCGATCCCTCGTCTTCTTTCGCCCGAATGAACGCACAGGGTTAAAATCTCGACCTCCGGCCCCGCCTGCTGCGCGAGGACGAATCCGCGCAGAGTCTCGTCCTCCTCGACAAAGCCTCTCGTCGTTTCCAAGGAAAGGCTTGAGGCGAAAGCCGCCTCGCTCCAAGCCTCGCCGCCGAAGCAAAGCGCGTGGAGCGCCGCCAGCGCGGACGCGTCGGCGGAACGGACCTCACGCACGGCAAACCTCTTCCGGACCGGGAAACGTCACGTCCGGCGCGCGTAAATATAAAGGCCGGGGCAAAAAGGCGGCCTGCGCCGGATCGGCCCGCGCCGCCAGCGCCGCGCAGGTGACGACTTCGGGTTCCGCAAGACCCCGATAGGAACCAAAGGAAAGAGCGACATCGCCCACGACGGCAAGACCGGGCCTTGCGCGAGAGAAAGACGCCAGCTCTTCCGGCGCGGCCATAAACGGCTCTTCGCCTCTTCCCGACGCCGGATAAAAACGCGCGTAAAGCTCCAGTCTTTTGGACTCCAGAACGACGAGCAAAGCTTCGGATTCCGTTTTATTCTGCGCGCGGTAAATCGAAAAGCGGTCGATCCCGACAACGGGTTTCTCCGCCGCAAGGCCGATCCCCCGCGCCGCGGCCAGGCCGATCCGCAGGCCCGTAAAGCTGCCGGGGCCGCGCGTGACGGCCACGCGGTCCAGCTCGGCGTAGGAACAGCCCGCCTCGGCCATGACCTTTTGAACAAGCGGGATGAGGCGGGCGTCCTGGCCACGCGCCATGCTTTCCTGCGCGAGCGCGAGCGTCGCGCCGTCCTTCCAAACGCACGCGCCGCAGCCGGAAGCGGCGCTATCGAGGGATAAAAGCAACATGAAAGCTCACGGCTCCGCCGAACAGGAAACCCCCGGCACGGATTCGACGCTGGCCAGAACGCCCGAGACGGAAAAATCGCCGTAATCGATGTTCATGGACCGCGCGACGCCGTTGGCCTGAAGCATAAGGTCCATTTCGTAATCCGGCTCGCCCGTCTGGTCGTCGGGAATATAAA
This sequence comes from uncultured Rhodospirillaceae bacterium, assembly GCA_964652235.1. GTDB lineage: Bacteria > Pseudomonadota > Alphaproteobacteria > UBA9219 > UBA9219 > CAZZDK01. The sequence goes on from CAZZDK010000021.1 coordinate 17,726, forward strand.
AGGCCAGCCGCACCGGCCAGGCCGGACCTTCAAGCAAGGGATTGCCGCGAAGCTCCGGGCTTATTTCCTCGTCCTTCGGCTTGTCCGCGCGGGCGCCGATAAACGCGCTGACCAAGGCGTAGCCCGCCTCGTCCGAGCCGTCGAAAACGGGGCGCGTGAAAAGCTTTTCCCCCGCCGCCGCTTTTTGCAGGATCATCTCCGTATGCGCGGAAGGAAAGAGCATATCCGGGGAAAGCTTCACAGGCTTTTTCTCTTTCGGCACCGCGTAACGGGCCTCGCCTTCGCCTTTGTCGTCGCGGATCGCGCGGCCCCGGAAAACCTCGTCCTCCTGTCCGCCGACCAAACGGCGCACGTTGAAATGATATTTCTTTCCGTCTTTGGATTCCCAGGTCACGACCGCGCTGTCCACTTCGCCCTCGTCGCCCTCGGCATAGGAAAAACGCAACTTCATGTGCTGTTGGATGGCCCAGCCGTCGCAGGCGTCGGACCAGTCGAACAGCATGGTGCCCGAAACGCCGAGGATGGCGCTGCCGTTTTTCACCTTGCTCAAGGACATCCGGTAGATCGCCCGATGCGGCGCGATTTTCGGCGCGCGCGTTTCCGCCCAGCCGGGCGCGGCGCAGAAAAGCGCGGCGAAAAAAGAAAGAACGCAAAAGAAACGTTTCATGCGAAGAAACCGAAAAGGAAGAAGACGAAGAGTCTCCGGCAAAGAAATACCACGCTTTTCTTCTCCGTCTTGGGAAAAAAACGAACGAGAGGAAAAAAATGCCAGGATCGACAGAGAACGAACCGACTTGTTTTTCGGACGGAATAAAAATAAAAATTTTTATCGTTTTATTTCAATGCGTTGCATGGCTTCCTTTCTTTGGCCCCGCTCTTGCAAGGAGGTTTGGCAAAATACCGTCATCCAGGAGTTTCCCATGACCGCCTCTTCGCTTGCCCCGCTTGGCTCTCTTTCCTCCTCGCCCTTCCCGGCTGGGCTGCTGCGCCCGCGCGAGGACGTCTCGACGCTGGCGCAGGCGCTTGCCGTCCTGCGCGGGGCCGAAGGCACGATCCGCTCGCAGGAAGACCGCATCCGCGAACTTGAAAAGCAGATTCAAACGGACGAAATCACGGGCGTTTTGAACCGGCGCGGCCTTCTTGCGGCTCTGCGGCGCGAGCTGGCCGTCGCGCGGCGCAGCGAGAAATATGCGGGCCTTCTCGTCCTGCTCGACCTCGACGACTTTAAGCAGATCAACGAGCTGCACGGCCTGGAAGTCGGGGACAAGGCCCTGCAAACTGCGGCCTCGGTCCTTTTGAACGCGGTGCGGTCCAGCGATTTTATCGCGCGGATCGAAAACGACACCTTCGCGGTCCTCCTGCCGCAGATCGGCATGAAGGCCGCCGGAAAAAGGCTGGACGAGATCGAAAGAAACCTGAACGGCAAAGTCATGCACGCCCGCGCCCACGCCATCCCCTTGCGCGCGAGCTTCGGCTTCGCCGTCATTCACGAGGCCGAAACGCCGGAAACGCTGCTTCTTTCCGCCGACAAGAACCTCTACGCCAGCAAAGCCCGCCGCCGGATGGGGAGCAGATAAGAGAGGGGTCAGGGGTCAGGGGTCAGGGGGCAGGGGTCAGGGGTCAGGGAAAAAGAAAAACCCGTCATTGCGAGGAGTCCTGCCCCCGCGAAGCGGGAGCAGGACGACGAAGCAATCCAGGACCGTTGCAGGCTGTTCTTAAACGACCCTGGATTGCTTCGCTCGCCAAGGCTCGCTCGCAATGACAATTTTTTCTTTCTTCCCCGAATACCGAACGCCCTCTTCCCTGACCCCTGAATCCTGAACCCTGAATCCTTCTTCTCCCCCGATCCCCTACTTAAACGCCGTTTCCGTAAAGCTCCGCAGTTTGCGGCTGTGAAGCGTCTCAAGGCCGTTTTCGCGCAAAAGGTCGATGGCCTTGATCCCTATGGCGAGGTGCTGGTTGACCTGGCGCTGGTAAAAATCCGTCGCCATGCCGGGCAGCTTGATCTCGCCGTGCAAAGGCCGGTCGGAAACGCAAAGCAGCGTCCCGTAAGGCACGCGGAAGCGAAAGCCGTTGGCGGCGATGACGGCGGATTCCATATCGAGCGCGATGGCGCGGCTCTGGCTGAAGCGCTCCACCAGCTTCGCGTAATCCGATATTTCCCAGTTTCTGTTGTCGGTGGAGACCACCGTTCCGGTCCGCATCACCGATTTGACGCCGTAACCCGCATGGCCCGTCACGCGCTCCACCGCGTCTTCGAAAGCGGTCTGCACCTCGGCGAGCGCCGGAATGGGCACCCACAAGGGCAGCTCGTTGTCGAGAACGTGATCGTCGCGCACATAGGCGTGGGCGAGAACGTAATCGCCGAGCGTCTGCGTTTTCCGCAAGCCCGCGCAATGGCCGAGCATGATCCAGGCGTCGGGGCGCAGCACCGCGACGTGATCCGAAATGGTCCGCGCGTTGCTGGGGCCGACGCCGATATTGATCATCGTAATGCCGTCGCCGCCGGGCCGCGTCAGGTGATAGGCGGGCATCTGCGGCAAAGACGGCTTCCGCCCCGCCGCCATGAAAGCCGTCGGCTCGATCAGTTGCGTATAGCCGCCCTCGGCGCTTTCGATGATCTCCCTTCCCTGGCGCACGAACTCGTCCACGTAAAACTGGTAGTTCGTGAAGATGACGAAGTTCTGAAAATAAGAAGGGTCCGTCCCCGTATAGTGCCGCAGCCTTTGGAGGGAATAATCCACGCGCGGCGCGGTGAAGAGCGCGAGCGGCGCGTCGCGGCCCGGCGTTTCGGGAAACGTGCCGTTAGCGATGGAATCGTCCACGTCGTGAAGGTCCGGCAAAGAAAACAGCTCGCGCAACAAAACGACGCGCTCCGGCGGCAGGCCGCCTTCGACGTGCGTGCCGCTTTGAAAGGCGTAGTGGATGGGAATAGGCGTCTGGCTGACGCCGATTTCGATGGGAACCTGATGGTTTCTTAAAAGCTGCTGGAACTGGTCGATGTAATAGCGGGTGAAAATATCGGGGCGGGTGAGCGTCGTGCTGTAGCGCCCCGGCCCGGCCACAAAGCCGTAAGACAGGCGCGTATCGACGTGCGTGGGATGCTCGGTCTTGATGGCCACATAGGGATAGAAAGCCTCGATCCTGCGCGTCGGCGTCTCGCCTTTCGTAAAGCGCGCGAACGCCTCCTGCAAAAAGGCGATGTTCTCGGCGTAAATCTCCATGACATAGGCGAGCGCCGCCGTAGGGTCGGTGAAAGAGCGGCCTTTGCCGGGCAGAAAGGGAGCTTTAGGGGACATGGCGCCCATGTTAACCATGATTCCTTTCCCATGGCCATAGGCTTCGGCAAGGATTGATCGCCTGGGGCTAAAGCGCTAGAGTTCGCCTCAAAGTCGAGATTAAGGAGAAACGATAATGCCGATCACGATTGGTTTAACGGGTTTTACGGACGACGAACTCGCGCAGCTTCTCCCGCTTCTGTCCGGCCAGACGGTCTATGCGAAAAGGCACCGGGGATTTGCGCCGGACACGCAGGCCGACATGAAAGCCTTTGTTTCCGACATTCCGACTCTTTTCAACAAAAGGCCCAACGTCCTCATCGCCGACGGCGACCCGACGACTTTCGAAAGGCTCGCGCGGTGCGCCGCCCGGCAAGGCGTTCCGGTCGTTTTTTGCGGCCACGATCTTTCAGAAGAAGACCTGAAGCCTCTGCTGAAGAACGCCCTCTGCGTGATCGCCAGCGATTTCCATAGCACCGCGCAGACGGCTTTGACTCTTGGGGAAAAAGCCAAAAAGAACGAGATTCCCTGTCTTCCCTCGTCTTATGGCCTGTTCAGCCTGGCGAGCAAACCCTCCTCCACCCCGACCAACGCTCTTTAGGAAAGGTCCTTCCATGACAACGCAACCCTCCACGAAAACCCTCGGCCTCGGCCTCGTCGGCGATAAAGATACGGGCCTAAGCGCGGCGATCAAAGAAACGGTGAACGCCAACAACGCGCTCTTCCTCGCGGCGATCAAAAGAGGCCCCGGTTTCTGCGATTACGACGCCGACGCGGATCTTTTCAAATATACCCCGAACGGCGTCTTCTTCGACCCGAACGTTAAAGTCGTGGTCGATCTGTCCCAGTTCAGCGGGATCAATTTCGAAGCCCTGGCCTACAACCTCGATCTGGCCGAAAAGACCGAAAAACACGTTCTGGTCTGTATGCCTCATCTTTCGGAGAAGGAAAGAGAAAAGGTTTTTTCCCTTCTGGCCAAACCGAGAGAGAATCCTTTATGGGCAGAAGTCTTCGTCGTCGATTTTCACGGGAAGGTTTCGCCCGAACAGGAAACCGCGATCATAAAAGAGCTCGCGCGATCGGTTGTCGAAAAAAGCGAGCAAATGGCCACTTCGGCTTTACGCCTCGATTAAGGCCCGCGCGAAATCCATGGCGCTGAACGGCCTTAGGTCCGCCGCGTCCTCGCCGACGCCGACGAAATAAACCGGCACCCTGAAGCGATCCGCGAGCGCGACGACGACGCCGCCCTTGGCGCTGCCGTCGAGCTTGGTGACGACCAGGCCCGTGACCTCGGCGATTTCGCGGAACGTCTCGACCTGCGCGTGCGCGTTTTGCCCCACCGTTGCGTCCAGAACCAAGAGCGTGGCGTGCGGCGCGGACGGATCGAGTTTTTTCAAAACGCGGACGATCTTGGCCAGTTCCTGCATAAGGTCCGACTTGTTGTGCAGCCGCCCCGCCGTGTCGATCATCAAAACATCCGCCCCTTTGGCTTTCGCTTTCTCAAGCGCCTGATAGGCCAAAGCGGCGGCCTCGCCGCCCTCCGGCCCGGCGACGACTTCGCAGCCAGTCCGCTCGCCCCAGACTTTCAGTTGCTCCGTCGCCGCCGCGCGGAACGTATCGCCCGCCGCGAGCATGACGCGCAAGCCTTGCTCGCGGTAAAGGGCGGCCATCTTGCCCATCGTCGTGGTCTTGCCCGCGCCGTTCACGCCGACCATCAGGACGACGAACGGTTTTTTCGTCGCGTCGATTTCGAGCTCCTTCGCGCAAGGCGAGAGAACGGCTTCGATCTGCGCGGCCAGCGCCGCCCTGATTTCGCGCGCGTCCACCTCCTTGCCGAAGCGGGTCTTCGAAAAATCCGCGACGAGCCGCGCCGCAACGGAAGGCCCCAGATCGGCGGCGATCAAAAGCTCTTCGAGTTCCTCAAGCGCGGCTTCGTCCAGTTTGCGCTTGACGAAAAGCTCAGCGAGACCGCCCGCGAGCTTGTCGCCGGAACGCGACAGGCCCGCCTTCAATTTCGCAAACCAGCTTGTTTTCTCGGTCATGCCCCTACCAATCTTTCTTCTTCTCTACGTAGTCCGCGCACCTTGATAATCTGGCCGCGCAAGGCCTCCCGCGCAAGGGCCACTTCGGCGAACGTCGGACTGCGGCCCAGAAAAGGCTGCTCCACGAACGCCTCTATTTCTTTTCCCACAAGGCTTTCGATATGCCGATGGACGGCCTTTTTCCCGATCTCGCGCAACCGCGCCGCGCGTTCCTTGCGGACCAAGGCCGGAACCTGCGGCATTTTGGCGGCGGGCGTGCCGGGTCGCGCGGAATAGGGAAACACGTGCAGCCAGGTAAAATCCAGGTCTTCAAGCAAGGCGGCGGTGTTTTCGAACCTTTCGTCCGTCTCGGTCGGAAAGCCTGCGATGACGTCCGCGCCGAAGACCATTTCGGGCCGGACCGCCCGCGCCCGCGCGACAAGAGCTTCGATGTCCTTGCGGCCGTGGCGGCGCTTCATGCGCTTTAAGATCATGTCGTCGCCGGATTGCAAAGACAGGTGCAAATGCGGCATGAGGCGCGGCTCGTTTTCAATGAGCCGCCAAAGGTCCTCGTCCATCTCCGAAGGATCGAGCGAAGAAAGCCGCACCCGCTTTAGCTCCGGCACCTGCATCAAAAGCCTCTTGACCATAAGGCCGAAGGAAGGCGTCCCCGGCAAATCCGCGCCGTAGGAAGTCGCGTCCACGCCGGTTAAAGAAATTTCGCCGTAGCCTTCCCGAACCAAAAGCCTCGTCTGGTCGATGATCGTCTGCATCGGCACCGAGCGCGAAGGCCCGCGTCCCTGAGGAATGACGCAATAGGTGCAGGCGTGATCGCACCCGCCCTGAACCTGCACGAAGCCGCGAATGATCCCGCCGGGAAAGCCGCGGATGATCTTTCTCTCGTCATTGCGAGGGCCAGCGGCCCGAAGCAATCCAGAGTCAAACCGAACAGCCTTGGCTTCTTGCGACTCTGGATTGCTTCGCTGCGCTCGCAATGACGCTATTTTCTCAAACGTCGCTGCCTTCATCTTGTCCTCGTTGTTCACGACAAGATCGACTTCGGGCATGGCGGCGTATTTCTCAGGGGAAATTTGCGCGGCGCAGCCCGTGACGACAAGCAAAGAGTCCGGATTCTCGCGGCGCGCCTTGCGGATGGCCTGCCGGGCCTGGCGCTCGGCCTGAGAGGTGACGGCGCAGGTGTTGACGACGACGAGCCTTTCAAGCCCGGCTCGCGCGGCGTTTTCGCGCATGACTTCGGATTCGTAGAGATTCAACCGGCAGCCGAAGGTCACGACCTCGACGGCCTTCTGTCTTCCGTCTTCGGGCATCCGCCTTTTCCGGCTATCTTTCGGCGATGAACTTCTGCGGGCCGGATTCCGTCCCGTCGCCCTCGTCCGTCGGCAGGAAAGGGTCGCGCCGCGCCACGGAAGTATCGTCCGCCTGCGCGGGCGGGAACGGGAACGGGCGCGGGTCCTTGAACTGCGAGTCGGCCTCTCCGGCCCCATCGGACGGCGGGGCCGAAACGGGCGGCGCGCCTAGCAATTGCCCATCAGGGGAATAGTAATTGGAGGGCACGTCGGGCTGAGCGCCGAAGGGCGGCAAAGGCCCTCCCCGCTGGCGCTGCTCCGCCGCCGTGGCTTCGTTGATCGCCTCGGTCAAACGGTAGTAATGTTCGGCATATTGCAGGTAGCTTTCGGCCAGAACCCTATCGCCCGAACTTTGCGCGTCCCGCGCAAGGGATTGGTATTTCTCGCAAACCTGCCAGGCGTTGCCGCGCACGCGCACATCGGGGCCGTTGCTGTCGAACGTCTGGTGCCGCAAAGAGGCCGCCGAACGGGGCGCCCTGCCTTCGCCGCGCGGCGAGCCGCCGCCGTTGCCCCCATTGCCACCGTTTCCGCTATGCCGTCCACCGCGAGGCCGCCGTCCGCCCGGACTTCCCTGTCTCATGTTTCTTCCTATCGTTTGAGCTTCAATTTCGTTTTCGCCGCTCTCGCCGCAATAATAATTAAGAGAGCCTGTTCCGACGGCCTTTGCCGCCTTCTCGCGCCTTTAACCATAAAGCGCTTTCGCGAACGTCCCCGTTGTTTTAACCTCGTTAACGATTTTCGACAACCTTTTTTTTAATCTGTGTAAAGAATGGTTTTTGGGCTAGAATCCCGCCTATGGCCGATCTTTTCTATGAAATCCGCGCAGGCCGCACGGAAGGCAAAATCGTCTGCGGCGTGGACGAAGTGGGCCGAGGCCCCCTGGCGGGACCTGTCCTGGCGGCGGCGGCCATTGTGCCGAAAGAGGGCCTGCCGCCGGAAATCGAGGCCCAAATCCGCGACAGCAAAAAGCTTTCGGGAAAAAGGCGCGAAGCGCTTTTCCCTTACCTGGTCCGGCATTGCGCCTATGCCGTGGCCCAGGCGTCCGTCGCGGAGATCGACAGCCTTAACATCCTGCGCGCTTCTTTTCTGGCCATGCGCCGGGCGGTGGAGAATCTGAGCCTGGCGCCCGACCACGCCTTGATCGACGGCAACAAAACGCCCCCGGACCTGCCCTGCGCCGCAACGCCCATCGTCAAGGGAGACGATAAGAGCTTGTCTATCGCGGCGGCCTCGATCATCGCCAAGGTCACGCGCGACCGGCTTATGAAAAAGCTGGCCCAGGACTTTCCGGGCTACGGGTGGGAAAAGAACGCGGGCTACGGGACGGCGGCACATCTTGAGGCCCTAAGGACCCTCGGCCCCACGATATGGCATAGGGACTCTTTTGCGCCGGTTTCTGAACTTCGTGCACTAACCGGATGATTCCTAAGACTCTTTTCTAAAAAATTTACTTGCCTTTAACGGTTGGGCTGGTAAGGGTACCCGGCCATGCCCAAAACAACCGCGCCCAAAACCAAGGCCCGCCCGACCGTCCTGCCGCTCAACAAGATTCTTGTGGGCGACAGCATCGAGCTCATGCGCGGCCTGCCTTCCGGTTGCCTCGACGCTGTTTTTGCCGACCCGCCCTACAACCTGCAGCTGGGCGGCGAGCTTTTGCGCCCGGATCATTCCAAAGTGGACGCGGTGGACGACGATTGGGACAAGTTCAGCGATTTCGACGCTTACGACCGGTTCACGATCGACTGGCTGAGGGAAGCCAAACGGCTTTTGAAGCCCGACGGCAGCCTGTGGGTCATCGGCAGCTACCACAACATTTTCCGCGTCGGCGCGATTTTGCAGAATCTCGGTTTTTGGATTCTGAACGACATCATCTGGTGCAAAAGCAACCCCATGCCCAATTTCAAGGGCACGCGCTTCACGAACGCGCACGAAACGCTGATCTGGGCCGCGACCTCGCCGGACGCCCGGCCTTGCTTCAACTACGAGGCGATGAAGAACCTCAACGACGAAAAGCAAATGCGCTCGGACTGGAACCTGCCTATCTGCTCCGGCGGCGAAAGGCGGCGAAAGGAGGACGGCGAGAAGCTGCACCCGACGCAAAAGCCGGAATCTTTGCTTTATCGCGTCATCGCTTCCTCCACGCGGCCCGGCGACGTGATTTTGGACCCCTTCTTCGGCTCCGGCACGACGGGCGCGGTGGCGAAGAAACTGGGCCGCCACTTCATCGGAATTGAGCGCGACGAAACCTACGCCAAATACGCGCTGCGCCGGATCGCCGAAGTCTCCGCCGCGCCGAGCGCCGAGTTCCTCCTCACGCCCGCTAAGCGCGACGAGCCGCGCATACCCTTCGGAACCATCCTGGAGCGCGGCCTTTTGCATCCGGGCGACCATCTTTTCGACGAAAAGCAACGTCACCGCGCGCGCGTGAAGGCCGACGCCACGCTCATCGCGCGCGACAAGAAAAGCGGCGAGGAAGTTCGCGGCTCGATCCACAAGGTCGGCGCGAGCGTGCAGGGCCTGCCCGCCTGCAACGGCTGGACGTTCTGGTGCTTTGAGACGGAAGACAAAAAACTCGTTCCGATCGACCTTTTGCGCCAGCAAATCAGGTCAGATCTCGTGGGAGAACGTCTTTCCCGATAAGGACGGAACGGAAGGGGGAACGGAAGGGATTGATCCCAATCGTTCCTGTTCGATCTTTTTCTCGGCAAGCTCGGCGACGGCGTGAAAGTTCTCGCGGGCCCTCTCGATGAGCTCCTGGACCCGCGAGACGGAAAGGATCGGCTCGACCGGGAAGCGAACCTCTCCGTTCATTGCAGGACTTTTGAGGAAGTAAAAACCGACAACCGTCTTGTCTTCAAGATTCAGAATCTGTTGGACCCCCACCGTCTCTTCAGCCGACACGCGCTTTTCGAGACGAACGAAAGCCTCGCCCTCAAGACCGGATTGGACGATAAGGTTCACGCCGTCGATCCCCTTATATTCGTTTCTGAATGTTCCCTTCTTATCCACAGAGACGACCAGGCAGGCGCCGTCCTTCCTTTGTTCCTCGTAAAGGAAACCGGTGGTTTCGTCCGGGTCCTCGCTCCCAACGACATGGAGTTCGCTGTTTTCGGGCAACGCGACTTCGGGGATTTTCAGATTTTCGAGAAGCGCGGAAACGGAAAGCTCCCTTCTTTCCCTTCTCGGTTCCATCCGGGCCTTAAGAAACCCGTCTTCCTTGGTCGCGGGGGACGTCACGATCCGCGCCGCTTTTTGCCAAAGCGACGGCCCCAAGGCCCAGCCCGCCAGCCCGCCGACCCCTATAAGGGCCGCCAGCGCCGCGATATGTTCCCAACGTCTCCAGATTCCCGATTTCATGTCGTCCTCTCAAAATAGCAAAGCCGCATTCTACCCGCGCCGCGCCCGTTTTTCAGCCCTTTTTTACTTTCATTCCTCGCGCGGCCTGATTTTCTTAACCATAGCGCGTAAAACTTCGTCCACGCCCTGTCTCGCGGCGGCGGAGAGGATGAAAACCTCCTTGCGGCTGGCCTTTTTCAGCGCCGCGACTTTTTTCTTAATCTCTTCCTTTGAAAGCGCGTCGCATTTGTTCAGCGCCACAAGCTCCGGCTTGCGCGAGAGATTGTGGCCGTAAGCCTTAAGTTCGCCTCGGATCGTCTTGTAATTCGCCGCCACGTCTTCCTCGGTGCCGTCCACGAGATGCAAAAGGACCTTCGTGCGCTCGACATGGCCGAGAAAGCGGTCGCCGAGCCCCTGCCCTTCATGCGCGCCTTCGATGAGGCCGGGAATGTCCGCGACGACGAAATCCACGCCGTCGCCCTTTTTGCTGCCGCGCGCGCCGAGCCGCACGACGCCGAGATTCGGCGAAAGCGTCGTGAACGGATAATCCGCGATTTTCGGCTTCGCCGCCGTGCAGACGGAAAGGAACGTGGACTTGCCCGCGTTCGGCAGGCCGATCAGCCCGGCGTCGGCGATAAGCTTAAGCCGCAGCCAGACCTCCCGCTCCTGCCCCGGCCAGCCGGGAGTCGTGTGGCGCGGCGCTTGATTGGTCGAAGATTTGAAATGCAGATTGCCGAAGCCGCCGTCGCCGCCCTTCAAAAACACGATCCTCTGGCCCTCTTCCGTCAGATCGGCGAGCACCGTTTCCTTGTCCTCGGCCAAAATCTGCGTGCCGACGGGGACTTTCAAGACCAGATCGGCGCCGTCCGCGCCCGTCTTGTTTCGCCCCGCGCCGCCGCGCCCGTTCTTGGCGATGAAATGCTGGTTATAACGATAGTCGATCAGCGTGTTGAGATTGCTCGCCGCTTCGAAAATAATGTCGCCGCCGCGCCCGCCGTCGCCGCCGTCGGGACCGCCGTACTCGATGTATTTCTCGCGCCGAAAGCTCAGGCAGCCGGGGCCGCCGTCGCCGCTTTTCAGATATATCTTGGCCTGGTCGAGGAATTTCATGTCCGGCTTCGCCTTGCTTTCTTTCGTCATGCCCGCGGAAGCGGGCATCCCGTTTTACTTTCTCACCACAAAACCAAACGGGACTCCCGCTTACGCGGGAGTGACACTTGGGAAACTTCAAAAACGAAAAGCCGCTCGCGCAAGGGCAAACGGCTTTTCCTTATCCTTCAAAGAACGGACGTTTCAGTTTTTAACCGAAACGTACATCCTTTCCTTGATCTCGCGAAACGCCACGCGTCCCCCGACCTTGGCGAACAGCGTGTGGTCGGTGCCCATGCCGACGTTCGTTCCGGGATGATATTTCGTGCCGCGCTGGCGCACGATGATCGCGCCCGCCTTGGCTTCCTGCCCGCCCGCCAGCTTTACGCCGAGACGGCGGCCTTTGGAATCGCGACCGTTGCGCGAAGAGCCGCCCGCTTTTTTATGTGCCATGAGACTTCTCCCTAACCCGTGATTACTTCGCCTTGATCGCCGTGACTTTCAGCACGGTGAACGCCTGGCGGTGATGGTTCTTGCGGCGATAATTCTGGCGGCGCTTTTTCTTGAAAACGATGAGCTTACCCGTGCGGTCCTGCGCGACGACTTCCGCCGTCACCTTGGCCCCGGCCACAAGCGGCGAGCCGACGGTCACGTTTCCGTCCTCGCACAGCATCAAAACTTCCGTCAGGTCGATTTTCTTGCCCTCCTCGACGGGGAGCTTTTCGACCTGGATCACGTCACCTTGGGCAACTTTATATTGTTTGCCGCCGGTCTTTACGACTGCGAACATCTGGGACCAACCATCTTCTAAAAGTTAACGAACACAAACCCGCGCCTTCCCGGCGGGGAGGCCCGTGGAAGCGGCGTTATTGCCGATTTCAAGGCCCCTTGTCAATGAATCATTTGGCCCTTTCTTAACGATTCAGGCCGCTTTTTCCTGCGCATTCTCGGCCACCGAGGCGATCAGGCCGTCCAGAGCCTCGACCCAGGGCTCGACCGCGCCGCCGTCCGCCGTCAAAACCGCCCCGTCCAACGATTGCGGCTCGGCCAAAACTTCGACCTGGGCAGCCCTTAGCTCCGCCTGAACGTCCGCCGAAGCGCTCACCGCAAGGCCCGCGCTTTTAGGCGAAAGAGCCAAAAGACCAACGCCCGAACCGATAGCCGCGATGGGCTTTCCGGCCTCCAGAAAATGGTTAACGATGCGGCGCGTGTGCGGATTCTCCTTAAGCTTGGCCACGCCGCGCTCGCCGCCCGGCAGGATCAAAAGATCGAAATCGGACCCCATGGCCGAAGAGATTTGCTCGTCCACCGTGAAATAATGGCCCCAAGCCTTGTCCTGCCAGCCGTTCACCAGCCCCTGTTCCGGCGCGATGATGCGATAGGAAAGCTGGGCTTTGGTGAGATGGCGCTGAACGGCGGTGATGTGGTTTTCTTCAAAGCCGCTCGCGACGAGAATGGCTATGGCAGGCTGGGCCTGAGAAGTCATGCTGTTGTTCTCCTTAGTTTATATAAACGCAATGATGGACGCCCTGATAGGACCGACCTTTGAGAAGGGTTTGTTCCCGTTTCATTTTTTCGAGATGGCGGACTATGGCACAGCGCCACGCGAAAAGAAAAGAGGTTTTTTAGTTGCGAAGGCAAAGAAAATTCAGACCGTTAACCGTCTTCGAAAAAAGAACCTCGCGCTTTTTCTCCATCAAATTTCCGTTTTCAGAGGACGTAAAATACATTATGGTGCGCCGTCCTGGATATTGGCGCGGTGGCAGAATGGCTATGTAGCGGACTGCAAATCCGTCTATGCCGGTTCGATTCCGGCCCGTGCCTCCATTACTATGTTTTAGAACATCCCGCGATGTTCTAAAAATGGCTCAAAAGCTGGGTTTCTGACCTTCTGAAGGTTCTCTACAATCCGACATCGTTTCACTAAATGGCGCCTTGAACGGCCACCCATTTGCCGTACTATTCGTCCTGTTGGTTTTTGGGATTGGCGTAGCCGCCAACCCTTTTCCATGCCTGCCACGCTTTCCCATGGCTGCAAGAAACGGGCTGGCGGCGACGCGGGGCTCCGCCGCGCTTCAGCGCGGCGGGTCGCGAGCAAGCCGAGCTAGAAAGTGCAGGGAAAGAAGCGCTGCATTTTTTGTACACGATTAAGGTTAACCTGGAATGAAAGTTTTGCACCTGTGGGGATTACCTGCCATTTTTAGAGGAATAAGGATTCCTCCTTTCAAAGAAAAACGATGTCAGATCCCTCTTTCGAAATTAAATTCGAGTCCAGGCATTTTGTGAACGGGTTCGACGCCCAAGACGTTCGAGATACGACCGGCACGGCGGCGTTTCTGCTTGATCTGAGTACTTTTCCCCATTGGCAGAAACTTCGAGCCGAAGATTTTCTGACCGGACGCGATCTCTATGAAAGAGAACGCGCCATTGCGGAAAGCATCCACGCCGATTTCAGAAAAATACCGATCTCCGCTCTGGCGTCTTTGGCCCTGGACCTGTCAAAAGCGAGCATTGCCACAGATTATCTCTGGTTCGGGCTAACAGGCGCACCGCATAAACAGCTCGAAGAGATCCAAGCTCAACGCCTTTCCGATATTTCGCAGAGCGGTTTCAAGAGCCATAAAGTCAACGCCGAAATATTCGGCGGCGAAAGGCCGTGCGTTCTCCCCTATCCGATCGACGATTGGGACAAAGCTTCGGTGGAAAATACGCAACGAACGCTCGACGTTTATGGTTGGCTGTTCGCGTTGCCGTTCAGCGAACTCAATGAAAACCTAGTTCAAAAGATAGTGCATCTCGGACCGGTTATGCCCGGAACGTTTCCGCGATCGCCGCTCTACCATCTGCTTGCCCAGTTGCATGAAATGCGGCACGCGATGCAGGTCAATCTTAAAAGAGACCCTTCGGATAAAGAGCGGTTTTACCGGGAACTCGACGCCGATTTGTTCGCGAGAAACGTCTTCCGGCAGAACGGGCTTGACGACGGCACGCTTCGCTTCGATTTAGAAAGAGCCTATATTCTCGCGCCTATCCTGGAAACGCCCTATGTTCATGTGCTGGCCATTGATGCCGTGGAAAACGGTGAAAAACCTCCCACCTTCGCCGTATGCAAAGAAGCTCTTTCTGTCGTCTCTCGCGCCATTCTTGAGAGAATGCCGGATAAGCAAAATTACTTTAACAGCAACGGCTTTCCTCCGGAGAAGTTAGCTTCCTGTGTCTACATTAGAAAAAATCCAGGAACCTATTTCCAACTCATGATGGAATGTTATCTAAAGGGCGACTGCAGGCCCGATCCCTTAGCGGAAAAATTCGCACTTCGTATGCTTGAATCCGTTGAGCATATGGCCCCGGAACTTCTTCGCCAACGGACCGTACATCAAAACCCGGGGCTTGGCGGTTGACCTGCCCCCCATTTTTTGATCCAGCGTGAAGGAGAGTCTGTTCTACAAACGT
>CAZZDK010000022.1:0-6874 GCA_964652235.1 uncultured Rhodospirillaceae bacterium
TACACTCTTTGCCTACCACACGCGCCCGAACAGCTCGGTTTGCGAGCTGTTCGGGCGCGTGTGGTAGGCCAGAAGCTCGACGCAGGGCCGGATCAAATGGCTTTGCCGGGCCGCGCAATGGTTCCATTGCGCCCGCGAGACGATCGTGGAAGGGGAATTGTCGCGCGGCGGCGTGGGCCGCGGCCCGGCCAGGTTGTAGCAATAATAGAGGCCGGCGACCCAGAATCTCTGCGCGTCGTTTTGCGGATTGGGCCTTTTATAGGTCGCGCCGTCGATCGTCACGTCCTCAAAGGCCGGAAACTCCAGGGTCTGGCCGCCCGTCAGGATGGAAAAGCTCAAATCCGAATCGTAATAGGGCCGCCCGTCCGCCCCCTTAAGCGTCTTGTTGACGCAGTCTTCCGGATAATCGATCGGATTCCCAAGCCCGGCCTCGCATCGCAAGATGTAATTGTCCTTGGCGTATTCCGGCCCCGAACCGTCGCTGGCCTTCCCCCTATAAGCCGCCTCGATGGCCGAGGCCGCGATCTTCGCCACCGATTGCCGAAAGGCCTCGGTCGTCATAGCCGCCTGGTGCATGACGATGATGTTCACAAGCTCCTTGCCGTCGGAAGGAACGTTCTTCGCGCGCGCGCGCATACCGGCTTTGAGAAGGGAATCCTCGGTGCTGGAATCCGCCAAAGCCTGGGTCATCTTGACTCTGGTTTCCAGATAGGCCCTTTGGCCCGAAGCGTCCACCGCCGTAGCTTTCGTCAGGGTGGATACGATCTTACTAAACCCCGCGACCATAACGGCATCCAGCGCCACGACGGCGAGTAGCATATCGCCTAGAAGGGCAAGGTTGGCTTTCCAATTTACAGCATCCGCTATTATGCCCGCAGCTTCAACCAGATTAGTACTGACATCAACCACAGGGACGACGCCTGCCCAAACCTCCCCCGACGACAGGGAGAACCATACAATGAAAACCCAGAGGAATCTGGGTTTCCATTTTCCCGCTTTGGCGGTTGCGCGGCGATTTTGTTCCATCATTCGCTCCCCAACACATCCTTAAAGAGGGACTTGCGCCTGCCTGAAGACGGCTTCTTAAGAGCCAACGGAAGAGACATCATTTCTTGAGGAATTATTAAACGACGGAGATCAAACGGTTCCGCAAGTTCGACCCTGACATAATCGTTTAGGGATCTTCCGTCGCAAGACACGCTGTCCAGGCCCGGAAGGGATAGATTCGGCATGGATATGTCCGGCAGAGGCAGACAGATCATTTCCATCAAGGCGTCGAGGGCGGAGAGAACATATTCGCATACCTTGCTGGAAATCTGCTGGAAAAGATACATGATCGCTTTCCAGATCGGTCCCAATATCTCCTTATCCAAAATATCCATCAGGCTATCATAAATGGACGTAATATCTTTGAAGCAATATTTCAGCCCGATATCGCCGCGCGAATTCTTCATCGGCGATTCGGCCTGAGCCTTTCGTATCTGATCGCCCGCGCCCCAGGTGACGGCCAAAACGCGCGCGAAACGCGCCGTATCGGCCTTCGCCAGCGTGTTGGCCAACTCCTCATCGACGCATTTGGTCTCTTCCGTCGTTTCGGTCGTGGTCGCGGTGGTTGTCGCCTCTTCCGCATGGGCAGCCAACGGCACGAAACAAAAGGCCGCGCCGGAAAGAAGCGCTAGAACGAGAAGAAACGAGAGATTCTTCAGCGTTATGCGGGGTCTTTTCATCATGAGAGGCTCCTTATTCCTATTGCGTGGGCGACATTTGTTCATTAAGCCACGATTTCAGAGACGCTTTCTTCTTGGGAACGCGCGTCAGTTTTTCGACCATGTACGGAGAAGTGGGAATATAAGTCGGGTAGTTCACGAAAGGAACGCCCTTTTCTCCCGTAACCGTTTCCAGCAGCTTGTCGACAGAGGTCGGGGCGTTCACGATGGAAATGTAATCGCGAAGCGATCTGCCGTCGCAGGATACGCTGTCTATCCCCGGCAAAGAAAAGTTCGGCATCGAAAAATCGCCCAAAGGCAAACAAATCATCTCCAGTACGGCGTCGATGGCGGAGAGAACATATTCGCACACCTTGCTGGAAATCTGCTGGAGAACATACATGATCGCCTTCCAGATCGGTCTCAATATCTCCTTATCCAAAATATCCATCAAGCTGTCATAAATGGACGTAATATCTTTGAAGCAATATTTCAGCCCGATATCGCCGCGCGCGTTCTTCATCGGCGAATCCGCCTGAGCTTTTTGAATCTGTTTGCCGAGATCCATGGTCGCGATGCGAACGGCGTTCTGATATTTCAACGAAGCCTTTGCAAGTTCGCCGGACAGCGCCATGGTGTAGTCGTGACAGTTCAAGACCGTCATCGTCCCGATCTTCCCGCCCGAAAGCTTGACGCAACCGTAACATTCCTTCGTCGGATCGTCCTGCACGGTCTGTTTGATGTCGGGTTCCGTGCCCGCCAGCGCCGCCTCGACATATTCGCGAACCAGCAAAAGTTCATCCGACATGGCGCACTTGCCGAGTCTTTTGTACTGCCCGTAGTGCGCGCCGCCGACGTAGTTGCAAAGGCCGGCGATCAGGCCGCCGCGCGCGTTCATCAACGTGACGAGCACATGGCGGCCCGCCTTGGCGCAGGCCACGGGATCGGACAGAATGGTCGCCAGAAACTCGCTCGGCTCGACGCCGATGCCTTTGGCGACGGATTCATAGCCGCTTTTGGGGTCGATCTGGAACGCGCAGGCGCCTCCCTCTCCCTTTTTCCTTCCGTATTCGACGGCGCCCGTAACCCCGTTGCTCTCGTGGCAGGCAATGGCGCGGCCATAGGTCGCGTCGGGCGAGCCGGTCCATACCCGTTCAATGGCGTTGTGAAGGCCGTTGGCTTTCATGTTCGCGACGCAAACCTTGGCGCGTTTGGTGCCGTAGGTGACGTCCACCCAGTCTTTTTGATACCATTGCCCGCCTTTCGGCGGGGTCAAATAGGGAACGCTCGGCGTCGTCGCCGCGATGGAGCCGGAAGCGAAGCCGAAGACGAAAAGGCACAGGACCGCGCAGGCAAATCCGAGGATCGCCGCGCGAAAAAGAATGGTCCCAAGGCCCCGCATCAAATCCTATTTCCTTCCCTTATGATGAACCTGATAAAGACCGAAGGGCAGATCGTCCAAACACCCCGCCACGCCGATATTCTGCGGCTCCTTCGTCTCGGTCAGCCAGAAGGCGTCCACTTCCGAACGGCGCATCCAGCACGCCTCGACTGAATTTTCGGCCAGATTGGCATAGAGGTAGATCATGTAATCCGCGCAATCGTGCGGCTTGCAGAAATGGAACAGCAGAACGTCGCCTTTTTTTTCCGCCGGAAAGGTCACGCCGTGGAAATACTCTCCCTTGAAAAGCTCGTATCTTTTTTCTCCGAGCGTCTTCCTGACCTTTTGATCGAACGCCTTCACTCCCAGGATATCGCGACCCTCTATTTCGTCGAAGCCGTATTTGCCCACCCACGCCTCAAGCGGCGCGAGAGGCGAGCCGCCCGCGGCCAAAGCCCCGGCGCCGGTTCCAAGAACCGCCAGAAAACACAGCAACGCCAAACGCTTCACCGATTCTCTCCTTGTGAAGACAACGACATTCCTCTTCCTAACCCCGAGGCCTTGTTTTGGCCACAAAATTTTAGCCCTTTTTTTCCTTTCATCATGCCCCTGCGGGCTTAAGGAAGTTTTAATTTCGAGCCGGGCGGGCCAGGCAAAAAGCCAGCGAAGTCAAGGCAAACGCCGCCCAAAAAGAATCCGTCCAAAAGTTATAGGCCGTCAGGGAAAGCCACAGGGCAAAAACGAACGCCGCCAAGGCATAGGGACCGCATCGGTTGGCCCGCCGCAGAATCCAGAAAACGAACCCCTCCCCCAGAATCAATCCCGCCATGCCCAGCTCAACCCAAAGCTGGATAAGGGCGTTATGGGGGTGAGAAGCCGGACCTCCTGTAAAAACGTATAGATTTCCGTGGGGTAGAGAGCTATCCACAAGATGCGCATTACCAAGACCATAACCGAAGAAAGGATTTTCGACAATCCGGTAAAACATATAATCCCATATTTCTATGCGGGCCTTCCAGGAATCCGGCAGCGTCGCCACAATGTCGGGTCGTTCGGCAAACAGGCTCGCCGCCGCCCAAGGCCAGAGCAAGGCCGCCAAAAGGACCGCCCCAAGCCCCCAGACGACGAAGCGGGGAAAAAAGCGGGAGAGGAAGAAAACGCCCCCGGCCAAAAGAAAGCCCGTTTGAGCCGCGCGGGAACTTGTCGTCGCCAAAGCCACAAGCAGGCAGAAGAGCAAAAACCATCCTTCCCTGCGTCTCTTTCCGCCTTCAAACAAGGCGGCCAGGACGGGCCAGGACAATAAAGCCGCGTAGGAAAACCCCCGATTGAATTTGGCGAGATAAAAGGGCTTGTCCGCCACGCCGTCCGAAAATTTAACGACGAGCAGGGCGGCGGCGAGCGAAAGGAATCCGGCGGCAAGAAACCAAGCAAGCCGGTCGAAGGGAAACGGCTTCCGCAAAAGTCTTTGCCGAATCGCGGGGGAGGAAAGGAAAAGAAGCGGCAGAAAAACGGTCGCCATCTTCAGGACGTTTCGGCCTGCCAGATGCGGCTCAAGAGCAGGAAAACAAGAAAGGGAACCGACGACCAAAAAGGCGAAGGCGAAAAACGACAAGACCGGATCAGGTTTCGGAAAACGTTTTTCGCTCAAACCCGCCGCCAGGGCAAGAAGAAGCGCCCCGCCGATCCCGATCCCGCCCCAAACGCCGCCGGAAAACATTCCGACCGTCGCGGCAAGCGCGTACATCAGAAAAAGAAGCGCGAGCGAGAAAGCGTGGGCCTTAAGCCGATCAAGGAAAGAAAAAGCGGGCATAGGCTTTTTGCATGGTTGTAAGAACGGAAACTTGGCTCTAAATCTTTAACATCGCTTTTGTCGAAAAACCATGCCCCTGCGCCTCGCCCTTTACCAGCCCGATATTCCGCAAAACACCGGCGCGATGATCCGCCTGTGCGCCTGCCTCGGCGTGGGGCTTGACGTGATCGAGCCTTGCGGTTTCGTTTGGGACGATAAAAAACTGCATCGCGTCGCGATGGACTACACCGACTATATAGACCTCGCGCGTCACTCAAGCTGGACCGCTTTTGAGAAACAACTTGAAGGCCGCCGCCTTATCCTTTTGACGACGAAAGCCGCCTTGCCCTACACGTCTTTTTCGTTTCGAGAAACGGACGTTCTGATGACGGGCCGCGAAAGCGCGGGGGTTCCAGACGACATCCACAACCGCGCGAACGAACGACTTCTCATCCCCATGCAGCCGGGGTTGCGTTCGCTGAACGTTTCTCTTTCCGCCGCGATGGCTCTCGGCGAAGCGCTGCGGCAGATTAATTTGCCGAAAAACATTGGTTAATCGCTTTTTACTTTCATGTTTTTTGTGTACGATAAACCCCATCGCAGGATGAATCTTTCAGGGAGATAAATTATGAGCGAAAAAGCCGTAGCTCCTTTTACGTCCGTTGAAGCTAGTGCCGCTCTTAAAATCGTACGCCAAGCCATAACGAAGCCCTTCGATGGGAGCCGTCCTTTAGGGTGGCGCATTGCAGGCACTGAGATTCTTGGCTCCGGTTACAACGGCCATAGAGGACACCTTTGCATCACGGTCTCACTCCCAGGGTCGGAAGGCGCCGTTTGCAGATATCTGCTCATCGACCCGGAAGATTTTAGATCAAACACTCTGGCCGCAAGGATTCACCCGGACGCCTTGCTTTCTTCCATGCCCGCCCGTGAAGAAAAGGTCTCCTCCCTGGTGGCTCTACAAACTGCCAAGCATCCAAAGAAAAGGGATCGACGCAAAGGAAGAAAGGGTCCGCAAGCAACCCCCGGGTCGGGAGGAAACGGGTAAGAATTTCCTTCCGCAATTCTTAACGACCATTCATAATTGCGGTTAACGCTTTGTAAACGGCGCCTTTTGGGACCGTTTTTTTGGCCTGTTTTTACTTTCATGCCCTTTTTTCGGATAGAATGGCGACTGTTCAAGCCATTCTTTCCAGAGGTGAGAAAATGCCTAAAGGAGCTCTTAATAAAGACAAGAAAACGAACCAATACATCCAAAGGGTTAAAGAAGTTAAGAAAGAATTCACCCGTGCGGCAAATGAATTGGGATACACCGTCGTCCGTTTTATAGGGGAAAAACCTGGATCCCACAACGATAGAATGAAGGTCATTCTCGTGAGCAAGGAGTCCGGCGATCATTGCGCGGTCATACTCGATAGTGCCGGAAACGTCATAAAAGCCGTCAAAGACAGCCCGGCTCCCATCAGGAGATTGAGGAAACAAATGTACGCGGTAAGGGAGAACCGAAGCCCTCACAGCTAGAAAAGATTTCCCTTTTCTGTCAGCGCAGTTCCGCCCCAACCGCCTTCACGCCTGTCGTTATTTTTTCTGCAAGCGCCGCAAGCTCCGCTTCCGTCAGGCTCTTCTCGCCCGGCTGGATCGTCACGGCGACCGCGACGGACTTTTGGCCCGGCTCGATTCCCTTGCCCTGATAGACATCGAAGATCGAAACCTCGCGGATCAGCGTTTTATCCGCGTTTTTGATCGCCTTGATCAGCTTGTCCGCCGGAACGCCTTCCGCCATCACGAATGCGAAATCGCGCGTGACGGGTTGCAGAGCCTCCAGCTTCAAAAGCGGCTTGGCCGTCGTGTTTGAGCGCGGCGCGGGGATGTTTGCGAGATAAACCTCGCTCGCGACCATCGGCCCTTCGGCATCGCAGGCTTCGAGAATAGCCGGATGAATCTCACCGAAATGCCCCAGCAAAACGGGGCCAAGACGTAAACTTCCTGAACGCCCCG
>CAZZDK010000022.1:6897-30859 GCA_964652235.1 uncultured Rhodospirillaceae bacterium
GCGCTTCGCCCGCGAAGACCTGAACGGAAGCCATCGGCGCGCCCGCCGCCGCCAGCGCGGCTAAAGCGTCTTCCTTCGCGTCGAAAACGTCCACGCTCCGCGCCTTTTCGGCCCAATGGCGCGGCGTTTGCCCGGCGCGAAGCGCCGTCGCCGTGAGGATCTGTCCCTCCGGCGTCGCGTCGCGGAAAGCGGGGCCGACTTCGAACAGGCCCACGTCCGCAAAACCGCGATCCGCGTTGCGCCCCGCCGCCAGAATCAGATTGCCGACAACCGAGCCGCGCATGACGTCCAAATCCGCGCTGATCGGATTGACGAGCCGAAGCGCCGGTGGAACTTCCCCGAAGACTTCCGCGATTTTCGAGGACATAAACGACCAGGTAACGGACTCGCACAGACCTCGCGCGGCCAGCGCCCTTTTCGCACGGCCCGCGCGGACGTCGAGGCGGTCCAGCGCCGTCTTCGTCACGACGTCCTCGCGCGGCATGGAAGTCGCGGGAATATGATCGAATCCCTTGATGCGGATAATCTCTTCCGTAAGGTCCGCCGCGCCTTCGATGTCGCCGCGCCAGCTCGGCGGCCGGACGATCCAATCCTCGCCCTTTTTTTCAATCGCAAAGCCGAGCGCCGTAAGGATATTCTCCTGCTCCGCCGCCGAGACGTCCACGCCGATCCGTTTCAGGCAATGCGAAGGCCGATAGGTCACTTGGCGCGCCGCGGCTGGCACCTCGCCCGCAACGGCGCGCTGGCTGACAATTGTTTCCTTCGTGCCGCAGAAAGCCAGAACCATCTGCGTGGCCAAGTCCGCACCCGGGATCGTAAAAGCCGGATCGACGCCGCGTTCGAACCGATAACGAGCATCGGACGTAACGCCGAGCGCCCTTCCCGTCATCGCCGTTCGCAGGGGATCGAACCAAGCGGATTCGATGAAAACCTCGCTCGTCCCCTCCTCGCAGCCCGAACTCACGCCGCCCATCACGCCCGCCAGCGAGAGAAAGCCCGTATCGTCACCGATGGCCGTCATGCCGGGCTCAAGCGTGTAGGTTTTGTCGTTGAGCGCCTGGAACGTCTCGCCGCCCTTGGCCGGACGGACCCAGAGGTCGCCCTTGATCCGAGCCGCGTCGAACACGTGCAGCGGGCGGCCCACGTCGAACGTCAGATAATTCGTGATGTCCACCAGCGCCGAGATGGGGCGCAGGCCGATGGCGCGAAGCCGCCGCTGCAGCCATTCCGGCGAGGGGCCGTTCTTGATATTGCGGATCATGCGCGAGACGAAGAGCGGACAATGATGCTTTTGATCCTGAGGAAATTCGAGCCGCACCCTGATGCGCGGGGGTTCAGTTCCCTCCGGCACCTTGATTTCAAGCGGCTTCAGCCTGCCCAGCCCCGCCGCCGCCAAATCCCGCGCGATTCCGCGCACGCCCGCGCAGTCCGCCCGGTTGGGCGTCAGGTTGATCTCGATGACCGGATCGCCGAGGCCCATGACGGAAACGGCGCTGGCGCCGAGCGGCGCGTCTTCCGGCAATTCGATGATGCCTTCCGCGTCGCCGGAGATTTTCAGCTCCGCCGCCGAACACATCATGCCCTGGGATTCCTCGCCGCGGATTTTCGAAAGCTTGAGCGCCTCGCCCGTGGACGGGATCACGTCGCCGGGCCGCGCAAGGACGACTTTGAGGCCTGCCCTCGCGTTCGGCGCGCCGCACACGACGCGCAAGGTCTCCTTGCCCGTGTTCACGACGCAGAGTTTGAGCCGGTCCGCCTGCGGGTGCCGGTCCGCCGTCACAATTTGCGCGACTTTGAAGGGCGCAAGTTCTTTGCTTGAATCCTCGACGCCCTCGACCTCAAGGCCGATGGCGGTGAGCTTTTCGCAAATCTCCTCCAAAGACGCCTGCGTCTCCAGATGGTCCTTAAGCCAGGAAAGCGTGAATTTCATGGTTGTTGCCCTTTTTTGAACGGATCGATAACAACAACGCCCGGCGGCACGATGGCGTTGGGTCGTTGAGGCTTTAGCATAACGACTTGCCGGGCGCCCTCTGTCGGCCTTTGCGTCGCCAAAGGGTTGCCCAAAGGGGCCTCTTCGCCGAAAACATAGCCGTCATCCCGATAGCCCCCTTCTTCCCGGCTGCCGTAAACGTGTCGGACCCAGCAATTCCCCGGGTTCTTTTCCGCATCCATCCATTCCGGGGAATAACGCATCCACCCCATCAAAAAAGCTCGCATGGTCACGCCATGGCTCACGACAACGACGTGGCGGATATTGCGTCCCGTATAATCTTCCACAATCGTACGAAACAACTGCTTGACCCGGATAACGACGTCCATCCGGCTTTCGCCAAGCGGCGTGGAGCCGTACATACGCCCGAAGAATCCTTTGTGTTTGTTATAGTTCGCGGCTTCTTGAGGATAGGCCCGCTCGAATTCCTCCTCTGTCATGCCGTCGAAAAGTCCGGCCTTTTGTTCCATAAGAAAAGGCTCTTCCCGATAAGTCAGAACGCCGGATTCCGGATCGAACTTTTGGCCGAGCGCATAAAGTATCCCCTGCGCCGTTTGCCGCGCTCGATAGTAAGGGCTGTGCCAAAGACGGATAAGGCCGAAATTCTCCCCTTCCTCTTCACGCGCGTCAAACAGGCGCGAGGCGAGAAATTCCCCCGCTTCCGACGCCTGCTCGATTCCGCGCGGCGTCAAACGAACGGCGTGGTCGGCCACGTCCCGGTAAAGAGAACGGTCGATATTCCCTTCCGTTTCGCCGTGCCGTACGAGATAGATATGAAGACCTTTCCGCATTGCCGCCTTACCCCGCCATCGCCGGATTCGGTATGTCGAGCGGCACAAAACCATAATGTTTCAGCCAGCGCAGGTCGCTCTCAAAGAACGTGCGCAAATCGGGAATGCCGTATTTGAGCATGGCCAGCCTCTCGATGCCCGTGCCGAAGGCGAAGCCCTGGTACTTGTCCGGATCGATGCCGCAATTGCGTAGAACGTTCGGATGCACCATGCCCGCCCCCGCGATTTCCAGCCAGTCGCCGTAATTGCCGAGCTTCAGCTCGCCGCCCCGGCGCGAGCAGCCGATGTCCACCTCGGCGCTCGGCTCCGTGAACGGAAAGAAGGAAGGCCGAAAGCGGATCGGCAGATCGTCGATGCCGAAAAAGGCGCGCAGGAAATCGAGCAAACACCCCTTCAGATGCCCCATATGCGTTTTTTCGTCGATCACAAGCCCTTCGAACTGGTGAAACATGGGCGTGTGGGTCATGTCATAGTCGCAGCGATAGGTGCGCCCCGGCGCGATAACGCGGATGGGCGGCTTTTCATTCAACATCGTGCGAATTTGCACGGGCGAGGTATGCGTTCTCAGCACCATTTGATGCTCGCCGTCAGCGGGCATATAGAACGTGTCCTGCATTTGCCGCGCGGGATGGTTGGGCGGCATATTCAACGCCGTGAAATTGTTCCAGTCCGTCTCGATCTCCGGCCCCTTGGCGACCTTGAATCCCATCGCGGCGAAGATGGTCACGATTTCGTCCGTCGTTTGCGTGATCGGGTGAATCCGCCCGTCCCGATCCGGCCGCGCGGGCAGCGTGACGTCCACGCGCTCCTTCTCAAGCCTTTCGGAAAGCGCCGCTTTGGCGAGAATCTTCTGCCGCGCGTCAAACGCCTGCGTCAGCGCTTCTTTCGCGACATTCAGCGCCGCGCCGAGGCTTTTACGCGATTCGGGGTCCAGTCCGCCGAGCGTTTTCATCATCTCGGTCAGTTTGCCCTTTTTGCCGAGCGCCTCAACACGCACGGCTTCCAGCGCCGCGCTGTCTTTCGCGCCTTCGATGGCCGCCATGATCTCGGCTTGAAGTTTTTTGAGTTCGGTCTCCGACATGACTTCCTCGATCCCTTGAAACAAAAACGGGAACCCCGGAGGCTTCCGAGATTCCCGCAAGTGCGTCCGCTGGGCGGACATTAGACTTAAAAACCTTTTTAGGCTGCTTTCTTCTTGGGCGCCGCTTTGACCTGATCGACCAGGGCCTTGAAAGCGGCGGGCTCGCTCGCGGCCAGGTCAGAGAGCTGCTTGCGGTCCAGCTCGATCCCCAGGCGCTTGAGCCCGCCTATAAATCGAGCGTAGGTCAAGCCCTGCTCGCGCACCGCCGCATTGATGCGGACGATCCAAAGCGCGCGCATTTCGCCTTTTTTGGCTTTGCGGTCGCGGTAGGCGTAACGCAGGCCTTTTTCGACCTTTTCGATCGCGACGCGGAAGCAGCTTTTCGCGCGACCGCGATAGCCCTTGGCAAGCTTGATGATTTTTTTGTGGCGGGTGTGAGCTGTGACGCCCCGTTTAACGTGTGCCATGATCCCCTCCCCTTAATGCTGCCGCAGGAAATGCTTGACGACGTTCTCGCCGTCGGTCTTGAACAGGATCAGGCCTTTCCTGGCTTCGCGTTTCATCTTCTGGGGACGCTTGCGCATATTGTGGCGCTTGCCGCGTTTGCCCGCTTTGACCTTGCCGGAGCCGGTCACACGGAAACGCTTTTTGGACCCGCTGTGGGTCTTGAGCTTAGACATTTCGTTTTCCTTTGTTGGTCGTTAACTTTTAAGGCAGCCGGGTATGCCTAGAACCTTCGGCGTGCCGAGGGGGCGTTTCTAGCGAATCCGACGGGAGAATGCAAGAAAAGGAGAGTGAAGATTTATGTAACATAAAAAAGAAATTTTGTTACTAATTTCCTTGAAACTATCACCAATGTAATCTAGATTTAGATAAGTAATGGAAAATGTATGTTTCGTTACAACGAGGGACAAATGAAAAACCCTACACGCATCGGGAAGTACATACTATGCTCGCCCGGAGGAGCTGAATCTTATAGCTCCTATCTTCCTCTGCCGCTGCCGCCCATTCCTCCCTTGCAAATGGAGGAACTTTATCCCCTTCTTGATCAGGCAAATGCAGCTCTGGGACGGCTTGACGGATTAAGGGTCGTTCTGCCGGACCCCTCTTTGTTCATTTATATGTATGTCAGGAAAGAAGCCGTTCTTTCTTCGCAAATCGAGGGAACTCAATCTTCCTTGTCGGATCTTCTTTTATCCGAGACGGAAGATATTGCCTTTGACGACGTTAAAGAGGTGTCCCGCTACGTCGCCGCAATGACTTATGGCCTTGAACGCTTAAAAGAATTTCCTTTATCCCTGCGCCTCATCCGAGAAATACACGCCATCCTCATGCGCAACGCGCGCGGCGGTCACAAAATGCCTGGGGAATTTCGCACATCCCAAAATTGGATCGGCGGAACAAGGCCTGGGAACGCCAAATTCGTTCCACCGCCGCCGCCCCAGCTCATGGAATCTCTCGACGCTTTTGAGAAATTCCTCCACAATAAGAACGTAAAACTTCCCATTCTCGTTAAAGCTGCTTTAGCCCATGTCCAGTTCGAGACAATCCATCCGTTTCTCGATGGGAATGGACGGCTAGGCAGACTCCTCATCACTTTTATTCTCTGTGCCGAAGGCATCATTGAAGAGCCGCTTCTTTACCTAAGCCTTTATCTTAAACAGCATCGGAAGACCTATTACGATCTTCTCCAGTCCGTCAGAGAAACGGGCGACTGGGAATCATGGGTAAAATTCTTCCTGATCGGCGTTACAGAAACAGCCACACAAGCCGTACAAACAGCTCAAAGGATTATTGCCCTCTTCAACGCAGATAAAACAAAAATAGCCGAGTCCGGAAAGGCTTCTTCTACTGTCTTGGCCCTCCATGGTTTTTTTCAAAAACATCCGGTAGCCAACACAAGGAAGATTAAGGAATCTTATAAGGTTCCTCTTCCGAGAATCCTGCGCGGCTTGGCTGTCTTGGAAGCGCTCGGCATTATAAGAGAGACAACAGGCAAAGAACGCCATAAGCGCTTTGTGTACACGACCTATTTACAAATCCTGAACGAGGGAACAGAGCCTTTATCGGATTAGGCCGCTTTTTCCTCAAGCCAGGCCTGAAGGGCCTGTTTGGGCAGCGCGCCGACCTTGGTTTCGATCTGTTGGCCGTTTTTGAACAAAATCAGCGTCGGAATGCTGCGAATGCCGAACTGACCCGGCGTATTCGGGCTTTGATCGACGTTCATCTTTACGATTTTAACCTTGCCCTTCATCGTCCCGGCCAACTCTTCCAAAACGGGGCCGATCTGACGGCACGGCCCGCACCATTCGGCCCAGAAATCGACGAGAACGAGTCCCGGCGCCTTGAGCACTTCGGCTTCGAAAGAGGAATCGTCGATGTGGATGGCGTTTTCTCCCATGGGGGGACTCCTTGGTTGGAACGAAAGGACTTCCCCTTATCTAGGACTAACTGGACCTTCTTTCAAGCCTCGGGCAAAAGCTCCATTAAACGAAGGGCATAGGTCCACAAGAGAAAGCAACGAACGGTCCGGTCCGGATAAATCTGCCGCAAAACGCCCCGATAGGCCTCCATCTGGCTGCGGTAGAGGGCGGGGACATCGGCGACGTTTTCCGGCGGCGGACGGTTGGTCTTGTAGTCCAAAATCCAGACCTCGCCGTCCACAAGGGCCAGACGGTCCACCTGTCCTGAGACGATCCGCGCGCCCGAAAGGCCGACAATCGGCGCCTCGGCACGGCTCTCTGGCCCGAAAAAGGGCGCGAAACGCCCATCGGCCAGCAAACGCAAAACCTCGCGCTCCAGTTCTTCCTGCTGCGTCTTTGTCAGATCGTGCTGCGGATGGGACAAAAACCGCCGAGCCGCGGCCTCGCGCCGCGAAGCCTCAACATCGGGCAGGCCTTGAAGCAGGCGGTGGATAAGGCGTCCGCGCGCAAAACGTTCGTCCCGCGGCGAGGCCGTCGTCGGCTCCTCTTCGTCCGGGAGGGAGGGAACCAGCGGACGCGGCGGCGAAGGCTCCGGCGGCGGGGGGGAAAAGAGCCAGGAAGGCGCGCTCTCCCTTGCAAAAGAATGAGAAACGGGACTCCTGCTTTCGCGGGAGTGACGGGAAGGGGGAAAATCCGCTCTTCCTCCGTCATGCCCGCGCAGGCGGGCATCCCGTTTGTTTTTGTCCTCTCCGACGCGCTCCGCCTGAATTGGCGAGAACGCTCGCGTTATCAGTTTATACCACGCCTGCTCCGGCAGCTTTTCGCTTTTCGCATAGCCGCAAATGACAAGCCGATCCGCCGCCCGCGTGAGCGCGACGTAAAGAAGGCGGCGATGCTCTTCCATGTCCTTTTCGTAAAGCGGATCGCGGATGGCGCGAAGCGCCGCGCCCTGCGGTTCGCGCGGAACGTAAAAGGGTAGGCCTTCTTCGTTCCATATAAGCTTCGACATTTTGTCCTTTTTCGGCACGCCCGTCGTATCGGGCAGGATGACGATGGGCGCCTCAAGCCCCTTGGAAGCGTGAACCGTGGTGATCCGGACACGCCCCATCGCCTGTTCAAGCTCGCGCTTGACCTCTCTTTCGGTCGTGAGCATTTCCTGAAGGAAAGCCTGCAAGGACGGCGACCGCCGCGCGGAAAAATCGGCGGCCTCGGCCAAAAGCTCGTCCAGGGGGTCTTCGGCATCGGGACCGAGACGACGAAGTATCGCGCGGCGCGCGCAGAAAGAATCCGCCGGGCAAGGCTCGCTCAGAATCTTCATGAGCATCGGCAAAGGCGGCATCGCATCCGCCAAAGCAAGAACGGCGCGAAGCCAGGCGGTCCAGGCGACGTAAGCCTCTTCCCCCCGCTGCGAAAGGCTTTCCCAGAGCGATCCCTTGCGCCCGATGGCGAGCGCCATCAGGTCGTCTTCGCTCGCGCCGACGAAGGGACCGCGCAAAAGCGTCGCCAGGGTCAGATCGTCCTGCGGCAGAAGGGCGAACTGCAAAAGGGCCAGAACGTCCATCACCGCAAGCTGGTCGGAAAGGCGCATACGGTCCACGCCGGAAACGGGAAGGCCCCGCCGTTTCAGCTCGCGCACCAGATGCGAGGTCAAAGGCTCGCGCTGGCGCACAAGGATCATCACGTCCCCCGCGTTCATCGGCCTTTCGCGCTTCGCGCCGCGATCAAAGACCGTCTGCCCGCTTTCGATTCCTTCCGCGATGGATGCGGCGATCTTTTTCGCCAGCTCCGCCGCCGGATTGCGGACGGTTTCGTACTCGGCGGGCAAGGACCAATCCGGCGCCGTTTTTTCCTTTTTCGGCGCGGCTTCCTCCTCGTCGGTCTCGTCCTTTTCGGCCAGCAAAAGCGGCCAGACCTCGACCTCGCCTTCGGCCTCGACGCGAAACGCCCGGTGGGAAACCGGCACGTGCGAGACGCCTTTGCGAACCGCTTCATCGGCGAAAACCTCGTCCACGGCCTTCAAAATCGCGGGAGCCGAACGAAAGGAAACGTTGAGCGCAATCTCATCGAACGGCTTTTTCGCCTCGTGAAAACGTCGGCCAAGCGTCTCACGCATTCGAAAGAAGGATTCCGGGTCCGCGCCCTGAAAGCGGAAGATGGACTGTTTTTCGTCGCCCACGACGAACAGGGTGCGATTGCGGTCCTCCCAGCCCCCCCGGCCCGCGCAATAATCCTCGACAAGCGCCTGCACGATGCGCCATTGGCCTTCGTTCGTGTCTTGGGCCTCGTCCACAAGAATATGGTCGATGCCGCCGTCAAGCTTGAAAAGGACCCACGGCGCGATGCCGGGACGGGAAAGAAGCTCGCAGGCACGCCGGATAAGGTCGTCATAGTCAAGCGCAGCCCGCGCCGACTTGCGCCGCGCATAAGATTGCGCCGCGCGCAAGGATAAAAGGAGCACCGCTTTCGTTCCTCGCGCGGTCTCGCAGGCCTCCCTTTTTTCCGCAAGAAGCAAAATCCGGTTTGTTTCGTCTTTATACGCCCTTTCGACCTCCGGAAATTCTTTTCGCAGTTTGTCCGTTAAAAGCTTCTTGTTCGGCTGGCCCTTTTGAGTCAGGAAAATGCCCGCGTACAGGTCCCATTCCCGCTCGCGCCCCTCTTCGTCCAACGCCAGCCAGTTCAGAATGCGTTCCGCAAAACCTTTGGGCTGCGGCGACCCTTTTTCATAGGCGAGACGCGCGGCGTTTTTCAGCGCCTTGAAATCCGCTCCTTCGCCGCGCGCGGCGGCGGCGCAAAGCGTCTTTTCGTCCTCGCCGGGAACAAGACCGAGCGCGGTCCTTACTTTTTCCTCAAGCCCCTTCGGGCCGCCATACCGCCTGAACGCCTCTTCTATCTTTCCCGCCGCGCCTTCAAGGCCGCGCAAGAGGGACCGCAGGCTCTGCTCGGCCATCAGGCGGGAAGCCTCTTCGAGCGCCCAGGCCTCCTCGCCTTCCGCCAGGGATTCAAAGGCCGCGTTCGTCGCCTCGCGTCGCAGCGCTTCGGCTTCGGCCTCTTCGATCACCGTGAATTGCGGGGGAAGATTCGCTTCCAGAGGAAAGCGACGCAGAATCTCTTGCGCAAAGCCGTGGATCGTCTGAATCCTCATGCCGCCAGGACAGGCGAGAACCTCCGCGAAAAGCCGAGGCGCCTTCTCGAGCAGAGCGCGGTCAAAGGTCTCGCCTTCGAGGGAGGCAAGTTCGGCCTCAAGCGCCTCTTCCGCGCTTATCGCCCAGGCCGAAAGGCGCCGCATGAGACGCACCGACATTTCCGCCGCCGCCGCGCGGGTAAAGGTCAGGCACAGGATCCTCTGCGGCGGCGCGCCTGAAAGCAAAAGGCGCAGGACGCGATCCGCCAAAACCTTGGTCTTGCCGGACCCCGCCGACGCGCCGACCCAGACGGAACGCGAAGGATCCGACGCGCCGCGTTGCAGCGCGTTGACATCGGCGCGAAGGTCTTCCGTTTTCTCCAAGGGGACGGTCATTTTTTCCCTCCCCTCCCTCGGCTCCATTCCTTGAGACGCGAGAGATGTTCGTAATCGTCATAATCCGGCGCCAGGGCCGGGCGCGGCACGGCCCTGTAGGGAGTCTTCGGATCGCCATAGGTTCTGATGAGACTCTCAAGCCCCTCGCGCGCCTTTTCGATCTGAACGGCGACGTCCTCCGTAAAAGAAGTTTTTTGAGCCACTTCCCGCGCGCCGCCCAAAGCCCAATAGCTAAGCTTCGACGTTTCCCTTTTCTCCAGATTCTTAAATCCGCCTTCCGCCGCAATCAGCCCAAGAAGCGGCAATTGAGGCTCGATCCCTTCCTTGACGAACTTTGGTTTTGGCACCCTGCCTGTTTTGTAGTCGATGATCTCCACGCTGCCGTCTTTAAGAAGGTCGATCCGGTCCGCGCGGCCCGTCAGGCAAAACGTGCCGATCGTCACCTTGCCCTCCGCCTCGGCGTCGAGCGGATGAATGCCTTGGCTGCGGCGTTTTTCTTCCTCCTCTACAAACCAAGCGGCGATGCGCTCAAAACGCGGCCACCAGAAGGCTTTGACCTGCGGCCGGTCCTCATAGGCCTCAAACGCCTTACGGCCTTCCTGTAAAAGAAGCGCGAGCGGATTGTCCGGCCAGGCGGCCTTCGTTTTCTTTGTGAATTTCTCAAGCGCCTTGTGGACGGCATCGCCCTGTTCGGCCGCGCCCGCGTCGGCGTCGATATCGTCGAGCTTTTTGAGGTTCAAAATCCGCCGCGCGTAAATCGCGTAAGGATTGCGCAACCACGTCCCGATTTCCGTCACGGAAAACTGCGTGGGACGCGCTTCAGGCGGCGGGCAAGGCTCCGGCGGCTCGACAGGGGCGAAGACCTCTGGTTCGTACAAAGCGCGCGCCCAGGCCCGCCATGGCTCTTGCGGTCTTAAGGGATCCTCCTCGCCCACGCCGCGCAGGACCGTTTCCACCTGAAGCAGAAAGCGAGAGGGAACGGACGGCGAACCGCCGATTCTTTTCGCGCGGGTGAACAGGACCCTTTCCGCGCAGGCGAGTTGAACGAAATCATGCGCGGAAAGCCCCACGCGCCGCTCCGGCGAAGGCAGCCCGAAATCGCGCTTCATAGGCCGCGAAAGCCAGGGATCGACGGGCGGCGCCGGCGGCCAGACCCCTTCGTTCAACCCGCCCAGAATTACGAGATCGTGGTGCAGGAGCCGGGCTTCGAGCGGACCCAGAATATTCAGGCGCGGATGCGCGCCGAAGGCAGGCCGGACGATCACGCCCTCTATCAGCGCGCCGAACAGGCCCGCATAAGCCTCGCCCGTCAACGGCGGAAAATCCGCGCTTGCCGCCCGCAAATCGTCAAGCCAGGCCGCAGCTTCCTGCCCGCCTTCGCCGCGCCAGAGCCGCGCGGGATCGGCCAGTTTTTCCGCCAGTCCGATATGCGCGGCAAGATGGTCGGCGAGCGGTTTTTCTTCACCCCAGTTTTGAACGAGCGGATCGAAAAGATCGGTGAGACGGCGAAGAAAGGAAGAGAGAGCCTTCTCTTCCGCCGCGCGCGCCGCGCCGGACCAACCGCCCGAAAGGCGCACGCCGCGCCAAATTTCCTTTTCCGCCGCGCGAGCCAGACGGCGGCATTCTTCCGCGGAAAGCCCCGCCGTCGCGAGCGGATGCTTGAGAAGCGAAAGATAGGCCATCGGCGAGGCGTCCGGCGCGGCGGCGGCCAAAACGTCATTCAGGAAACTCCCGACGGGCCAGGCCGAAAGCGGCGTTCCGGCGGAATCGTTCGCCGCGATCCCCCAGCGCCCCAAGGCGGCCGCCACCCGCGCGGCCAGCGCCCGGTCCGGCGTGACAAGCGCCGCTGTCTTTTTCTCCTCCTCAAGCGCGGCGCGAAGGCGCAGCGCTATAATTTCGGCCTCTTCGCGGTGATGATCCAGTTCAAGTTTTTCAAGCCCGGCCGTCGCTTCGGGCGGCACGTCCTTGGTCGTCAGGCTTCGCCAGCTTTTTGTCATCTTCGGCGGCAGAAGCGCTTCACGCAAAAGCTTCACGCGCGAGGCCCTCGGGGAAGAGAATCCTTCCCATACGCGCACCTGTTCGCGCTCAACGCCCGACGATTCAAGCCAATGTTTCATCGTGGCCTGCGGATGCGTCTCGTCGATTTCCTGCCAGGCCTCTTCGGTCATTTCCAGATCAAGCCCCGGCAGGACGACTTCGCCCAAAGGCAGCGCCGCAATCGTCGCCATCAAAGCGCCCGCCGCCGGAACGGACCCCGTCGAACCGGCTGCGAGGACGGGATGGCCGGGGGGGTTTTCCCGCCAGGCCCGCGCCTGCGCCAAGAGAACGCGCCTGCGCCGTTCGGCAAGGTCAAGGCAGCCTTCCTGCGCGAGAATCTTCGGCCAGGCGTCGGTGACGATTTCAAGGAATCTCAGCGTTTCCTGCCAATGTTCCGCATGGTCGTCCGGCACGATCTTTCTCAGGTCGGCGAAATCCCGTCCTTCGGTCTGCGCCTGGTCCAAAAGCGCCCCAAGCGCCTGCGCCAGCAACGCCGCCTGGTCGATCGGCAATTTTCCGTCCTTTTTCATGACAAGCCGCGTCAAGAGCATTTGGCGGCGCAAGGGCGCGATGGCAGGCGGCAGATCGTCTAGAATTTCGTCGCCCGCCATTTCCATTTCCGCCTCGTCGATGTCGCCCAAGGGCCGCAGCCGAGGCAAGAGGACGGCTTTTTCTTCCGCCACGCGCAAAAAAGCGTCGCGCAAAGCGCGGCAGGCGCGGCGCGTGGGCAAATAGACGACGCAAGAAGACAAAGCGAGCGGATCGCCGCCCGCGCGGCGCCAAAGCCCCCTCGCCAGCGTAGAGACGAAACAAAGATCGGGAGGGAGGGTGAAGACTCCGCTCATCCCCACCCCGCGCCAGCCTCGAGCAATCGGTTGGCTTCGGCTAAATCTTCCGGACAGCTGATTTGATAACAGGAGCCGTCATGGACCAGGCCGTAAAGCCGTTCGCGCTCCTCAGCCAGATCAAAAACCTCGTTGTTCGAGAAAACGCGCTTAGAGATGGCGTCGTAAAGCTGCGGCCTGACGATCATCGCGGAAATAAAGACATAAGGAAACGGGGGGGCGAGACCCTTGCGATGCGCCCGCCCGTCCGGCTCCAGCGCGAAGTCGCCCCCGGAGCCGAAACCGCGCGCCCGGGAAGTCGGATAGAGGAGCAAGAGCAAATCCATCTTCGCGTCGTCCCAACAATCCGCCAGGCGCGAAAGGGTCGGCGCCGCGCCGTCAAGCCACGGCAGGTCCGCGTTCAGAACGAAAAAAGGCTTGTCGCCGAACTGCGCGCGCGCGTTCTTCACGCCGCCGCCGGAATCGAGAATTTCAGGCTCAAAAGACAGGATCAATTCCATGTCCGGCCGCGCATCCAAATGCGTCGCAATCTGCCCGCTCAGGTAATGCGCGTTGACGACGACGCGGCCGATCCCTGCCTTTTTGAGATGATCCAGAGCAATGTCCAGCATGGCCCGTCCGCCGACCTGAAACAAGGGTTTCGGCTTTTCAAGCGTCAAGGGTCGCAGGCGCGTGCCGAAGCCCGCCGCTAGAATCATGGCGGTATCGGAAAGTTTCTCGTGATTGTTTTCTTTCGTCATGACGGCAAAGCGGACGTGAACCAGCGAAGAACCGGCGCAAGCTTTTCATCTTTAAGCAACCCGTTCAAGGCCTTCCAGACGCGCGGGATCAGCGACCTTCGGTCCAATTTCATAAGATTCCCCAAGAGCCGCGTATAACGTTGCGCGAGAAGAACGCGGCTGTCCTCCCATAAGGCCTGCGGATCGGCATCGGGGCGCAAGGCGATATAGGATTCGATGAACTCCTTGAGCCGCCCGTGGCCGCCTTCGCGCCGGACTTCTTCGCACCACGAACCGATGTCGTAGGCGGCGGGGCCGAGGCCCGCGTCCTGAAAATCCAGCAGTCCGAGGCGCCCGTCCGCCAAGAGCATGACGTTGTCCGGCATGAAGTCGCGCAAAAGAAGCGTGCGAGGCCTGCGGTCGAAAGGCGCGAGAACCCGCCGCCAGCTTTCGTTGAAAGCGCGTCGCTCGGCCTCGCTGGCCGGACGCAGAAACCGCGCGGGAAAATAATGATCCAGAAACGGCGCGAGCTGTTCGACGAAAAGCGGGGCGTCGAAGACGGGGAGGGAGAGGCCGGAAAAATTCGTCATTGCGAGCGAACCTTCCGGCGTTCGCGCCGGAAGGGAAGCGCGGCAATCCAGAGTCTCCTGAAACCAAGTCCGCCCTGTTTGACTCTGGATTGCTTCGTCGGCTGCGCCGCCTCGCAATGACGGACAGACCTCCCGAAACGCTTCATGCAGCCGCGCCAGCGTATGCGCGGCGGCCTTGTCTAAAGCGCCGCGATCCTTTCCGCTATCGAGAAGCTTGC
This sequence comes from uncultured Rhodospirillaceae bacterium, assembly GCA_964652235.1. Lineage (GTDB taxonomy): Bacteria > Pseudomonadota > Alphaproteobacteria > UBA9219 > UBA9219 > CAZZDK01. Next base: position 21,109 of record CAZZDK010000022.1, read on the forward strand.
CCCCCTGCGCCTCGCCGAAATCCTCCATCAAGACCAGCCCGGCCGGAACGTCGCTCGCGAGAATCTCCGGCGCCGGAAGCCCCAGGCCGCGCAAAAGCCCGGCAAGCGCCACAAAGGATTCCGTCTTCTGGTCCGGCTCCGCCTGCATAAGAATGGCCGTCTCGTTTCCGCGCGTCAGCCGCGCGTAGCGGCGCGTCGAAAAATCCGCCGGAAAAGCCGCGCGGACCGCGCCCGCCCACCCGGCGCGTCCTAAAAATGCGGCAATGTCCTTTTCCCCCGACATTACAAAACGCCTTTCAGCCGTTGCTCCCACGCGCCCGGCGCCTGTACGCGAACGAAACGTTTTTGGTCCGGGCTCATACCGAAAAAGAGGACGAGCGCGCCGACGGGCAGGCGCGAGGCCGCCTTTTCAGGCCATTCGACAAGAACGAGCCCGTCCGCCAGCGCCTCGTCAAGGCCCAATTCTTCCACCTCGTCCGGTTTTTCAAGCCGGTAAAGATCGAAGTGAAAGACGGCCATTTTCGGCGCGTCGTAGGCTTGCACAAGCGTAAAGGTCGGGCTGGGAATCTCCCCTTCGACGCCGAGGACCCGAAGCAACGCCCGCGCAAAAGCGGTTTTGCCCGCGCCCAGGTCGCCCTCCAGCAAAAGGACGTCGCCCGGACGAAGGCGCGGCGCAAGCCGGGCCGCCAAGGCCGCCGTCGCGGCCAGATCGGGAAGATCGACGGTCGTTTGCGCCAAGGCCCCTTTCCTTCCTTTTTTCTAGGTTGACGCCTCTCTTCCCGGCGTTTTTTGCGGCAGGAAGCAACTGACGCGGGTTCCGTCCTTTTCGTCGCTGAAGATTTCCACGCGCCCGCCGTGAAGCTCCACGAAACTCTTGACGAGGCTAAGGCCGAGACCCGCCCCGCCCTGCTTCAAATGCTTGTTGGCTTTTTCGAACTTGCCGAAGACTCGCTCGCGGTCCTCTTCGGGGATGCCGACGCCCGTGTCGAGCACGCTGACGACGATCCAAGGCTCCTGACGCCAGGCCGCAAGCGCGATGCGCCCGCCCGCAGGCGTGTATTTGATGGCGTTGCTGATAAGGTTGAAAAGAACTTGCTTGATCCGGTGTTCGTCCACCTCGAACGAGCCGATGTCCGAGGGACATTCGATCAGAATATCGAGCGACTGCTGCCGCGCCCATTCAGCCGTCATCTGCTTGGCTTCGTTGAGAAGATCGGCCACGTTCACTTCGCGGCGGTCGAGCGTCATGCGCCCCGCCTCGATGGTCGCCAGGTCCAAAACGTCGTTGATAAGGCGCGAAAGCTTTTCGCTTTCCGCCTTGATCGTCGTCGTGTACTCGAGCTGCCGTTCATTCAGCTTGCCGAAATACTGCTCGGCCAGAATCTCGGCGAAGCCCGTGATCGTGTTGAGCGGCGTGCGAAGCTGGTAGGATACGTTCGCCACGAAATCGGATTTAAGCCTGTCCGCCGTGGCCAGCGCCGCGTTGCTGGCGCGAAGCGCCTGCTCGACGCGCACCGAATCCGTCACGTCGATAAAGCTGCTCAAAACCGAACCGTCGGGCAAGGGGACGGTCAGGAATTCCAAAACGGCTTTGTCGGTTCGCTCGATCCGGCCCGTATGGGGGTTGCGGTCCAACGCATAGCCGACCATTGACGTTTTGAACGTTCCCCAATCCTCGTTCGCGTCCAAAAGAGGCCTGGCCGTCTCCAAAAGATCCGAAATGTGAGGCTCGCCCTCCAGAAATTCTTTTGAAAGACCGAAAAGCTTGGCAAGCGAGTCATTGGACAGGCGAAGCTTTCCGTCCGCCCCGCACACGGCAATTCCTTCGGCCAGATTGTCGATGGTTTCGCGCTGGACCGCGACGAGCGTATTGTACGACGTCTCAAGCGCCAGCCGGTCCGTCACGTTTTCATGCACGAACATGAGGCCGCCCAGCGGATGCGGCGCGACAAGAACCCGAAGGCTCGTCCCGTCCGGCAGGTACATGACGTCTTCGTGCGGCTCCAACAGCGACGTGAAAAGCGCCTTATGCTCGTTCTTGTATTTCTGGAAGTCGGCCTGTTCGGGAATGCGGCGGCGCGCCCGCAGATCCTCCAGGACTTCGCTGAAGGTCGGTTTGCCGTCCAGAAAGCTTTCTTCCGAGCCCCAAAGCTGCTGATAGGCCCGGTTGTAAAACTCAAGCCGCCGATCCGGGCCGAAAACGGAAATAGCCGTTCCCAGGTGCTCCATAACCTCGTGATGCGCGGCCAGATGGCGACGCAGTTCGGTGTCTTTTTCTTCCTCCGCCGTCACGTCCACGGCAAAGCCTAAAAGCGCCAAAGGCAGTCCCGCTTCGGCGGGAACGGGCACTTCCGTCAGCTCCATAAACCGTCGCCGTCCGTCCACCACGACGTGTTCGCGAAGCGTCTGGGGCTTGCCTTCCTTAAGCGCGGTTTCGGCCAGCGCGCGCCCCGCTCCGCCCTTGGCGGCCTGGGAGACGATTTCATGCTGCCCCTTAAGGACTTCTTCAACCGGCAAGGCCACGGCCCTGGCATAAGCCGCATTGCAAAAAACAAGGTCAAAAGAGGCGGCCCGCCCCCAGACCGGCAGGGAAAGCCAGTCAAAAACCTTGCAAGAAAAGGGAATGGAGGATTTTGAGGGCTCCTCCTCGGCCTTAGGCTCTTGGGTCGCTTCCGTCGGGGGAACAGGGGCCTTTACTTCCTGAAAAGCGCTTTCCTGAAGAGCGGCCTGGGGCTTTGGTTCCTCCTCCTTTAGCGGGATGGACCGGTCCTTTTCAAAGAACCACAAAACGTCCACATGAGGTCCTTCGGCGCCGATCCGGAACCGCCGCCCCAGAACGGAAAGCCCGCGACCGTCTTTGGCCGCGTGGACCGCGACTTCGAACGGCAAGCCGGTCATTTGAAGTTTGCGAAAGACTTCAAGGAGTTCCGGCCCTTCCTTCATCGCGCCGATGAGGTCGTCCAGGTGGGAAAGCTTTTCGACGCCCAGGCGGACGGAAACGCCCTGCTCTTCCCGTAAAAGCCCCTGCGGCGTGAAGAGGCAATAGCCGCAAGGCGCGCTCCGAACCAGAGACTGAAACCGGTCGGCAATAAACCTGATATGCCTTAAGTGCTTGTCCGCCTGCGTTCTCTGATTTACGGCCAGCCAAAGAAGCCAGGCTTCCGCCGCCGCGAAAAGACCCGCCGAAAGGGCCAGAAGAAGGGGCCAGTCCAGCCCCAGCCCCGCCGCCGCGACGATGATGAAAAGAATCACCGCCCCAAGGACGGCGATCAAAGGCGCTTTCGTGAGAAGGCTCTGCAACATACGGCGGTCAAAATCCGGGTCAAAGTCAGGGAATCGCTCCTTTATGATTAGGCCAAATCGGCCTTTAAGGAAACAGGTTTTACCTCCAAAAGCTCGTTTTCCGTTTTGACAAGCGCCGCCGCTTGCGCCACGGTGGAGCCGCTTTGGACGGACAGGTCTGATTCGCCACCATGGATGCGTTGTTTCTAAAAGCGTTCGTTTCCTTTCTCATCATCACCAACCCGCTTGCGGCGGCGGCGATGTTCATGAGCCTGACGGCCTATGCCGACGCCCGCGAAATCAGGGCGACGGCGCTTAAGGCCGTTTTGGTCGCCTTGGGCGTTCTTTTCGCCTTTGCCCTGTTCGGCGAGGCCCTTTTGGTTAAATTCGGCATTACCATCCCGGCCTTTCGCGTGGCGGGCGGCGTTTTGCTGTTCTCCATCGCCTACCGTATGCTTTTCGGGGACATCCGGCCTGAAATCATCAAGGACGACCAACGCTCCTTCACGGACCGGAAGGACATCGCCATTTTCCCGCTGGGCGTGCCTTTGATCGCCGGGCCGGGCTGCATTTCCTTGACCATTATCATGATGTCGCGGGTCGAATCTTTCACGGAAAGCGCCACCATCATGTTCGCCATCTTCGCCGTCATGGCCCTGACCTGGGCGTGTCTGCGCCTGGCCAGGCAAATTCAGATCCGGCTCGGAAACAGCGGCATGAACCTGATTACGCGCGTCATGGGCATTCTTTTGGCCGCCCGTTCGGTGCAGATTATCGCCGACGGAATCCAGGGCCTTAAAATCTTTACCGTATGATAGAGCGTCTTCACGCTTCCTGCGTCTCGATCGAGGGACGGGGCGTTTTGCTCCTCGGCCCGTCGGGCGCGGGCAAATCCGACGTGGCGCTTCGCCTGATCGACGGCGGCGCGAAACTGGTCAGCGACGACCAGACGGAAGTTCGTCTTGAAAAGAACGTCCTCATAGCCGCCGCGCCGGAAAAACTCGCGGGGCTTCTTGAAATCAGAAGCGTCGGTCTGGCGCGGATGGAGGCGGAAAAAGGGGTCCCTCTTGCGCTGGCCGTCGATTTGGCCCAATCTGGCGAGGCGCTGGAGCGTATGCCGGAGACGTCCTTTCTTCCCCTGCTGGGGCAACAAATCAGGAAGGTAAGGCTGCCGGGACTGGCGGCCTCGACGCCTGCCGTCATCAGGGCGGTTCTTAAAGGAATTGTGGAATAAGGAGAGAGGCTACTATGTTCGGCATTCTTCTGGTCTCCCACGGCGCCATCGGCGCCGAAATGCTCGCGGCCCTCAAGCAGATCGTCGGGCCGCAGGAGCAGATTCTCGCCATCAGCATCGCGGCGGACGACGATATGGAAGTTTGCCGCAAGACCATTCTGGCCTCCATCGCCGAGGTGAATACCGGCGACGGCGTTGTCGTCCTGACCGATATGTTCGGCGGCACGCCCAGCAATCTGGCCCTTTCCGTCATGCCGAAGACGAATGCCGTCGTGCTGGCGGGCATGAATCTGCCCGCCCTGATCAAGCTGGTTTCCATGCGCGAGGCGGCGCCTCTTTTGGAGGCCGTGACCGAAGCGGCGGCGGCGGGACGAAAGTACATTCAGCTCGTGACCGAAAATCTGACGCCGCCCGCGCATTGAGGCAGAGATGACGTCCGATTTCCGGCCCGACGAGCTTTGCGATATGGTCATTCTGGTGAACGCCAAGGGCCTGCACGCCCGCGCGGCGGCCAAGTTCGCCAGGCTCGCCTCGATGTTCAGGGCCGAGATCCACGTCAACCACGGGGATTTGAAGGTTCCCGGCAATTCGATCATGGGGCTTATGATGCTTGCGGCGGCGCGCGGAACCAGGCTTAAATTGTACGCTTCCGGCCCCGAAGCCGGGGACGCGCTGACGGCGCTTGTGAAACTTGTCAGTCGGGGGTTCGATGAAGAATGAAGGAAAAGACAAGGCGGCAGCCTCCGGCGAACGCATTTTGCGCGGGATCGGCGTTTCTTCCGGCATTGCCATAGGCCCCGCCTACGTCATCGACGGCCACGGCATTCCGGTTCCGGAAACGACCATTGCGGCCTCGCAGATCGAAAAAGAGATCCGTCGCTTTCACGCCGCCATCGACAAGACTCAAAAGCAGCTCGGACAGATTCGCAAGAAAGCCGAGTCCCTGCCGTCCGGCGTGGGAGAGGAAGTCGAATTGCTGCTCGACGCCTATAAGGGCATGGTGTCCAGTTCGCGCCTTGTGCGGGGCGTGGAAACGCTGATCGCCGAGGAACTTTTGAACGCGGAAGGCGCGGTCAATCGCAAGATCGCTTCCATCGCCGCCGATTTCGCCGCCATGAAGGACGATTATCTCGCCGCCCGCGCCGACGATGTGCGCGAGGTGGGGGGACGCCTTTTACGCAATCTTATGCAGCAGCAATATAATCCCTTTGCCGACGCGCCCGTCGGCAGCCTTCTTATCGCCGAGGAAATTACGCCCGCCGACACGGCTTTGATGGATCCCTCGCGCGTTGCGGGCTTTGCCGCCGTTCTCGGCGGCGCGGAAGGCCACGCGGCCATCATGGCCCGCGCCCTGGGGCTGCCTGCGGTTTTGGGCGTGGCCGCCCTGATCGGCGGCATCAAGGCGGGCGAGACGCTTATCATCGACGGCCATGCGGGCCAGGTTATCCTGAGCCCCGCCGCCGAAACGCTGGCCCGCTATAAACAAGAAGCCGCCCGCCAGGCCAAAGAACTGCGAAAACTGAGGGCGTTAAGGGAAGAACCCGCCGTAACCACCGACGGCACGCTTGTCCGTCTGGAGGCCAATCTCGAACTGCCGCGCGAGGTCGAGGCGGCCATCGATTCCGGCGCCCTGGGCGTCGGGCTTTTGCGGACCGAGTTCCTTTTCATGAACAGGCCGGACCTGCCTTCCGAAGAAGAGCAGTTCGAGACCCTGCGCGAGCTTGTCAAGAAAATGAACGGCAAGCCGCTCACGGTCCGCACGCTCGACGTCGGCGGCGAAAAGCTGGCCACCGCGCTGGGCGACGCGCTCGGCGAAAGCGTCAACCCGGCGCTCGGCCTGCGCGCCATCCGCCTGGGCCTTAAGGAGCCGAAGCTTCTCGACACGCAGCTTTCGGCTATCCTGCGCGCCTCCGCCTTCGGCAATGTCCGCATTCTCATTCCGATGGTGTCCTCGCCGTCTCAAATGCGACAGGTGCGCGAAAGGCTGGTACAGGTCGAAAAGAAGCTGCACCGGCGCGGCATCAAGACGCCCCACGCTTTGCCCCCGCTCGGCGCGATGATCGAGATTCCGGGCGCGGCGCTGGCCGCCGACGCGCTCACCCGCGTGTGCGATTTCTTCGCCATCGGCAGCAACGATTTGACCCAGTACACGCTCGCCATCGACCGGGGCGACGACCGCGTGGCCGACCTTTACAATCCCTATCATCCGGCGGTCTTGCGGCTGATCCAATTCACCATCGCCGCCGCGTGGCGGGCCAACATCCCCGTGAGCCTGTGCGGCGAGCTGGCGGGCAATCCGCGCTCGACGGCGCTTTTGCTGGGCCTGGGGTTGCGCGAGTTCTCCATGTCGCCCTCGCGCCTGTTGCAGGTGAAGCAGGAAATAAGAAACCTTTCCATGCCCCAGGCCGTCGCCTTTGCCCAAGAAGTTCTCAAACAAAGCGACGAGGCGGAAATCATCGCCCTTTTGGACCGGGGAGCGGGAGCCATACAGCCGTCTGTTCCTAAACGGAAAAAGTAAGGGTATTCCTTCTTTGCTTAGAATCGGTCCGCGTGATAGCTTCGCGGCTGTTTTTGTCCTTTTCACGGAGCTTTCTATGCCTGTCGATTACAAAGTTAAGGATCTTTCTCTTGCCGCCTGGGGCCGCAAGGAAATCGACATCGCCGAAACGGAAATGCCGGGCCTTATGGCCTTGCGCGCCGAGTACGGATCGAGCCAGCCGCTCAAGGGCGCGCGCATTTGCGGCTGTTTGCACATGACGATCCAGACGGCCGTTTTGATCGAAACGCTCCTTCATCTCGGCGCTTCGGTTCGCTGGTCGTCCTGCAACATTTTTTCGACGCAGGATCATGCGGCGGCGGCGCTGGCCGAAAAGGGCGTTCCTGTCTTTGCCTGGAAAGGGGAAACGGAAGAAGAATACTGGTGGTGCATCGAACAGACCTTGCGCGGCCCGGATGGCTGGGCGCCTAATATGCTGCTCGACGACGGCGGCGATCTGACGAAATATCTGCACGACAAGTATCCTGAAAGGCTCAGGGACGTGCGCGGCGTTTCGGAAGAGACGACCACCGGCGTGCATCGCCTTTACGACATGATGAAGGCCGGAAAGCTTCTCATCCCCGCCTTCAACGTGAACGACAGCGTGACCAAATCCAAGTTCGACAATCTTTACGGCTGCCGCGAAAGCCTCGTGGACGGCATTCGCCGGGCCACGGACGTCATGATCTCAGGCAAAGTCGCCGTCGTTTGCGGTTTCGGCGACGTTGGAAAAGGTTCGGCGGCCTCTCTGCGCAGCGCTGGGGCGCGCGTTCTGGTAACCGAGATCGATCCTATCAACGCCCTGCAAGCGTTGATGTCTGGCTTTCAAGTCGTGACGATGGATGAAGCCGCGCCGCTGGGCGACATTTTCGTAACGGCGACGGGCAATGTGGACGTTATCACGCTCGACCATATGCGGATGATGAAAAACTACGCCATCGTCTGCAACATCGGGCACTTCGATTCCGAGATTCAGATCGACGCCCTGCGCAACCTGACCTGGAACGAGATTAAGCCGCAGGTGGATGAAGTCGTTTTCCCGGACGGCAAGCGCATTATCGTCTTGGCCAAGGGACGGCTTGTGAATCTCGGTTGCGCCACGGGGCATCCGAGCTTCGTCATGAGCGCCTCTTTCACGAACCAGGTCCTCGCGCAGATCGAGCTGTGGGGCAATCCCGGCAAGTACGAGAAAAAGGTCTATATGCTGCCGCGAATCCTGGACGAAAAAGTCGCGCGGCTTCATCTGGGCAAACTCGGCGCGACGCTGACCAAGCTGACGGACAAGCAAGCCTCTTATATCGGCGTTTCGCCCGAAGGTCCGTTCAAGCCGGATCACTACCGGTACTAGGGGCTGCGCCCAACCTCTTTGCGAGATTTTCTTTCGCCCCTTGCCCTTACGCGGGGGCTTGCCTTCGGGCTGTGCGAAGTTTAGTCTCGCTCGTGTCTTCCCAAACCTCCCCCTCTTTCCGAAAGGGATATCTCCATGGGCTCGCGCGCTAGAGAAATTGTCGGCCCCAAGGTCGATGAAATCATAAAGCTCCTCAATCAGGCCTACGCCAGCGAGTGGCTTGCCTATTACCAGTATTGGCTCGGCGCCAAACTGATCAAGGGACCGATGAAAGACGCCGTGGCGGCGGAACTTAACCTGCACGCAACGGAAGAGCTGAACCACGCCGTTCTGCTTGCCAATCGCATCATTCAGTTGGGCGGAACGCCCGTCCTAACGCCGGAAGGCTGGGCTAAAGAAAGCCCTTGTCCCTACGACGCGCCCAACGATCCCTATGTCGCGACGTTGCTCGATCAGAACATCTCCGGCGAACAATGCGCCATCTCGACCTACAAGGGGCTGATGGACGCCACAAAAGATATCGACATCGTGACATACAATATGGCGCTCACGATCCTTGAACAGGAAGTTGAACACGAAGAGGATTTACAAAGCCTGCGCGAAGATCTGAATCTTATGGTTCAGCGCGGCAGCAAATAAGGTTCCAGCGACGGCCCGCTTACTTCCTGTGCCTGTAATCCCACGGGTTTTCGAACGTTCCACCCCACAGGCCCGCGCGGTCGCCGCGCGCCTTGATCTCATCCCAGAGGTAGAGAACGGAATAATGCCGATAGGCTAAAGCCTGTCCATGCGCGACCATCCAGCGGTTCAGGTCCACGCCGCCCGCCGAGCAGACAGCAACAATGCGCCCGTAGGGATCGTTGTCTTTTGCCTCGCACGTTACGGGATTCTGGCCGATAATATCAGCCAAGGCTTTTGCCGATTCCTTGCCGCACGCATATTCACGTCCGTTTTTAACGCATATCTGGCTGCTTTCCGGCGCATCAATGCCGTAAAGGCGGAACCGTTTGCCCTGCATATCGAGCGTATCGCCGTCGATAACTCTCATGACGCCCGTGACCTGCTCGCCCGGAACAGGAAACCAGGCGTAAAGGACCGTCAAGGCAACGCCAAACGCGATAAGCCGGAACGCGCGACGCGGGCTGCGGCTCCTCAGCCCCGAAAGGATGAGCTTGTCGGAATTGGGAAAAGCATTTCTGCCGCGACGGAAAATGGAGCGTTGGAGAACCATAGAAAAAGATCGCACGCTCTTTTTTCTCTCGCAAACAAAAAACCGTCCTTGTGACCTGCAGCGCACGGGGGGGGGGGGGGGGGGGGGGGTTTCTGACAAAAAACCCCCCCTTTCCGGGGG
>CAZZDK010000023.1:0-1491 GCA_964652235.1 uncultured Rhodospirillaceae bacterium
TTTCCGCTTCCGCCGTCGCTTGCAGGAAAGAGCCGGGCAGAAAGGGCAGACGCGTTCCCCCAAAAGAAACGCCTAAAAGCTTGCGGTGCGCGATCGGCTCGGCTTCGCTGCGGTCCCACTTTTTCCAGGATAAATGCGCGATGTCCAAAATCTCGGCCAGCGTCGCCAGATTCTGCCGCGCATCGAGATCGGGCGGCGGTCCGCCGATCATCACGACGTCCAGCCCTTCCGGCAGAAGCGTGATTTGGACGTCGGCCTGTCCGCCTTCCGGCAGCCAGCGCGCCAGTTCTTCGCGCAGACGCAAAATGAAGGCCTCAAGCGCAGGCAACAGGACGGGACAGGCCTCGACATTCACGATGTTATGGGAACGGGCCTCGTTGAAACCGAACAAAACGCCTTGTCGAGTCCGCCTGGCGGCCAGACGCGCTCGCCTTCGCGTGCCGGGCGGCGTGACGAAAAGGGGGAGGAGAGGGGCCTCGATCCCGTTTTTCTGCAAAAGAGCGTCTAATCGGCTTATTTTATGTGCCCGGTAGGCTTCCGGTGCCAGATGCTGCAAGGCGCACCCCCCGCAAACGGAAAAATGCGGGCAGACTTGCGCGGCGGCGGAGGGTGTGGTTGGGTGAGTATTCGGCATTTAACGCTTGGCACTTAGGGAAAGAATCGTCATTGAGAGGGCCGATAGGCCCGAAGCAATCCAGGACCGTTACAGACTATCTTTAAGGACTCTGGATTGCCACGGCGCTTCGCGCCTCGCAATGACAATTCTCTAGATGTTTTCTTAAACGGAGTCCCCATGCGCGGTTATTTCGGCGTCGGCGTCGAGGGCATCAGCAAGAGTTTCAATCTGGGCAATCTAGTCCGGACTTCGCACGCTTTCGGGGCCAGCTTTTTCTTTACCATAGGCGCCTCGGTCCATTATCAGGACATCAGGGCGTCGGACACCTCGCACGCCGAGATTCATATGCCCTTTTATCCCTATGAGAGCGTAGCCGATTTCGCCCTGCCGAAGGACTGTTCGCTTGTGGGCGTGGAGCTTTTGGACGAGGCGGCGGAGCTGCCCACTTTCCGCCATCCCCTGCGCGCGGCCTATGTGCTGGGGCCGGAAAAGGGGAGCCTGTCGCCCGGCCTTGTCGCCCGGTGCGATTATGTGGTCAAGATTCCCATGAAATTCTGCGTTAATGTCGGCGTGGCGGGGGCGATAGTCATCTATGACCGCATGATCGCGCTGGGCGGCGATGCCGAAAGAATTGCCCGGCGCGGGGTCAGGGTGGAAAAATAGGCCTTTTTTCTACCCCTTATAGGGCTTTTTTGCGCCACACTTTCGGGGTAGAAAAGGGGCGTCTTTGACACAAAGGGAATCCATCCATGTCGCAAACCATCGTTCTCGTTGACGACGACCGCAACATCCTCACCTCGGTGAGCATGGCGCTTGAGGCCGAGGGCTTTCAGGTCCGCACCTATTCCGACGGGGAAGAGGCGCTTTCGGCCCTG
>CAZZDK010000023.1:1501-1729 GCA_964652235.1 uncultured Rhodospirillaceae bacterium
ATCTGGCCGTTCTCGACATTAAAATGCCGCGCCTGACGGGCATGGAGCTTTTACAAAAGCTGCGCGCCACGCCCGCCACGCAGCAAATGCCCGTCGTCTTTCTGACCTCCAAGGACGAGGAGGTGGACGAGATCATGGGCCTGTCCATGGGGGCGGACGATTACATCACCAAGCCCTTTTCGCAAAGGCTTTTGCTGGAACGCATCCGGGCGCTTTTGCGTCGCGAGC
>CAZZDK010000023.1:1739-11098 GCA_964652235.1 uncultured Rhodospirillaceae bacterium
AGACGGCAGTGTGATCGTGCGCCGCGCGACGAGGCCTCGAACATCGTGACTCGCGGCGAGCTGGTTTTGGACAGCGCGCGGCACCAATGCACCTGGAAGGGTCAGCGCGTCGATCTGACGGTGACGGAGTTCCTGCTCGTCAAGGCGTTGGCGCAGCGCGTGGGGCACGTCAAGAGCCGCGATCAGCTTATGGACGCGGCTTACGGCGAGTCCGTCTATGTGGACGACCGCACCATCGACAGCCACATCAAGCGCCTGCGGAAAAAGTTCCGCGCGGTCGATCCGAACTTCGAGCAGATCGAAACGCTCTACGGCGTCGGATACCGATATAAAGAGGGATAGTTCGTGCGCCCCTCCTGCTCTTGCCTCCTGAAATGGCCGCGCAAGGAAAAGCCGGACGTGTGCCTTTGGCCGCCCGGGCTCTGGCCGCGCAAGAAACCGCCCCGGCTTTCGCCGCTTACGCTGCGGATTCTGGCCGTCAACGTCATGGCGTTGGCTATCCTTGTCGGCAGCCTGCTCTACCTTGGACGGTACAAAGACAGGCTTATCGCCACGGAGCTTGACGGCCTTTTGATGCAGGCGCGCCTGTCGGCAAGCGCGATCGCCGAAGGCGCGGTCGTTCTGGACACGAACGAACAGAACATCCTTTCGCCGCTTCTGGCGCGGCTTATGATTCGTCGTTTGGTGGAGGCGAGCGAAACGCGCACGCGCCTTTACGACCCCGACGACGTTTTGCTTGCCGACAGCCGGATTCTCCTGGGGCTGGAAGACAAGGTGCAGGTTAGAAAAATTCCTTCCGCTTCCTTCGGCCTGACGGGGGCCGCCATGCGGTTTTTCGACGCGCTCGACGACCTTTTTTCCCGTCGCAGCTTCGCCCCTTACGACGACGAGGACGTTCGCAGCGGCCAGCCATACGAAATCGTGAAAAAAGCCCAGGGCGGAGAGGCCGTCACGCAGGTCTGGCGGCTTCCGGAAGGCGGCCTTTTGCTGTCCGCCGCCGTTCCGGTGCAAAGGTACAAACAGATCCTGGGCGCGGTCATGCTGACAAGGCCCGATGCCAAGATCAACGAATCCATCCGCGCGGTCCGCATCGACATTCTCAAAATCTTCGGCGTGACGCTTTTCATCACCATTTTGCTGTCCATGTATCTGGCGCGGGCCATCGCGCGGCCCCTCAAGCAGCTTGCCAGGGCGGTGGAAGGCGTGCGCCACGGGCAAATGCAGATCGTGGGCCTTAGCGGCACGTCCCGGCTTTTGGGCGCCGACACGATCCCCGATTTCAGCCAAAGGTTCGACGAGATCGGCGATTTGTCGGTGGCCTTGCGCGAAATGACGGCGGCGCTCGCCCAGCGCATCGGCGCCATCGAGAACTTCGCCGCCGACGTGGCGCACGAGATCAAGAACCCGCTGACGTCTTTGCGCAGCGCCGTGGAGACGGTGCAAAAGGTTTCCGATCCCGAAAGGCAGAAAAAACTTCTGCAGGTCATCTACGACGACGCGGTACGGCTTGACCGGCTTATCAGCGATATTTCAGGGGCCTCGCGGCTGGACGCCGAGCTGACGCGCGACGAGGCCGTGGCGATCGACGTCTCTGAAATGCTGCGGACGTTGGTCGATTTTTACGCCCTGCCTTCCCAAAAGGCGGGGGATCGTCCGGCGGTCGTCCTGCAGCCCGAACCGGAAAGCGGCCTTCAGGCTCTGGGGGTCGAAATCCGGCTGGTCCAGGTCATGCAGAACCTTATCAATAACGCCTTGTCCTTCGCGCCCCCTGAGAGCGTCGTGACCGTCACGGCCCGGCGCGATTCCGTCGGGACGGTCGAAATTCTGGTCGAGGACGAAGGGCCGGGCATTCCCGAAAACAAGCTGGAGGCCATTTTCGACCGTTTTTACAGCGAACGGCCCAAAACCGAGAAGTTCGGCACCCATTCGGGTCTTGGTCTCAGCATTTCCAAACAGATCGTGGAGGCGCATCACGGCCAGATCCGGGCGGAAAACCGTAAGGACGAAACGGGCAAAATCATAGGCGCGCGGTTTGTGGTGCGGCTGCCGGGACTGTGACGAATTTTTAGCATACGTCCGTCCCTCGGCTCTTGCTTTATTAACCAAGACAACTTATTCTCCCCCCACGCTTTTCCTGCCGTTCTTTCCGGCTTTTCTTTCCGAACTCTCACACGAAGGATCCTGATCATGAGCAATATCGTCATTGTGGGCGCCGCGCGCACCGCCATCGGTTCGTTTGGCGGCAGCCTGGCCGCCAAATCCGCCGCCGAATTGGGCGGCATCGTCATTAAGGAGGCCATGAACAGGGCCAAAGTCGCGCCCGCCGAGATTTGCGAGGTCGTGATGGGGCAGATTCTCGCGGGCGGTCTCGGCATGGGGCCTGCGCGCCAGGCCGCGATGGCGGCGGGCGTGCCGCAGGAAAAGACGGCCTATGCCGTCAACCAGATTTGCGGATCGGGCCTGCGTTCGGTCGCCAACGGCATGATGGCGATCAAGGCGGGCGACGCGAAGATCGTCGTTGCGGGCGGCATGGAAAGCATGAGCAACTCGCATCATTCCGTTTTCCTTCGCAACGGGATCAAGATGGGCAACGGGACGCTCATCGACAATATGGTGAATGACGGCCTGACGGACGTCTTCAACAAATATCACATGGGCGTCACGGCGGAGAATATCGCCGAGAAGTTCGGCATCACGCGCCAAATGCAGGACATCTTCGCCGTCGAGTCGCAGCTCAAGGCCGAAGCGGCCGTCAAGGGCGGCAAGTTCGTCGACGAAATCGTGCCCGTCGTCATTCCGAGCAAAAAGGGCGACGTCACGGTGGCGCAGGACGAATATCCACGCTTCGGCGCGACGGTCGAAGCCATGGCGGGTCTCAAGCCTGCCTTTAAGAAAGACGGGACCGTCACGGCGGGCAACGCTTCGGGCATCAACGACGGCGCGGCCGCCGTGGTGCTCATGACGGAGGAAGAGGCAGCCCGGCGCGGACTGACTCCTTTGGCGCGGATCGCGTCCTGGGCGACGGCGGGCGTCGATCCGGCCTTCATGGGCATGGGGCCGATTCCGGCGAGCCGCCTGGCTCTGGAAAAGGCGGGATGGAAAATCGGCGACCTGGATTTGATCGAGGCTAACGAAGCCTTCGCCGTTCAGGCCATCTGCGTCAACAACGAAATGGGCTGGGACGTGACGAAGGTCAACGTCAACGGCGGCGCCATTGCGCTCGGCCATCCCATCGGCGCCTCAGGCACGCGCATTCTCGTCACGCTTATGTACGAAATGCAGAAACGCGGCGCGAAGAAGGGCCTCGCCACGCTTTGCATCGGCGGCGGCATGGGCATCACGATGTGCGTGGAGAGATAAAGGGATCAGGGGTCAGGGATCGGAGGTCGGGGAAAGAAGGATTCTTCCCCCGACCCCCTGTTTATTAAAAGGGGACTCATCATGACGAGAAAGATTGAAAAAAAGCGCGTTGTCATTGTCACGGGCGGCACGCGCGGCATCGGCGGCGCCATCAGCAAGACGTTGCACGAGTTCGGTTATAAAGTCGCGGCGACCTATATGGGCAACGACAAGGCGGCGGAGGACTTCAAGGCCAAGACCGGCATCGAGGCCATCTATAAGTTCGATGTGGGCGACTTTGACGCTTGCCAGAAGGCCGTTGAGGCGATTGAAAAGAAGCTCGGTCCCGTGGACGTTCTTATCAACAATGCCGGCATCACGCGCGACGCGTTTTTGCACAAGATGACGCCCGCGCAATGGCGCGAAGTAATCCACACGAATCTCGATTCCGTCTTCAATATGTCGCGGCTGGTGATCGAGGGTATGCGCGAGCGCGGTTTCGGTCGCATCATTTCCATCAGCTCCATCAACGGCCTCGCCGGGGCGATGGGCCAGACGAATTACGCGGCGGCCAAGGCGGGCATCATCGGCTTTTCCAAGTCCCTTGCGCTTGAAGCGGCCAGCAAGGGCGTGACGGTCAACGTCGTCGCGCCGGGCTATATCGAAACGGACATGGTCAAGGCCATTGCGCCCGAAATCCTGGAAAAGATCGTGGCGAAGATCCCCGTCAAGATGCTCGGCAACACCGAAGGCATCGCGCGGCTTGTGGCGTTTCTGGCTGACGAGAAGAGCGGCTTTATCACGGGCGCGACGTTCAACATCAACGGCGGCCAGTATCTCGCTTGAGAGCCGGGCCAGGACCAAACAAGCCCGGGAGGCTTTCGCCTTCCGGGCTTGTTCTTTCACCCTGGTTCGGGTCGTGGCTTAACGGTGTAAAGTCGGGGGCGCGGGGCCTCCCTGCCTGAGGGCGGGGCGATGCGAGCCTTCGGCCCTGACGGGGGACAAAGCTGCGCCATAGACGCTCATGAGTCCGAGGCCCTGAATCTTTTGCGAGAAAACAGGCGCGTTCTTTTGAGAGAACCCCGCAAAGTCCCTCGCGTAATTGGCGACGAGTCGCATACCCCTTTGAAGCTTGTGAGCCGCCGTCAGAGGGAACCAGAAGGCTGAGACGAGAAGTCCCGTGAAATCGTTCTTACGCATCTTGTTCCTCCTCTAAGGTCTCAATAATGGCTTCGGCGCGGCGGATATGGAGGGGCTTTTCGGCTTCCTCCAGATACAGTTCAATATCGTCTTCCAGATAAAGCTCCTCTTTTTCCACGTTCGAGAAAAAGGCGTTATAGACTTCGCGCAATTCGGCCAGGCGCGGGGCGATGATTTTTTGCTCTTCCTTGGGGCAGGTGAGAAGGATTTGCTCCATAGCCGCGAGTTGCTCGTAAAGATGGCGCTTCATTTCGGCGTGGACCTCGCGCTCAATACGCAGACGCTCCCAGTCGCCCATCAGATCGGCGATAGTCTTTTTAATGACGGGCCAATGATCGCCCGTTTCGCCCATCTCGCGGCCCGCGACCATAAGAGCGTTACGCACGAGCGCCTTCATCTCGGTCTCCGTCATCTCGATCGTCGCTTTGTCTTTGATGATGGTGGTCATGGCGTGACCTCCCGTTTTCCCTTCCTCAAATCGCCTGAACTATGTTTCGCCTACGATCCGAAAATACCACGCTTGTGCTTAAGCAAGCCTTAAAGGACCTGACTTTTCCGAGAAAAAACCGTAAGTTGCCGCAAAAAAACATGAAAGTAATAAGCGAAAGTATTTGGAAGGGGCATGAAAATAATAAAAGGCAAGCTATCTCTTCAAATCCTGCGCGATGGTGAGCGGAACGGGGCTCTGCGCCAGGCGGGCGCGATAGAACTGAAGGTTCTCGATAATGCGCTGGATGTAATTGCGCGTTTCATAAATCGGGATCATCTCGATCCAATCCACGGCATCTACGTTCGGCGAACGCGGATCGCCGAACGTTTCGATCCATTGACGCGCACGTCCCGGTCCGGCGTTATAGCCCGCCAGAGCCAGAACATAAGAGCCGTCGAAATTGTCGATCTGGTCCTGAATGAAACGGGTTCCCAAAAGGATGTTGTAATCCGGATCGGTGAGCCTGTGCGGCGCGTAGGAAACGCCGAGTTTCTTGGCGACGCCTTTGGCCGTGGCAGGCATAAGCTGCATCAGGCCGCGCGCGCCGACGGGGCTGCCCGCGTCGGGCTGGAACTGGCTTTCCTGGCGGATCAAGGCGTGGGTGAGGGCGACCTCCGGTTCAGAAGGCAGTTGCATCGCCAGAAGCGGATAGGCGCCGCCCTTGAGCAAGAAGTTTTTCTGATTGGCGGCCTTGGCGACGTTCACGGCCAGATCGGCCCGTTGAAGCTCGTAGGCCAGCTCAAGCAAAAGGGCGAACTCGACGCGCTGGGAGGCGAAGTCCGTCGCCGCCTTGAAATAAGTATTGGCGAGCGAAACAAAGCCCATATCGTTCAGTTTTTGAACGGCCCGGATCAGATCGCGGGAGAAAAAGCGGTCGCGCACGGCGGGCGGAATGGCCGGTTCGGTCGAGGCGTGAATGGTGGGGTTTGAGTAAAGTCGCGTGATGGCGAGCTGGCCGTAAAACGTCGTGTCGAACGTGGCGGCGGATTCGTAAGTCTGCTCGGCTTCGCGCTTGCGGCCCGTCGCCTCGTAGGTTCGGCCCAGCCAATAATAGCCTCGCGATTGGGAGAGCGGCGATTTCGTGGACTCGATCAGATTCTTGAAATGCCTTTCGGCCAAAGCGGGCTTGTTCAGAAAGCGCAGGGCCAGCCAACCCGCCAGAAACTCGGCCTGGGCGAAGGAGAAACCGTCGTAATTGCCGTGCCGCGCCGCCAGTTTGTAGGCCAGGGAATAATTCTTTTCTTCCATCAGGCGGCGAATGACGACATGGCTTTCCTTCCACCATTTTTCAGGCCGCACGAGGTTCTCCGGCGCGTTTAAGAGGATCTCGATCGCGCTTTTGTCCGTTCCCTTTTGCCGCCGCCAGCGCAGGCGCTCGTACAAAAGGCCCGGATCGCGCTGGAGAGAGGCCGGAACTTTCTTAAGCAGGGCCTCGGCCTTTTTGCTTTGGCAGGCCAGCGCCAGGCGCGCTTCGGCCAGGGCGCGGACGCCCTCGCCCACGAGGGGATACATGGCTTTAGCGGCGCTCGTATTGCCGTCCCAAAGCAGACGGTCCAGGCGCGCGAAATGGTCCTTAGAATTCAAAAACCTGCCGTAGCGGGAACGAAAGGCCTCCCCCTCGCTTTTGGAAAGGTCTTTTTCGATCCAATAATTCCGGATCAGGCTTTCCGCGATCCGGCTTTGTCCCGCTTCGTTCAGGGCCTCCATATGTCGATAGAAACCAGCGGCGGTCAGCGGCGGATAGGCGTTGAACCAATTGACGATCTGCGCCGCGCTGGCCCCTTGAGGGATTTTCTGCTCGGCGATCATCAAAATGCCTTTAAGCCCTGGCCAGTCCGGATTTTCGGTGATGAAGGAAGCCATTTCGTCGAAGGAGAAATCGTTGCCGGGCTGGGCCATCAAATAGGCCTTAAGAACCTTGTTCAAAACGGGATCGCCGCCCCGGTCCAGCGCCATCCGGACGGCGCCTTTGTCGCCGGATTCCATGGCCTCAAGCGCGCTTTGATAAAAACTGTCCGGCGCGCGGCGCAAAACCTGTCGCGCATCGGCCTGGCTCGCGAAAAGCAGGCCCAAGGCGAACAAAAAGGAAAGACAAAGGCGAGCAGGGGGCATGGGAAAAGGGCGAAAAGCGGGTGAATCGACCCTTTGACTAAACAACCTTCGCGCCGCCATTGCAAGGGGTTGGGAGAATGGGCTATCAAAAGGCATGACGGAAAAGAACAAAACGAACAGGGAAAAGGCCCAGCGCTTCGTGGCGATGAATCGCCGCGCCCGGCACGATTATTTCATCACGGACACGGTAGAGGCCGGGATCGTCCTTGTCGGCACCGAGGTGAAAGTCTTGCGTCTCGGCCAGGCCAGCATACAGGAGGCCTTCGCGCAGGGCGGCGCGGACGGCGGTTTCTATCTTATGAACGCCTACATCCCGGAATATCAGCAGGCCGGACGGCATCTTCAGCATGAAACGCACAGGCCGCGCCTTTTGCTTTTGCATAAGAAGGAGAAAGACAAGCTTCTCGGCGCGGTAAAGAAAGAGGGCATTACCGTCGTGCCCCTCAGCCTCTATTTCAACCGGCGCGGTATCGCGAAGGTCGAACTAGGTCTTGCCAAAGGCAAGCATAAGGCGGACAAGCGCGAAGCCATCAAAGCCCGCGACTGGCAGCGCGACAAGGCCCGCATCCTGCGGGAGAGGAATAGAACCTGAGGCCCCCTATGCGGTCTTTTTTCGAGAAAATTCTGCGCCGGGCCGCTCCCTTTGCGGGGATCGTCCTGCTTGTCGTCGCTTTGATCGTGGTCCGTAACGAAATAGAGGCTTACCGTTTAGCGGACATCAAAGCCGCTCTTTTTTCTTTACCCCCGAATCTGCTGATGGCCATGGTCTGGTTGACGGTCCTGGGCTATCTGGTTCTCAGTTTTTACGACTGGCTGGCTTTGGCGTTCATCGAGGAAAAGATTTCCTACGCGCGCATTCTTCTGGCTTCCTTTTTCAGCTACGCCATCAGCAACACGGTCGGCCACGCGGTCTTTTCGGGCGGTTCTCTCCGTTACCGTTTTTATTCGTCGTGGGGCGTTTCAGGACTGTCGGTCGCGAAGATCGTTCTTTTCGGTTCCCTGACCTATATCATAGGGACGTTAACCCTCATGGCGGGCAACGCGTTCCTCTTTGATCGTGGCGATATCCTGGCGCCAAAGGCGCAGGAGGCCCTTTCCCTTGTCTCGGCGATCAGCTTTGTTCTTCTTGCTTTCTGGTGGGGGGCGATTTTTCTGCGGCGGCGACCTATTGCGTTCAGGGGTATGTCTTTCGCGCTTCCAAGGCCCTCTTTAGCCCTCTCGCAGACGTTCGTTGCCGCCGCCGATTTGATTTTGGCTTCCCTGGTGCTTTATGTGCCCCTCGCTTACTTAATCGAGATTCCCTACCAGACGTTTTTGGCGGTTTATGTGGCGGCGCAGCTTGTAGGACTTTTCAGCCAAGTTCCGGGCGGCATGGGCGTTTTCGAGGGATCGTTTCTTTTCCTGATGTCCGATCATTATCCGTCGGCCTCTATCCTTGGGGCGTTGATCGCCTACAGGACGGTTTATTATTTCATGCCGTTGGCCGTGGCAGGTGTCGGTTTGGTTCTTTACGAGAGCAACGTTCACCGGGTTCTCCGGAATCCGGCGGTGCGCGAAACGCTGGAAACGGCCGGCGCCGCCATCCCGCAAATCTTTTCTCTTCTTATGCTTTTGGGCGCCGTCGTCCTGTTGTTGTCCGGCGCGACGCCGGGAGAGGCCGACCGGCTGAGATGGCTGCACTATTTCGTGCCTCTGTCCTTGATAGAGTTCTCCCATCTTGCGGCCAGCATGACGGGCGTTGTCATGCTTTTTCTCGCGCGTGCGGTCCAACAGCGCATGGACTCGGCCTATTACGCGACGATCATTGTGCTCGGCATAGGAATCGTTTCGTCCCTCGTCAAGGGATGGGATTTCGAAGAGGCGACGCTTTTGAGCGTCCTCCTGGTTCTTTTTCTTCCCGCCCGCAAGCACTTTTACAGAAAGTCGGCCCTGCTTTCGCTTGAATATCCTCCTCGATGGCTGGCGTTGATTCTCGTCCTTTCCGGCGCATCCGTCTGGCTCGGTTTTTTCTCGTTCCGACACGTCGATTATGCGCAAGAGCTTTGGTGGCATTTCTCCCTGCACGGGGACGCTTCCAGGTTCCTGCGTTCTCTTGTCGGTATGTCGGTCGTCGCGCTTGGCTTTCTCGTTAACAGCCTCCTGATGCGCAGCCGTTTCGTTTTCTCCCTGCCCGGGCCGGAAGAGATCGACAGGGCGAACGTCCTTGTCGCCGCCGCTT
>CAZZDK010000023.1:11142-15746 GCA_964652235.1 uncultured Rhodospirillaceae bacterium
AATACTTTTTTTGGTGCGTGTCAGGCCGCAGTTTTCTCATGTTCGACACGACGCCCAAGCTTTGGGTCGTTATGGGCGATCCCGTCGGGGAAGAGAGCGAATACGAATCTCTTATCTGGCGCTTCCGGGAACAGGCCGACCATTACGGCGCCAGGATAGCCTTTTACCAGATCGGCGCTTCGCGTCTGACGCTTTATATCGACCATGGACTAAGCCTTGTGAAACTCGGCGAAGAAGCCAGGGTCTTTCTGGAGACGTTCAGTCTGGAAGGCAAAAAAATGCGTAACTTGCGCAATGCCCTCCACAAGCAGGAAAACCAGGGGTTCGAGTTCCTCATCGTTCCCGCCCGGGATGTCGAGGCTTATTTGCCCGAGGCGAAGGCGGTGTCGGATCGTTGGCTTAAAAACAAACGCGCCAGGGAGAAAAGATTCTCTTTGGGATATTTCGATGAAGACTACCTGAAACGTTGCGATCTTGCCGTTGTCAAAAGGGAAGGGCGTCTTCTGGCCTTTGCCAACTTATGGCGCCCCGTCAACCGCCAGGAATTTTCCCTCGACCTTATGCGCTATGATCCTCAGGCGCCCAACGGGATCATGGAATATATGACCGTGAAGCTTATTCTTTGGGCGAAGGAGAACGGATTCGTTTGGTTCAATCTCGGCATGGCGCCCCTGTCCGGGCTTGAGAAGCATCCGCTTTCGCCGCTCTGGCACAAGATAGGCAACAAAATTTTCAGGTTCGGCAGCGAGTTCTATAATTTTGAGGGACTCTATCAATACAAGAACAAATTCGGCCCCGTCTGGCGGCCGCGTTATCTTGCCGCGCCGACGGGTCTTCAAATTGCCTCGACGTTATGGACGATCAGGGGGCTTGTTTCGAGCAGGAAGAAAAAGGCAGGGAGAAAATGAAAAAGGTTCTAAGCGTCGTATTCGTCCTCTTGTCTCTTTGCTCTGGGGCCTCCTGGGCCGCGCCCGCAGGGGGCATGATGATCGAGGAGATAGAGGATCATTACGAGCCTTTCGGAAAGATCCATCTTTACAAAACGAGTGCCGCGCCGCGCCGCGTTTTCATTTTTCTTTCGGGCGACGGCGGTTGGGACGAGGGAGATGTCCGCATCGCAAAGTCCCTGGTGCAGCCGGACAGCCTGATGATCGGCGTGGACAGCGCTTCTTATGTTGAAAATCTCAACAAAAGCGCGGGCAAATGCACTTACGCGGCCGCTCAGCTCGAGAGCCTGAGCCAATACATTCAGAAGAAATACAAATTTCCATCCTATATTTCCCCTGTTCTTGTCGGTTTTTCTTCGGGCGCGACGATGGTTTACGCGGTTCTCGTCCAATCGCCGCCCAATACCTTTGCCGGAGGGATCAGCATGGGCTTTTGCCCGGACCTTCAGACGGCGCACCCCTTCTGTAAGGGCAACGGAGGACTCGATTACAAGGTCGATCCGAAACTCGGATTCGTCTATAAAGTTGCGTCGCGAACGGCTTCGCCGTGGATTGTTCTGCAAGGGGACCAGGACGATGTTTGCTCGACGCCCGACAGCCGCTCCTTCGTCGCGAAGGTCGGCAACGCGCAAATGTACGAGCTTCCGAAGGTCGGCCACGGCTTTTCCGTTCAACGCAACTGGGTGCCCCAGTTCCGCGCGGCTTTTCAAGAGATTCTCGGGCGGCAAAGAACCGATGCGCCGCCGGAGCGACCGATCGGCGATTTGCCTTTGATCGAACTGCCCGTTTCGAGACCGAGTCCAACGCTTGCCGTCATTGTGACGGGCGACGGCGGTTGGGCGAACATCGACAAGGAAATCGGTGAGACGTTGAGAGAAGACGGCATTCCCGTCGTCGGCCTCAACGCTTTGCAGTACTTTTGGGAGAGGAAAACGCCTGACGTCGCGGCGAAGGACCTCGAACGCATTCTCAGGCATTACGGCTCGCTTTGGAACGCCGAGGATTTCATTCTCATCGGCTATTCGCGCGGAGCCGACACGTTGCCTTTTATGGTTTCGCGCCTGCCGGACGATTTGAAGCAAAGGATCCGGTCCGTGGCCCTTTTGGGACTGGGAGAGGAGACGGATTTCGAGTTCAGAGTTTCCGACTGGGTTGCCGACGGGGAGGGGGTCTATAAGACAGCCCCGGAGGTCGCCAGGCTGGAGGGAATGAATGTCTTGTGCTTTTTCGGGACGGAAGAGGAAGACAGCGCTTGCCGGAAGCTGGACCCTTCAAAGGTCAAAGTGATCGAAAAAACAGGGGGGCACCATTTTGGCGGCGATTATGAAGGTTTGGCCAAGCGCATTTTGCGGAAAGAATAAAAAAAGGCGGCTTCCGAAGAAGCCGCCTTTTCTCTTTCCGGAAGGTTACGCCACTTCCTGTTGGATGGCTTCCTTCGTTTCTTCCATGCTTTCGGCGACTTCCTTGACGCTCGGTTGAGCGGTGGGGGCGGTCGTCTGCATCGGCGGCGCGTTCGGATCGCGCGCGCGCGCGATGTGCGGCGCGAGGTCCTGAAGCTCGATGAAATTATCGGCCTGGCGGCGAAGCTCGTCCGCGACCATCGGCGGCGAAGAGCGCATCGTGCTCACGACGCTGACGCGAACGCCCTTGCGCTGCACGGCCTCGACGAGACGGCGGAAATCGCCGTCGCCCGAAAAGATCATGATATGATCGACGTGCTCGCACATCTCCATCACGTCGATGGCCAGCTCGATGTCCATGTTGCCTTTGATCTTGCGGCGACCGAAGGCGTCCGTGAACTCCTTCGTCGGCTTCGTGACCATGGCGTAGCCGTTATAGTCCAGCCAATCGACCAGCGGGCGGATGGGGGAGTATTCTTCGTTTTCGACCAGCGCCGTGTAGTAAAAGGCGCGCACGAGCCGCCCGCGTCCGGCGAACAGCTCCAAAAGCCTCTTATAGTCGATATCGAAACCCAATCCTCTGGAAGCCGCGTAAAGGTTGGCCCCGTCGATGAACATGGCCATGCGTTCTTCTTTATAAAAAATCATCTTTCCCTCTCATGGATACATAGCGCGGACGTTAACCATAACAAGAATCGCCGCCCTTGCCAAATGCTTCGTGAAATTACTTATGACATATTACCCAAAAAAGGCAACACCCCAAATCCCACACGCACACGATAACGCGCCCATTCTATGCGAAAAAATATTTCGCCGCAAGAACGGTTTTTGGTTCTCGAAGCGAAGTTGCCGTTAAGGTAAAGAATAACCGGGATGCGCGCATGACTGGATTCGCCGGAGCGAACCGCGATAAAGGCTGTAACTTCCGATGTTGATCGTTCGCGCGAGTCTGGTTGCCGGACAATGAAATAGGGTCTTCGCCGCTCAAAGGGATGGGGACCGTCGGGACCATGAATGGGCGATTTCTTCGGTTTCGGACGGGGAAAAGCACCCCAACGTCCTTTTTTATCTGGAGAAAATAAAGAACGTCTTTATCTTTACATTTACCTTTCGGGGCGTCTAAAATAGGCTCCTCGCGCGCGCATGGCCTGTCCGTGACCGGAAAGGCGGTTTGCCGCGCGGCTTTTTTGGCCCGTTTGGAATAAGGATCGCTTCATGGCTCGCGTAACCGTCGAAGATTGCGTCGTTTTGGTTCCCAACCGCTTTGACCTTGTGATGCTTGCGGCGCACAGGGCGCGGGCGCTCGCCTCGGGCGCGGAGCTTCTGCTGGACCGCGACCGCGATAAAAACCCCGTCGTCGCCCTTCGCGAAATCGCGGAAGAGAAACTCGATCTGCAAAGCCTTCAGGAATCGCTTATCAAGAGTATGCAAAAGCGCATCGAGCCGGACCGTCCGGAAGAGGAAGTGATCGACCTGATGGCCAGCGAACAGCAGAACTGGATCAACGCTTCGATGGACGAGGAGGACGGCGAAGACGTCATGGACGACGACCTCGAAGACGAAGAAGAGGGTGAGGACAACGGCCTGGTCAGCGATTTCGGCGCGGCAGGCGGTTCTTTCGAGGACGTTGACGTAAAGGATTAGTTCTCGTCATCCGGCATTCAGCATTCGAGGGAGGGGGCGGCTTGTCGGATGAACGCGAACAACGGGCGCAGACGGAAGACGAGGCGGCGGCTTCCCTGAACGTCCCGGAAAAACGAAAGCCCGCCCGCCTTATGCGCCAATACGAACTGGTCGAGCGCGTCAAGGCCTATGATCCGGACGCGGACGAAGACCTTCTCAACCGCGCTTATGTCTTTTCCATGCAGGCCCACGGAACGCAAATGCGGGCGTCGGGCGACCCCTATTTTTCTCATCCGCTCGAAGTCGCGGGCATTCTGACCGAAATGAAAATGGACAGCACCGCGATCGCCACCGCGCTGTTGCACGACACGGTCGAGGATACGGACGTCTCGCTTTCCGACATCGAAAAGCAGTTCGGGGCCGAAGTTGCGCGGCTCGTGGACGGCGTGACGAAGCTGACTCGCATCGAGCTTCAGACGGACCAGGCCGCCAAGCAGGCGGAAAATTTCCGCAAACTCGTCCTCGCCATGTCCGAAGACATCCGCGTCTTGCTCGTCAAGCTTGCGGACCGGCTGCACAATATGCGGACGCTGCATTTCCTTTCCGACGAACAGAAGCGTCGCCGCATCGCGAG
>CAZZDK010000023.1:15781-23920 GCA_964652235.1 uncultured Rhodospirillaceae bacterium
GATATTTATGCGCCGCTCGCCGAGCGCATCGGCATCGAGCGTATGCAGGACGAATTGCAGGACCTCGCCTTCGCCGAATTGAACCCCGACGCGCGGGAAAGCATCGTCGCGCGTCTGGCCTACCTGCGCCACGAGGGAGAAAGCGTCGCCGTCAAGGTGCGCGAAGAGCTGGAAAACGTCCTGCGCGCGGGCGGCGTGAAGGGCGTCGTGGAGGGCCGCGAGAAAAAGCCCTATTCCATCTGGCGCAAGATGAAGCGCAAGGACATCGGCTTCGAGCAGCTTTCCGACATCATGGCTTTTCGAATCCTCGTGGATACGGTCGAGCAATGCTATCAGGCTCTCGGCATCATCCACCACCACTATCCCGGCATTCCGGGCCGTTTCAAAGATTACATTTCCACCCCCAAACCGAACAAATACCAAAGCATCCATTCCACCGTCATCGGGCCCGCCCGCCAGCGCATCGAGATACAGATCCGCACCTTTCGTATGCACGAGATCGCCGAGCTGGGCGTGGCGGCGCATTGGGCCTACAAGCAGGGCGAGCCTTCGGCGGACAGCCCCGAATATCGCTGGCTGCGAGAGCTTTTGGATATTGTGGAGCACGCGCAAAAGCCGGAAGAGTTTTTGGAACACACGAAGCTGGAGCTGTTCCAGGAGCAGGTTTTCTGTTTTTCCCCGCGCGGGGACCTGATCGCCTTGCCGCGCGGCGCGACACCCGTGGATTTCGCCTACGCCGTTCACAGCCGCGTGGGCGACGCTTGCGTCGGCTCGAAAGTCAACGGGCGCATGGTGCCGCTTCGAACCGAGCTGCACAACGGCGACCAGGTGGAGATCATCACGCAAAGGGGCGGCACGCCTTCGCCTGCGTGGGAGAGGTTCGTCGTCACCGGCAAGGCGCGCTCGCACATCCGGCGCTTCATCCGCGCGCAGCAGCGGACGGAATATGTCGCGCTGGGCCGCGCCATGCTGGAAAAGCTTTGCAAGCAGGAAGGCGTGGATTTCGGCGAAAAGCCTTTCGAGGCCGTGGCCGAAAAATTCCAGGCCGAAACGTTCGAGGATTTGCTGGCGAACGTCGGCGCTTCGTTGCAATCGCCGCGCGACGTTTTCTTCGCGGCCTTTCCGGACCACAAGCCGAAAACACCCGACAAGCCCGTGCCGGGGATCGACGCGCCCTTGCAGAAAAAGGTCCGGCCCGCGGGCGCGCCGCCATCGCCGCTCGCGCTCAAGGGACTTATCCCCGGCATGGCGGTGCATTTTGCGCGGTGCTGCCACCCGCTGCCCGGCGATCCGATCGTGGGCATCGTTTCGACGGGGCGCGGCGTGACGGTCCATACGCGCGGTTGCGAGACGCTGGAGTCTTTTCGCGACGCGCCGGAACGCTGGGTGGACGTGGATTGGGGCGAGGGCTACGGCGGCGAGGCGAATATGGTGGGCCGCCTCAGCGTGGTTTTGACCAACCGGCCGAACAGCCTGGCCTCGCTCGCCACGATCATCGGCAAGGGCAACGGAAACATCCAGGATTTGAAGATAACGGGGCGAACGCCTGAGTTTTTTGACTTGCTTCTCGATGTCGAAGTGAAAAGCGCCCAGCACCTCACCGACATCCTCGCCGCCCTTCGCGCCAGCCCCGCCATCATCTCGGTGGAGCGGACGAAGGGGCGGTGAGAAACGTTAAGGTTAACACACGTTGACAAGGGCGAAAGATATTGAACGGGGCGGCGTTTTATTGCTATACGGCCAAGATGTTTTAACCTTCTGGCAAAGGAGAGCATTATGATTCATCGTGCATTTAGCGAACAAAACGAAAAGGAAGGCAATTCTTCTCAAAACAGATTCGGGAAAAGGAAGATTCTTTTTGGAATAGCGGCAGCGGCAGCGTTTTTGACCATCCCCCCTTTCTTGCTTGATGGTTGGTTTACCGTCACCTCCAGACAAAGAGCTGTCGTCGAGCGTTTAGGCTCTTTCAATCGCGCCGTAGGTCCGGGGTTTCATATGGCTTATCCGTGGCCGCTTGAAAAGGTAACGGAATATCCCGCAGGTCTCGTTATAACCGATGCGGGACAGCAGAAATTTCGCACGAAAGACAGCCAAAATTTTACGCTCGGTATGTCCATTCATTACAAGCTTACAGGAGCGGATGACGATGCGGGCCTAAGGGAAATCCATGTCAATTTCTCCAACCAGAAAAACTCCGGAGAGAAGGATGTCGGAAACGCAGGATATGACAACGCTGTTCGTAAAATAGCCATATCAGCCGCAGGTGGCGTTATTGTGGAGAAATCTATCCTCGATATAGCGGATTACGATGCTCTCGGAGCCGCTATTCAAGGCCGATTGAAGGAAAAGCTCAAGGGAACGAAATATCCTTTCGAAATTGAGCTTGTTGTCGTGACTTCGACGCTTTTGGACAAAGAAGCGGAGGACTATGCCAACAGGATAGCTATGGAACGGCAAAGGCTTGAAATCATCAAGCAGCGCGCGACGAATGCGGTCGAGGAAAAGGTCGCGAGAGAAAAGGAAGGCGTGGCTCTGGCCGCAGGAACGACCGCGCGGCTTGCCGCCGAGGTTGAGGGAATCAGGGAAGTCGCCAAGACGCAAAACATTTCCTTTGCCGAGGCCGTTAGTTTGTACAAGGCCGTTCAGTCTTTTGCCGTCGTGTCGGGCAAAGATAGGATCGACGTCCTTGCCATCGGATCGCAAACGCTTCCTTTGGCCCTGACGCCGAAAGAGGATGAACCGGAGAAAGAGGGGCGCAGACAAGCGCCTTTAAGGCCCAACGCTTCTCTTCCTGTCAATGAAGCTGCCGCTCCCGCTCCTGGTTCCGTCGCCAAAAAATAGGCCTTGTGTGCAATAAAAGCGGCGCGGACTCCCGCGCCGCTTTTTGATGTGAACGAGATAGCCTCGCCAGCCCCGCCATCATCTCGGTGGAGCGGACGAAGGGGCGGTAACAACATTTAGGGTCCGGACTCATTTGAATATTTGAGTCATTCCCGCGAAAGCGGGAATCCAGGGCCACAAGAACCTAAGCTTGTTCTGTTTGACTCTGGATGCCCGCCTGCGCGGGCATGACACATAGGATAGGGAATCTTATCCCCTTGTTCCGATTCAATTCAATTAGGTCCGGACCCTAGCTTGTTAAAAAGATGTATTTCAACAAGATATATCTTGTTGATGAGTCGCTCGCGCTTCGCGCGTAGCGTCCAAAACGCTCCTATGGTCGCGTTTTGTGAACCCCCTTCGGGGGTTCACGTGCTTCGCACTCACCATTGAAAGAGCCGCCCTAAAGGGCGGCTCTTTCAATGGTGGGCCCGGAGGGACTTGAACCCCCGACCAGACCGTTATGAGCGGTCCGCTCTAACCAACTGAGCTACAGGCCCCCAGAGAGAGGCTCTTGATAATACAGTTTCTTTCTTAAGGAAATGCTGTTTTTTACTCGTCATTGCGAGGAGTCCTGCCCCCGCAAAGCGGGAGCAGGACGACGCGGCAATCCAGAGTCGTTAAAAGCAAGCTGCAGCGGCCCTGGATTGCTTCGGCCCTTTCGGGCCTCGCAATGACGAAGGGTTAGGATCTCCACCCATGCAGAAAGACTAAATCCACGGTCACGGCGATGCCTGCGCCGCCGGGGGCGGGGAAGCGGTCCGCATAAATCCGGGCGGCCTTATCGAACAGTCTGCGCGGGGCAAAGCGGCGCGAGCGGGCCGAAAGGCCGTTCGTCCAGCCCCCGTTACGCAAGGCCTTCATAAGCGCGAAGAGGTCCGGGTAAAGGAGCGTTACGCGCTCGCTGTCCGCGACGGGGGAAGCGAACCCCGCCTCGGCCAAAAGATCGCCCGCCGCCGCAAGCTCGATCATGGGCGCGGTGCGCGGACTGGCCCCGCCCGTAAGCGCCAATTCCGCCTCCATCAGGCAAAGCCGAAGCTCGCGCAACGTCTCGCCCCCCGCCATGACGCCGAGGAAAAGCCCGCCGGGGCCAAGTTTTCCATGGGCTTCGCTCAGACCTTCCCGCGCGTCGTCTTCCCCTCGCCATTCAAGGCAGGACGTCAAGAGAGAGGGCGGCGGCGTTTTAAGGTCTTCGAGTCTTTCTTGAATTCGGCTCCAGGCCTCCCTCTCTATAGCGCTTGGGACACGGGGCCTTGCGGCGGCGCGTTCAAGCTGGCGCTTTCGGAAAAGGGGATCGAAAAGGGGTTGGGCGGTCGGCATACGATATAGTATGACTCAAGCTTCTCTTTTTATCCAATCCGACATGACCTTTTCCCTTTCCCCTTTCTGGCGCCGGGCGATGGATGTCTTGCTCCCGCCGCTTTGCCTGGGCTGCGACCGGCCCGTGACGGAAAACCAGACCTTGTGCGCCGCCTGTTGGAAAGCGATTCATTTCGTCGAAAGGCCTTTTTGCGCGCGGTGCGGCGCGCCGTTCGATGTGCCGGTAGAGGAGGGTACTTTGTGCGGCCAATGCCTCGGCGGCCCGCCGCTTTACGAAAAAGCCCGCAGCGCCGTCCTCTACGACGACGCCATCAAGCCGATCCTCTTGCGCTTCAAGCACGCCGACCGGCTGCATCCCGTTCCGGCGCTGGCGGCCTGGATGGTTCGCGCGGGCGCGGAACTTTGGGCGGAGGCCGATCTGATCGTGCCGGTCCCGCTTCACCGATGGAGGCTTCTCAAGCGGCGCTACAACCAGGCGGCGCTACTCGCGCAGGCCGTGGGAAAAAATCTGGATAAGAAAGTCGCCGTGGACCTTTTGGTCCGCCGCCGCGCGAGCGAGTCCCAGGGCCGCAAGAACCGGAAAGAGCGGCGCGAGAACGTCGCGGGCGCCTTTGCCCTCAGGCCCGGCGCGGACGTGGTGGGCAAAAAGATCGTCTTGATCGACGATGTCCTGACGTCGGGGGCGACGGTAGAGGAATGCGCCCGCGTTTTGCTGTCGGCAGGGGCGGCGACCGTTTCGGTTGTGACGTTGGCTCGAGCGCGTATGGCTATATAATCAACACGTTAACCATTCTTTTTCCTCCATAAATTTCCTTGCTTTTTTCGCGCGAAAGTCTATGATGCCCCTCAAATCCTAGAGGCTGAGAGGTGGGGCAAAACCCCGCCTTTTTTGTTGCCCTGGCTGTGAAAAACGAGAAAAACGGGGTTCAAGACATGGAACTTTTACACGTGGCCGATGCCGTTGCGCGGGAAAAGAACATTGAGCGCGACGAGGTTCTGGAAGCGATGGAGCAGGCGATCCAGAAAGCCGGGCGGGCCAAATACGGCTATGAACACGACATCCGCGCGACCATTGACCGCAAGACGGGCGAGGTGAAGTTGCGGCGCTATCTGCTTGTTTCCGATCCGGTCGAGGACGACCATACGCAAATCACGCTCAAGGCCGCGAAGAAGAGCAACCCCGACATCAAGATCGGCGAATACGTGATCGACGACCTTCCCCCCATCGATCTGGGACGCATCGCCGCGCAGACGGCCAAGCAGGTCATCGTGCAAAAAGTGCGCGAGGCCGAACGGCACCGCCAGTTCCTCGAATACAAGGACCGCGTGGGCGACATCGTGAGCGGCGTCGTCAAGCGCGTGGAATACGGCAACGTGACGGTCGATCTGGGCAAGGCCGAGGCCGTCCTACGCCGCGATGAGGCCTTGCCGCGCGAGCATTTCAAGAACGGCGACCGCGTGCGAGCCTATATCTACGACGTACGCGAAGAGCAAAGGGGCCCGCAGATTTTCCTCTCGCGGACGCATCCCATCTTTATGGCCAAGCTGTTTTCGCAGGAAGTGCCGGAGATTTACGACGGCATCATCGAAATCAAGTCCGTCGCCCGCGATCCGGGCAGCCGCGCGAAAATCGCGGTCATCTCGAACGACAGCTCCATCGATCCGGTCGGCGCGTGCGTCGGCATGAGGGGCAGCCGCGTGCAAGCCGTGGTCGGCGAACTACAGGGCGAAAAGATCGACATCATTCCCTGGTCTTTCGATCCCGCGACCTTCGTTGTCAACGCGCTCGCGCCCGCCGAGGTCGCCAAGGTTGTCCTCGACGAAGACAATCACCGCATGGACGTGGTGGTTCCGGACGAGCAGCTTTCGCTCGCCATCGGGCGGCGCGGCCAGAACGTGCGCCTGGCTTCCATGCTGACGGGCTGGGACATCGACATCCTGACCGAAGCCGAAGAATCCGAACGTCGCCAGGAAGAGCTTCGCGTGCGCACGACGCTTTTCATCGAAGCCTTGTCCGTTGACGATGTGATCGCGCATTTGCTGGTGAGCGAGGGCTTCTCGCGCGTTGAGCAGATCGCGGAAACGCCGACGGACGAACTTGCTGAGATCGAAGGCTTCGATGCGGAAGTAGCCGCCGAGCTGCAGCAACGTGCCCGCACCTGGCTGGCCGAAACGGCGGCTAAGCTGGAAGACAAGCGGCGCGAACTGGGCGTGGCCGACGATGTGATGGGCCTGCCGCATATGACGGCGGAAATGGCCGTCAAGTTGGGCGAAAAGGGCGTGAAGACTCTCGATGACGTGGGCGATTTGGCCAGCGACGAACTGCGCGAGATCGTGGGCGAGGAACTCAGCGAAAGCAAGGCCAACGAAACGATCATGGCCGCGCGCGCGCATTGGTTCGAAGGCGAAGCCGTCGAAGACCCGGCTCAAGCGTAAACATGAGGCACGAAACGGAACATGACAGAAGGTTTCACGCAACCGGACATAAAGGACAAAGCGCCAGAAACGGCTCTGCCGTCGCTGCTGCGCCGCTGCCTTGTGTCGGGGGAAGCGAAGCCTAAAGCCGCTCTGATCCGTTTCGTTCTCGATCCCGAAAAGCGCGTGGTGCCCGATTTGGCCGAACGCCTGCCGGGCCGGGGTCTTTGGGTTTCCGCAGAGCGCGCTGCGCTGGAAGAAGCCGCGCGAAAGAACCTTTTCTCCAAAGCCGCCAAGACGAAAACCGTCGTTTCCGGGGATCTCGCCGACCAGGTGGGGGGACTTTTCAGCCGTCGGGTCGCGGAGCTTTTGGGCCTTGCCAAGGCGGCGAATGCCGTCGTGACGCGCGAACCCGCCGTTCTTGAAGCCCTTTCCAAGGGCGAAATCGAGGCTTTGATCCTGGCTGTGGACGCGGGAGGCGACATCGAAAAAAAGCTTTCCCGGGCGCCGATCCTGTTTCGCGCTTTTACGGCCGCCTCGCTCGGCGCGGCTCTGGGTCGCGAAAAGGCCGTCGCGGCGGGCCTGAAACCCCACCCGTTAACCACGAAATTGAGGCAGGAATTGACGCGCTGGCAAGGGGTCGGCGCTTCATTGTATGATCCGCAAATGACGACGAACGGAAGCAGCAAAAGCCTATGACCGAAGAAAAGCCCAAAAAAGTCCTGAGCCTCGGCGAGAAACCGAAGCTTGAGTTGAAAAAGCCGATCAAGGCGGAGCCCAAAGCCGCCGCCGGTTCCGTGCGCCAGAGCTTCTCCCACGGGCGTTCGAAGACCGTCGCGGTCGAGGTCAAGCGCAAGCGCGAAACCGGGTCGGTTACAGGACAGCCTGGCGGTCTGACCGCCGCGCGGGCGGGCGAGGGGTCTCTGGGGCTTTCGGGCGAAGCCTCGCGCGGCAGGACGGGCCATCAGCTGACGCAGGAAGAGCGCGAATCCAGGATGCGGGCCCTGCGCGGCGCAGTCCTGGAGAGCGAGCAGCGCCGCCAGCAGCGTCTTGAAGAAGAAGAAAAACAGATCGCCGAAGGGGCCTCGCACGAAACCTACACCGATACGATAGATCCCGACGCGCCGCCCCTGAGCGAAAAGGAAAGACTTCGCCAGCGCGAAATGGAAGAACTGCGCCGGATTCAAGAGCAGGAAAAGGCTGTCGAAGAACGTCGCAGGCAAGAGGAAGAGCGGCGGGCCAGGACGGCGGGCGGCGCTTTGCGCGGGCGCGGCGAGGGCGAGGACGGCGGTGGGGCCTTGCGCGGCTATGCCGTACGGCGCGGCGCCTCCCTTGAGGAAGAAAGCGAAGAAAGCCGGGGACGCGGCAAGGGGCGCGGCGCGGGGGCGCTCGCACGGCGCGGCGGCGGCGATCGCAGACGCGGCGGCAAGTTGACCGTCACGCAGGCGCTTTCGGACGACGAGGGCGGCGGACGGCATCGTTCCGTGGCCTCCATGCGCCGCCGGATCGAGCGCGAAAGACGTC
>CAZZDK010000023.1:23950-30016 GCA_964652235.1 uncultured Rhodospirillaceae bacterium
AGGAACAAGTCAAGATTACGCGGGATGTCGTCATCCCCGAAGTCATCACGGTGCAGGAATTGGCCTCGCGCATGGCGGAACGCGGCGCGGACGTCATCAAGACCCTTATGAAGCTCGGCGTCATGGCCACGATCACGCAGAGCATCGACGCCGACACGGCGGAGCTTGTGGCGACCGAATTCGGCCATCGGGTCAAGCGCGTAGCGGAATCGGACGTTGAGGCGGGCCTTTCGGTCATCGAAGACACGGAAGAAAACATGAAGCCGCGCCCGCCCGTCATCACGGTCATGGGCCACGTCGATCACGGCAAAACCTCGCTGCTCGACGCTTTGCGCAAGACAGATGTCGTCGCGGGCGAGGCGGGCGGCATTACGCAGCATATAGGCGCCTATCAGATTGTGTTGCCCGAGCCGATGCACGGGTTTGATCGCATCACCTTCATCGACACGCCGGGCCACGCGGCCTTTACCGAAATGCGCGCGCGCGGCGCGAACGTGACGGATATCGTGGTTCTCGTCGTGGCGGCGGACGACGGCATCATGCCGCAGACCATTGAAGCCATCCGCCACGCCAAGGCGGCGGGCGCTCCCATCGTCGTGGCTATCAATAAATGCGACTTGCCCGGCGCCAACCCGAACCGCGTGCGCCAAGAGCTGCTGCAACACGACATCCAGGTCGAAGAAATGGGCGGCGAGGTCCTTTCGGTCGAAATTTCGGCTAAAAAGCGCGTGGGTCTCGACAAATTGCAGGACGCGATTCTGCTGCAAGCCGAGATTTTAGATCTTAAGGCCAATCCGGACCGTCCTGCGGAAGGCGCGGTCGTCGAAGCCAAGCTGGAGAAGGGCCGCGGCAGCGTCGCGACGGTTCTCGTACGGCGCGGCACAATCCGCGTCGGCGACATCTTTATCGCGGGCACCGAATGGGGCCGCGTGCGCGCGCTTATCAACGATCGCGGGCAGAACGTGGCGGAAGCCGGTCCGGCGATGCCGGTCGAAGTCCTGGGCCTGAGCGGAACGCCCGTGGCGGGCGACGAGTTTATGGTGGTGCCTTCGGAAGCGCGGGCGCGAGAAATCACCGAATTCCGCCAGCGCCGACGCCGCGAGATTCAAGCCGCCGCGACCAAGCGCACGACGCTTGAGCAGATGATGCAAAACATCAAGGAAGGCGAGGCCAAGGACTTCCCGGTTCTTATCAAGGGCGACGTGCACGGTTCGGTCGAAGCGCTCAAGACCGCGCTCGTCAAGTTGTCCGAGGACAACGCCGAGGTGAAAGTCAACGTGCTCGACGCGGCGGTCGGCGCGATCACCGAGAGCGACGTGACGCTCGCCAACGCGTCCAAGGGCCTCATCGTCGGCTTCAACGTCCGAGCCAATCCGCAGGCGCGCGAAATGGCCAAACGCGACGGCGTGGAAATCCGCTACTACTCGATCATCTATAACGTGATCGACGACGTGAAGGCGATCCTTTCCGGTATGCTCGCGCCCGAGCTGCGCGAAAAATTCCTCGGCAATGCGACGATTTTGCAAGTCTTCAACATCACGAAGGTCGGCAAGGTCGCGGGCTGCAAGGTCAGCGAGGGCATGGTCAAGCGCGGCGCGAAGGTGCGCCTCCTGCGCGACAACGTGGTCATCCACGAAGGCGCGCTCAAGACCCTCAAGCGTCTCAAGGACGAGGTCAAGGAAGTCCGCGAAGGCTTCGAATGCGGCATGGCGTTCGAAAACTACGACGACATCAAGGAAGGCGACGTCATCGAATGCTTTGAGATCGAAGAGATCGCAAGGCAGCTTTAGGGCGGAAGAGAACGATGCGTGTCGATTTCGAAACCTATTTTTCGTTCGTAAGAGGAATGGCGCCGTTCATCAGGGACGAGCTGAGACGGATACCCTCCTGTTTTGTGCGAAGCCCGGACGGACACGACCTGGGGAGGGTTCTTTCCGGCGAGGCCGTTTTCGACCTTCTCGACCTTTCTTCCTGTTCCGGCGAAAGGTTCGGATTCTTCGCCGTCCAAAAAGAGAATTCGGGATTTTTTCTGACGATGACGGGGCTTTATACGCGCCTGGACGGCAACAATGAGCGCAGCGGAGTGGGCAGGGCCTTGCTTCGGGCCGCCTTTCGCTATGCGGCGCAGAAAGGGCTGGCCGGGGTCAGAACCATCTCTCCTTTCGCGGAAGGTTCCCTAGGCTTTTGGAGAAAGGTTGGTTTTCTTCCTGCCGAAGGAGACAGAGTCAGTTTCGAGAACAGAGGAGTCTCGGTCAATTTGAAGGAACCGAACGATCTTTTGCATCGCATAGCCGAGCGGTTGCATTTTCCGACCTGGCCGTTGGAAGGAGCAAAAATCTAATGCGCACCCCAAGACAACTGAAAGTCGGGGAGGAGATCAGGCACGCGATGGCTATGCTGTTCCAGCGCGGCGACATTCCCTGGCCGCGCGGGTTCAAACCGCCTTTCGTGACGATTTCCGAGGTGCAAATCAGCCCCGATTTGCGCAACGCTTCCGTTTTTTTCACGACTATGGGCTGCGAGACGGAAGAGACGCGCCGCGTGCTTAACGAGATGATCGGTTTTTTCCGTCATGAGCTTGCGGGCGCGGTGCGTATGCGCTACGTGCCGACGCTTATCTTTAAGGCCGATACGAGCTTTGAATATGCCCAAAAGATCGAAAATCTTCTGAACGATCCGGCGGTGGCCAAAGATTTGACCCGCGCGGACGAACGCCTTGATCCGGATGGCCATGACGAATAATCGTCGTGATGTCCACGGCTTCCTCATTCTGGACAAGCCCTTGGGGATGACCTCGACACAGGCCATCGGCAAGGCGCGGCGGCTGATGGGGGGCAAAAAGGTCGGGCACGGCGGCACGCTCGACCCGCTTGCTACCGGCGTCCTTCCGCTCGCGTTCGGAGAGGCGACAAAGGTCATCCCCTTTGTCATGGAGGGGGAAAAAGAGTACGTTTTCACGGTTCGCTGGGGCCAAAGACGCACGACCGATGACGCGGAAGGCGAGGTGGTGGAAACTTCGCCCTCGCGCCCCGACGACGACGCTATTTTGCGCGCGCTGCCCAACTTTATCGGCGACGTTTCTCAAACGCCGCCCGCCTTTTCGGCCATTAAGATCGGCGGGCAGAGGGCCTATGACCTGGCCCGCGCGGGGCAAGAGGCTGCTATGCAACCCCGGCGCGTGACGATTTACGAGCTTGATTTGGTTAACAGGCCGGACCGCGAACACGCCGTTTTCCGCGTCGTTTGCGGCAAGGGGATGTATGTCCGCTCTTTGGCTAGGGATTTAGGAGAGATTCTGGGCACTTGCGCCTTTGTGAAAGAGCTTCGGCGCACGCGGGTAGGGCCTTTTCGGGTCGAGGGCGCGATTTCTCTGGAAAAGCTTGAGGAATTGAGCCATAAGGGGGCCGCCCAAACGGCTTTGCTTTCGATCGGATCGGCGCTGGACGACATCCCGGGTTTGATCCTGACCGCGAGCGAGGCGCAGACCTTGCGGAGGGGCCAAAGCCTTCTCATCAGGCCGCACCAAACGGACCTTGTGGACCAGCCGGTTGTTCTGGCGAGCCATCAGGGAACGCCGGTGGCTCTGGTGGAGGCGAAGGAAGGAACCTTTCGGGTTTTGCGCGGATTTAACTTTTAGAACAATGGAGAGAAACGATGTCGATGACGAAAGCGCAGAAACAGGCGCTCATCACCAAACACGCGCGCGGCAAAGGCGACACAGGCTCGCCGGAAGTGCAAGTCGCGATCCTCACGCAGCGCATCAACGGCCTGATGGATCACTTCGAAAAGAACAAGAAGGATCATCACTCGCGCCGGGGGTTGCTCATGATGGTCGGCAACCGTCGCCGTCTTTTGAACTACCTCAAAAAGACCGACGCCGGACGTTATGAAAAGCTGATCGGCGAGTTGGGCTTGCGCAAATAACGCGAGAGAAAGTCGGCGAGCCGGGAATAGGCCCGGTTCGGATCGGAAGGGAAGAAACTTGTCGGTTGGCGGGCTGGAAATAGAAAACAGAATAGATCCTGAGGCTGAAAAGGTCCTGGTCGGCGGCTGCCTCGCCAATGCGCGGGCAAAAAACGCGCCCCCTTA
The DNA here is from genome assembly GCA_964652235.1 of uncultured Rhodospirillaceae bacterium. GTDB lineage: Bacteria > Pseudomonadota > Alphaproteobacteria > UBA9219 > UBA9219 > CAZZDK01. Next base: position 28,040 of record CAZZDK010000023.1, read on the forward strand.
CGAGGAAACGCCCCTTCAAATTCTGCGCCGTGACGAAGCGGGCGCGATCGTTGCCGGGCTTACGGGCAAGACGTTTTGGAACTGGCTTTACATCGACACGCTTTGGGTCGCAGAAACGCTGCGCGGGCAGGGCGTCGGCGCGGGGCTTGTCGCGGCGGCTGAGGTCGAAGCGGTGGGGCGCGGTTGTCACAGCGCCTATCTTTGGACGGAAAGTTTCGAAGGGCCAGCATTTTATCCCAAACTCGGATACAAAGAATTCGTGACGCAGGCCGATTGTCCGAACGGATACAAGCGCATCGGTTTTATGAAGAAACTTCGGGGGGCGGCATGATCGTTGACGACCACCCCTCTCCTGAAACGCAAAACTTCCTGACGGACCGGGTCTTGTCGGTTCGCCCGAAGGACCATCCCGACGTTGATCGCTATCCGAAAAAATTCGCCGTCCTGCAAAAGAACGCGCGCGGCGAGGTGGAGGCAGGCGCCTACGTCTATGTCCATCCGGGCTGGGCCTATCTTGACCTGCTCTGGGTCGCGGAAGGGTTGCGTCACGCGGGTCTTGGGCATCTCGTCATGAAAGAGGTGGAGACCGAAGCGCTGCGTCGCGGCTGCATCGGCGTCTATCTCTGGACGCAGGATTACGAAGCGCCTGGCTTTTATGAAAAGCTGGGCTACGAGCGATTTGTATCGTTCGACGGGTTTATTCCGGGACACCGGAGAATAGGTTTCATGAAGCGCATCGCAACATGAAGGCCGCGGGGCATGGGGCCCTGCGGGACGTCAAACAAGTAAAGGAAAGACGGAAAATGTTTACAGTCTATCGAAAAGAAATGGAATGGGGCGGGCGAAAGCTCGTTCTCGAAACGGGCAAGGTTGCGCGTCAGGCCGATGGGGCCGTGATGGCAAGCCTCGGCGGCACGACGGTGCTCTGCACGGTCGTCGGCGCCAAAAAGCCGAAGCCGGGGCAGGACTTCTTCCCTCTCACGGTCAATTACCAAGAAAAATACTTCGCCGCCGGCCGCATTCCGGGCGGCTTTTTCCGGCGCGAGGGACGCCCGACGGAGATAGAGACGCTGACAAGCCGCCTGATCGACCGTCCGATCCGTCCGCTTTTCCCGGAAGGCTATCTGTGCGAAACGCAAGTGATCGCCACGGTTCTCTCGCACGACCTGGAAAACAACCCGGACATCGTGGCCATGATCGGTTGTTCGGCGGCTTTGACTCTCTCAGGCATTCCGTTCCTCGGTCCCATCGCGGGCGCGCGGGTCGGTTACGTCAACGGTCAGTATGTTTTGAACCCCGCGCTCTCCCAGATGGAGGAAAGCGCGCTCGATCTCGTTGTCGCCGGAACGCATGAAGGCGTGCTGATGGTGGAATCCGAAGCCAAGGAACTTTCGGAAGAGGTGATGCTGGGCGCGGTCATGTTCGGTCACGAACAGATGCAGCCGGTCATCGACCTCATCATCTCGCTGGCCGAAGCGGCCGCGAAGGAGCCGCGTGAACTGCCGCCCTTGCCCTACGACAAAAAGGCGCTCATTGCCAAGCTGCAAGGCCTTATCGGCGCGGACCTCAAGGAGGCCTACGGCGAGACGGCCAAACAGGTCCGCTACGCCAAGCTCGACAAGCTGAAGGAAAAAGCCCTCGCTGCCATTCCGGCGGAAGAGATGGCGCCCGAACACGTTCTCGACGCTATCGAGCAGATGAAGTACGACCACGTTCGCGCGATGATCCTGGACACGGGCCGTCGCATCGACGGGCGCGACACGAAAACCATTCGTCCCATCGTGGGCGAAGTCGGTTTTCTGCCGCGCACGCACGGCTCGGCGCTCTTCACGCGCGGCGAGACGCAGGCGGTCGTGGTGACGACCCTCGGCACCGGCCAGGACGAGCAGATCGTTGACGCGCTGACGGGAGAGTATCGCGAGCATTTCATGCTGCACTACAACTTCCCGCCGTACTCCGTCGGAGAAGCGGGCCGTC
>CAZZDK010000024.1:0-29295 GCA_964652235.1 uncultured Rhodospirillaceae bacterium
CATCGAAAAGGCCAAGCGGCTCGTCGAGCATAAACGCGATGTCGTGATCCTTTTGGACAGCATTACGCGCCTGGCGCGCGCCTACAACACGGTGGTGCCGTCTTCCGGCAAGGTGCTGACGGGCGGCGTGGACGCTAACGCGCTGCAAAGACCCAAGCGCTTTTTCGGCGCGGCGCGCAATATCGAAGAGGGCGGCTCGCTCACCATCATCGCCACGGCGCTTATCGACACGGGCAGCCGCATGGACGAAGTCATTTTCGAAGAGTTCAAGGGCACGGGCAATTCGGAAATCATCCTGGACCGCAAGCTTTCGGATCGTCGTTCCTTTCCGGCCATCGACATCACGAAATCCGGCACGCGCAAGGAAGAGTTGCTCGTGGACAAGGCCACGATGTCGAAAATGTGGGTTCTGCGCCGCGTGCTTATGCCGATGGGCACGACGGACGCGATGGAATTCCTGCTCGACAAGCTTAAATACAGCAAGACGAACAGCGATTTCTTCGACGCGATGAATCAGAACACGAACGATATCGCCAAGCCGCGCCGGGGATCGTCGGATTAAGCCGTTCCCTTCGGCCCCTCGGCCTGCGCGGCCGCGTGCTGCTGGTAAAGCGCCGCGAAATCGACCGGATTGATGAGAACCTGCGGAAAGCCGCCCTCGCGCACGGCGTCGGCCAGGATGTTTCTCGCGAAAGGAAACAAAAGGCGCGGCGCCTCGGTGAGCAAAAAGACGTTAAGTTGAGAATCGGGAAGCCCCGGCACGCCGAAAACGCCGCCATAGGCCAGCTCTGCGATAAACGCCGTTTTGTCCTCGGCCTTGGCTTCCAGTTTCAAAAGAAGCACAACCTCGTAAACGGCCTCTTCCAATTTGCGGGTCTGGACGTTCAGCCCCAGCTCGATCTTAGGCGGCGCTTGGATCTGAGAAAAGATTTGCGGCGCGTTCGGACTCTCGAACGAAAAATCCTTCGTGTATTGCGCGTGAACGGCGATTTGAACCGGCGCGGGCTGTTGTTCGGACATATGAAACCTCCTGAAACCTGAAAAAGGCGCTGGACCCTATCATGGAGCCTTTTCAGAAACAATCATCCCTTGACGGCTATAGTCAAAGCCAATTGGGCGCAGAGCGCTTCGGCTGGCGCCCCCGTTTTCTTAAGGGCTGTTTCGGTCTGCAAAAGCTGCTCAAGCCGGACAGCCAGCCGGACGGAGGACCAGCGCCGAAGCTGGCGGATCATGGGGTCCACATTTTTCCAAAAAACGGCAGGCGAAAGCTTTTTGACGGCGGCTTCGGCGGAAAGACCTTCGTCCATAAAGCCCCGCGCCAGGTGGAGACGCAAAAAATGCCGCTGCAACGCGCGCAGCAGCGCGACGGGAGAAGCCTGCTCTTCCGCCAGGCGGTCCCAAAGCGATAAAGCGGCGTCAAGACGGCCCTCGGCGACGGCATGAACCCACTCGTCCGTTTCCGCGCCGCCCGCGTCGGCGATGATGGCTCGGACGTCGTCCATCTCGATTTCTTTTTTGCCTTGCGCGTAAAGGATAAGCTTGTCCAGTTCGCTGCGCAAAGCCATGCGATCCGGCGGCAAGATGTCGGCCAGAAAGCGCAAGACGTCCGGCGCGGCGCGAAGATTTTCCGCTTGCAACAGCGAGCCGATCGAGCGGGAACGCGCGGCGGCGTCTTCCAGATAACAGGGAATTCCCGCCGCGAGAGGCGAGGCGCCCTCGCAAAGAGACCTAAGTTTTGAGCGCTTTTCCAGATCGCCCGCTTCGATGACGACGACGCTATCGCCCGGCGGCGGATCGCCCAGAAACCGGCCCAGCGGTCCGGCGTTGGATTCGACGGCTTGGTGCACGCGGATCACGCGTCGTCCGCCCGTTAAAACCATCGAGGCCGCTTCGTCGCAAAGCCGCGCGGCGTCCGAGCCGAGCGCCGCGCCCGAAAGCGAAACGACGGCGAACGGATCGTTCGGATCGGCAGCCAATTTTTTAACCAGCGCCTCGGCGCGTTCATGCGCCAGGCCGGGGTCGGGGCCGTAAAACAAAAAGGCGCGCACGCTCGGCGGCGGAGCGGCAAGAAAACCCGGTATTTGAGAGGCAGAAAGCTTCATTTTCTAACGGCGGAGGTTTTGAGCGCCCAGCTCGTCTCAGGCGTTACGGCGCCGCTGGGCGGCGTCTCGGCGTAAAACAGGCTCAAACGGGCGACGATTTGCTCGCAAACCTCATTAATCGCCCGGTCATAGGCGTTTCTTTGCGCCGCCAGCGTGCCGTATTGGGCGTCCAGCTTGCTGTAAATGACGGCGCTTTGCGCCGCGCCGGTCAAAAGCTTTTGGCCGTTCTTGCCGTTCAGGCGGTAGCTTGCGCTCAGCGTCAGTTCGCTTAAAGAGGCGGTGGCGTCTTTTTGGATGCCCATTGCCGCTTCGGTCGCCGTCAGGGAAACGGAAAGCCGCGCTTCGGGGGCGGCCGGGCGACCATGGAAATACAGCCGGTCCATGAGCTTGTTGCGAAGTTTTTGGCCGGTTTCGTCCGGAATATTTTCGATGAAGACGTTGCCGAGCGCGGCGGCGACGGGCTTGCCGTTTTCGGCGCCTCGATGGCCGTAAATCGGCGAAAAGCCGCAAGCGGCGAGAAGCAAAAGCCCCACAAAGGCCGGGCGCGTGAAAAACCTCATCCGCTCACCACGATGCTGACGATTTTATTCGGCACGGCAATCACTTTCTTGACCGTCTTGCCTTCGATCGTGCGCTTGACATTCGGTTCGGCCAGGGCCGCCGCTTCGGCCGTCTTTGCGTCCGCGTCTTTAGGCAATTCAATGGTGCCGCGCAAACGTCCATTGACCTGCACGCCGACCGTGACCGTCGTTTGAGCCAGAAAAGCCGGAGTGGCCTTCGGCCAGGGCGTTTCGACGAGCGGTGCTTTGTGGCCAAGCCGAGCCCACATTTCTTCCGTGATATGCGGCAGCATGGGGTTGAGCAAGCGGGCGAGCGTTTCGAGTCCTTCCCGCAAAACGGCAGAGGCGCCCTTTCCTTCTTCCAGCGTATCGAGCGCGTTCGACAATTCGCGCGCGCGCGCCACGGCGCGATTGAAATGGAAGGATTCAATGTCGCGCGTGAAGTCGGCGATGGTGCGATGGACGACCCGCCGGACGGCCAGGGTTTTTTCATCCAAAGCGTCCGGCACGGTCGTTCCCGCGGGCGGGAGAGGAAGCTTCGGCTCCACCGCGCTGCGCCAGAGGCGGCCTATGTAACGCCAGGCGCCCTCCACGCCTGCCTCGGACCATTCGATGTCGCGTTCCGGCGGGCTGTCGGACAGCATGAACAAACGCGCTGTGTCCGCGCCGTATTTATCGATAATCTGGCCGGGATCCACGACGTTCTTTTTCGATTTGCTCATGACTTCGACGCGACCGACTTTGACGGGCCGTCCGGTCTCGACGTGGCTTGCCGTGCCGTCCGGGTTCTTTTTCACCTCTTCGGGATAAAGCCAGGCGCCTTTTTCGTCTTTGTAGGATTCGTGGCAGATCATACCTTGCGTGAAAAGGCCCGCGAACGGCTCGTCAATTCTGAGGTGGCCCGTCGCCTTCATCGCGCGGGTGAAAAAGCGCGAATAGAGCAGATGTAAAATCGCGTGCTCCACGCCGCCGACATATTGATCGACGGGCAGCCAGTAATCGACGTCCTGCGCGACAAGCGGCGCGCCTTCGCAGGTCGCCGAACAATAACGGGCGTAATACCAGCTTGAGTCCACGAACGTGTCGCAGGTGTCCGTCTCGCGCAGGGCGTCGCGTCCGCACGAGGGGCATTTGACGTGTTTCCAGGTCGGATGGTGGTCAAGCGGGTTGCCGGGCTTGTCGAACGAAACGTCTTCGGGCAATTCCACCGGCAAATCCTTTTCCGGCACGGGCACGACGCCGCAAGCCTCGCAATGGATGAAGGGGATCGGACAGCCCCAGTAACGCTGACGGCTTACGCACCAATCGCGCAGACGATATTGAACGGTCCCCTGCCCCGCGCCCAGTTCTTCGATCTTCTGGATCGCGGCGCGCTTGGCCGCTTCGGTGTCGAGGCCGTCGAGAAAATGCGAGTTGAAAGCTTTGCCGGGCCCCGTATAGGCTTCGTCGCCGACCGTGAACGTTTTCGGGTCGGCGCCCTGGGGCAGCACGACGGGCTTGACGGGCAGGCCGTATTTGCGGGCGAAGTCCAGATCGCGCTGATCGTGCGCGGGGCAGCCGAAAATCGCGCCTGTGCCGTATTCGATCAAAACGAAGTTCGCGACATAAATTGGCACTTTCCAATCCGGATCGAAAGGATGAACGGCAAAAGCGCCCGTGTCGAAGCCGAGTTTTTCGCCCGTTTCGATGGCCACCACGCTCGTGCCCGTGCGGTTGCATTCGGTGATGAACGCCGCGAGCTTCGCGTTCGTCTCAGCCATCTTTTTCGCCAAAGGATGATTGGCGGAGATCGCCAGGAACGACGCGCCGAAAAGCGTATCGGGCCTGGTTGTGAAAACCTCTATTTTTTCTTGGGCGCGACTGCTCTGCGGTCCGCCTTCGGCTCCCCGCAACCGCGACTGCGCCAGATCGGTGTTAACGGAGAAGTTGACGAAGGCTCCTTCGGATTTGCCGATCCAGTTTTCCTGCATAAGCCGCACTTTGTCGGGCCAGCGGTCCAGGGTGGACAGGCCCTGCAGCAATTCCTCGGCATAGGCCGTGACTTTCAGAAACCATTGGGGAAACAATTTTTTCTCGACCAAAGCGCCGCTGCGCCAGCCTCGGCCCTCGATCACCTGCTCGTTGGCCAGAACCGTCTGGTCCACGGGATCCCAGTTCGCCCAGGCTTCTTTGCGATAGACGAGGCCTGCCTTCGCGAAATCCAGAAACAATTTTTGCTGATGTTTGTAGTAAGAAGCGTCGCACGTCGCGAGTTCGCGATCCCAATCCAACGAAAGGCCCATGCGGAGCAGCTCGGCCTTCATGTTTTTGATGTTGCCGCGCGTCCAGTCGGCGGGGTGTTTTTTCTGCGCGACGGCGGCGTTTTCGGCAGGCAGGCCGAAAGCGTCCCAGCCCATCGGGTGCAAAACGTTAAAGCCTTGCGCTCTTTTGTAGCGCGCGACGACGTCGCCGAGCGTGTAATTGCGCACATGGCCCATATGGATGCGGCCTGAAGGATAGGGGAACATGGACAGGGCGTAATATTTAGGACGAGCCGGGTCCGTTATGGCCCTAAACGACTGTTTTTCTTTCCAGAAATTTTGCCACTTGGTTTCGGTTTCCTGGACGTTATAGCGCTCGGACATGGTTAAAAGAACCGCTGCGTTGGAGGTTTCGTCCCCCTCACGTTATCGCACAAACTAAAAACCCGCAATCGGGGTTTAAGGGCTGGCTAGAAAAAGGGAAAAAGACTAATTTCTTGAAGAGAAATAAAGCGAAAGAAAGGGACCCCTATGGATAGCGAAGTAGATTTTTCGGACTTCAGGACGATATACGGCGAACGGATAAGCAAAACCAGCTTTCCAAACGCGGCGCCTCTTTCCTTTTTCCGGCGCCCGTGCATTATCGGCGCGGGAATCTGCGGTCTTTTTTGTCTCGGCGCAGCGCTGACGACGGGAAGCGGCGCGCCTTTCGGCTTTTTCGCCGCCTCCGTTGTTTTAAGCCTTTTCAATTGGAAGATTACGAAAGAGACGTTGCCGAACAAAACTTTTTCGGGGCGCGCCGTTTATCTCGACACGAAGCCTTGGGACGGGACGCCCGCCAACAAAATGGAAAGCTGGGCCTCAAATGCAGGCATCGCCCGCGAGACCGCAAAAACAGGATTTGAGGCAGGCCTTGTGTCCCTGGGGTTCATGGCCGCCATGGGTATCGGCGCGGCTGTTTTGGGGAAACTGGACCCCTTCTCGTTCCTGCTGGCTTCCTGCACGGCGCCCCTGCCTACCTTCATGCAAACCTGGAGCAATGTAAAAAGATTAAAGAAAATTGAGCGTAGCGAGTGGATTGTAACCTTTCATCCCCACAGAGAAACGTCCGAAGAGCGGTTTGCGCGCGCTGCCGATAAACAACTCGCAAATCTCGGATTATAGCCGTTTCAAGAGAGACAGCCGGTCGATTGTTCTCTCTTATTTCCCCTCTTTTTGCGCCAATTTAAGCTGCCGGGCGCGCGTGAGGATGGTTTCTTCTAAAGAACCGGCTGTGGCAGGGGTAGCAGGAGCATCAGTCCAGTCGCCGTTTTTGGCCCGAATCTGGCGGAAAACCGTTACTTTGACCCCGTCGGCTCGCAACTCCTGGTCCAGGATAAGAACGTTAAGTTTCATTCTTTCATCCGGGGCGGCGGGGGAGGTGTACCAGTCCGTGGTAATCAAGCCCCCGAACGGGTCCGCCGAGGCGATGGGCATAAAAGAGATCGTATCCAAAGAGGCGCGCCAGAGAAAGGCGTTGACGCCCAGGCCGTTCGACTTTTTCCCCTCTTTTCCGCCCAAAAGGCTGAAGCCGCCGGAATCGCTCACTAAGCTGCCATATTTGTACAAATCTTCTCTTTGCTTGTCTTTGTAGGTCGGATCCGTCTCGACCCCGCCGCAGGCGCAAAGGCCCCAAAGAAGCAGAGCGCAAAAACCGACTTTTCGGGCTTTCGGGAGGGAAAAAGAGGAAGCTTTTTTCATCGTTCGCTCTTGAGGAAAAGTTAAGATAACGCCCCCTTCTATGCCCGGAAAAGAGCGGTTTTGCAAGGAATTCGATGGTTAACGGCTTGTGGCAGGAAAGACACAGGTTAAGGGCGAGTCGGCAAAAATCCGAAATAGCGCTTGTCTGTGCAGGCCCGTTGCTCCAGATTCTCCTGCGACGGGGCTATCCGCCCTCGAAGTCAGTACCAACTCAACAACTTTTATCCATCCACGAGGGGGATACACATGCGTAAAATCCTTTTGGCTACCTCGGCTCTGGTTGCTTTGGCGGGTGCCGCCCAAGCGGCGGAATCGCCGATCCAAGTCACGGCCGGCGGCTACGTCGATTTCCGCGCCGCGATGTTCCACGAATCGAACAAGCTGCTCGGCGATAACGCGACGACGGCGCGCCGCAGCGGCGATTTCGCCACCGAATACGGCTTGAACTTCGCGGCCGAAGGCAAAGCGGCCGGCGGCATCGAATACGGCTCTATGATCACCCTGAACAACAGGGCGGCTCTGGGTGCCGATGCCCCCACGGACCAGATCAAGATGGACCAGGCCTATGTTTGGATGTCCGGCGCGTTCGGCAAGACGCTCATGGGCGACGAACACGGCGCTTCCGATCTTTTCGTGATAGCCCCCACGGTTGGCGAAGGCCAGATCGACGGCAACTACACCTACTTCACGGATCGCAACACGCTGGCCCAATTCCAGCCTGCCTACATCGATACGCTGGAGAACGCCACGAAGTTCACCTACTACACCCCCAAGGTCGGCAACGCCAACCACAAGGTGCAGCTGGGTGTCAGCTATACGCCGGACTATGACAGCAGGGGCAACGATGTTGCCAAGTACCGCGCCGACGTCACGACCTATCGCGACGTGGTGGAAACGGCCGTCCAGTACACCGGCAACTTCAACCCCGTCAGCGTAGTTGTTTCGCCGATGATGGTCATCGGTTCCGGCGAAGGTGCGGGCGACGACCTGCGCGACTTCACGGCCTGGGGCGTCGGCACGCAATTGATGTACGCCGGCTTTACCCTCGGCGGTTCGTATGTCAATGCGGGCCACTACAACACGGTGAAGTTCTCCGATCAGACCAAGGACCAGCACGCCTGGACCCTCGGCCTGAAGTATGAGTTCGACAAGGTCGCCTTGGCCGCCAACTATATGCGCGGCGAAGGCTACTACTCCTTGCTGGACGAAGTTGGCGTTGACAACAACATCACCTACGTCGACGACTTCTCGGCTGTCGGTCTCGGTGCGACCTACACCTGGTTCCCGGGCCTGACGTCGGCTGCCGACGCGGTGTTCTTCAACCAGAACCGCGAAGACAGCGGCCGCAACAACATCGGCCACGTCCTGATGCTCTCGCAGAAGATGGCGTTCTAAGCGTCGCTTTCGCGAAAGTCTGAAAAGACAAAGAAGGGCGGGGAGCAATCCCCGCCCTTTCTTTTTGTCTTCAACAAAAGCCGGAGCTTTTTCGGATAGGGCTTATTTGTTCAGAAAAAGCGCTCTTTTATAAACCTCGCTTTTGGCTGCGCCGGTCGCCTCGGCCACGGCGGCGACCGCGTCGCGCAGGGTCATTTTTTCGAGCGCGCTGCGCAAAAGCGAGTCAAGGCCTTCGTGGGACGAGGCGCCGTCCTTTTCCTCAGGCGGGCCGACCAAAAGAACGATCTCGCCCTTGGGCGTCGGCGCCTTTTCATAAAAGGCGGCCAGCGCGGGCAGAGAGTCGCGCCGCGTTTCCTCGAAAAACTTCGTCAATTCGCGACAGACGGCGGCCTCGCGTTTCGGCGAGAAAATCTTCGCCAAGTCGGCCAGCGTCGCCGCCAAGCGCTGCGGAGATTCGTAAAAGATTAAAGTGGCGGGCAGGGAGGCCAGCTCCCTCAAGTCTTTGCGCCGCGCCGCTTGTTTGGACGGGAGGAATCCGGCGAAGAAAAAACAATTTGTCGGAAGGCCTGCGCTTGTCAAGGCGGCGAGCAGGGCGCTCGCGCCGGGCAGGGGGATAACCGGATAGCCCGCCGCGCGGCAGGCGCGAACGAGCTTATAGCCCGGATCGGAAAGCGTCGGCGTGCCTGCGTCGCTGATGAGCGCCAGAACTTTACCTTCGGCCAGGGCGGCCAGAACTTTTTGCGCGCGCGCCTCTTCGTTGTGGTCGTGGCAGGAAAGAAGGGGCTTTTGAAGGCCATAGGCGCGAAGGAGGGCGCCCGACACACGCGTGTCTTCGCATAAAATCAGGTCGGCGTTTTTCAGAACCCAAAGCGCGCGCAGGGAAATGTCGCCTAAATTTCCGATCGGCGTTGCCGTCACGTACAGGCCCGGCGCCAGCCGAAGCGGTTTACTTGCCGGGCAATCTTCGATAGCCTGAAGAGACTCCCGAACCCAAAACGAGAAATCAGGCCATGATTCGCTTTCCTTTTTCCTTCCGGAATCTTCTTTTTTCGCTCTCATGGGCGTGGCTCATTCTTTCTCTGGCGGGCGGTTGCGCGCCCCTTGCGTCTTCGGGCGGCGCGCCGGAAGGCAGCCTAACAACCCCCGGCTCTCCGGCCCAGGGAAAAAAAACCGTCGCCGCGGGCGGGCTTCCGGAAGTGCCAAGTCAGGGCGCCTATCCGACACCTCGCGAAATGGCCGAGCGCATGAACCGGACCCTCGCGCGGCCCTCGAGTGTCCGAGTGGCTTTTCTGGCGCCCTTGACGGGGAAGAACGCGGCGCTGGGGCAGGCCATGGTTAATGCGGCGCAACTCGCCGTTTTCGATATCGGCGGGGACGGGTTCGAGCTGATGCCCCGCGATACGGGCGGCACGCCCGAAGGCGCCGCGCGCGCGGCGCACGAGGCGCGCGGCAGCGGGGCGAGCCTGTTCATCGGGCCTCTTTTCGCGGCCGAGGTTGTCGCCGTAAAGCCCGAAATCGAAACGTCGGGCTTGAACGCCTTGACCCTTTCAACGGACGTTTCCCTGGCCCAGCCCGGCCTTTTCGTCATGGGCTTTGCGCCCGCGCCCCAGGTGGAGCGGGTCGTGGCCTTTGCCGCTTCGCGCGGGATAAAAAAGTTCGCGGCGCTGATCCCTTCAGGTCCCTACGGGGAATTGGTCGGAAAGGCGTTCGAAGAGGCCGTTCGCGTCAACGGCGGCGAGATTTTGTTCAAGGGTGGACCGGACGACGTGGCCGCCTTGGCCAAGCAGAAAGAAGCGATCGAAGCCCTTTTCCTGCCTTTAGGCGGAGAGGCGCTCCGGAAAACGGTCGGACGATTAGCCCAGGCCGGGATCGAAAAAGGGAAAACGCGCCTTTTGGGAACGGGCCTTTGGGACGAGCCGGATTTGGCGCAGGGGCAGCCCCTTTTGGTGGGCGGCTGGTTCGCGGCGGCCGACCCGGCGCTTCGCGAGCGGTTCGTGAAAACCTATCAGGATTCTTTCGGCAAAGAACCGCCGCGCCTTGCGACTTTGGCCTACGACGCGACGGCTCTGGCCGCCGTTCTGGCGCGGAGCGGCAAGGAAATGGAACGCGCGAATCTGACGAACCCGGCGGGCTTTGCGGGATTGGACGGCGTGTTTCGTCTTTTGGGAAGCGGCCAGATCGAGCGCGGCCTGGCCGTCAACGAGGTGACGGAAACGGGCAGCAAAGTCGTGAACCCCTCGCCCGCGAACTTCATGGCGCGGTAATGGGGTTTGGACCCTAATGCTTCGCGGCCAGGAGCGTTTCGCGCGAATGGCGGGAGATGATGATCTCCTCGTTCGTCGGCAGGACCCAGACCTGAATCTTGCTGCCCGGCGTGGAGAGAAGGACTTCGCCCGAAGGCAGGTTGGCGTTCTTTTGCTGATCAAACGAAAGTCCTGTCCAGGTCAACGAGGAAAGAATTTGCTCACGAATGGGCGCGGCGTTTTCACCGATGCCTGCCGTGAAGACCAGCGCGTCAATGCCGCCCATCACGCTCATAAGCCCGCCCGCCGCGTTGATGACGCGCCAGCAGAACAAATCCACCGCTTCGCGTGCGTGTGGGCTGTCGCTGGCCAGAAGGACCGACATATCGTTGCTGAGGCCCGAAACGCCGCGCAGGCCGGAATCGTGGTAAAGCATACGTTCGATGGCCGGTTCGTCGAGTTTCGCCTCGCGCAGGAAATAAAGGATCACGCCGGGATCGAGCGAGCCGGGGCGCGTGCCCATGATCAGGCCGTCGAGGACTGAAAAGCCCATCGTCGTGATAAAGCTCTTGCCGCCGTCGATGCCGCACATACTCGACCCGTTGCCGAGATGCGCCACAAGCGTTTTGCCCGCATAGGCCGATGGCGACAATTCCTTCATCCGGCCCGCTATATATTCGTAAGACAGGCCGTGGAAGCCATAGCGGCGGACGCCTTTTTCGTGCCAGATGCGCGGAATGGCAAAGCGCGTATGGATCGAAGGCACCGTCGTATGGAACGACGTATCGAAGCAGGCTACTTGAGGGACGCTTGGCCTAACTTGTTGTAAAAACTCGATAATATCCAAGTTGAAGGGCTGGTGCAGCGGGGCGAGAGGGATCAAGGTCTTGAGATAGGCCAGCACATAGGGGCGCACGATAGTCGGTTTGGCCAGATCGCCGCCATGCACGACGCGATGCCCGATGCCGATCAGCTTGGTTTCCGGCATGATCTCGTCAAGCCAGTCCAAAAGAAGGCGCGAACCTTCCGAAGGCGATTTGCAGTTTGTGTCGTTGACGTCGGGCTGGGGCTTGCCGTTAAAGCCCGGTCCGGAGGCCTTGAAGACGGCCTTGGTCCCTATGCCCGTGATAGAGCCCCGGCCTACGCATTCGTCGTTCGGGCCGACGAAAAGGGCGAACTTGAGGCTCGAAGAGCCTGCGTTCATCACAAGAACAGCGGCGTGGCTTTCTGTGTTCGACATAAGGAACCCCTATTCCCCAAGACGGGTTTTCTGTTCGATGTTCATCAAAACGGCCAGGGCGGCAGACGCCAAGCGGGCCTGCGCGTTGTCGGCGCGGCTGGTAAGCATGATCGGCACCTTGGCGCCGACGACAAGCCCCGACCCGACGGACGCGCCGAGATAGGAAAGCTGCTTGACGAGCATATTGCCCGATTCGATGTTCGGAACGACGAGAACGTCCGCCTGTCCGGCGACGGGCGAGACGATGCCCTTGATTTTCGCCGCCTCGGCGTTGATGGCGTTGTCGAAGGCGAGCGGGCCGTCGAGCGTGCCCCCCTTGATCTGGCCTCGATCCGCCATTTTGCACAAAGTCGCCGCGTCGAGCGTCGAAGGCATATTGAGGCTGACCGTCTCGGCGGCGGAAAGGAGCGCGACCTTCGGATCCCCGATGCCGAGCGCGTGCGCCATATAAATGGCGTTTTGCGTGATGTATTTCTTCGTCTCAAGGTCCGGCGCGATGTTCAGCGCCGCGTCCGTGATGATGAGCGGGAATTTGTAGGTCGGCACGTCCATCACGAAAACATGGCTCATGCGGCTTTCGGTGCGCAGACCGCCCTCGCGGTGGACGACGGCGGACATCAGCTCGTCCGTGTGCAGGCTGCCTTTCATGAGGGCCCCGACCTTGCCGTCGCGGGCGAGGTTGACGGCGGTAACGGCGGCGGCATGACTGTGCTGGACGGAAACGATCTCGCAGCCTTCCAGCGAAATGCCGTTGGCTTCGGCGGCGGCGCGGATTTTAGCCTCCGGCCCGACAAGAACCGGAATGATAAGCCCTTCTTTTCTCGCCTCGTCCATGCCGCCGAGCGAGGAGGCGTCGCACGGGTGAACGACGGCGGTGCGCAAGGGCGGATAGCTCTTGGCCTTTTCGATCATCCGGCTCATGCGGTCGTGGTTGAGAATCTCGGCCTCGGGCAGGGAACGGTAATTGTGCCGGATTTTTTCGGACGGCGCGATGACGGTGGCGACGCCCAAAACGACTTCCTCGCCCTTTTGGTTGGTGCCGACGCAATTAAGCGTCACGATTTTATGCTTTTCGTCCTTATTGGCCACGGTCACGGCGATCTCGATCGTGTCGTCCGGCCTTACGGGCTTGAGAAATTTGATCGCCTGATCGAGGTAGATTGTTCCGGGGCCGGGCAGCTTTGTTCCCAAAACGGCGGAAATCCAGCCGCCGCTGAGCATACCGTGGGCGATGACGCCGTGAAAGCGGCTTCTCGAGGCGTATTCATCGTCCAAATGGGCGGGATTGATGTCGCCGGAGACGATGGCGAAAAGCTCGATTTCGCGCCGCGTCAGTTTGCGGGTGATCTTGGCGGTTTCGCCGAGCTGCAATTCGTCGAAAGTGCGGTTCTCGATCTGCGTATCGGTCATGGCGGGTCCGTTTCTGATAAGACGTCGAAGGCGGCGAGACCGGCGCGGGAGGAAGGAAGAACGCGCCGAAGAGAGAAGCCCCCTTTTACCTGAAAAGAAAGCCCTTGTCAGCCAGTTCTTGCGCCGGGACGGAAGCGTTGTATCATGATTTCGTTTCCGGATTATGAAGAAAGGGCGCGCGCGGCGACTTTTCAAAAATCACGGGAAAACAAAGGATTATATCCGGCCTGCGAAAGGCCTTGCCCGAAGAGGACCTCATGAACGACGCCATCAAAGAACTGATCGAAAAAATACGAAAGCTCGAAGACGCCCTGGAGGAAGAGGTCAATAAAAGCCGGGAGAAGTACGAGGTTCGGTTTCGCGGCAAAATCGCCGAATTCGCTGAAGAGGTCATCGCCCGGCAAAAAGCGTTCAAGACGCGGCTGCCCCAGTTTTTCAGGACGGCGGGTTTTCTGAACGTTCTTGTCGCGCCGGTCATTTATTCCGTCCTGATCCCCATCGCGCTTGTGGATTTGTGGGTGACGATCTACCAGCACGTTTGTTTCCGGGCTTACGGCATTCCCCTCGTCAAGCGGTCGACCTTTCTTGTTTTTGATCGGCATCATCTGGCTTATTTGAACCTTATCGAAAAAATTAACTGTCTTTACTGCGGCTACGGCAACGGCGTTTTCGCCTATGCGCGCGAGGTCGCGGGCCGCACCGAGCAATTCTGGTGCCCCATCAAGCACGCTATCCGCATTCGCGATCCCCACCGGCATTATCTGAAGTTTCTTGAATACGGGGATGCGGAAGGATACAGGCCCGGCCTTGAAGAATTGCGCCGGGACGTGCAAAACGATGAAGACGAAACCGCGTAACCTAAGGAGCCTTCCATGCCTTTCGAGCTTCCGCCCCTTCCTTATGCCGACGACGCCCTGGAACCGCACCTCTCGGCGCGGACCTTGTCGTTTCATTACGGCAAGCACCACCAGGCCTATGTGACGAACCTGAACAATCTCATCAAGGGCTCGCCTCTGGACAGCGCTTCTCTCGAAGACGTTGTGCAGACTTCGGCGAAGGACGAAAGCAAGACCGGAATTTTCAACAACGCGGCACAGGCTTTCAACCACGCTTTTTTCTGGCAAAGCCTGAAGCCGGGCGGGGGGCGCCCTTCCGCCGCGCTTGAGGCGCGGCTTCGGGCCGCCTTCGGCAGCCTGGACTCGTTCAAAGAGCAATTCAAGCAAGCGGGGGTCTCGCAGTTCGGCAGCGGTTGGGTCTGGCTGGTTCAAGACGGCTCGGCGCTTAAGATCGTCAAGACGGCCAACGCTATGACGCCGCTTGTCATGGGGATGAAGCCTCTTGTCACCTGCGATGTTTGGGAGCACGCCTACTATTTGGATTATCAAAATCGCAGGCCTGACTTCATCCAGGCGTTTCTGGACCATTTGATAAACTGGGAATTTATCGAGAAGGGATTGGCGTAATATTTCTTGTGAGAAAGGCAAACAAAAACCCGCCGCTTTTCAGCGGCGGGTTTCTTTGTCTCAACAAAACTTACTTAGCGGGAGCAAAGTCGATTTCGACGTCAACGCGGCGATCCGGCTGCAGGCACTTGATCAGCTCCTTCTTAGCCAGACCTTCGGGGCACTTTGTGGCGGCCACGCTGTCGCCGAACCAACGGGTCTCAACGACTTGCGCGTTCACGACGCCCTTGGAGAGGAGATAGCGGCGAACCTTGTCGGCGCGCTTTTTGGACAGCTTCTCGTTCGCGGCGTCCTTGCCGATGCGGTCGGCGAAGCCCGCGACGCGGATGCCCACGACGTTGCCCTTGTTCTTAAGCCCGGCGACCAGGCCGTCGAGGGTCTTTTTCGCGGCGGGGGTCAGGGCCGAGCTGCCGAAGGCGAAATAGATCGAGGTGCTTTCGCGCACGACCTTCGGAGCGCCTTTGCAGGCATCGGCGGACCCTTCCCAGTTGGAACGCAGGCAGTCGCCGGATTCGGCGCGGATGGGCGTTCCGTTCGTATCTCTGACGACGTCGAGCATTTGGGCCTGGGCGCCCGAAAGGCCCGCGCCGATAATCAGGGCGGCGAAGGCAAGCGAGAGTTTCAGGGAATTCTTCATGATCTTCTCCATTAAGGTAAGAAAAAGCGGACGAAAAGGGATGTCGGCGGGGACGTTTATCGCACTTCCCTATTAAAAAATGATTACGAGGCGGGAGCAAGGTCCAAAATAGGGGCGGAAGGCCATTTTTAGGCCCTATAGCGCTGTTTGTGCCACAGTTTCCCGGCTTTCGGGCCGGGCGGCCTTGTGATACCCTTCCGATTCGTTTTCGCGTTTTTCGGGGGCGGCCCTTGATTCAGCAAGCAACGACCCGTTTTTCGGCCCCGTCCGAGGCCGCCGAAGAAGCCCTGGATCTTGACGATCCGTTTATCGGTCTTTTGGGACAGGGATCGGCCCGCGACGATCTTTGGCTCGGCAAGGCCGTGCCGCGCTATACGAGCTACCCCCCCGCCACCGCTTTTCATGAGGGGGTCACGGCGCAGGAATACAAGAGCGTTCTAGCCGCAATCCCGCCGGAAGAACCGGTTTCTTTTTACCTCCACGTGCCCTTTTGCAAAGCTTTGTGCCTTTATTGCGGGTGCCACACGTTGCCGACCCAGCAGCATGAGCGCGTGACGCATTATTTGGATTCCGTTCATCGCGAGCTGGAGCATCTGGCCCTGACCGCGCCGCGCGCGCGAAGGGTGGGGCGAATCCATTTCGGCGGCGGGTCGCCGAACATCCTTTCGGAAAAGGACCTGGGCGCTCTGTTCGGCGCTTTGGCCCGCCGTTTCGATATGACGGCTTGCCGCGAAACGGCGATGGAGCTGGACCCCCGCCTTGTCACCAAAGCGCAGGTCCGCGCCTTGCGGATGGTCGGCGTGAACCGCGTTTCGCTCGGCGTGCAGGATTTCACGCCCGAAGTGCAGGAAGCCATCGGACGCGAGCAAGCCTACGAAACGGTTCTGGAGGCGTACAATCTTTTGCGCGAGCACGACATCGCGCATATCAACATGGATCTGATGTACGGTCTGCCGTTGCAATCGCCCGTCACCATGGCGGCCACCGCGCGCAAGGTCGCGGCGCTCAGGCCGGAGCGCGTCGCGCTGTTCTCCTACGCGCATATTCCGCAGGCCAAAAAACACCAAAAAGCGCTGGAACAATACGTCCTGCCCGGACCCTACGCGGCGCTGGCGCTCGAAAAGGCGGCGCGGGACGTCCTGCGCGAGGCGGGCTACGTCGAAATCGGCATGGACCATTTCGCTTTGCCCGAAGATTCCCTGGCCAAAGCGCAGGCGGCGGGAGCCTTGCGCCGCAATTTCCAGGGCTATACCGACGACACGGCGCAAACGCTTTTAGGTCTCGGCGCCAGCAGCATCGGGCGTACGGCTTCGCAATTTTTTCAAAACGCGCGCGCGGTTGACGAATACCAGCAGAAAATCGCAAGCGAAGGCTTTGCCACCAGCCGGGGCGTGCGGCTGTCGAGCGAGGACAAGCTCCGCGGCGCGATCATCGAGACGCTGATGTGCACGATGGAGGTGAATCTAGAGACCGTCTGCCGCCAGCATCATTACGCCCTGTCCGCCATAGGGGCCGAGATTGAGGCGCTGGCGCCTTATGAAAAGGCCGGAATCATCACGCGCGAAGGCTATAAAATCAAGCTGGCCGTTCCGCACCGCATGGCCGTGCGCGTCATCGCGTCCGTTTTCGACGCGACGCAGCGGGCGGAAGGCGCACCCGTCTCACGGGCGGTCTGATCCCGGCTATTTTCGCATTCTCTGCGCGTTGAGGACGACGGCGAGGGAGGAAAGCGACATGGCCGCCGCCGCGATAAGCGGCGAGACCTGGCCCGCCAGCGCGAGCGGCACGGCCAGGACGTTGTAAAAGACCGAAAGCGCGATGTTTTCTCTCGAAAGCCTCTGCGCTCGCTCAGCCACGACAAGAGCTTCCAGAACCGGCGCAAGAAAAGCGCCCTGAAAAACCAGATCGGCCGCGTTTTGCGTGATGTCCAGAGCGGTCGAGGGCGAAAAAGAGACGTCCGCCGCCGCCAACGCGGGCGCGTCGTTCAAGCCGTCGCCGACCATCAAAACGCGGCGGCCCTGGGCGCGAAGGTTTTCGATCGCGGCGCATTTGTCGAGCGGCGACAGATGGGCATAGGCCTGCTCGATCCCCAGTTCGGCGGCGATTTCCGCCACGACCTCTTCCCGGTCTCCGGACAGCAGATAAAGGGAAAGACCCCTTTTTCTAAGGCCGTTGACTACGTTCACCGCGTCTTCGCGCAAGCCGTCGGCGAAAGCCAGGCGGCGCGGCGGTTTGTAGCCCTGGCGGAGCCAAAGCTCCGCATAAGCGTCGGAGGGAAAGCTCGTCGGGCCGCACCACTCGCGCCGTCCCAGGCGGACCGGCTGTCCCTCGAAAACGGCTTCGAGTCCTTGCCCCGGCGTTTCCGAAACGTCCAACGCGTAAAGCGGCCCCCCGCCGTGAGCGGCCAGCGCCGCGCGGGCCATCGGGTGGCGGCTTTGCGCGGCCAGCGAAGCCGCGAGCTTAAGTTCTTCGGTCGTCAGGTCCCCCCGGTTCGCAAGCTTCGGACGCCCCAACGTCAAGGTGCCCGTCTTGTCGAAAACGACCGTATCGACGGCGGCCAGGCGTTCGAGGGCGTCCGCGCTTTTCAAAAGAACGCCTTGGCGGAACAGCCGCGCGGCAGCCAGAATTTGGACGGCGGGAACGGCCAAAGCCATCGCGCAAGGACAGGTGATGACGAGAACCGACGCCGCGATGGACAAAGCGTCCGGCCAGGCGAGGCCGAAACCGTAGAACCAGAGGAGAAAAGCCAGAACCGAAAGACCCAGAACGACAGGCGTGTAAAGGCCCGCAACGCGATCCGCAAAGCGCACGAAACGGGCGCGGCCCTGCTCGGCCTTTTGCATCAGACGGGCGATTTCGCTCAAAAGGCTGTCTTCGCTGGCGGCGGTCACCCGCACGTGAAGGGGCGCCGAAAGATTGGTCGCGCCGCCGAAGACGACGCGGCCCGGCTCGACCCGCTGCGGTATCGTTTCGCCCGTTATGATGGACAGATCGACGTCCGAGACGCCTTGCGAAACCTCGCCGTCGGCTCCGATTTTCTCGCCCGCCGCGACGGACAGGACCATGCCGGGAGCAAGGTCCCTGATGGGAAGGCGCCGGGTTTGTTCGCCCTCAAGGATGGTCGCTGTTCCCGAAAAAAAGGCCAAAAGGGCCTGCGCCGCTTCGCGCGCGCGTCTGCGCGCCCGATCATCCAGGTGCCGCCCGACGAGCAGGACGAAAAGCAGCATCGTGACGGAATCAAAAAACAGGACGCCGCCCTGCCTGGACAAGTCGAAAAGACTAAGCGCCGTCGTCAGAAGAAGAGCCAAGGAAACCGGAACGTCCATGGACGAACGCCCCCGGCGCAGGGCGGAGAGAGCCGAGAGGAAAAAAGGCCGGCCCGCATAAAGAAGCGTAAGGACCGTTACGCTCGCCGCAAGCCAGGCGGCGGAAGGGCCGAAAAGGGACAGGAGCATGACAAGAGCCGTGCCCAGGCCCGCTGCGACAAGCGCGGGCCTTAAGGATTCGCCCTCCTCTTTTTCGTCGGGGGCGGCGGCCTTTTCGGGGGCGCGGGCGGCGCAGCAGGGGGCAGGGGCGGAAGTCATGGCGAACGGCCTCCTTTACGAGAATCCTCCGGGAGATTAGACTCCCTTGATCCTTTCGCGCAAGAAAGCGAAAGAACAAAGCGAAAGAAAAGGTGGCGCATGATGGAAGCTTTCAATCTCGGGGAAACGATGTCGGCGCTTTGGTCGTCCTGGCGCGCCCAACCCGACGCGGCGCTTGTCCTCGACATGCTCTTCGCGCTCTTTTTGGGCTTTGTGTTCGGGTATGAGCGGTCCTATCACGGACGCGCGGCGGGCATGAGGACCTACGGCCTCGTTTGCATGGTCGCCGCCGTTCTGACGTCCGTTTCCGCCCACCCCGGCTTTTGGCTTGGCGGCGCGGCGGCGGTCAACGGCGCCATCGTCGATCCCACGCGCACGATTCAAGGCATCGTCACCGGCATCGGCTTTTTGGGCGCCGGGATTATCATGAAAGAGGGCTTTCGGATCAGCGGTTTGACGACGGCGGCGTCCATTTGGGCTTCGGCGGCCATAGGGGTTCTTGTCGGCCTTGAGTTTTATGCCGCCGCTTTTTTCATGACGGTTTTGGCCGAGCTTTTCGTTTTGATGGGCTCGCGCTTTGACGTTCTGCTGCCCTCGCGCAGGCCTATTTTCGTTTCGCTTCAGTTCGCCAAGGGCGCGCACCCGCGCGAGAGCGCGGTGCGCGCCCTGACCGAGGAAAACGGCTATGAAATCGCGCAAGGATCCGTCGCCATATCCTCGCGCGAGGGCCGCGTCGAATGGCGGTTCGTCGCCATCTCGATCAATCGTCGCCGCAATGCGGGCCTTTCTCGGCTTGCCGATGCGCTGGCGGGCGTGGAGGGCCTGGAAAGCTTTCATCTTTCCCGCGCAAGAAATTGATTCGCGCGCCGAAAAACGAAAAGCGGGAAGAGAACTTCCCGCTTTTGTCTTTCGAGACGCTTCAAACGCGCCCGGCGTTTGAGGGAACCCTTTTTATCGGCGCCCGCGAACACAGGGCGCCGATTGGCCCATTGAGGGCCCGCGCGCCAATGCGCGCGTAAGCCAAGCGAACCGAAAGGTTCGCGCCCGGCGTTTGAGGGAACCCTATATTAGCGCGAATAATACTCGATGACGAGATTCGGCTCCATCTGGACCGGATAGGGAACGTCGCCCATCGCCGGAACGCGGACGAAGGTGCCCTTCATGGCCTTGTGATCGACCTGGAGATAGTCCGGAACGTCGCGCTCGGTCATCTCGACGGCGGCCAGAACGGGTGCCATTTGCTTGGCTTTCGCGCGAAGCTCGATCTCGTCGCCCTCTTTGACCTGATAGGAGGCGATGTTGACGCGCTTGCCGTTCACCAGCACATGGCCGTGATTGACAAGCTGGCGGGCCGCGAAAACCGTGGCCGCGAATTTCAGGCGGTAAACAACGGCGTCCAGGCGGCGTTCTAAGAGCTGGATCAAAATTTCGCCGTTGTCGCCCTTGCGGCGCAGCGCTTCCTGGTAATAGCGCAGGAACTGGCGTTCGCCGATGTTGCCGTAGTATCCCCGCAATCTTTGCTTGGCGAGAAGCTGAATGCCGAAATCGGAAGGTTTGGTGCGGCGCTGGCCGTGCTGGCCGGGGCGATAATCGCGGCGGTTGATCGGGCTTTTAGAACGGCCCCAAAGATTGACGCCCAGGCGGCGGTCAATTTTGTGTTTGGCTTCCAGACGTTTAGTCATAGTTTTTCCTTGATTAAAGTTGTCCCGATAGGCCGTCGCCCTAAAGGCGGGGCGGGAGCGGCGTCCGGCTTTTTCTGTTCGGGAAAGGCCGACATCCGTCCACGTTCTCGGGAATGGGGGCGCTTATAGCGATTCTTAAGGCCAGGGGGCAAGCAAAATCCCCGGCGGGAGGCCCAGCCGGGGATTTGCAACAAAACCACAAAGAGAAAAGAGACTTAAGCTGCCTTTACCTTGGTCATCTTCGTCATGGTTGCGTTGAGCTGTTTGGTCACCGGCTCTGCCGCCTGCTGCGCGATGCGCGTGGAGAGCTGCGAAATGTTGTTCACTTCGCTCATGATGTTGTCAAAACTGCTCTTAAGGAGCGAGTTCTGCGTGTCAACCAAATCGTTAACGGACGAAGCCGACATCAGCGTCTGGCTGACCTTAAGGCTTTGTTCCATCGACTTTTGAATCAGGGAGCTGACGCTGTCGCACAGGTCGCTGCAGCCTTTGGTCATGATGGAGACCGATTGAAGGGTCGCGTTAACGGTGTCCCTCATCAGGGTGTTCATGTCCGTGCAGCTCTGGAGCAAGGTATTCGTCATTTTTTCCAGTTGCTCGGTATTATTGTTTTGCATTCCTGCCTCCGTGAAGAAAAGAAAACCCGAAAAACGCCCTGCCTGAAAGGCGGAAAACAACGGCGCATCCGGGGATATGTTGCGGTGCAACAATTAAAGGTTAACATAAAGAGAGAGGGCTAATCTGTCAAGCAAGATATGTTAACGGGAATCGTTTTTCCGAAAGACTTGCTTTTGGGCCACGATGGACTCATCCTTTCCGGCGTTTGAGCGAATCAGGGAAGGCCGTCGAATGGAGTCTTTTTATAACCTCATGAAAAAGATGGGGTTTTTCCTTCTGGGGTTGTCGCTTGTCCTAACCCTTTCCGCCGCTTTGCCGGGCGACGCCTGTGCGAAAGGCAAGAAAAAAGCGCAACCCAAGCCCAGGGCTGCGCGGGTGGTTCCCGCGCCGAGCGCCCCTTATGCCGATCTGATCATCGAAGCCGATACGGGGCGCATTTTACGGGAAACAAACGGCTCGGAAACGCGCCATCCGGCGTCGCTCACGAAAATGATGACCCTTTACCTGACGTTTCAGGCCATCGAAAACGGGACATTTAGGCTCGATACGTCCCTGCCGGTTTCCGCGACGGCCGCCGGGCAGGCGCCCTCGAAGCTGGGGCTTCGCGCCGGGGGGCGGATACGGGTTCATGACGCTATTTTGGGTCTTGTGACCAAATCGGCCAACGATGCTGCCGTGGTTCTGGCTGAAGCCATGGGCGGGAGCGTTTCGGGCTTCGCCCGCCAAATGAACGACCAGGCCCGGACTTTGGGAATGTCCGGGACGGTTTTTCGAAATCCTTCAGGACTGCCCGACCCGCAGCAAATCACGACGGCGCGGGACATGGCGACGTTGGCGTTGGCGCTGGTTTCCCATTTTCCCGGCTTTTATCCTTATTTCGGCAAGGAAAGCTTCGTTTACAACGGGCAAGAACACCATAACCATAACCATTTGATGCAGCGCTACGAAGGCATGGACGGGATCAAAACGGGCTATATCCAGGCTTCGGGGTTTAATCTCGTCGCCTCGGCGGTGCGCGACGGCAAAAGGCTGATCGGCGTCATTTTCGGCGGGCGCAAGGCCGCCAGCCGCGATGCCCAGATGGCCGAACTTCTGGACGAAGCTTTCGCCCAATTGACGCGCGAAACGAGGGGCGGCCCCAGGATGGCCCTGGCCTATCTGCCCTTGCCTAGCAAGGTTTCAGGGGCTTTTTCGTCCGCCGAGCGGGAGCCGCCCGCAGGGTTGGCCCGGCCTCTTCGCCAAACAAAGCCGGGCGAATCCCTGGCCTGGGGCATTCAGGTCGGCGCCTTCGGCGACGTTCTGGGCGCAAGACAGATTCTTTTGAGCATGATGCGTTCCATGCGGGACGTTTTGGGCGAAGCGCAGCCGAGCCTGCAAAAAGTGACGATGACGGACGGCTCGACCATTTACCGCGCGCGCTTTGTCGGGCTGGACGAAGCCTCGGCGCAGTCCCTTTGCTCTTATCTCGTCAAGAGAGGGCAGGGGTGTCTGATCTTTTCAGGGTCTTGAGGTTTATTCATCATAAGCCAAAAGAGCCGAAACAGGGATGTCGAGTTTTTTTCGGCCCGCAAGAAAAGTCAGCTCGATGATAAAGACGGCGCGGGTGACGTTCGCGCCCATTTTGCGGCTTAAGGCCAGCGCGGCGCCCGATGTGCCGCCCGTCGCCAAAAGATCGTCGATCAAAACGGCGCGGGCGCCGGGCTTGATGACTCCCTCCTGGATTTCGATCGTGTCCGAGCCGTATTCCAGATCGTAGCTGTAAGAAACGGTTCGACCCGGCAGCTTGCCTTTTTTGCGGACCATGACAAGGCCGAGCCCCAGCCGAGCGGCTAGCGGCGCCGCGACAAGAAAGCCCCGCGATTCAATGGCAATCAGGATTTCCGGCGCTTCTTCCTCGACAAGGGAGGCCATCCGGTCGATGGTTTCCCGCCAGGCCGGGCCGTGCGCCAGAAGCGTTCCTAGGTCGTAAAAAAGAATCCCCGGTTTCGGAAAATCGGGTACGCCGCGAATATGGGCCTTAAGGTCGAGAGGCATGGGAACTCCGGATCGTTGCTTCCTGTATGCAACCAAAACACTTTTTGCTAACCGATTCCTAACCAAAATAGAAGAAAAAAGAACGGAATTAATAATCTAGAAAACCTTTAGCGCGATAGTTTAAGATAAGGAACGGCAGGTTTTTCCTTCAACCACAGGGGGCGTTACCATCCATGACGGCGCATCTAACGAAGGAAGACGTCGAACGGCTGATGAAAGAGCCGTCCGCTGCCGTTCGCGCGGAAGTGGCGGGAAAGCTCGCCCAGGACATCGACAACCCCACGCTCTCTGAAAGCGAGATGAATCTCGCGCAGGAAGTCGTGCGGTTGATGGCCAAGGACATCGAAACCTCCGTTCGCCAGGCGCTGTCCGAAAATTTGCGCCACGCCACGCGCCTGCCGCACGACGTCGCGCTGTCGCTGGCCAACGACATCGAAATCGTCGCGCTGCCGATCCTGACGGACTCCGACGTTCTGACGGACCGGGATCTTTTGGACATCATCGGTAAGGGCTCGCCGCAAAAGCACGAAGCCATCGCGGCCCGCAAAGAAGTTTCGCCCGTCGTTTCCGAAGCCATCATCACGACCGCCGGAGAAAAGGCGGTCACGAAATTGATGAACAACGAGGGCGCCCAAATCTCGGAAGTCAGCTACGCCAAGGCGATGGATCGCTTCGAAAAGAGCGAGACCGTCAAGGAAGCCATGGTCAAAAGGCCCGTTTTGCCCGTCACCGTCGCCGAGCGCCTCACGACCGTCGTTTCGGAAAAGTTGCGCGACTATCTTGTGACGCACCATGAACTGTCCACCGCCGTCGCGTCCGATCTCGTTTTGCAAAGCCGCGAACGCACCATCGTCGAACTGGCGGGCGGCAGCACGGAAGCCGAGATCGAAAAGCTTGTCAGCCAGATGCACGCTCACGGGCGGCTTACGCCTTCGATCATTCTGCGCGCCTTATGCGTGGGCGATGTCCTTTTCTTCGAAGCCGCCCTGGCCGTTCGGGCCAACATCCCGCTTTTGAACGCCCGAATCCTTATTCACGACGGCGGGCAATTGGGCCTTAAGACGCTTTACGCCCGCGCCGGAATGCCGCCCAACATGCTGCCGGTCGTTTGCGCGGCGCTGGAGGTGGTTCACGAAACCGAAATGGACGGCCAGGCTTACGACCGCGAGCGTTATCGCGCCACGGTCATTGAGAGGGTTCTAACGCAATTTGAAGACGTCGGATCGGAGGATTTTGATTATTTGCTTTCGAAACTGGGCGACATCATGTCGGAAGCCAGGGCGCATGGGCCGGGGCAGGCTTGACTAAATATTAACGATTTAATTTGCAAAATGCCCCCTGTTTTCCGGAGAAGATCGAACCCCGCGCTTTCCTTCGTGAGGGCGTGCGGTTTCGCGGGCGGGGAAAAGCGGTTTTTGGAGGTCGGACGATTTCTTGAAACCGAGACATATTAAAGCGGGGCCAGACTCCAGAGGGTTGAATGGCGGCACCGGAAAAAATTGAAGGGACGACGATACGTCCCCGAACGGGCCTTTCCCCCAAGGGCGGAAAAGCGCGCGCGGGCTTTGCCGTCGCGCCGATCCTTTACCTTCTCATGATGGCGGGCGTCGCGGCGGGCGTTTTATTCAGCGGCTACGGCCAGATTCTGCGCGCCAATCTCAATGTCACGAACGCTACGACCGCGAAGGGGGATCTGACCAGCGGTCTGACGACCTTGGCGGCGACGGGCGTTTTAAGCGAGGACCAGCTCCTTTATTGTCCGCCGAGGGGGCCCGGCGCCAGCGCCGAATGCGCCGGGGCGCCGCAAAAGATGGAAGCCTTTGCCAACGCCGACGCAGCCAAGCTGCCCTCCAGTCTGGTGACGGCGAGCAACGACGGATCGCCGACCGAAGTCGGCGTGTTCGCGGCGGGCGCGGGCGTCAAACAACTGGATCCTTGGGGCCGGTATTATATCTATTGCCGCTGGGAAAATCCGCGTTCTTCGCTGGACCTTCCGGCGGTCGCGATTATTTCGGCGGGCGCGAACGGCGTGGTCGAGACGGGCTGCGGCGACGAATCTCCCGGCGGCGACGACCAGCTGAACAGAGCCACCGTCGGGTTGGCGGTTGATCGGGCCTCGGTCTGGCAGCAGGCCGAAGGTTCGACGGAAGCCTCCTTCGGCGCGCCCGGCACGAAGGTGACGGTTTCCGCCGACGGCATTATCAATGCCCAAGGCATGATTTTGGCCAATACGGCGACGATCGGAACGCTGGTTTTGAAAACGGCGCCGCTCGGCATTGACAGCGGCGGCACCGGCGCCACCACCGCCCCCGCCGCCCGTCTGGCGCTTGGCGCCGGAGCGGTCGGCAATCTGCTTTTCGTCTCCTCGACGGCCTCGGACGCCCGGGACGTTCTCGGCGCGACGGCGATGGGGCATTATCTGTTTTCCTCTTCCGGACTTGTCGGGGAAACGGCCAGCGCGGTCAGATTTAATCTGCTGGGCGTGGGATCGGTCGGCAACGATCTGTTCCTGTCCGAGACGACGACCGGCGCGCGCAGCGCCCTGGGCGCGACGACGATGGGCCACTATCTGTTTTCCGGCGCCGTTTTGGACCCGGTGCTCGCCGCGCAGGCGCGCACGACCCTTTTGGGCTCCAGCTCCGTCGGCGACGCCGTCTTCACGGCGGCGGATTTCGACGCGGCGCTGACGGGCCTGGGCGGCTCGACCGTCGGCAAGGGCGTCTTTCAGGCCGGGACGGAAGGCGTGGCGCGGGCCTCGCTCGGCGCGGGGGCCGAGGGCAGCCTGCTCTTCACCGCGACCAGCCAGGCGCACGCGTGGGAAATCCTGGGCCTGACGGGCGGCGATATGCCGACGCTTGACGCGCACATCAGCGGCGAGGCGGGTAGCGTGGCCGCCGAAAACGTCACAGGCGGCGCCGTGCCCATCGCGCACGGCGGCACCGGCGCGACGACGGCTTCGGCCGCGCTGAACAACCTGTTCGGCGGGGACATCGCGGGAGGCACGGCGCTGAGCGTGGACCGTCTGGCCGCGCACAGCATTTCCAGCGACAAGCTCACCACCGTCGTGGCGGCGGGAACCTATAACACCGTGACGGTGGATTCTTCCGGCCGCGTGACGGAAGGCAGCTATGTCGCCTGGACGCCCGATCAGATGACGGACGGATCGGGCAACGGCATCACGGCCACCGCGACGGGCGGCGGTTATCTGTATTTCTCCACGGCGGGCACAACGCAAATGACTCTTTCCCCGCTGGGCTATCTGGGCCTCGGGATCGACAGGCCGGAGGAAAGATTGCACGTTTATAACGGCAACATCCGCGTCTCCGGCGCGAACCAGACCATGCGTGAACTGCAATTCGCCACCGGCACGAGCAACCAGCGCTGGGTCCTCGCCGCCAACGACGAAAACGAAACCGGCAGCAGCGCGGGATCCAACTTCGTCATCAATCGCGTCATCGACGGCGGCTCGGAAACGGCGGCTTTGACCATCAACCGCGCGAGCGGCAACGCTTTATTCGCGGGGCAAGTGGCGGCGACGGGCGGGTTCCTGGGCGTCTTCACCGGCACGTTTAGCGGCACGGTGAGCGGCGGCGTGGTGTTGGGGCCGACGAAAGACGCGCCCAGCCCCTTCCGCGACGGCGAGACGAACACCGGCTTTTTCAGTCCGGCCAGCGGCAGCGTCGGCTTCAGCGCGGGTGGCGTGGAGGTTTTGCGCGTGACGGCCAGCGGTAGCGTCGGCATCGGCACGCCCGCGCCCGCCTATCCGCTCGACGTGACGGGCGGCGCCAGCGCGCATTTGGTTCACTTTACGGGCACCGTGACGGGCGAGGGCGTGATCGCGGGGACGGCGACGGGTTCAATCGGTTCGGTGCAATATAACGACGGCAACAACAATCTGGCGGGCGACGACGGCCTCGTTTGGGATGCCGGCAGTCTGTATTTGGGGATCGGCACCAACGCGCCGCGCGCCGCGCTCGACGCGGGCCATGTGACGAACGCGCTTATCTTGCCGACCGGCACGGCGGGAGAAAGGCCATCAACGACGGTTGAAGGCATGATCCGTTATAACAGCGACCTTGGGGCGTTCGAGGGCTATACGGCGTCCGGCTGGGGAAGCCTCGGGGGCAGCAGCCAATGGACCACGAGCGGAACGGATATTTACTACAATACGGGGAATGTCGGGATTGGCGTTGCCGCGCCGGTGGAGAAACTTGAAGTCAACGGCGCGGTCAAAGTAGGGACCACCGCCTCAACCTGCTCCTCGACTTATGCGGGAACCATTAAATATGTGAGCGGGACCCTCTATTTCTGCAACGGCACGAGCTGGACGGCCTTGTCCACTTATAGCGGGTCGGGTTTTGGAGCCAACGCCACAATCTTTACTTCATCGGGCACATGGACCCCGCCTGCGGGCGTATCGCCGTCAACACCGCTCCTTGTCCGGGTGCTTGTTGTCGGCGGCGGCGCGGGCGGCGGGGTTCAAACAGGCGCGGGCCTTACCGGAGGCGGGGCAGGATATGTCCAGACGCAGGCCTTTTATCTTACATCTTCCTCTGCCATCACCGTGACAGTCGGGGCCGGCGGCGGCGCGTCCACCGCCGGGGGAACGTCTTCTTTCGGCAGCCATGTTACGGCGGCGGGGGGATATCCGACGAACACAGGCAACGGCGGCAGCGGCGGTGGCAGATCAACAACTTATGCCGGTTCGCCTGTGACCGGGGGAAATGGTGGAACTAACGGTTCCGCCGGGACGGGAGGGACCGGAACAACGGTTTACGGGCCGGGGACCGGGCAAGGCACCATTATCTCGACCTCAACGACCGTTAAGGGGGTCGTCTTTCAATCGGCTACTTTTTCGGCAGGAGCGGGCGGTGCAGGTGCGACAACGGCTTCTTATGTGCGAACAACGAGTGAAAATCAAGGAGTTATCACCTATTGGTACAATCATTCCGGCGGCGGCGCTGGAGGCATCTATATCAACGGGGCCGGACCCTCGGCTGGAAATTCGGCATCGGGCGGATCGGGCGGCTACGGCTACGGCGCGGGCGGCGGTTCGGGGTTGAGCGCGGCAGGCGCAGGCGCTCCTGGCGTGGTCTATGTGGAGTATTAAAGCTTTGTTGAAGATTGGGCAGAAAGAATAGGGGAAAATCGTCAAGGAGACGCAGATTGATGGCAAGAGACCGGAATCTTTTATTAGCCCTTATCGGGGCTTTGGCGGTCGCTTTCAGCGCGTCGCCGGCGATGGCCGCTTGCTCGAATCCCGCGGGCGTCGCGGGCGATCAGATTTACAGCTCCAACTATAACGTCATGCAATATTGCAACGGGACAAACTGGGTCAATATGGGCGTCAGCGGCTCTATGGGCGCTTTGACCGCGGACAATTTCTGCCGCGTCAACGCGGCCGGGACGCAGCTTGTCTGCAACGTTCCGGCGATTGATCTGACCTCGCACGTGACGGGGAATCTGCCGGTGGCGAACCTGAACGGCGGCACGAACGCCGGGACGACGACCTTCTGGCGCGGGGACGGAACGTGGGCGGTGCCGCCCGTGCCGGGTTCGGTGGCGACGTTGACCACGCCGCGCGATTTTTCCATCGCGGGCGACGCGACGGCGCCGGCGGTGAGCTTCGACGGATCGGCAAACGTGATTCTGACGGCCTCCGTCATCAAGCTGCAGGGCTATGCCGTTTCCTCCACCGCGCCGAGCGCGGACCAAGCGCTGGTGTGGAATGGTTCAGCATGGACGCCCGGGGCCGTGGGGCAGATGGCAAGTGGGACCTCGGCGGCTTTGCCGGGGCTTTACTTCGCGGGCGACGCCAATACGGGCCTGCATCGGCCTGCGGACGACACGATGGTTTTCTCGACGGCGGGGACGGAACGCCTGCGGATCGACGCGAGCGGCAATATC
Organism: uncultured Rhodospirillaceae bacterium; assembly: GCA_964652235.1. Taxonomy (GTDB): domain Bacteria; phylum Pseudomonadota; class Alphaproteobacteria; order UBA9219; family UBA9219; genus CAZZDK01. The sequence continues at coordinate 28,856 of CAZZDK010000024.1, forward strand.
GGCGTGGGCGCTGCGCCGCAAACAGGCGCGGCTTTGGACCTGTCGTCTCGCACGGGGCCGACCTCAAGCTCCCTGATCCTGCCGCAGGACACGACCGCGAACCGACCGGGGACGGGCGTTCCGGGCATGGTTCGTTACAATACGTCGCTTCAGACGTTCGAAGGCTACACGGCGACAAGCTGGACAACGCTTTTGAACAGCACGTCAACGATGTCCAGCGGGGTTCTGCTCGGCGGCTCGACGTCGGCGGCGAATCCGTACCGCGAGGGCGAGGCGAACACGGGGCTTTACTCGCCGGGGACGGGGAGCGTGGCGATCACGTCGCTGGGGGGAGAGGTCTTGCGGGTAACGGCGACGAAATCCATCGGGTTCGGGACGTCGGTTCCTGTTGTGGCGTTTGACATGGACGGGAAAGTGGACGCGATCCGGATTCCCGTAGG
>CAZZDK010000025.1:0-824 GCA_964652235.1 uncultured Rhodospirillaceae bacterium
GAGCGCGCCGGCTTCGAGGTGCGCGACGTGCATCCGACCCACTACGGCCGCATCTGCCCGATCGAGACGCCGGAAGGCCCGAATATCGGCCTGATCAACTCGCTCGCGACCTATGCCCGCGTCAACCAGTACGGCTTTATCGAAAGCCCGTACCGCCGCGTGAAAAACGGCAAGGTGACGGCGGAGGTCGTCTATCTGTCCGCGATGGAAGAGGGTAAATACAATATCGCCCAGGCGAACGCCGAGCTGGACAAAAACGGCAAGTTCGTTCACGAAACGCTCATCGCGCGCAAGAACGGCGAAAACATCATCGCCAGCGCCGAGGAAATCGACTTCATCGACGTCTCGCCTAAACAGATCGTGTCTGTCGCTGCGGCGCTCGTTCCGTTTCTTGAGAACGACGACGCGAACCGCGCGCTCATGGGCGCGAATATGCAACGTCAGGCCGTCCCGCTTCTGCGCAACCATGCGCCGCTCGTCGGCACCGGCATGGAAGGCGCGGTGGCCCGCGACAGCGGCGTGGCCGTCGCCGCGAGGCGCAGCGGCATCGTGGACCAGGTGGACGCCACGCGCATCGTCGTGCGCGCGACGGAGAAAACGGATGTTTCCGAGCCGACGGTCGACATCTACAATATGCTCAAGTTCCAACGCTCGAACCAAAGCACCTGCATCACGCAGCGTCCCATCGTCAAGGTCGGCGACGTCGTGAAGAAGGGCGACATCATCGCCGACGGTCCTTCGACCGATCTGGGCGAGCTGGCTTTGGGCCGCAACGTGCTTGTGGCTTTCATGCCCTGGAACGGCTACAACTTCGAAGACTCGAT
>CAZZDK010000025.1:861-1237 GCA_964652235.1 uncultured Rhodospirillaceae bacterium
GAAGAGTTCGAAGTCATGGCCCGCGACACCAAGCTGGGCCAGGAAGAGATCACGCGCGACATCCCGAACGTCGGCGAAGAGGCCCTGAAAAACCTCGACGAGGCGGGTATCGTCTATGTCGGCGCGGAAGTGAACCCGGGCGACATTCTCGTCGGCAAAGTCACGCCGAAGGGCGAAAGCCCTATGACGCCGGAGGAGAAGCTTCTGCGCGCCATCTTCGGCGAAAAGGCCGCCGACGTGCGCGACACCTCCATGCGTTTGCCGCCGGGCGTGACGGGCACCATCGTCGAAGTGCGAGTCTTCTCGCGGCGCGGCGTGGAAAAAGACCAGCGCGCCATCGCCATCGAACGCGCCGCGATCGCGCGTCTCGCCAAGG
>CAZZDK010000025.1:1271-2365 GCA_964652235.1 uncultured Rhodospirillaceae bacterium
CATCATTGAGCGCGGTTTCTTCGAACATCTGCGCGAGCTTTTGATCGGCCAGAAGGCTTCTTCGGGCCCCAAGAACTTCCCGACCGGCAAGGCGATCACCGAAGAAATCCTTGAGGATTATTCGCGTGGTCAATGGCGCCAGATCGTCGTCAAGGACGACAAGGTTATGGGTAAGATTGAGGCGGCGGGCAAGGTGTTCGACGACCAGATCAACGAGCTCAAGAAACGCTTCGAGGACAAGGTTGGCAAACTCCAGCGCGGCGACGAATTGCCGCCGGGCGTCATGAAGCTCGTGAAGGTCTTCGTGGCGGTCAAGCGCAAGCTGCAGCCCGGCGACAAGATGGCGGGCCGCCACGGCAACAAGGGCGTCGTCTCGCGCATTCTGCCGGTGGAAGATATGCCGTATCTTCCGGACGGCACGCCCGTGGACATCGTTCTCAATCCCTTGGGCGTTCCTTCGCGTATGAACGTCGGCCAGATTCTGGAAACGCATCTCGGATGGGCTTCGGCCAATCTGGGCCGTCAGATCGGCCAGGCGCTGGATTCCTACGTCGAGCAGACCCAGGCGGAGCGCAAGGCGGCTTTTGCCGAGATTCACGCGAAACTTAAGACCGTTTACGGCGAGGAAGCCTATAAGCGCGATATTGCGTCCTTATCCGAAGACGAAATCGTCGAGATCGCGGGCAATCTCCGCACCGGCATTCCGTTCGCGACGCCCGTGTTCGATGGCGCGCGCGAAGCGGACATCGAGAAAATGCTGGAGCTTGCGGGTCTCGATAAATCGGGACAGGAAACGCTGATCGACGGGCGCACGGGCGAGCCGTTCGACCGCAAGGTGACGGTCGGCTACATCTATATGCTCAAGCTGCACCATCTGGTGGACGACAAGATCCACGCGCGTTCCATCGGGCCTTACAGCCTTGTGACGCAGCAGCCCTTGGGCGGCAAGGCGCAGTTCGGCGGCCAGCGCTTCGGCGAGATGGAAGTCTGGGCGCTGGAAGCCTACGGCGCGGCATACACGCTGCAAGAGATGCTGACGGTCAAGTCGGATGATGTTCAGGGTCGCGTCAAGACGTATGAAGCCATCATCAAGG
>CAZZDK010000025.1:2399-3569 GCA_964652235.1 uncultured Rhodospirillaceae bacterium
AATCCTTCAACGTTCTGGTCAAGGAGCTCAAATCCCTCGGCCTGAACGTCGAACTGGATCAAAGGAAGCTTTTGGCCGAGGCCGAAGCCGCGCCGGAAACGGTTGAGTAAGAACGAATTGCACGCGAAAAGCGGGAGAAACAGATGAACGACTTCATGAACATCTTCAATCAGCAGAACGCGCCGCAGACGTTCGATCAAATGCGCATTTCGATCGCGTCGCCGGAGCGCATTCGTTCCTGGTCCTTCGGCGAGATCAAGAAGCCGGAAACGATCAACTACCGCACGTTCAAGCCCGAACGCGACGGCCTGTTCTGCGCGCGCATCTTCGGTCCGATCAAGGATTACGAATGCTTGTGCGGCAAGTACAAACGCATGAAGTATCGCGGCATCATCTGCGAAAAGTGCGGCGTCGAAGTCACGCTGCAAAAGGTGCGCCGCGAGCGCATGGGCCATATCGAGCTGGCCAGCCCGGTCGCGCATATCTGGTTCCTGAAATCTCTGCCTTCGCGCATCGGCCTCTTGCTCGATATGACGCTGAAAGAGATTGAGCGCGTTCTCTATTTCGAGAACTACATCGTCACCGAGCCTGGCTTGACCCCGCTCAAATTGCACCAGCTTCTTTCCGAGGAAGATTTCCTTAAGGCGCAGGAGGATTTCGGCGAGGACAGCTTTACCGCCATGATCGGCGCCGAAGCCGTCAAGTCCATGCTTTGCGGCATTGATCTGCACGAGGAGAAGACGAAACTGCGCGAAGAAATGCAGGGCACGACCTCGGACGCCAAGCGCAAAAAGATCGTCAAGCGTTTGAAGTGTGTGGAGTCCTTCATCGATTCCGGCGCGCGTCCGGAATGGATGATCCTCGATGTCGTTCCGGTCATTCCGCCGGAACTGCGCCCGCTCGTTCCGCTCGACGGGGGCCGTTTCGCCACGTCGGACCTCAACGATTTGTACCGTCGCGTCATCAACCGCAACAACCGCCTCAAGCGCCTGATGGAGCTTCGCGCGCCGGACATCATTATCCGCAACGAAAAGCGTATGTTGCAGGAAGCCGTTGACGCTTTGTTCGACAACGGTCGCCGGGGCCGCGTCATTACCGGCGCGAACAAGCGTCCGCTCAAGTCGCTCTCCGATATGCTCAAGGGCAAGCAGGGCCGGTTCCGTCAGAACC
>CAZZDK010000025.1:3637-28085 GCA_964652235.1 uncultured Rhodospirillaceae bacterium
CTGCATCAGTGCGGCCTGCCGAAGAAGATGGCGCTGGAACTCTTCAAGCCGTTCATCTACGCCAAGCTGGAACTTTACGGCATGGCCTCGACGATCAAGGCCGCCAAGCGCATGGTCGAAAAGGAACGCCCCGAAGTTTGGGACATCCTCGAAGAAGTCATTCGCGAGCATCCGGTTCTGCTCAACCGCGCGCCGACGCTTCACCGCCTTGGCATTCAGGCGTTCGAGCCGGTTCTTATCGAAGGCAAGGCGATCCAGCTTCACCCGCTGGTCTGCACGGCCTTCAACGCCGACTTCGACGGCGACCAGATGGCCGTTCACGTGCCGCTTTCGCTCGAAGCCCAGCTTGAAGCGCGCGTTCTGATGATGTCCACGAACAACATTCTCTCGCCCGCGAACGGCAAGCCGATCATCGTGCCTTCGCAGGACATCGTGCTCGGCATTTACTACATCACCATGGAGCGCGAAGGCGAGCCCGGCGAGGGCATGGCGTTCGCCACGATGGGCGAGATTGAGCAGGCTTTGCAGGCCAGGGTCGTCACGCTGCACACGAAGATCAAGGCTCGCTTCCACGGCGTGAACGCCAAGGGCGAAAAGGAAATTATGCGCGTGGAGACGACTCCGGGCCGCATGATCCTTTCCGAAATCCTGCCGCGCCATCCGAACCTGCCGTTCAGCCTCATCAACCGCCTTTTGACGAAAAAGGACCTTACGAACGTCATCGACGCGGTTTATCGCCATTGTGGGCAGAAGGAAACGGTCATCTTCGCCGACCGCCTGATGGGACTCGGCTATCGCCACGCCTGCAAGGCGGGTATTTCCTTCGGCAAGAACGATCTCGTCATTCCGGCCGCGAAGGACAGGCTTATCAAGCAGGCCCAGGCGCAGGTGGACGAGTACGAGCGCCAGTATCAGGACGGCCTCATTACGCGCGGCGAAAAATACAACAAGGTCGTGGACGTCTGGTCGTCCTGCACCGAGAAAGTCGCCGAAGAAATGATGAAAGGCATTTCCGACACGGGCAAAGGCCACGTCAATTCCGTTTATATGATGGCGCATTCGGGCGCTCGCGGCAGCGCGGCGCAAATCAAGCAGCTCGCCGGTATGCGCGGTCTGATGGCCAAGCCTTCGGGCGAGATTATCGAAACGCCGATTATCTCGAACTTCAAGGAAGGCTTGTCGGTTCTCGAATACTTCAACTCGACCCACGGCGCGCGAAAAGGTCTGGCCGATACGGCGCTCAAGACGGCGAATTCCGGTTACCTCACGCGGCGTCTTGTGGACGTGGCGCAGGACGCCATCATCACCGAGGACGATTGCGGCACGAACGAGGGGTTGACGGTCCGCACGATCATCGAAGGGGGCGAAGTCATCGCGCCGCTTTCGGACCTGATTTTGGGTCGCACGGCGGCGGTGGACATCAAGCATCCCGTTTCCGGCAAGGTGATCGTCGGTGCCGGAACGCTGATCGACGAAACGCTTGTGGATGCCATCGACGGCGCAGGCATCGACACCGTTAAGGTGCGCTCGGTTCTGACCTGTCGCAGCGAAACGGGCATTTGCGCCAAGTGCTACGGGCGCGATCTCGCGCGCGGCACGCCGGTCAACGTCGGCGAGGCGGTCGGCGTCATCGCGGCGCAGTCCATCGGCGAGCCGGGAACGCAGCTGACCATGCGGACCTTCCATATCGGCGGCGCGGCGCAGCGCGGCGCGGAAGCCAACTCGGTCGAAGCTTCCTTCGACGCCAAGGTCGAGATCAAGAACAAGGTCGTCGTCAAGAACAGCGAAGGCCGCGAAATCGTGATGAACAGAAATTGCGAGATCGTTCTGCTCGACGAGCTGGGCCGCGAAAAGGCGCGTCACCGCGTTCCCTACGGCACCAAGCTGCTGGCCAAAGACGGTGAGAAAGTCGCCAAGGGCCAGAAACTCGCCGAATGGGATCCCTATACGTTGCCGATCATCACGGAACGCGAAGGTACGGTGAAATACGCCGACCTTATCGAGGGCACCTCCATGCGCGAAGTGATGGACGAGGCGACGGGCATCTCTTCGAAGAAAGTCATCGACTTCCGCCAACAGGCGCGTACCTCGGATTTGCGTCCCCGCATCATGCTGCACGACGCGAAGGGCGAGGCGATCAAGCTTTCGAGCGGCATGGAAGCGCGGTACTTCTTGCCCGTGGACGCGATCCTCAACGTGGCCGACGGCGCGAAGGTTCGCGCGGGCGACGTTCTGGCCCGCATCCCGCGCGAAGGTTCGAAAACGCGCGACATTACGGGCGGTCTGCCCCGCGTCGCGGAATTGTTTGAAGCCCGCCGTCCGAAGGATTTTGCGATCATATCGGAAGTCGACGGACGCGTGGAATTCGGCAAAGATTATAAGACCAAGCGCCGCATCATCGTGCGCCCGCTCGACGAAACGCAAGAGCCGAAGGAATACCTTATTCCCAAGGGCAAGCACGTCGCGGTCCAGGAAGGCGATATGGTGGAGCGTGGCGACCTGCTCATCGACGGCAGCCCCGTTCCGCACGACATCCTCTCGGCGCTCGGCGTGGAGGCTCTGGCCGCCTACATCATCAACGAGATCCAGGACGTCTATCGTCTGCAGGGCGTGAAGATCAACGATAAGCATATCGAAGTGATCGTTCGTCAGATGCTGCAGAAGATCGAAATCACCGATCCCGGCGACACCACGTTCCTTCAAGGCGAGCAGGTGGACAGAGCCGAGTTCGTCGAAGTGAACAACAAGGCCGTTCTTGAATCGCTACGTCCGGCGCAAGGCCGCGCGGTTCTGCAGGGCATTACGAAGGCCAGCCTGCAGACTCGTTCGTTCATTTCCGCCGCCAGCTTCCAGGAAACGACGCGCGTTTTGACCGAAGCCGCCGTTTCGGGCAAGATCGACACGCTCGAAGGTCTCAAGGAAAACGTGATCGTCGGACGTCTGGTTCCGGTCGGTACGGGTTCCGTGGTGAATCGTCTGCGCCGCATCGCGGCTTCGCGCGACATTGAGATGGAAAAGCAGGACGCGCAGGCTGCCGCGGAGAAGGAGGCCGAGGCCGCCGCCGCGCGTGCTGCCGCCCAGGAAAACGCGGCGCTTGAGTCGTAAGGGACGCTTCGTTTTTGAAGATAAAAACCGGCGGCGGCGAGAGCTTGCCGCCGGTTTTTTAGAGAGACGAGCGCACTTTTCAGCTCTCGACATCGGTCGAGCATTTGAACTTTATCTAAAAAACACAAAAGCCCCGCCACGAGGATAAGCCGCGGCGGGGCTTCGGTGGAGCTTAAGCCTCTTTTTTCTACGCTTCCTCCGCTTCGCCTTCCGTTTCGGTGCCGGCCATCATGGCTTCGGAAACGATCCCCGCGTTGGAGCGGATTTTGTTTTCGATCGCGGCTGCCACGTCCGGATTATCGCGCAGGAATTGCTTGGCGTTCTCGCGGCCCTGCCCGATGCGTTGCCCGTCATAGGCGAACCAGGCGCCGGATTTTTCCACTACGCCCGCTTGCACGCCGAGATCGATGAGCTCTCCCGTTTTCGAGATTCCCTCACCGTACATGATGTCAAACTCCACGACGCGGAAGGGCGGGGCCATCTTGTTCTTAACGACTTTCACGCGCGTCTGATTGCCGACCACGGTGTCGCGGTCTTTGATGGCGCCGATGCGCCGAATGTCGAGACGCACCGAGGCGTAGAACTTGAGCGCATTGCCGCCCGTCGTAGTTTCGGGATTGCCGAACATGATCCCTATCTTAAGGCGGATCTGGTTGATGAAAATGACCATGCATTTCGATCGGGATATGGAGCCGGTCAGCTTGCGCAAAGCCTGGCTCATCAGGCGGGCCTGCAGGCCCACATGGCTGTCGCCCATTTCGCCTTCCAGTTCGGCGCGGGGAACGAGGGCCGCCACGGAATCCACGACCAGAACGTCGATGGCGCCGGAACGCACCAGCGTATCGGCGATTTCCAGCGCCTGTTCGCCCGCGTCGGGCTGGGAGATGAGAAGATCGTCAATATTGACCCCCAGCTTACGGGCATAGGCGGGATCGAGGGCGTGTTCCGCGTCCACAAAGGCGCAGGTGCCGCCGTTTTTCTGGGCCTGGGCGATGGCGTGCAGGGCGAGGGTGGTCTTGCCGGAGCTTTCGGGGCCATAGATTTCAATGATGCGTCCCTTGGGAAGACCGCCGATCCCCAGCGCGATGTCGAGACCGAGCGAGCCGGTGGAGATGACCTCGACCTCTGCCACGCCTTCCTGCGAGCCGAGTTTCATGACGGAACCCTTGCCGAAGGCTCGCTCAATCTGGCTCAGGGCCGCCTCCAGCGCCTTTTGGCGTTCGCCGTCTTTGGCGGTTTCCTTTTTGACGATTTGCAGGTTGGGGGTATTTTTGGCGCTCATGGGGGGCTCCCTGAAGAATCGGTTTGTTGCTCGTTTGTTCTCATGTAAACCATAATCGCGGAGGATGCAAGTTCTATTTTTGTTCCTTTTTATAAATCCTCAAGCGCCGGGTGCGAACCTGGCAGTTTGGTTGGATTACGCCCGGTTTTCTTTCTTTCTCATAAAGACCCCGAAAGGTGTGGGGCCTGTACGGCCCTCCCACGTGGCGATCAGATTGTCGAAATGGTCGGGCACATAGCCAGGCCCCATAATCTTCTCAAGAGGGAAACTGAAGGGCGCGTTGGGCAACACTTTGACGTGGTGGGTTTCGGCAAAACGCAGGGGGATGGAAGTGGAGAGGCCCGGCTTAAAACAATCGTGCAATTCGACGATGACGTCCATTTTGAGCAGATCCGGGTATTTGCGCGGGTCGAGCAGCTCGTCTTCGCTGCTTTCGACGTCCATGAACAAAAGGGTTTCCGAATCCGCAAAGAGGGAAGAATCTTCGCCCTTAAAACGTTCGGCGATGACGATGCGGTCTTCTACGCCGTTGGCCTCGGCCATTTTTCCGCACAACTCGCGGGCTTCGGGATCGATGTCGTAGGCGTAGATTTTCGCGTCGGGCATACGCAAGGCCAGGCCGACGGCATAATAGCCGTAAGAACAGCCGACATTCACAATGTTCCTGTATTTTTTGGCAATCACTTCCTCGACGACGCCGTGAAGCTCCCACTCATAGGTTCCCAGAAGAGCGGGGGCGAAATGGCGATTCATGGCTTCTCTTACGAGCTTCATGCCGCGAAACGGGCCGGAGAAAACCTTGTCGCCCAGACGCAGGACCAAAAGCTGGCTTAATACAATTCCCTGAAGGGCGGTCAAAATTTCCCAAACGCGCCGCATACGGATGTGATCGGGCTCGTTCGATTCCCAATAGGGTTTGGTCAGGCGCACGAATTCGGGACCGAGGTCGGGGAGAAAAAACATGAGACGATCCTTTTTGCCGAAAGGCGGATAGATGTTTTCTAAACTTCCGCCGTGGCCGTTTCAAGCCAGGCGGCGGTTTGCGCGTCCAGTTGGGGGCGCAGGGTCTTGAGAACGCGGGCGTGATAAACATTCAACCAGACCCGTTCTTCCTTAGTCAGCAAATCAAAAGCAAGAGCGCGGCGGTCGAAAGGCGCGAGGGTCAGGGTTTCAAAGCCGAAGGTTTTTTTGTCCGGATCGCCCAGACCGGCGATCTCGACGACAAGCTGAAGGTTTTCAAGGCGTATGCCGTAATGTCCGGCCTTGTAGTAGCCCGGTTCGTTGGAAAGGACCATGCCGGGCTTGAGGGGGGTATCGCCACGGCGCGAAATGCTTTGCGGTCCTTCATGCACGCATAGATAACTGCCTACGCCGTGGCCGGTGCCGTGGCCGTAATCAAGTCCCTCGGCCCATAAGAATTGCCGCGCCAGAACGTCGAGTTCTGCGCCGGTCGTGCCTTCGGGAAAGCGAATGGAAGCCAGCGCGATCAGGCCCTTGAGAACGCGGGTGTAACGGTCGCGCATCTCCGCCGAAACCGTTCCTATGGGGATCGTGCGCGTTACGTCGGTCGTGCCGTCCAGGTAATGCCCGCCGCTATCGACCAAAAGGAAAGAGCCGGAAACGACGGGCGCGTTCGATGTGGCGTCGGCCCTGTAATGCACGACCGCGCCGTTCGGCCCCGCGCCCGCGATGGTCTCGAAACTGGGGCCTTTGAACAGGTTGCCCTCGGCGCGGAAGGCGAGGAGCTTTTCCTCAACCGAAAGTTCGCTCAGGCGGCCTTCGGGGGCCTGACTGTCGATCCAGGCCAAAAACTTCACGAGCGCTGCGCCGTCGCGCCGATGCGCCGCCCTCATACCTTCAATTTCGGTCTCGTTCTTGCAGGCCTTGGGCAGGGCGCACGGGTCCTCGCCTCTTTCCACTTCGCAGCCCGCGTGGCGCAGGAGGGAGAGGATGAAATAAGGCGTTTTGTCCGGGTCGAGCAGAACGCGGCTTTGCGCTTCTCCCAGGCGGAAGAGGGCGCCCGCGAGATCGCCTTCCTCGTGGCGCGTGACTTCATAGCCGATCGCCTCGTCCAAGGAAGCCGAGGCCTTGCGCGGATCGACGAACCAATCGACGCTGCCGTCGGCGCGCGCAATGGCCGTGCTGAGGGGCAGGGGGGCCAAAGGCACGTCGCCGCCACGCACGTTCAAAAGCCAGGCGATAGAGGAAGGATCGGTCAAGATGGCCGCGTTGGCGTTCTTTTTTCTAAGAATGGCCCCTATTTCCGCTCTTTTCGCCGCCGCGCTTTTGCCCGCATAGGCCGTCTCGTGCGGGACGATGGGCGCGAGAAGGGCGGGCGGCCTGTCCGTCCAGAGCGGATCGACGGGATTTTCCTCCACGGGGGCCAGGCTGGCGTTGCGCTTCAAAAGAGCCGCCTCGATTCTTTCGATCTGACGGACCGAATGCAGGCGCGGATCGAAGCCGATTTTCATGCCCGCGCAGGCCCGGTCCGTCAGCCAGTCCGTCGGCGCCGTTTGCGCCACGTCGAAAATCTCGTAAAGCTCGCGCGGCACCTGCCTTGCCGCCTGAAGCGTATAGCGGCTGTCGGTGAAAAAGGCCGCCTGGTCCAAAAGAACGGCCAAAAACCCGTAGGTTCCCGTAAACCCCGTCATAAAAGCGAGCCGTCGCGCGCGGGGCGGGACGTATTCGCCCAGATATTCGTCCGAAAGGGGGACGAGAAAACCGTCAAGCCCCTGCGCCTTGATCGCCGCGCGAAGCGCCGCGAGCCGTTCCGGAAAAGGGGAGAAGGGAGACTGATTCATAAAGGCCATCATGCTCCGGAAGACGCTCGTAGCGCAAGCGCGGTCCATTCGCCCAGACGCAATCTTTTCACAAGGAAAAGTCCCTGGGCGCGATGGGCGGCGAGGACGGCATTGGTCTGGCGCTGGAGGATGCCCGAGAGAACGGCCCATCCGCCGGGCTTCAGATGGGGTCTGATATCTTTAGCCATCAGGCAAAGGGGACGGGCGAAGATGTTGGCCATGACGAGATCGTAAGGCCCCTCTTGCCCGACAAGCAAATCGCGATAGCCGAGCGAAGTCTTTACTCGAACAAAATCTTTTAACCCGTTGGAAAAGCTATTTTCCTTGGCAATCTTTATAGAGGGAGGATCGCTGTCGATCCCAAGCGCGCGGCCGCGTGAGGCCTTGCAAAAGGCCATCGCCAGAATGCCCGAACCGCAGCCCATATCGAGCGCCGACCACTTTCCCGCTTGCGGGCTTTTCTTGAGAATCTCATGCAGAAGAAGAAGGCAGCCGCGCGTGGTCGGATGCTCGCCCGTGCCGAAGGCGGAGGTGGCGTCGATCTGCAAGGCGAGGCGCGGATTTTTGATTTTGTCTTTATGCGCCGCGCCGAAAATCGTCCACCTTGCGACGGGCAGAGGCGGAAAATCCTGCGCGACCTTTTTGATCCAGTCGAGGTTCGGGGTAGGGGACGCGGAAAAAACGAAGGAAGAGGAACGTCTCGCCGCCGCCAGAGCCAGAACGATACGCGCGCGCAGAGCCGCTTCGTCCGGCGGCGCGTCGAGCAGAAGTTCGACGCTTGCCGTTTCCGCGCGCGGCAGCGCGAAGGTCGAGACGGAAAGCGCGCCGTCCGTCAATGCGTTTTCGACGGCCTGCGCGTCGTCAGGGGCGCAAACGACGCGAACGTTCCAGAGAGAAGGAGAAGGCAAGAGCCGCCCCTTCACTTCATGCCCAGGAACGTCTCCAGCCAATGGATGTCGTAATCGCCGTTGATGAAGTCCGGCTGGCTGATGATGCGCTGATGCAGGGGCAAAGTGGTCTTCACGCCGCCGATGACGAACTCTTCGAGCGAGCGGCGCAGGCGCAAAAGGCATTCGTTGCGGTTCGTGCCGTGCACGATAAGCTTGGCGATCATGCTGTCGTAGTGGGACGGGATTTTGTAGCCTTCGTAAAGGGCGCTGTCCACGCGCACGCCCAAGCCGCCCGGCGCGTGAAAGCCCTGGATTTTTCCCGGCGAGGGGATAAAGGTTTCCGGGTCTTCGGCGTTGATGCGGCATTCGATGGCGTGGCCGCTGAAGACGATGTCTTCCTGCTTGTAGCTTAAGGGCAGGCCCGCCGCCACGCGGATCTGCTCGCGCACCAGGTCGATTCCCGTAATCATTTCAGAAATCGTGTGCTCGATCTGCAGGCGCGTGTTCATTTCGATGAAATAGAACGCGCCGTTCTCGTATAGAAACTCCATCGTTCCCACGCCGCGATAGCCCATCTTACGGACGACGCTCGCGGCCAGCTCGCCGATCTTCTTGCGCTCGTCGGCGTTGAGACCCGGCGAGGGCGCTTCCTCCACGACCTTTTGGTGCCGCCTTTGCAGCGAGCAATCTCGCTCGCCGAAATGAACCGCGTTGCCGTGCGTGTCGCCTAAAAGCTGCACTTCGATGTGGCGGGGTTTTTGGAGATATTTCTCCATGTACATTTCGTCGTTGCCGAACGCCGCACGCGCCTCGCCTTTGGCGAGGTTGAAAGCCTCTTCCAGTTCGGCTTCGCTTTTCGCGACCTTCATGCCCTTGCCGCCGCCGCCCGCCGCCGCCTTGATGAGGACGGGATAGCCCGTCTCCTTGGCGACCGCGCGGGCCTCGTCGAGATTCTTCACCGCGCCGTCCGAGCCGGGGACCGTCGGCAGGCCCAGCGCCTTGACCGTCTGTTTGGCCGTTACTTTGTCGCCCATCAGGCGGATATGCTCAGGCGTCGGGCCGATGAAGGCGAAGCCGTGCTCTTCCACCATTTCCGCGAACGCCGCGTTTTCGGACATAAAGCCGATGCCGGGATGGATCGCGTCCACGCCCGTGATCGCGGCGGCGGTCAGGATCGCCGGAATGTTCAGATAACTGCTTTTTGCGGCGGGCGGGCCGATGCACACGCTTTCGTCCGCGAGGCGGACATACATCGCGTCTTCGTCGGCGGTCGAATGGACCGCGACCGTGCGGATGCCCATCTCGCGGCAGGCGCGATGGATCCGAAGGGCGATTTCGCCGCGATTGGCGATGAGAATTTTTTCGAACAAGTTTGACCTCTTGGCTCGTTACGGCCCGTCGATTTTGTTTCCCGGTTTTTTGATCGCCCGCTTCGGGAGCGCCTGCGCGAAAGGTTCAGGCGCCTTGTTGTCGCGGATGACAGAAAGGATGTCGTTGTGCGCTTTCACGAAGGCCGCGACGTCCGTTGTCGTGTTCAGGATTTGGACGGCGGCGTTGACGGCGGCGACGTGCTGGGGGGATTGGGCCAGCTCTTCCTTAAGCGCTTCGATTTCTCCCTCTTTTTTAAGTCGCTGGGGACTTTGGGGATTGAAGAACCAGTAGGCGAGGGAAATCACATTTCCGCCGCGCTCTTGCCTGGCGGGGCCTATGTGTTTCCTGAAAGGCTCGTTTCCCATACGCAGGACATAGGCTGCGCTCGCTTCGTCTTCGCCCTGTTTCGGCAGACCCGCCGCCGCGTACCGCAGAACGAGGATATCCATCAGGCTGACCGGAAAATTGATGAAATCTTGCGCCAGGCGGGGAAGACGCGGCTCTTTTTGAAAAGCGGATTCCGTCATGTTCGGCTTCCTTCGCTCGCCTATGCGATTACGACCAAAGGCTCGCCGAACTCGACGGGCTGCGCGTCGCTGACGAGAATCTGCGCAACGGTTCCGGCCCTGGGCGCCTTGATGGGGTTCATGACCTTCATGGCCTCGATGATAAGAAGCGTATCGCCCGCCGAGACGCGATCGCCTGCCTTGATAAAAGGCGCGGCGCCGGGTTCGGGCGCAAGATAAGCCGTGCCGACCATCGGTGCCGTGACGGTTCCCCCATCCGGCGTGGCCTTGGCGGCGGGCGCTTCGGGCGTAACCGGAGGAGCCGCCAGGGGGGCTACGGCATGGACCGGCGCACAGGCCGCCACGCAGCGAATGCGTCTGTCGCCTTCCGCATATTCGATTTCGCTCAGGCCCGTTTCCTTGAGCATATCGGCCAGCGAGCGGACGAACGTCATATCGAGATCGAAGGGACTCATCGTTGGTTCCTCTTAAGAAGAAAGTTTCTCGGCCAGGCCCCGGATCGCGAGCGCGTAGCCTTGGATGCCGAAACCGCACAAGATGCCCGCGGCCACCGGCGAAAGGGTGGAATGATGCCGGAATGATTCGCGGGCGAAGACGTTCGATATATGGACCTCGACGACCGGAATCCCGATCATCTTGATCGCGTCGGAAAGGGCCACCGACGTGTGCGTATAGGCGGCGGCGTTCAGGACGATCCCGTCGAAAGCGCCGGGCGCGTCCTGAATCCATGTCACAAGCTCGCCTTCATGATTGCTTTGGCGGCACGTGACGGCAAAGCCGAGTTCCGAAGCGGTCTTCGCGCACAGGGCCTCGATGTCGGCCAGCGTCTGCTTGCCGTAAATCTCAGGCTCCCGCGTGCCAAGCCTGTTTAGGTTGGGACCGTTCAGGACAAGGATTTTTCGCGTCTGCGTCATCGCGAGACTTCGTTACTTTTTATCCGCGGGCTTGCGGGCGGCGGCGACGGCCTGTTTCAGCTGCTCGATCGAAAGCGCGCCCGGATAAAGCTTTCCGCCGATGATGAAGGAAGGCGTTCCCCTCACGCCGATGGAATCGGCCAGGGCCAGGTTGTCCGCCAGGCTTTCCTTGACCTTGCTTGCCTGCGCGTCTTTCTTCAGCTTTTCGACGTTAAGGCCGACGCTTTCGGCGATCTTATAGATTTCTTCTTCGCTCAGGCGCTTTTTGGCTTCCATGAGAGCCGTGTGAAAGGGGATGTATTTGCCCTGCTCGACGCTGGCCAGCGCCATTTCGGCGGCTTTTTGCGATGCCGGGCCGAGGATGGCGAACTCTTTATAAACAAGGCGGACGTTCTTGTCTTCGTCCAGAAGTTTTTGAAGATGGCCTTGCGCCATCTTGCAATAGCCGCAGGAATAATCGAAGAACTGCACGACGGTCACATCGCCCTTCGGATTTCCGCCGACGGGCGTCAGCGGATCGGACTCAAGCCTCTTGATGTTTTTGGCGATTTCCGCTGCGCCCTTTTGGGCGGTTTCCTTCTCGATCTTTCCCTGGACGATTTCGGCGGCTTTGATGATGATTTCCGGTTCTTTTTTGGTCAAAAGTTCGCGGACGACGGCTTCGACCTCGGCCTTCTGGGCGTCAGTCAGGGCGGATTCCGCCAGGGCCAGGCCGGGGGCGAGGCAGAGGGCGAGGGCCAGAAAGGCTGTTTTGAGAAAGGACATACAAGCTCCTACAAATCTTAATGGTTAACGGATCGGCGGCTTTTCTTCACGTCGCAACAAGACCAAGTTTCCTACGCCAAGTCAATCTTTCGGATCGTCTTTATTGATAAGCTTGATGTCCTGGGCGCGAAGCCAGTAGGGCGAGCCTTTGGGCAATTTCTCAAGCGCCCGTTCGGCCAGACGGCGGGCCTGTTTTCCTTGGTCCTTGGCCAGGGCCTCTTCGGCGAGGGCGTAGGAAACAAGCCCTTGATATTGAACGTCCTTTGATGTCTCTGCCTTGCGGCTCCAGGCCGAGGCCAGAAAACGCCAGGTTTGCGGATCGCGCGGCTCGATCCGGTTGGCCTCTAAAAGGTTCTCGATTGCCAGGTCAAGTTTGCCCGGATCCCGGCCCTCCAACAGCGCGTGGGCGTAGGCGACGCGCAAAAGAGCCGAACCGGGCAGCAGGGAAACGCTTTTCGCATAGCTTTGCGTCGCCTCCGGAATGCGCCCGTTTTCAAAGAGCATCTGAGCCTTGAGCTCGTGGAAAAAGGGGTTATCGGGTTCTTCCTTAAGCAGGCCGTCCATCAGCGGCAAGGCCCGGTCCAGTTTATGGGTTCTGTAAAGGGCGATAGCGCGGGCGTAGCGGGCGGGCAGGCGCGGGTCTTTGTCCGTATAACGCAAAAGAGCCGTCTCAGGCTGAAGAAAGCCCAAAAGCTTCGCCTTCATCCGCTCATGCATGACGGTAAAGGACGGATCGAGGCGAGAGTTGGCATAGGGCGAGGTTTCAAGATGGTGGGCGACGTTTTCCACCCGGTCCTGCGAAAGCGGGTGCGTGCGGACATACTGCGACTGCCTTTCGGCGGGCAGAAGGTCCTGTGAAGCCAAGCTTTTCATGAAGGAAAGCATCCCGTTCGCGCTTTGGCCCGTTTTATCGAGAAAAGAGAGAGCCGCCGAGTCGGCGGCGGATTCCTGGGCGCGGGAATAGCTCATCAAATTGCGCGCGGCGATTTCCTGCGCGCCCCCGATAGCCCCGACCGCCACGTCGCCGCGTCCAGCGGCCAGCCCGGCGGCCAGGCCGACCAGCGTGCCGATGATGGCCTGGGCCGAGGCGTTTTTCATCGCTTCGGCGCCGCGCACGAGGTGACCGCCCGCAATGTGGCCCGTTTCGTGCGCGATGACGCCGAGAAGTTCGTCCGGCGTTTCGGTTTTTTGGAGAAGGCCCGTGTAGAAAAAGATGTTCTGACCGCCCGCGACGAAGGCGTTCACGTCGGACGATTGAATGATGGCCAGGGCGATGGCGTTCGGATCAAGCCCCGCTGCGCGAAAGATCGGTTCGCCGAGCGTGCGCAGATAATGCTCGATCTCCGCGTCGCGGATGAAGCGCATACTCTCTTGTGCAGGCGCAGGGGAGGGGAGGAGGAGTAAAAGACAAAAGACGGTGGACAGAAGACGGAAAGCGAAAGGCCCGCTCGAGAAAAACGAACGAACGACGCCGCAGAATCTGGGCATACGGAAAAACATGGGAGGCCCCTCCTTTCCCCGATCCCCGAATCCAGCCCTTCCGGTTTCCCCTTACTGCCCCGTCAATTTTCGCCACCAACCGGCCTTGGGGGCTTCGGTGGGCGGGTTGACGACTTCGTAAGAGCGGGTTTTCTGGGCCGCTTTTTCCTCTTCCAGGGATTTAGGCGTCGTATCAAGATCGTGGACGCTTATCGGAACGGAAATGGGTGCGGGAGCCTGTTCGCGGCGAGGCGCGTAGGGCGCTTCCTGTTCGGGCGCCGTTTCGCTCCAACCCGGATGGTCCCGCCCTTCCCTGCCCGGACGATGGTCCGGTCCCCGGCGCCTTCCGCCTCTGCGGCCCCGGCGGCGGCCGCCCCGGCGCTGGTTGTCTTGGTCGCCGTTATTCTGGGCGGCGCGGTCCTCGTTTTCCGGAAAATCGCCGTTCTCTATCGGCTCCTCGCCAGTTTCGTGGGCGGCTTGCGCCTCGTCCCTCGGTTCCCCCTGATAGGGGCGGCGGCGCTGGCTGCGGTCGTTCCGGCGGAAGCGGCGGCCCCGGCCTCGGCGGAAGCTTTCATTTGTCCCTTCGGTTTCGGGGGAGGGATCTTCCTCTCCCTCAGCAGGAGAAAAGGCGGGCATTTCGCGCTCGGCTTCGGCGAAAACTTCGTCCGTGTTGACAGCGGGCGCAGAGGCGTTCGGCTTTCCGCCGACGCGGCCCTTGGATTTTTCAAGCTGATAGAAGGGCGGCGGCAGAAGGTCGTCGTGGACCATGACCACGCGCAAGCCGTAGCGCGATTCGAGGGAGGTCAGCGCCTCGCGCTTGTGGTTGAGGATATAAAGCGCGACCCGGGCGGGCAGGGAAACTTTAATCTCGCCCGCGCGGCCCTTGAGGGCTTCTTCCTCGACCGCGCGCAGGACCGACAGAGCCGCCGAATCCGCCGAGCGCACATAGCCCAGGCCCGAACAATGCGGGCATTTCTCAAAATTGATTTCCAGAAGGCTGGGACGCAAACGTTGGCGCGAAAGCTCCATCAGGCCGAAGGGCGAGATGCGTCCGATCTGAAGGCGGGCGCGGTCGTTCTTCATCGCCTCCTTCATGCGCCGCTCGACGGCGGCGTTGTTGCGTCCGTCCTCCATATCGATGAAGTCGATGACGATGAGGCCCGCCAGATCGCGCAGACGCAGTTGCCGCGCGATTTCGTCCGCCGCTTCGAGGTTGGTCTTAAGCGCCGTTTCCTCGATGTGCCTTTCGCGCGTGGCGCGGCCGGAGTTCACGTCGATAGAGACGAGCGCTTCCGTCGGGTTGATGACGAGATAGCCGCCTGAACGCAGCTGCACGATGGGGACGTGCAGCGAGTCGATCTGGTTTTCGACCTGATAGCGCACGAAAAGCGGAATCGGATCGTTATAGAGCTTAATCTTGTCCGCCTGGTCCGGCATGATCGCGCGCATGAAATCGCTGGCGCGGTTGAAGCCTTCTTCGCCCGCGACGAGAATCTCCTGGATGTCCTGCGTGTAAAGGTCGCGCACCGACCGTTTGATCAGGTTGGCTTCCTCGTAAATCAGGGACGGCGCCGACGATTGGAGGGTTTGTTCCCGGATGTTGTCCCATAGGCGCAAAAGGTATTCGAGATCGCGCTGGATGTCCGGCGGCGCCTGCTCCATGCCCGCCGTCCGCAGGATGACGGCCATGCCTTCCGGAATCTCAAGCTGGTCGAGAATCTCCTTCATTCGGCGGCGGTCCTGGTGGTTCGTGATCTTGCGCGAGACGCCGCCGCCGTGATCGGTGTTCGGCATCAGAACGCAGTAACGGCCCGCCAGCGAAAGGAACGACGTCAGCGCCGCGCCCTTGTTGCCGCGCTCTTCCTTGACGACCTGGACCAGCATGACTTGGCCGCGCTTGAGGACTTCCTGAATCTTATAGCGCGGGCGATGGTGGCGCACGATGCGTTCCGTGACCTCTCCGCCGACGCTTTCGGGCGGCGCTTCGGGCATGGCCACTTCGGTCAGATGGCCTATGTCGCCGACGGCGGCGTTGCCGAAATCGGTGATGAGGCCGACATCCACGTCGTGATCCGCCGCGACCGACGGGAAGGGGTGCGGCGGATCAGCCTGGGGAGGCTGCGGCGCGGCTTCCTCTTCGGGGATCGGCGCGGAAAGTTCCGGCTCTTCCCGTTCTTCGGGCAGGGCCTCTAATTCTTCGGGAGAGTCCGCCTCTTCCGGCTCTTCGTTCGGTTGTTCCCCGAAGGTCTCGACTTCCTCGTCTTCTTCCGCCGGGCGGTCGGCCACGGGAATGCGGAAATAATCGGGGTGTATTTCGCTGAAGGGCAGAAAGCCATGGCGGTTGCCGCCGTACTCGACGAACGCCGCCTGAAGCGACGGTTCGATCCGCATGACTTTCGCCAGATAGATATTGCCCCGCAGGATGGGCTTGCTCGCCAGGCCGAAATCCAGGTCTTCCAGGCGGTTATAGTCGCGGTGGCTTTCAACGATGGCTACGCGCGTCTCTTCGGGATGCGTGGCATCCACCAACATTCTCTTCGTCATTTTGTCTCTCCCGCCGATCTGTCGCGACGGGTGAGATACAAAGACCCTGCGCGCCAAGACCGGCAAATTCGGTTTCAATAAGTGGCCGGAAATCCGACCGGTTCTTTGCGCTGCCTTGGGTCGGCGCGCGGTCGCGGTTGAGGGGGGAGGAAAGCCCTGAAGGAGTTAGTGGGTTGAATCTTAAAGGCTTTTAAGCGAGCCTCGGGCGCAGGCATTTCCGGTGGCCTCGACCACAGGACGGATCATAACCGCAAATGGTCGGCAAGTGCAAACGCTTATTGGGGATAAAATCCTTTTATGCTTACCTATTGGTTTTAATAGATTTTATCTTTTCCAACAGCGACCTTGCCATCTCCGGCAGCGTATCGTCCCGCGCGCCCATGACGACAATGCGGTCTTTGGGCCGGGCCTCGGCCAGGATCGCCTGGGCGCAGGCGGCGCGGTCCGGGATATAGCGGGCCTTGGGGCCGATGGCGGCGGCCAGCGCATCGCTGCCCACGCTTTTATCCGTTGTGCCGCCCAGATAGAGCGGATCGGGCAGAAAGAGGCGGTCTTCGGGGCCAAGACGCCGCGCGAAGCTTTCCGCCAGCGCGTCCTTCATAAGTTTAAGAGGTCCGTAGCCGTGCGGCTGGAACAGGATGAGCAGACGACCCGGAAATTCCCTTAAGCACGAGAGGGTCGCCGCGATCTTGTCCGGGTTGTGAGCGAAATCGTCGATCACGGTGATGTCGCCCGCGCTGCCGATCACGTCCATGCGCCGCGCGATGCCCTGAAAGCTTTCAAGCGCCCGGGCCGCTTCTTTGAAAGGAACGCCAGCCGCCAGCGCCGCGCCTAAAGCCGCCAGCGTATTTGAGACGTTATGGGCGCCGGGCAGGGGCAGGCGGACTTTGAGCGTCTCTTGCGTCGGGGCGTAGCGCACGTCGAAATCCACGCCATCAGGGCGAAAGGAAAGGTTCGAGGCGAGAAGCGTGGCGTTCGGGTCGGAAAGGCTGAAGGTCAAAGCGTTTTTTGCGCCAAGGGCTAAACGTTTCGCTTCCTCGTTATCCAGATTGACGACGATGTGTCCGGATTTGCCGATGAAGGCCGCGAACAGGCCGCGCAGTTCATCGAGCGATTTATGATCGAGCGAGACGTTGTTCAAAACGGCAATCGCAGGATCGAACAAGGCGATAGAGCCGTCGCTTTCGTCCACTTCGGCGACGAACAGGCTTGGATCGCCCACGGCGGCGCTGGCAAACGGCAGATCGGGCCGTACGAGGTTCTTCATCGCCGCGCCGTTCACGATGGTGGGATTTCTCCCGCACGCTTTCAAAATCCAGCCGATCATGCCGGTCACGGTCGATTTGCCGCTCGTGCCGCCGACGGCAATCCTTGTTTCAGCGGCGTTGAAAATCTCGGCTAAAAGCTCTGCCCGCTTGCGGATGGGAATTTTCTTTTCAAGCGCCGCGCGAACATCCGGCACCGTCTCTTCGACGGCGGAGGAGACGATCACCTGCGCAAGGTCGTCCGCAATGCCGCTGCCGTCCTGCGGGAAGAGACGGATTCCTTGCGCCTCGATCAGCGCGAAACGCTCTGGCGTGCGGCCCTGATCGCGGCCCCGGTCCGAGCCGCGCACGTCCACGCCCCGCGCCTTCATCATCAGCGCCAAGGGCAACATTCCGCTGCCGCCCACGGCGCAGAAGAAGAGGGGAGAGGAATGTTTTGTCATACTGCGTCAATCTCTTCTCGCATTGGCATGGAAGAACCAGCGCCCGGTCTTTGGACGGCGATGGAGGCTGCTTTATTGGCGAAAGCGAGCGCTTCGCGCAGTTCTTTCCCTTCGCTTAAGGCGGCGGCAAAGGCGCCGGTAAAACAATCGCCTGCGCCGGTCGTATCGACGACATTGACCCGATAGCCCTCAAGAACCGTTTCTTTCCCATCCGCCAAGGCGCAGACGCCTCGGCTGCCGAGCGTTTTCACGAGAACGTGCTTAGCTGGATTGAGGTTCTTTTCATAGAACGCCTGTTCATGCTCGTTGACGATGACGATATCGGCAAGGTCGAAGAGCTCCTGCGGCATGGGAACGGCGGGCGCGGGATTGTACACGATGCGCACGCCGGATTCTTTCGCTCTCCGAAAGGCGGCGAGTATGGCCGGGGCAGGGATTTCGTTCTGGCAGACGAGGATATCGCCCTTGGAGAAAGGGAGAGCAGCGCTGTCCTTTTCCTGAACGGTCCCGTTGGCCGAGGGAATGACGATGATGCTGTTCTCGCCCTTCTGATCGACGGAGATCAGCGCCGTTCCGGTCGGCCCATCCGTTGAGGTCACGCCGGAAAGGTCGATGTGTTCTTGGCCGAGAAAGTCGAGAAGAAAAGAGGCAAACCCGTCATGGCCCACACGTCCGGCCATGCAGACCTTTGCGCCCAGACGGGCCGCAGCGATGGCCTGATTGGAGCCTTTGCCGCCCGGATAATAAGCGAATGAAAGGCCGGGGACGGTTTCGCCGGGCCTGGGATGCCTTTCGACGGTCGCGACGCAATCCACGTTGAGGCTGCCGAAGACGATGACTTTGCTCATGAATAAGTTCCTATCCCTTCATGATCTCTTCTTGCGACCCTACCAACGTTCAAAAACCCGATCAAGGAACTCAAAATCGACGCTTTTTCCGCATTTTCCGCCTTGATGAATCGGCTCTAAGCGTGTTTGATGGAGCCGGGCCGGTTCCGGCCCGTTCTTTGCCGTTTTTCCCTCCTTTCGTTTCCCGGCTTTTCCATGACGGTCGATCTTTCGCTGACGCTTTATGAAGTTCCCGAAACGGAAGACGGGGTCGTTCGCATGGACCCGGCGGATATGCACGCGCTCGGCGCCTCGCCCGGCGATGTGGTGGCTATGGAGGGTTCTCGCAAGGCGCATGTTCGTGTGCAATCCGCCTTTATGGAGGACCGTAATCAGCGTCTTGCGCGGGTCAGCCCGCTGACGGCGAAGAATCTCGGCCTTCTTTCGGGCAATATGGTGCGCCTTTTGGCCGGGCGGGTGAAGTTGCCCCTGGCCGAGCTCGTCGTCATCGAGGCGGAGGACGATCTTGACCGTCTGCACGTTCAAGCCCGGGAAAGGCAACTAGGCCGTTTCTGGCGCGACCGTTGCCTGGCGGCGGAAGATCTCTTGCGCGTGCCGACGCTCGACCGGCATCCCCTTGTCGTCAAAGTCGTATCGACCCAGCCTGCGGGAGCCGTCAGGGTCGGCCCCGGTACGGTCTTTGCCATCGCTGCGCGGAAAAACGAAAGCGCCTTGCCGAAAATCGGCGGCCTGCGCGACGTTTACAGGACGTGCGTCGCGCTCGTCGAAGGCCGCTTGAAAAAACGGACCGATTTCTCGGCCCGTTCGGTTCTTTTGTCCGGTCCGGCGGGGTGCGGCAAGTCTTCGCTCGTCCATCGGCTGGCCAAGGACTTAGGCGCCTTTCTGCGCGTGTTCGACGCGCACAGTCTGCTCGACCAGTGGCTCGCGCACGACAGTTCCGAGCTGACCGTTTCCCTTTCCGATCTGGTCCGCAAGGGTCCGACCATCATTCTTTTCGACCATCTGGAGGCCTTGACGTTGCCGGAAGGCGCGTCCTCGGCGCTGGCGGTCGCGGCGCGTTCGGTGACGGCGCAGGTTTGCTCTCTTCTCGAAGAAGCCCCCATGCAGCCGGAGATTTTCGTCTTCGGCGTCAGTTCGGGGCCGCTCGACCTGCGCTTTGGAAGTCAAAGCCCGTTCGACCTGACGATCCCCGTGGATGCGCCGAACCGTTGGGGGCGGCACGAGGCGTTGCTTCTGGCCTCGGAGGGAATCTCCGTCGCCGACGACGTGGATTTCGCCGCTCTGGCCGCTATGACGGCGGGCGCGACGGGGCGCGACTTGCGCAATCTTGTCCGGACGGCGCATTTGATGGCAAGCGGGCCGAAAGTGGCCGAAAAGGATTTGTTCACGGCTTTTCGCTCCATGGCGCCTTCGGCGGCCAGCGAGGTGCGCTGCGACATTCCGACGACTTCGTGGGACGACGTGGCGGGTCTTGACGACGTGAAGCAGATGCTGTGCGACACCCTATCCTGGGCCTTGCAGCTTTACGACACGTTCGCGGCGGCGGGCGTGCGTCCCCCCGGTTCGGTTTTGCTTTCGGGCGGGCGGGGGACGGGCAAGACTTCCCTCGTGCGGTCTTTGGCCGGGTTCATGCCTGTCAACTTCGTGGAGATCGACTGTCCGCTTTTAGCCTCGCGGGACAGAGGCGCGGCGGCGGCCTTTTTGCAGGAGAGTTTCGCGCTCGCGCGGCGCAAGGCACCTTGCCTCGTTTTCTTCGACGAAATAGACGCTCTGTTCGAATCCGAAGACGGCGAGCCGGAAAAAGCGCCGCATCGCCATCCCATCGTCGCGCAGCTTATGGCGAACCTGGATTCCCTGCCGCTTTTGCCGGGCGTGGTCGTCATCGCCGCCACAAGCAGGCCCGACAGGCTGACGAGCGAGTTTTTAAGTCCGGGCCGTTTCGATTTCGCGCTTACGCTGCCTTTGCCGGACCTGGCGGCGCGGAAGAAAATCCTTCAGATTCACGCCCACAAACTGCCGCTCGCCTCGGATATCGACTTTGACCATCTGGCCGAAAGCACGCACGGCATGGCGCCCGCCGAGATCGCGAACCTTTGCAACCGCGTGGGTATGATGGCCTTGCGCCAATCCCTGAGCAGCCCCGAAGGAGGCATCATCCCGCCCGTCGTGAACGCCGATCTGTTCGAGCAAGCGCTGCGGGGCAGGAAAAATTAAACCAAATCCCGTTTCTCGAACAAAGGCCGCATGACGGCGTCGATATGCGCCTTAAAGGGGGGGTAAGCGACGAGATCGTAGGCCACGACATCGACCTCGACGGGAAGGGGGCTTTCGGCGAACAGGGTCGAAAGACGGTCGATGTCCGCTTGGCCAAGCGTGCCGTAAAGGACCATGTCGATGTCGGAAGCGGGCTTGTATTTTCCCGTCGCCCGCGAGCCGAAAAGCCCGACGCGTTCGATTTGTCCGGCGTAGACCGAGAGAATCTTTCTGAGAATCTCGACTTGCTCGTCCGTGAGGCCGTGCTCAGCCATTCTTTTCCTCTTTCAGAAGCCTCATCTCCAAGGCCTCCAAAGCGGGAAGATAATCCGCTTCGATCCTCTCGATGATTTTCTCAAAAGCGTCGATATCGTAAGTGTGCGACATCCTGTTCCGCGCGTCCAGGGCTTCCATCCAAGGCTCGCCGTCCTTAATGATTTTCGCGGCGAAGGCGGCGCGGATGACGGTGTGTGGCGTTACGGTCTCCAGGACGATTCCCTGATTTTCGAGATAATCCCTCAGCGTTTTCCAAGCCAGTTCCCAGGTGTATTCAAAGCGCTGAATGACGCCTTCCTCCTCAAGCCGGGAAAGGGCGCGTTCGTTCCCCGTCTCAACAGCTTCGCGCAGAAGCGCGACGGCGCGCTTGAAATTGTCGAAGCGATAGACCCAGCGGGGCGGTTCTTGAGGCATGGCCTCTCCTATAAAAAGCTGTACGGATCGATGTCCACCTGGACCTTGACCGCGCGGGGGATTTTAAGCGGCGCGAGCCAGGCGCGCAAGACGCCGGCCAAAGGCGCGTTCGTGGCCGATTGGACCATCAGGCGATAGCGCGTTTTGCCCCGTAAAACGGCGAAAGGCGCGGGCGCGGGGCCGAGGATTCGCAAGGTTTTATCTTTGGGCGCGGCGGCGGCGAGCGTTTGCGCGGTCTTGACGACTTCGGCGGCGTTCGCGCCCGATACCGTCAGGCTCGCCAGCCGTCCGAAGGGCGGCAGGCGATAGGCCGCGCGCTCGGCCATTTCCGCCTTGATGAAAGCGTCGCGGTCGCCTTTGACGAGCGCCTGCATGACGGGATGGCCCGGCGCGGTCGTTTGCAAAAAGACACGGCCGGGATCGTCGGCGCGGCCGGAGCGGCCCGCCACCTGCTGCAAAAGCTGGAACGTCCTTTCCGCCGCGCGGGGATCGCCCCCCGCCAGGCCCAGATCGGCGTCGATGACTCCCACGACGGTCAGGCGCGGAAAGTGATAGCCCTTGGCCATGATCTGCGTGCCGATGAGAATATCAAGTTCCTTGTCTTCCATCTGCCGGACAAGCGCGGCGGCGGCTTCCGGCCCCGTCAGCGTGTCGCTGGCCATGATCGCGGTTCGCGCCTTGGGCAGGCGCGCCGCGAGTTCTTCGGCTATGCGCTCCACGCCCGGGCCGCAGGCGGCGAGTTTGTCCTCCGCGCCGCAGGCGGGGCAGGCCTTAGGCAGGCGTAGGCTCGTGCCGCAATGATGGCAGTGCAGGCGGCCCGTGCGTTTATGTTCGATCAGCCAGCTTGTGCAGGACGGGCATTGCAGACGGTGGCCGCAGGCGCGGCAGAGCGTGAGCGGCGCATAGCCGCGCCGGTTCAGAAACAGCATGGCTTGCTTGCCGTTTTCCACGGCGCCTTGCAAGGCGGCGAAAAGCGGATCGCTGATGAACGTCTGCGGCGACATTTTCTCTTGCCGCAGATCGACAAGCTCAAGAACGGGCATTTCCGCACCGCCGTAGCGGCTCGGCAAAACGACGCGCTTGTATTTGCCGCGCTGGACGTTGTGCATCGTCTCCAGCGACGGCGTGGCCGAGGCGAGAATCACGGGAATGTTTTCCGCCTGTCCGCGCGCCACGGCCATATCGCGCCCGTGATAGACGACGCCTTCTTCCTGCTTGTAGGCGCCTTCATGTTCTTCATCGACGACGATAAGGCCTAAATTTGCATAAGGCAGAAAAAGAGCGGACCGCGCGCCCAGGATGAACCTCGCGCGGCCCTGCGCGATGGCGTGCCATCTTAAGCGGCGCTGTTTTTCCGTGATGGCCGAATGCCACAAGGTCGGCTCCACCCCGAAGCGGGCTGTCAGCCGGTCCGTCAGCGCCGCCGTCATCGCGATTTCCGGCAGGAGGAGGAGGACTTGTTTGTCCTGTCGGAAAGCCTGCGCCATCGCTTCGGCATAGACCTCCGTCTTGCCCGATCCCGTCACGCCGTCGAGCAGCGTCACCGAAAAAACCTGCGCCCTTACGTCTTGCGCGAGCTGCTGCGCGGCTTTCTGCTGCGCGGGCGAAAGCGCTTTCTTTTGCGCGTCCGGATCGGGCAGGGGGAAGGCGAGGGAATCTTTGGGCTTCAGCGGCCTGTAGCGTCCGCCCATAACCATTTTGAGAATCGCGCCCGGCGGCGTGAGCGTGTAGGAAGAAACCCAGTCGATAAAGCCGCGCATGGCGGCGCTGAGCGGCGGCGAGTCCAAAGCGTTGTTGATGCGCTTAAGTTTTTCAGGCGGCACCGCGCCGCTGCCCGCACCCCAGACGACTCCGATCTCTTCGCTGCGAGCGAACGGGACGGCGACGAAAGCGCCTTCCTCCGCGCCTTCGGCGACGAGGTAATCATATCCTTCGCCGACCGGGACGGGCAAAAGGACGCGAAGCGTGGCAGGAGAAAGGCTCATTTCGAAGAAAGCGCGACCTTGACGCTAAGCCCGATCAGAAGAACGCCGCAAGTCTTGTCGATCCATTTCGTGATCTTCAGGAAAGCGTTTCTCGTTTTGGGAACCGTCAGAACGCAGGCCACAAGGCTGAACCAGCCCGCGACGATAGCGGCGCAGGTCAGGCCGTAAAGGACGAGCCAAAAAGCGGGCGTGTCGGGCCGCACGATCTGGCTGAAGACGGCCAGAAAGAAAAGGGAAGCTTTAGGATTGAGAAGATTCGTCAAGAACCCCATGCGAAGGGCCGCAAGGCCCGTCACTTGCGGCCTGTCGTCCTTCCGCGCGAAAGTCCCGTCCATCTGCGCCGCGTTTGCGCCGCGCGAGCGCAGGGCCTGAACGCCGAGGTAAAACAGATAGGCCGCGCCCGCATATTTGATGAGAGTGAAAAGAAAAACCGATTGGGCGATGAGCGCTGCAAAGCCGAGAACGGTATAAGTCGTATGGACCAGAAGGCTCAGGCCGAACCCGGCAGCCGTGTAAAGGCCGATGCGGCGGGAATAGATAAGGGCGTTTCTGACCGCCAGAACGAAATCCGGTCCCGGTGAGACCGCCGCCGTGAGGCAGACGGCGGCCAAAGCGATCCATTGCATGAAATAGACGGACACGACGAAGGCCCTCCCCTTTGAAATAGAGCCCTGAACTATAGCAAAAAGGAGAGCGGGGAAGCGAACTTTTTTGTCTAATCCTGCTTAACCTTTGAAAGAAAGGCCTGGACCTCCCTACGCAGGGTCTGGGCCTGCGTCGAGAGCGCGTCCGACGTCTTAAAGACTTCCTCGGCGGCCCCGCGCGAGTTGGTCGCGGCCTGCGCGACGTCCGAGATGGTGCCGGAAACCTCGCTCGTTCCCGCAAGGGCCTGCTGGGCGCTTTGGGAAATTTCCTTCGTCGCTTCCGCCTGCTGCCGCACGGCCCCGGCGATCAGCGAGGTGGCCTCGTTGATCCTTTCGATCGTCTGGCCGATGGAACGGATCGCCTGGACCGATTGCGCGGAGACGTTTTGCACGGTGGAAATCTTGCCGACGATCTCTTCCGTCGCCTTGGCCGTCTGTCCGGCCAGATTCTTGACCTCGCTCGCCACGACGGCAAAGCCCTTGCCCGCTTCGCCCGCGCGGGCGGCTTCGATGGTCGCGTTGAGCGCGAGCAGGTTCGTCTGTTCCGCGATGTCCTGGATCAGCTTCACCACGTCGCCGATCTGCGTGGCGGCTTCCGAAAGCGTCGAAACGGTTTCGTTCGTGCGGCGGACCTCCTCGACG
>CAZZDK010000026.1:0-25431 GCA_964652235.1 uncultured Rhodospirillaceae bacterium
GGCGCTTGAGCCTGCTGGACCGGCGCGCCGGGCGAAAAAAAACTTTTGATTCCGTCAACTTTTTCCGAAAACCAAAGGCCGACTTTCTTCATGCCGTCGCCGACGGTTTCGCTGACGTTTTCGCGGGTCCAGTCGCTGATGTCGCCCCAATGGGCGATGATGCCGCCGAAAACGCCGCCGAGGGCGCCGTAGAGGAGGCCTTTTTTAACGACTGACTTAAGGCTTTCTTTCGATTCCTGGCCCATGGCCAGTTTGGCGCGTTCGCGGGCCAGGTTGGCCACGACGCCGCCCGCCATGCCGAGCACGACGCTGGAGACGGCGGCCCCGATGGTCGAAGCCTGAAGGTCGAGGCCGAGCGCCGCCGGGATGGTCGTCAAAGCGGCGGCAACGCCGAAATCCAAAAGAACGCTTTGAACGTGATCGCGGGCATATTCCTTGGCGGCATAGCCCGCAGCGATGCCCGCGCCGATGACGGGGCTGTTTTTCCAGAGGGACTTCAGGCCGCGTCCGCCCAGATTCAAAGCGCCGCCGATAAAACGGTTCAACTGAAAGCAGGCGCTCAAAAAGAGAGGGGCACTCGGCGCGAGGTTCGCGGCGGGCGCGACGGCAGAAGCGGCAGGGGCGGGCGAAACGGGCTTTTCGGCAACGGGCGCCGCGACGGCGGCGGCTGCGCGGGCCGCGTTCGATGGGCCTCTCGGCGCCGCCGTCTTCGGTTTGTCGTTTGTGGTGCCGACTTGTCCGTTGTGAGCCGCTTTGCGAGCCGCTTGCCGCGCGCCTTTTTTAAGCCTGCGGTTTTGCTCTTTCTTGCGCGTGTCCGTAGCTTCTTGGCTTCTTTGAAGGGCTTTTTCTTTTGGAGTCATGACAACCTCTGAAAAACGGCCTGGACCTGGTAAAAATTTTTAAAAACAAAAAACCTCAAAAAACGAAACTTTCTTCAAGCCGCCCCTGCGGCGGGTTTCCGCCGCAGGGGGGCCTGAAGCTTTAGGCGATGTTAAGGACAAACCCCGTAAAGCCCATGCCACGAAGCTTTTTCACGACGCTTGGGTTTTGCGCCAACGCGACAGAATGCTCAACGGAAGACAAGAGCATTTCATTGCCCCTGACCTTATCCATGAACTTCTGAACGTCGCGAGCGTCGTTGACTTGGCATTGCCCTTGCTGCTGCCCTTGCTGCTGCCCTTGCTCTTGGCATTGCTGCTGGGTCGCGGACGAAGACGAGGACGAAGATGAAGATGAAGACGATGAGGAGGACGCCTTGCCGCCTTCGGCCACGTTGCTATTGGTGTTGTTGCCGCCTTGGACGGAAATGTTGGTCTCGTCAGGCCCGGTGTTCGCGCCGATGAGGACGGTTCCCAAGCCAACGCCGATGGCCCCGATACCCTGTCCAACATTCTTGGCGCCTTCGGTGACAACTTCGACATCCGACTTGCCGACGACTTTCTGGACCTGCATATCGCCGATGTCGCCGGAAGTAACGGGACTCACGGCTACACCGATGACGTTCGGCGCGGTGGCGCCTTGTCCCTGCATGACATAACCGGCAAGATATTCGCCGCTGTTATATTCCTTCTTTGTGGTTTCCGTCACCGTGGTCTTTTCCACGACCGCCACGGGGATAGTCTTCTTTTCCACGCCGTCGACCTCAACGGTTTCCACGTTATCCTTATCTTCGATCCAGATATATTTGGGTGCGCCGCAGGTCTTGCATTCGTCGTATTTCGGATTCGGAACCTTTTTCTTTTTAGCCTTCTTGACGAGCTTTTTGGTCGGGACGTTGACCTCTCTGTTTTCCGTCCTTTCCTTGACGACTGCCGTCTTCTTTTCCGTTTCGCGCACGCCGCCTTCCGACACGTAGGGTTTGCCCGTGGCGGGATCGACGAGTTTTATGGAGGTCGCTTGCGGCGCGGGCAGATCCTTGCCGCCAGCGCAACCGAACGAAGCGGCGGCGACCAGACCGATGCCGCAGGCAAGAAATGAACGGTAAATAGAGGGTTTCATGGTTATGTCCTTCCTTCGTTATAGAGTGGAGCAAATGGGGTGATGCCGGGGCGAAGCTAGCACGACAAAAAAGAAAAGAACAAGTAAAAAAAAGTTAATTTACTTTCGCGCCAAGTCATTTTTACGACGATGTATTAACCATAATCATGTATAAAGATTTTATGGTTAACTTCCGAAAGAAAAGCCACTTATTTTTCGAAGTTTTTCTTTAAGCGTTTTCCAGTCGACTTTTGCGGGTTCCGGGGCTTCCTGGGCCGCCGTTTGCGGCGGCTCGTCCTTCTTTTCTTCCTTAGCCTTTTTCTTTTCCTCCGCTTTTTTCTTGGCTTCTTCCTCGGCCTTCTTTTTCTCCTCGCGAACTTTCTGGGCCAATTCCTGGGCCTTTGAAAGGCTCGTCACGACATATTTTTGCGTCGCTTTATCCAAATCTTCAGCGGGGAGGGGTTCCGCAAAGACGGTGCAATAGGCAACTTTCTTTCCTTTGGAATCGGTGACGGGAGGGAGGTTAACGCCTTCGATGAGAGGGCGGCCTTTGTCGTCCCTGATGAAATTGCCGTCTTTATCTCTGGCCCAGCGGGGCGTGGCGACGTGGGGATTTTCTTCGGGGTTAAAGGCCTCGGTTTTTTCCTTCGGTTCAAACTCCGGCGGAACAGGGCAGGCGCCGCGCGGATCGACAAAGGGCGGCTCTTTGGCGGCGCACCCCGCCAGGCCCAGGGAGGCGAGGAGGAGGGCGCAGAAAATGGGTTTTCTTCCAAAAAGCTTGGCCATTAAAATATCTCCTTCGAAAAGGACGGCAAAAACAGAGGGAAGATAGAACAAAACGGGGCATGAAAGCAAATAAGAAGAGGTGGAAATTTAGGCCATCGGCGGCGCATTAACCCTTTCCTCACGCCCAAAACCGGGTATAAAGGCGGGCGGATGAGGGTTTTTCGTCTTGATGACGAGGGAAAGCTGTCATCCCCGCGAAGGCGGGGATCCATGGGGCGAGCGTCTGCGAGCCAAGAGTTTTATGCCGCGCGGACGCGCGGCGCTGGATTCCCGCCTTCGCGGGAATGACACGGTTTCTAGGCGCGTGGCGTAAAACGTCCATCCAGATGGTTTCGTATCCTTAAAGAGTTTCTTGGAGTTTCGATCCTATGCACCCCTATCGCACGCACACTTGCGGCCAGCTTCGCGCCGCGCAGATCGGCCAGACGGCCCGCCTTTCCGGCTGGGTTCATCGCAAGCGCGACCATGGCGGTCTGCTCTTTATCGACCTGCGCGACCATTACGGCATCACGCAATGCGTGATCGATCAGTCCAGCCCGCTTCTCGCCTCTATCGAACACGTCAAAAACGAAAGCGTCGTGACGATCACGGGCAAGGTCGTGGCGCGGCCCGAGGAGACGCTCAACGTCAAGCTGCCCACGGGCGAAATTGAGTTGGACATTCAAGAGTTCGTCGTTCAGAGCGCCGCCGATCCTCTGCCGCTTCAGGTCAACGCCGAGGCGGATACGGGCGAGGACGTGCGGCTTAAATACCGCTTTCTCGATCTGCGCCGCGAGAGCCTTCAAAACAACATCAAAATGCGTTCGGACGTGATCGCCTATCTTCGCCGCCAGATGTGGGAGATGGGCTTTCGCGAATATCAGACGCCCATTCTTACGTCGTCTTCGCCGGAAGGGGCGCGGGACTTTCTGGTGCCTTCGCGTCTGCATCCGGGTAAATTCTACGCCTTGCCGCAGGCGCCGCAGCAGTTCAAGCAACTCCTGATGATCGCGGGTTTCGACCGTTATTTCCAGATCGCGCCCTGCTTTCGCGACGAGGACCCTCGCGCCGACCGCTCGCCGGGCGAGTTCTATCAGCTTGACCTTGAGATGAGCTATGTCACGCAGGACGAGATTTTCGCGGTCGTCGAAAAAGCGCTGCACGGGCTTTTTGAGACGTTCGGCGGCGCTGGCGGGCGGCCCGCTCCCGTTGTTGATAAGCCTCCTTTCCGGCGCATTCCCTTCGACGAAGCGATGCTCGCGTACGGTACGGACAAACCCGACCTTCGCAATCCGCTTATCATCACGGACGTCACGTCCGTCTTCGCGCGGGCGGACGTGGAATTTCGCGCTTTTCGTTCCATTATCGACCAGGGCGGCGTCGTTCGCGCCGTTCGCGCGCCGCAGGTTTCGGGCAGGCCGCGCAGTTTCTTCGACAAGCTCAACGACTGGGCGAAGGAGATCGGCGCGCCGGGCCTCGGCTACATCGTGTTCGAAGGCGGCGCGGGCAAGGGCCCTATCGCCCGTTTCGTGGGCGAGGAGGCGCAAAAGGACCTTCGCGCCTTGACGGGCTGCGAGGACGGCGACGCCGTTTTCTTCGTGTGCGACAAGCCGAACGTCGCCGCCAAGATGGCCGGGCAGGCGCGGACCAAAATCGCGCAGGATATGGATATTGTCGAAAAGAACGCCTTCCGCTTCTGTTGGATCGTCGATTTTCCGATGTACGAATACGACGAAGAGCGCAAGAAGATCGACTTCTCGCACAATCCGTTTTCCATGCCGCAAGGCGGCCTTCGCGCCTTGGAGGAAAAGGATCCCCTTACGATCAAGGCCTATCAGTACGACACGGTCTGCAACGGCGTCGAGATTTCATCGGGCGCGATCCGCAACCATTTGCCCGAGGTCATGTACAAGGCGTTCGCCATCGCGGGCTATTCGGCGGAAGAGCTGGAGTCGCGCTTCGGCGGGATGCTTTCGGCTTTCAAGTTGGGCGCGCCTCCCCACGGCGGGGCCGCCCCTGGGATCGACCGCATTCTCATGCTCTTGGCCGACGCCCCGAACATCCGCGAAGTCATCGCCTTTCCTTTGAATCAGGCGGCGGAAGACCCCATGATGCAGGCGCCCAACAGCGTGGACCTGACGCGGCTGCAGGAATTGCACATCCGCCTTCATCTTCCCGCGGCGAAGAAATAAAATCCTGCTCCCGCAAAGCGGGAGCAGGATTTGTCCGGGATGACGAAAGAGGAAGGGGGGATTACGCCGCCCTGACTTTCTCCAGGAATTTTTGTACCTTGTCGCCGAGCATCCTTGACTGCTCGGTGAGCTTGGAGGCCGCGGATTGAACCTGCGTGGAGACGCTGCCCGTTTCTTCCGCTGCCTTAGTCACCCCGCCGACGCTACGCGAAACGTCGCGCGTGCCGGTCGAGGCTTCGGCGATGTTGCGCGCGATTTCCTGCGTGGCGGTCCCCTGTTCTTCCACCGCCGCCGCGATGCGCGTGGAGACCTGATTGATTCCGACGATGGTTTCGCGGATTCGCTCGATCTCGGAAACCGTCGTGCCCGTGGCCTGCTGCACGCTGCTGATCTGGTTCGTGATTTCCTCTGTCGCCTTGGCCGTTTGCGTCGCGAGAGTCTTGACCTCGCTGGCCACGACGGCAAAGCCCTTGCCGGCTTCGCCCGCGCGGGCGGCCTCGATCGTCGCGTTGAGCGCGAGCAGGTTGGTCTGGCTGGCGATCTCGCCGATCAGGCTGATAACCTGGCCGATCCTTTCCGCCGTTTCGGCCAATTGCTTGACGGTCTGGTTGGTTGAATTGGCCTGCTCTACGGCCTTTTGCGTGATGTCGGACGAATCCGAAACCTGGCGGCTGATTTCGGTGATGGAAGAGGTCAGCTCTTCCGTCGCCGTCGCCACGGTCTGCATATTCGACGAGGTTTGCTCCGCCGCCGCCGCCACGGTGCTCGTAAGCTTGTTGGCTTCCTGCGACGTGCTGGCCAGCGTGTCCGCCGCCGTCTTGAGTTCGCCGGCCGATCTGGAAACGTCGTCCACGACGGCCTTGACGCTGCTTTCGAACTCTTCGGCCAATTGCAGCATTTCTTCGCGCCGTTGCCGCATGGCGCCCGCGATGATCCACCACAGGAAGCCGTAAGCGGCGCCTAGCCCTACGAAGGAGGTGATCAGATGGTTCCTTTTGATCTCCGACGTGCTGTCGCTCATTTCGACGAGTTTCTCGTCGATGGTTTTCTTGTAGGATTCGATCAACTCGCCCATGTAGCGCCGGGCCTCAAGGCGGTTTTTCCCGGCCTCGGTCGTGAGCGCCAGGGCGCGCGCCATATCGCCGCTTTTCTTTGCGGCAAGGATCTTTCCGAAGGCTTCGTTATAAGCCGTCATCTCGGCGACGGCGGCTTCGGCCTTCTTCTTGCGCTCCGGATTTTGAATCAATTTCTCCAGGGACAGGGCCTTGTCCATCATTTCGGCATAGGCGCTTTCGTACAGTTTCTTTGACGCCTCAATCCCTTCGTTATCGCTGGCCAGGAGGATGGATTTGACGGCGCCCTCCAGCCGGTTGAGGACGGACCGCACCTCAAGAGCCATTGTAGTCCGAGCCACGTCATTTTGGAGGATGGTTTCCGTTTTGTCGTCAAGGTCGGTAAAGCCCATGCGAGCCGTCACGATTAGGACGATGCAGACCAGAACGACCAAAATCTGAGGCATAAAGATCTTGGTCATCAAGCTTTGCCTGTTCCACCAACTGAGCATGGGAGAAACTCCTTCCAAAAAAAGATGTCGTTTGAGCGAAATGACGACGATTCTGGTGAAAAAAAGGTTACCGATTATGTAATATCGTATGCTTTTGTAAAAAGAACATCATTGTATGCTAGTGTTTCCGTAATGTAATGATATATACTTTTCTGCCTTTACTTCGTATTTATTTGGACCAATTTGGTTAAAAATCCCTTTTGCCTTTTTTCCCAAAAATGCTTATCTGTGCGGACCTATGCGAACCTCACCCAGACGACGGACCGAATTGGACCCTGCGGTGCCTGCCGCTCTGCCGCCTCAGCCCGTGAGCGCGGCTTCTTTCCGCGCGCGGCGGCTGGCCTTTGGGGCGGGCGCGTTGGTTCTCGTCGCGCTTGTCGCCCTGGCTCTTTACGCGGGCGGCGGGGACGAAAAACCAAGGCCCAAGGCCGCTCTTTCCGCGCCGCCGCCGAAACCGGCGCCCGTCGCCGTTTTGCTTCCTGCGCCGCCGCCGGGCCAGCCCGTGGCGAATCCGGACGATTCGGGGGGCATTAATTTGCCTATCGAGAGCAAAGCAACCGAGGTGAAGGAAGAAGATTACGCTCGTCCGGCGAAAAAGGAACCTAAGGAGATTCCGGAAAAGGAAAAACTTTCCAAGCCGAAAATCGTCATGAAAGTGAACGAAGACAAACCCAGGCCGGAAACGTCGGAAATTGCGAAGGCCGAAGCTCTCCTGGAGAAGGGGGATTGGAAGGCGTCTCTAGCTCTCTACAATAAGATTCTCGCGAAGGACAAAAACAACAAGGAGGCGCTTAAGGGCAAAGTTTTCCTTCTTGAAAAGCGTGGTTCGGAAGAAGCCTTGGACGCGCTTGACGGCCTGGCGGATCGCTATCCCGCGGTCGCTTTGATCCACGCCGCGCGGGCGCGGATTCTCACGGGTCAGAACGATACGCTTGAGGCGCTCAAGGCCTGGGAACGCGCCGTCAATCTTGATCCGAAGAACAGCGATTATCGCCTGGGGCTGGCCGTTTTGAACGACAAGATGGGCAACGAGGCCGAGGCGTTGCGCCTTTATCGCCAACTGCCGCGTCCGCTGCCTTCCGACGCGCAAAGGCGGATGGACTATTTGGCCAGCCACCTTGGCGGCGGGAGGTAGAATATGGCAAAACGTCGGCGCGGTTTTTGAATAACAATCCCGGTTCGATCGAGAAGGTAAGGTGGAACGCTCAGCCGCTCATAACGCTCGGCACGACGCCGTTTGTCACGAAAGTCGATGATGCCGTTTGGGCGCGAACGCTCGATGCCATTCTGAGCGATCTTCTGGATTTCGGGACCGTGGAGCAGATTCTCTCAAAGCACGGCCTTGTCGCCGGGCGGCACTACCGGCCGATTGCGAAGCCGTATAGATAAACCTTTTGCGAATCTTTTCACAAAAACGCCTTTTTTCGTCCGAAGGATAGACGTTTTCTTGCCGTGTAAGACGGGAGGGCGTAGAAGGAAAGCCCCGCCTTGTGAAGATTCCTTCCGGATAATCGAATGAAGAAAAAGATTCTGTGGCTGTGCTTTATTGCGCTCGTTCTGGGCGGGGGTTTTCTTGCTTATGAAAAGCTGCGCGGCGAGGACGAAGCGGCGAAGATAGAAACCGCCGCTGTGGCGCGCGGAACCATCGAGGATATCGTGACGGCCCAAGGCAAACTGGAGCCGCGCGATTACGTCGATGTGGGCGCGCAGGTTTCGGGGCAGCTTAAGAAGCTTTACGTCGATATCGGCGACCGGGTGCAGGCGGGCGATCTTCTGGCGGAACTCGACCCCCGGACCTATGAGGCCAAGGTCAAGGCGGGCGAGGCGGACATCGGCTCTTTGAAGGCGCAGCTTGAACAGCAAAAGGCCCAGGCCGATTATGACCGTTTGCAATTCGAGCGCGCGCAAAAGCTCGTGAAGACCAAGGCCCTGAGCGAGCAGGAGGCCGAGGAAAAGGAAAAGACCCTCAAGGTTTCGCAGGCCGCCGTCGCCTCGCTCGAAGCGCAGATCGCGCAGGCCGAGGCTAACTTGGAAACGAACCGGATCAGCCTGGGCTACACCAAGATTTACGCGCCCATGTCCGGGATCGTCTCGGATAAAAGCGCGGAAGAGGGCGAGACGCTCAACGCCAACCAGACGACGCCGACCATCGTGCGAATCGCCAATCTCGAAGTCATGACGGTCCGCGCCCAGGTGGCCGAGGCGGACGTTATGCGCCTGAAGCCGGGAATGGAATCCACGTTTTCGACGCTCGGTTCGGGGGACAGGAGATGGAAAGGGACCATCCGCCAGATTCTGCCGACGCCGGAAGAAATCAACGACGTGATCCTTTACAACGCGCTGATCGACGTGGAAAACAAGGACGGCCAGCTTATGAACGGCATGAGCACGCAAAACACATTCGTCGCGGGCCGCGCGGAGGGCGCGCTTACCATTCCTACGCGGGCCTTGGGGCGGCGCGAGGCCGGGCATGACGATCCGGAAAAAGGCGCGGCCTATAGCGTGCGCGTGATGAAGAAAAACGGCGGGATCGAAGAACGCGAGATTTTCGTGGGTCTTGTCACCCGCTCGAAGGCAGAAGTGAGGGGAGGCCTGTCCGAGGGCGAGGAGGTCGTCGTTTCCGGCGCGACCGAAACGGCCAAGAAAGTTTCCGGCGGGCCTCGGTTGCCGGGCATGGCGCGGCTGTGAGCGAGCCCCTTCTCAGCCTCAAAGGACTCTCCCGGCATTATCCGTCGGGCGATACGGTCGTGAAGGCGCTCGATGACGTTTCGCTCGACATTTATCCCGGCGAGTTCGTTGCCGTCATGGGACAGTCCGGTTCGGGCAAAACGACGCTGATGAACCTGATCGGCTGCCTGGATCGTCCGACGTCGGGCGATTATTTCATCGAAGGAAAGCAAGTCGCCGCGCTTTCGCGCGACGAGCAGGCGCGGTTGCGCTCGCGCACGTTCGGTTTCATCTATCAGCGCTATAATCTGCTGGAGACGGCCTCGGCGCAGGAAAATGTGGAGCTTCCGGCCATCTATGCGGGCGCGAAAAAGGAAGAGCGCAGCGCGAAGGCCGCTTCGCTTTTGGAGAAACTGGGCATCGGCGAACGTCTGGCCAGCAGGCCGAGCGCCCTATCCGGCGGCCAGCAACAGCGCGTGGCCATCGCGCGGGCGCTTGTGAACGATCCGGCGGTAATCCTGGCCGACGAGCCGACGGGCGCGCTCGATTCCCGCAGCGGCGAGGAAGTCATGGCCCTTCTCAAAAGCCTGAACGAGGAGGGGCGGACCGTCATTCTCATCACGCACGACGAGAAAATCGCGAGCCATGCGCAAAGGCAAATTCGTATCGCGGACGGACGGGTGCTCTCGGATACGGGTTTCGTTCCGTCGGAAAGAGCGATCGAGCCGCGTGAAAACGGCGGCGTCGGCGAGCCGATCGCCGAAATCGGCGAGGCGGTGAAGATGGCCGTCCGCGCCCTGCGCGTGAACAAGTTTCGCACGTTTTTGACTTTGCTCGGCATCATCATCGGCGTGGCCTCGGTCATCGTCATGCTGTCCGTCGGCGCGGGCAGCAAGCAGAAAGTTCTCGACCAAATCACCGCGATGGGCACGAACCTGATTATGGTGCGTCCCGGCGCGCCCGGAATCCGGCCCAGCAGCGACGTTTCGACCCTCACGACGGAGGACGCCGAGGCGATAGAAAAATTGCCGAACGTTCTCGCCGTCGTGCCGGAACGATCCGGCAAATACACCGTTCGCCGCGGGCAAACGGATTCTTCCGTTTCCGTCATGGGAACGAACTGGAACCAGCCGGTCGTGAACAACTGGCCGATCGTGGCCGGTTCCGCCATGTCCGAGGCGGACTATAGGCGCATGGCCCCCGTCGCGCTGATCGGCCAGACGGTGAAAAAGAATTTCTTCCCGGACGAAGATCCCATCGGCCAGACGATCATCGTCAAGAACATCCCCTTCGAGATCATCGGCGTGATGGGGACCAAGGGTTCTTCCATGTTCGGCACCGACCAGGACGACGTGGTTTTCGTGCCGCTTTCGACCGGAACGGTGCGTTTGTTCGGTCGGGCCTATCTTTCCAACATCACGGTTCAGGCGGACGACGTGAAGCTGATCGAGCGGACGCAGGAGGACATTCGCCAGCTTCTTTTAGAGCGGCATAGAACAGAGGATTTTTCCGTTCGCAACATGGCAAGCTTTATCCAAATGGCGACCGAGACGCAAAACACGCTGACCCTTCTGCTCGGCGCGGTGGCGGCCATTTCGCTGCTCGTGGGAGGCATAGGGGTGATGAACATCATGCTGGTGAGCGTGACGGAACGCACGCGCGAAATCGGCGTGCGTATGGCCACGGGCGCGCGAGCGAAAGACATCATGCTTCAGTTCATGACCGAGGCCGTCGTGGTCTGCCTGACGGGCGGGATCATCGGGGTTCTTTTGGGAATCGCCGTTTCGCTGATCGTGAACGCGGCGGGCATGAGAACCGTCATCACCATGACGCCCATGCTTTTGGCCTTTACCTGCGCGGTGAGTACGGGACTTATTTTTGGGCTTTTACCTGCCCGCAAGGCCGCCTATCTTGACCCCGTCGCGGCGCTGGCTTCGGAGTGATTCGTTAACGATAACAGGCAGAAAGCCAGTTTTTGAAAGGATTCTCTTGCGCTTCACGCGAACCAATGCCAAAAAGGGTCCGGCTTCTCGGCGCTTTAAGCGCCTCTTGAAAGACGGACAGTAAAACTAATGTTTTCCAATCTCTTAGGACTTCTTTCCGCCGATATGGGCATTGACCTTGGGACGGCGAACACGCTTGTCTACGTCAAGGGGCGGGGCATCGTTTTGAACGAGCCTTCGGTCGTCGCGATTGCGACAAGTCGCGGCAAGCGCCAAGTGCTGGCCGTGGGCGACGAGGCGAAGCTCATGCTGGGGCGCACGCCCGGCAACATCCAGGCCATCCGGCCATTGCGCGACGGCGTGATCGCGGATTTCGAGGTCG
The DNA here is from genome assembly GCA_964652235.1 of uncultured Rhodospirillaceae bacterium. GTDB lineage: Bacteria > Pseudomonadota > Alphaproteobacteria > UBA9219 > UBA9219 > CAZZDK01. The sequence continues at coordinate 11,491 of CAZZDK010000026.1, forward strand.
CGGAAGAGATGATCAAGCACTTCATCCGCAAGGTGCATAATCGCCGCAGCTTCGCCAATCCGCAGATCATCATCTGCGTGCCGTCGGGTTCGACGGCGGTGGAGCGCCGCGCGATTCAGGAATCGGCGGAATCGGCGGGCGCGCGCCGCGTGTTCCTGATCGAAGAGCCGATGGCGGCCGCGATCGGCGCGGGCCTGCCCGTGACGGAGCCTACCGGCTCGATGGTCGTCGATATCGGCGGCGGAACGACGGAAGTCGCGGTGCTTTCTCTCGGCGGCATCGTCTATTCGCGCTCGGTGCGCGTGGGCGGCGACAAACTCGACGAAGCCATCATCAATTACATCCGCCGCTATCATAACCTGTTGATCGGCGAAAGCACGGCCGAGCGCATTAAAAAGGAAATCGGCTCGGCCTCGCCGCCGGAAGACGGGGAAGGGCGCGTGGCCGAGATCAAGGGCCGCGACCTTATGTACGGCGTGCCCAAGGAAATCGTGATTACCGAACGGCAGATCGCCGAAAGCTTGGCCGAGCCGGTCAGCGCGATCTTGGAAGCCGTGAAGGTCGCGCTTGAAAACACCGCGCCCGAACTGGCCGCCGACATCGTGGACAAGGGCATCGTGCTGACGGGCGGCGGGGCGCTTTTGCGCAATCTCGATTTGGTCCTGCGCCATGCGACGGGGCTGCCCGTTTCGGTGGCCGAGGACCCGCTCTCCTGCGTTGCGCTCGGCACGGGCCGCGCGCTTGAAGAGATGAGGACACTCAAGAACCTGCTGGTCAGCGGGTATTAACCTTCGCCCAAACCAAACGGCCTGCCGATAGAACGATGGCGGCCAGCATTGCGTCCAAACCGCCTACGGACGTGAGCGAGGGAAGAAGACCCAAGCCCATTTGCTCCGGCGGCATGGCGGCAATCCCTATGAAGGAAGAAACGGCCCACACGGCGAAAGCGGCGGGGACGAAGCGCCGCGTCGCGTGATATTCGCTGCGGCCTCCCAGAAAATCGAGGCTGTAAATCGCCAAAAGCGGTATGGCGAAGACGCCGAAGAGGATGAAGAGCGGAATCATGCGCTCAAACAACCCCAGCGTCGCGAGGCCCGTGCCTAAAATCCCGGCCAGAGCCGTGAGCCACGCGCGCGGCACGCGCGGGAAAAGCGTCGCGAGATTCAACGAAGCCGAATAGAGGTTCAGATCGTTCGTCGTCCATGTCGCGAGGATCAGGATGATCAGCGTCAGGGAGCCGAGCCCCAGATTGACAAGAATCTCAAGATAATCGGCCTGATGTAAAAGCGCCGTCGTAAGCGCGGTGCACAGAAGCAAAAGCGGGTAGCACAGCCCCATCGCCAAAACGCCCGAAACGATCGAGTGCTTGGCGTCGGCGGCGAACCTTTTGATATCCGGCATGACAACAACGCCGACGGCATAAGCGCCGACGATGGCCGCGACGGCGGCGCCCACGGACATGGGGTTGGACGGTATGGCGGTCAGCCATACGTCGTTTGTCCCGGCGGACAGGGCTTCGATGAGGGCATAGGCCATGACGCCCAAAAGCAACGGAATCGAGAGCTGCGCGAGCTTGCCGACGCCCTTAATGCCCGCGATGGCCGTCGAGGCCATCAAAAGGCCGGTGATGACGGTGACGAGCGTCGGGTTGAAAGTCATCTCCGGCGCGATCTTTTTTGCCAAAAGCAAGAACGTCTTCGCGCAAATCTCCGTCTGGATGCCGAACCAGCCGAAAAGGGAAATCGCCAAAAGGAGCCAGACGATCTTGACGCCTTGCGTGCCGAAAGATTGTTTGACCAGAAGCGAGGTGGTGAGCCGCGTTTTGACGCCGATATAGCTCGTCCATCCGGAAAGCAGGGAAAGCAGGATGCCCGCAAGACCGAGCGCCAGCAGCAGCGCGTGCGCAGGCAGGTTTGCTCCGAGCATCGCGCCGAGCATGAAAACCGGCACGCAAACCGTGACCGCGTTTTCAACGTTCGTGAGATACAGCCATTTGAAACGCGGCCCCTTGTTTTCGGGAACTGGGCCGTTGGAAAAGTCTTGCAGAAAATCCATGTTTCTTCCCCCGGGGTTTTTATCCTTCCCCCGGCTCTTCGCTGAAATATTCTTCCTTGCCGCTCCTGCCTTTCCAGGCATCGGCGTCGGCGGGCGGTTCCTTTTTGCGCGTCACGTTCGGCCACTTGCCCGCGCATTCGCGGTTGATTTCCGCCCATTTCGCGGCGCGGCTGTCCGAGTCCGACATGATGGCTTCCGCCGGGCATTCCGGTTCGCACACGCCGCAATCGATGCACTCGTCCGGGTTGATGACGAGCATGGTTTTGCCTTCGTAAAAACAATCGACCGGGCAAACCTCAACGCAGTCCATGTATTTGCAGCGGATGCAGGCTTCGGTCACGACGTAGGGCATGGGTCTTCTCCGGCGATTGAGAAAAAGTTCGTAAACAAGGCTTTTTTAATCCGCCGGGGGCTTTTCCGCCAGCTTTTTCTGCCGGACCTTTTTTTAGGGCCTTTTATCGGGCACAATGCGGGCCGGGCGATTCTCTTGCGAAAAAAGGAGGCTTTCCATGTCGCAGATCCAATCCATCGTTTTCGGCGCGCTTCTTGTGGCGGTCTGTTTTGCGCTTGTTCATACTTCGGGTCCGGCTGCGGCTCTGAACGGCGGGCCGTATGTGCTCATGCAGCACAGCAATACGACGGCGAATGTCGGCGTGTTTCGGCTGGATACGGTTTCGGGCGCCGTGAGCTATTGCTACCTGACAGGCCGGGCCGATCTGGCCTGCACAAAGGAGGTTGAATGAGCGTGGTGTTTTCCTCTCTTTTGAAGGGCGGCGCGCGGCGCGGCGCGGTGCCCTTAAGGATCCTTTCCCCGAAAGCCTTTGCCGGATGGGAAAAGAAACAGCCGGCGTTTCCGCGCGCATGGATCAAGGCGAGAGGCTTTAAGCCCAAGGCAGGCGAAAGTTTGGTTCTTCCGGACAAAAGCGGGAAAATCGCACAGGTCGTGGCCTGCGTTTCCGATCCGGTGGAAATATGGGATCTGGCGGGGCTGGCCAGGGGATTGCCCAAAGGGACCTATAAGCTCGAAGGCGCAAGCCGGGAGGAAGAGACCAAGCTTGCCCTGGGATGGCTTTTGGGTTCGCATTGTTTCTCGCGTTATAAAAAGGATGAGGGACACGCCTCAACACTTTGTTTATCAAAGAAAACGGACCTTAGGCCGATTGCCCTTATGGCTGAGACGATCGCTTGGGTTCGTGACCTTATTACGATGCCCGCCGAGGATTTAGGTCCTGCCGAGCTGGCCGAGGCCGCACGTGAGACGGCCAGGCGATTCGGCGCGAAGGTGAAAGAGATCGTCGGCGACGATCTGCTCAAAAAAAACTATCCGGCCATTCATGCCGTAGGCCGCGCCAGCCCGCGCGCGCCGCGCCTCATCGACCTGACGTGGGGCCATCCCAAGCATCCGAAAGTGACTTTGGTCGGCAAAGGCGTGTGCTTCGACACGGGCGGTTTAGACATTAAATCGTCCGCCGGGATGTTCCTCATGCGCAAGGATATGGCGGGCGCGGCCATCGCGCTTGGCCTTGCAAGGCTTGTGATGGCGCGGAAACTTCCCGTGCGGTTGCGCGTTTTGATTCCCGCCGTCGAAAACGCCGTGGACGGCCGGTCGTTTCGTCCGTCGGACATCATTAAAATGCGCAGCGGCCTGACGGTCGAGGTCGGCAACACGGACGCGGAGGGAAGGCTCGTTCTGGCCGACGCGCTGGCCGAAGCGGCGAGCGAAAAGCCGGAGCTGCTCATAGATTTTGCCACGTTGACCGGAGCTTCGCGCACCGCGCTGGGAACGGAACTTTCGGCGCTTTTCACGGACGACGAGGCTCTGGCTATCGATCTGATGGCGGCGGGGCAGGAGCAGGAAGATCCTCTCTGGCGGCTTCCTTTGTACAAGGGCTATGAAAAAATGCTCAAAAGCGCGTTTGCCGACATAGGTTCAAGCGCGAACTCGCCCTATGCCGGAGCCATCACGGCTGCGCTCTTTTTGCAACGGTTCATCCCGAAAAATCTGCGTTGGGCGCATCTGGATCTTATGGGCTGGAATGTCTCCTCCCGGCCCGGGCGACCCGAAGGCGGCGAGGCGATGGCCCTTCGGGCGGTCTTTACCATGCTTGAAAAGCGTTTCCCAAGGACGTGAAAAAAGGAACGCTTCGCGCCGCTCTTCATCTTCCAGTAGAGGATGAAGATCGCGCCGCGCGGGCTGAATCGGTTTCGGGCGGCTAGAACCATTCTTGCCGCGCGGCAAGAGGAGGAATCGCAAAAAATGAAAATTCTTCGTCTTGCGAATCAAGCCGTCCCTGACACACACTCCATCCCGTCGCATTTTTCGAACATCTCCTCGTTATAAGGATCCGGTATCGTGAGCAAGCAGCTTCAGGCCTTGGAACTCTGGCGTCGCAGTTTGGTGGAAAGCGTTCGGGGCGACGCCCCCGATTTGTCGGCGAGACAGTTCGCGCTTCTTCTTTCCGTTTATCTCGGTCCGGGGCCGCACACGGTGCGAGGCTTGGCGCGCGCCTTGAACGTCTCGAAGCCTGCGGTCAGCCGCGCGCTTGATCGCCTGGGCGAGCTGGGTTACATCCGCCGCGAGCGCGACGATCTTGACCGCCGCAACGTCCTGGTGCAACGCACCCAGGCGGGGGCGAAATTCCTGCTCGATTTTTCGGCCATCGTCAGCCGGGCCGAGGCTGAGGCGGCGCGACTGGCCGACGAAAAGGCCCTGGATTCCGCGCTGGAGGCTATGTCCTCTTTGGCCGGGGGGCTTTCTGTTCCTTCCCTGGTCGGGGAGGCGGGCGAGGCGAGCTGGGCGGACGCGGCGGCTTAGTCCTTTCTTCCTAAAGGGCGCTCTGGTATTCTCCGGCCCTTATGAACCAAGCCGTTACTCTCGACCCGCGCACCAACGCCTTCCGGCCCGATTTGGCCGACGTGGCTCTGCGCCCCTTTGTCGAAGCGAAAAAATTCGTCGAGCCGACGCTCCATCAATGTGTGAGGGGGGTCGTGCCTCTCTGGTCCGAACCGCGCCCGGACGCGCCGCGCGTCAGCGAGATTCGCTACGGCGAGTTTTTGGACGTTTTCGAGATTCGCAAGGACGGCATCGCCTGGGTTCAAAACCGCAACGACCGTTACGTGGGCTATATCCAGGCCAAGGGCGCCTTGAATCAAACCATCGCGGCCATGATGAACAGGATCAGCGCCCTGACGACTTACGTCTATGCGGCGCCCGATCTCAAGGCGCCCGTTTTGGACCGGCTGACTCTCGGTTCTTTCGTTTCGCTGGACGGCGAGGCGGGGGATTTCTATCCGCTGGCCACCGGCGGGTTCGTTTTCAAGAAGCACGTCGCGCCGACGGACGAGGTTCAATGTCCGGATTACGTCTTTACGGCGGGCCAGCTTTTGAACGTTCCCTATCTGTGGGGCGGGCGCACGCCCCTCGGCGTCGATTGTTCGGGCCTTGTGCAGTTGGCGCTCGACGTGGCGGGGATTGACGCGCCGCGCGACAGCGACCAGCAGCGCGAGCTGTTCGGCTTTCCTTTGCCTGCTCATTGGCGCGACGTGCCGTGGAAGCGAGGCGATCTCGTTTTTTTCGAGAATCATGTGGGAATCATGACCGGACCGGACCACATGATCCACGCCGACCCTTTTTCCATGCGGGTGACGGTCGAGCCTCTGGCGCACGTCGTTTCGCGCGGGCACAGGATCGTCGCCGCCGGTCGGCCATGAACTATCGTCATATCTATCACGCCGGGAACATCTGCGACGTCGCCAAGCACGCTTCTTTCGCGCTTTTGCTGGAGCGGATGAAGGCGAAGGAAACGGCGTTCGCCGTCCTCGACACGCACGCGGGCTGCGGGCTTTACGACCTGTCCGATCCGCGCGCGCTTAAGACAGGCGAGGCGCAGGAAGGAATTGGGAAGCTTTTATCGCTTGCCGTTCCCGTCATTGCGAGCCATCCGAAGGATGGCGCGGCAATCCAGAGTCAAACGGAACCTCCTTTGATTTCCGGCGACTCTGGATCGCTTCAGGGCCGCGCCCTTCGCGATGACGGTTCTCTTTTACCCTATCTTTCCGTTCTTTCCGGCCTGAACGCGGACGGCGACCTCCGCTTCTATCCCGGCTCGCCGCTGATCGCCTCGCGTCTCATGAGGCCGCAGGACCGGCTCATCGCCTGCGAACTTCATTCCGAAGACGAGCCGGAGCTTCGCCGGGCCTTGCGCGGCGATAAAAGGGCGCACGTTCATAGGCGCGACGGCTATGAGGCCGTTAAGGCCTTTCTGCCGTTTCCGGAAAAAAGGGGGCTGGTCCTTATCGACCCGCCGTTCGAGGAAGAGGGCGAGTTCGACCGGCTGGTTCTGGCTGCCAAGGCGGCGCAAGGGAAAATGCCGGGCGCCGTTCTCGCGCTTTGGTATCCGATCAAGGAACGCCCCGCGATCTGGCGCTTTCACGAAGCGCTGATCGAGGCGGGGTTGCCGAAAACGCTGGTGGCTGAGTTTATTTTTCGCGAAGAAACGCGCCACGACCGTCTGAACGGTTCCGGCCTGGTTATCCTGAATGCGCCGTGGCGGTTTGAGGAAGAATTGCGCTCGCTCTTTTCAGGGCTGCACGAGGTTCTTCAAACGGAAACGAAAACCTCTGACATCCGACCTCTGACATCCGACCTCTGATTTACAGCCACTTTTTCCGGCGGAAATACCAGAACGGAAGGACGGCGGAAATCAGCATGAGCGCCAAGGCCAGCGGATAGCCGTGTTCCCATTCCAGCTCGGGCAGGAACCTGAAGTTCATGCCGTAAATGCTGGCGATGAGGGTCGGCGGCAGGAAGGCGACCGCCGCGACCGAGAAAATCTTGATGATGTTGTTTTGCTCGATGTTGATCATGCCGAGCGTCGCGTCGAGCAGGAAGTTCGATTTCGCCGAAAGGAACGAGGCGTGCTCGTCGATGGAGCTTGTGTCCTGCATCAGGGTTTTGACGCGGGTCTTGGCGTCCTTTTTCAGATCGACGTGCGCCATCAGAAACAAGGCGAGCCGGTTCAGGTTCAAAAGGCTGTCCTTGGCCTTTGTGGCGATGTCCGCGACGTAGCCGATCCGGCGCAGGACGTCTTTGAAGTCCACGTCTATGTTTGTGTCGCCGCGATGCTTGAAGACGCCGTGGGACAAGGCGTCAAGGTTGGCCGCGCCGCTTTCGAGAATGTCGGCCAGGCAATCGGCGATTTGTTCCAAAAGGCCCATGATGATCTGCTCGCCCGATCCGGCGATGGAGGGAAAGCGCGTCAGGCGGTTGATGAACATGGTGAAGGGCGCGGGATCGGTGTAGCGCAAGGTCACGAGCTTGCCGTTCACGAGCATGAAGGTGATGGCCTTGGATTCCGGCTCGTCCGTCGTGGTCTTGTTGAGGACGGGCATGATCATGACGACGGCGTTTTCGTCCACGTACAGGCGGCTTGACGCCTCGATCTCCTGCATTTCGTCGCGGGTAGGCATTTCGACGTCCAGGAGTCGTTCGGTTATGCTTTCCTCCTCGCGCGTCGGATAAAACAGATCGACCCACAGGACGTGCTTGGGCAAATCCTCAGGGGGTTCCTCCCCGACGACGGTTTGGCGAAGGACGCCTTGTTCAAGATGGAAGAGAGTCAGCACATTAAGAACTCCCAGAACCGAAAAGCCCAACCGGGCGGCAAGTATGCCCGCCAGAAAGAGAATTTTCCGTTAAAGAAATTCTGTCCCTCTTTCAAGAAAGAAAATGTTTTTCCTCAATAAGTTAAAAAAGGGGACGGGAAAAAGCCTTCTTTGGGGCGAAGAAACCTCTTTTCGCGCATAATTTTGCCACTTGGTTCGCGCCTCATAGAGTCCTAGCGTGTCCTGTCCGGACACCAAGCTCAACCAAGGAGGGTTCATGAAAAAGGTTCATCTTTACGCCGCATCGGCTTTGCTGGCGGTTCTTTTGACGTCGGGCGTCTCCCACGCCGCGACGAACCAGGCGGCGAGCGCGACGGCCAAGGAAACCGTCGCCGTTCAAGGCGAAGCCAAGGCCCAGGTTCAACCGAAATTAGCGCAACCGCTGTCTGAAGAGAAAATGAAGCTCGTTCGCGAATCGATGGACAAAGCGAGCGAGGAGCAAAAGCCCCTCTTGGCCCAATCCTTCAAGGTCCGCAAGGAGATGAAGGAAATTATGGCAGCCCCGACGTTTGATCGGAAAGCCTATCTGGCCAAGCATGAGGAAATGCAGAAACTGCAGGCTCAGATCGCCGACATTCGGGTAAACTCGATTGCCGACGTGGCGACGAAGCTGACCCCCGAAGAAAGGGCCTCGCTTCCGCCCTTGATGATGAAGGGGCCGCGCGGCATGGGCATGAGGGGGCCCGGCGGCATGATGGGGCGCGGCATGATGGGCCAGCCGCCGATGGACGGTCCGGCGCCCGCGCCCGTGGAACCGGCTGAAGGCGAGTAGAAAGAACGGGAAGGGCGCGGCGGACGAAAAGCCGCGCCCTTTTTCCCCTTCCAGCAAAAGGAGATAGAGATGAAGAAGCCCGCCTTGTTTCTCTTTTCCGCCTTCCTTCTTTCGGCCTTGGCCACGCCCGCCTTTGCCGACACGGACATTTACCTCAATTTTTCCTCCGGGCGGCCTCACCATCGTCCCGGCCCTTATCGCCACCATAGGCCGTGGCACCCGGGTTGGCGGCCGGCCGCGCCCGTTTTCTATGCGCCGCCGCCGGTCTATGTCGCGCCGCCCCCGGTCGTTTACCGGACGACGTACGTCCAGCCGGTCGTGGCGTCCTCGCTTGAAGCTTCCCCGGCCTCTGCCGTCTATACCGACGCGTCGGGCCGCCTGTGCCGCGAATACCAGACGACCGGTTGGGTCGGGCAGGCGCCCCGGTCCCTTTACGGCACGGCATGTTTGCAGCCCGACGGGTCCTGGCGGGTCGTTGATTGATGGAAGACAAAAAGGCCCTTCGAAACCTCTTGCGGCGGCGACGCGCCCAGAAAGCGGGCGCGTCGGCCAGGGCGGCGTCGCTTGCGCTCAGGGACGTCTTTCTTTCCGGCGTTAAACTGCCCGTTCGGGCCGTGGTGGCCGGTTACGCCGCCCAGGGCGACGAGATGGACCCCGCGCCGCTTGAAGCGGTTTTGCGGGCCAAGGGCCATCCCTTTTGCCTGCCCTGCGTCAAGACGCTGGGCGAGCCGCTTGTTTTCCGCCTTTATGAGCCGGAAGGACCCCTTCGCGGCGGCTTCAGGGATATTCCCGAGCCTTTCCCCTACAGCCCGGAGATTGAACCGGATGTTCTGCTGATCCCGCTGATCGGGTTCGACGAAACGTGCTTGCGGCTGGGGCAGGGCGGCGGGCTTTACGACAGGACTCTGGCGGCGCTTCGCGCGCGGCGAAAGATTATAGCTATCGGCCTGGCTTTTGAGGCGCAGGGCTTAGCGCAGCTTCCCGCCGAACCGCACGACCAGCGCCTTGATCTGATCGTGACGGAGAAGCGGATCATTGATCCATCTTCTTAAGGATCGACTTTAATTTTACAGCCGAAAAGGCTGTGGCGCCGAAACTTTTTTCCGAACCTTCGGCGGAAAGCTCGAAGAGGTTGGCTTTCAGTTCCTTCAAAAGACGCGCGGTTTCCCTGCCGTTCCAAAGATGCGTAAGGCCCCCCGTGGCCGAGGCGGTCGGGATCAAATCCGCCACGGCGATCGCGCATTGATGCGTCAGCGTTTCCGCGAGGCTGTGAAGGGTCTTAAGAACAAAGAACCTTCGCGCGGCGGCGCCGGGGGAATCGTGCAGGTCTTTTTCAAGGCAAAGATCGTGGATCCGGTCGAGCGTGTCGAGCGTTTCGGCCACGCTCCAGCGGGAGGAAATCCAATCGCGGCCCTGGTACAAAAGGGGCTTCATGAGGAAAGGCCCTTTAAGGCTTGGGTCGTCTGCTCGGCCAAAGAGGCCAAAAGGGCCTGCCTTGCCAGCCATAATTTGCGTTTTTTGGGCGGCACGTCCTCTAAGGAACGGACCGGCGGCGCGAGCGGCATTTCGAAATCGCCGTCGGGCAGGGGGCGGGGATCGAACTCGCGCCAGAAATCGTCGTAATCGGCGTGTATCTTGCGTTGCCATTTCGCTTTGGATTGCGAAACATGGTTGGTTTTGGCTGTGGCGCGAACGCCGTCCGCGCCGATCCATGAGGCAAAGGCGTAAGCGGCTTCTAAAACGGCCCGTTTGGGTCGCAGGCCGCTCAGGTTGCGGGTGGCGCGCACAATGCGGTCTTTGTATTCCGGGCCGGGGCCTTGGATGCCGTTGAGGACGAGGAGGCGGCGTCCCTTTTCGTCCAAAGCCATATTGACCATAAGTCTGGCTAGGGAAAGCCCCTGGGCCTCGTCGATCATAAGAAAGGTCAGCTCGCCCTGATGCTGGGAGATCATTTCGCGGCCAAGAGTAAAGCGAAAAAGCTCTCCCTTGCCGCTCCGAAGCGTGGCCAGCAGGGCCCTTTCCCCAGCCACAAGACTTGAAAGCGCATTTTTATCAAAAACTTGCTCAACAACCTTGTAGTGATTAATTAAGAAATCGGCTCGTTCGCGAGGACCAAAGGCGCGCCTGGCGAACGGGCGATGAATTTTGTCGCACAAAACGCTTTTGACGCGGGCCGGGGCGCTCGACAGGACAGGCGAGGATTCGATAAACCGAAGCCAAGATACCGTCACGTCCCGACGCAGGTGGGACCGTATGAAGAAACGAAAGCCCCTGGCCAGACTGCCGGTCTGGTCGTAAACGAGCCGCGCATACGCGAAAAGGGAGGGGCTGGGCAGCATAAACGGTTAATGTAACACAGAACGACAGGCCTTTTAACAGTCCTACCCCTCTTTCTTCAAGGGGACAAAGGTTCCAAAAGGCGTCGCGTTGATTAAGCATTAATCTATTCCGGTCTATCCTGCCCTCGTCCATTTGCGAAGAAGGGCCTGAATGACGAACAAATACCTAAAGCCTATGTTGGACGTGGGGTCTCCCCGCGTTTTCAACTGCAACGAAATGACCAAGCGCGTTCTGGCCCAAAATCCGGACGCTCGCCTTTTCTTTCGCAGCAAGCAGCTCAACTCGATCGTCCTGATCAAAGATACGGTGCCGGAAGCGGATCGCCAGCCGGGAAAGCCCTTCGTCGGGACCAAACTTTATTTCCCGTTCAACGAGGCCAACATCTATGAAGGCGGGCGGACGATCTTCCTTCACGACCGCCACCTCGAGGCCGCCATCATGGGGCATTACGGCGAAGGGGCCTTGACGAAAGAACAGCTTCTCGAAGACCTTAACATCATGTCCGTGATGGACCGGCTGCCCTCGCTCGATCCCTTTTTGCTGAAGGACGTTTTCCTGCGCCGCAAGATCCCGATGGAGGAGGCTTATTTCGAGGTAAGCGCGGAGGCCTGGGACGAGATCGAGACCTTTATGCTCCAAAGGTTCGAGCCGCTCGTGCGCGCCGCCTTTCCGGATGAGGAGGAGGCGCAGGACGACGAGAAGGCGCGGCTTCTCATCGACAAAATCTGGGAAGCGCGGGATATTGACGCGCTTCAGCCGCTTATCACCGCTTTCCGCCTGCCGCAGCACGAGGCGCTGGATATTTTCTCCTCCTGGCGCGGTATCGTCTATTATTCTTTCCAGTATCTGAAGGAGCAGGCGAAATTTCTGGAGCTGGTCAAGTGGCTGCGCGAGAACGAAGCGCCCGCCGCCGGCGTTCCCGCCGCCGAGAACAAGGAAATGCAGACGATGCTCTCTTTCGTCAAAGACCAAATGCGCAAAGAATGGCAGATCATCGAGGACATCGTCCACGACTACCAAAACAGCTATGACAAGATGTTCAAGGACAAGATATCCTCGACCGACTTTCTCAACTTTCTGAAAAACAGCAACAGCACCTACTGGAAGATCGGCAACAGCCTCGGCAAGACCAACCACGCCATTTATTGCTGGGACGTTATGTCGTCGAGATTCAAGGAACGCCGCCTGCCCTGGGCGCAGAAACAGGAAGTCATGCGCCTTTTGTCCACCGTCTTTCAGCAGGAAAAGAAAACCACGACCAACATGGCGTGGTAGCCCATGCCGGGGGAGGCCGAGGGACGCTTCCGTCTTGCCGAGAAATGCAGGCGGGAAGGCCGCTGGGACGAAGCCGCCGCGCAATACGCGCAGGCGCTGGCCCTCGATCCGGCTTACGTCGAGGCGCTTGCCAATCTGGGAGCGCTTTTTTCCCTTCAGGGGAAGTTCGAGGAATCGGAGGCCTGCTTCGTTTGCGCCCTGGACAAAAGACCCGGCGATCCGACCGTTTTGTATAATTTCGCTTTGCTGCGCTTCCTGCGCGAGCCTCTGGCGCGGTGGGCCGACGTTGCCGCGCCTTTTCTTGAAAGAACCCTGCCCGCCGCGTGTCTTCACGAGCTTTGGGTCCGTACGGCCATGAGCGCCTGGGCGACGGGCCGCGACGATCTTCTTGAACGCGCTTTGCGGGAGGCCGAGGCGCTGGGATTGCGCGGAGAGGAAAGCCGCAACGTCGCCAATATGCTGGCCTACGCGAGGTTTTTGCGCGCGCTTCAAGCGTCGGGGGAGGGCGCGGCGGCGCGTCTTTCGGCGGCGCTGATCGGCGACAGCCACGTTTTGTCTTATGCGCGAAGGGTCGAGGCGGTCGAGCTCGTCGTCGGGGGCAAGGCCTGGCATTTCGCGCAAGGAGGGGGCAACAAATACAAACGGAATTTCGAGCTAGCCCTTTCGCGGATCCCGGATTCTCTGCGCTTGTTTTTATCGTTCGGCGAGATCGATTGCCGCCACGGGGACGGAATTTTGCCTTTCTGCCGCCGGTCCGGCGCGGACGTCGCGCAGGCGGCGCGCGCCACGGCCGAAGGGTTTGTCGCCTATGTTTCCACCGTCGCGGCGCGAAGAAAAGTTTCCTTTTTGAATGTTCCCGCGCCAAACGTCGAGGCCTTGCGCCGCGACGACCCGTCTTTCGACGCGGCGGCCGAAGCGGGGCTTGTTGCCGTCGTTTCCTTGTTCAACGAGGCGCTGGCCCGCGCGGCCTCGGCACGGGGGTTCGGGATCGTCGATCTTTACGGCGCTACGGCGGACCGCCCTCTTCATATCGATCAGTTTCACCTGAGGCCCGAAGCCATGACGGAATGTGCCACGCTTTGAGCCTTTTGCGCCGTTCTTTCCAATCCGGCACGAAACGCTCGACAAGCCGCCAGAAAGCCGCGCCGTGGTTTTTGTGCGGCAGGTGCGCCAGTTCGTGAACGACGACGTAATCGAGAATCTCTTCCGGCGCGAGAATCAGGTGCCAGTTGAGGCGAATCTCGTTCCTCAACGTGCAGCTTCCCCAGCGCCCGCGCGGCGCGGAAAGGACAAGCCGGCCCGGCGTCAGTCCCATGGCGGAGGCCCAGAAGGCGAGGCGCTCCTTGAAAATTTCCCGCGCCTTCTTTTTATACCAAAGCGCCAGCTCGGTTCTGATTTCCGCTTGCTTGTCCGCCTCCGAAAGGCCGGGGGAAAGAGAAAGGCGCAAAGAGAACTCGTCTTCCCGAAAACTTGCCGCCGCTTGCGACGGCCCTTTCGCGATCTCGATCCTCAAGGGCTTGCCCCGAAAGGGGACAATCGAACCGTTTTCGAGGTTTTCCGGCTCTTCGGCTTTCCTTCGGGCCATCTCCCGGCGGCGCTTTTCGATCCAGCCCGCGCGCGCGGCGATGAATTTTTCGATCCAGGAAAGGCTTGTGCGCACGGGCGCCCGGACCGAGACGCTGCCATCCGGCAGCACGCGCAAAGCCACCGTCCGGCGGCGGCGGGCAGAGCGGGTAAGGCGGAAAGGGAGGGGCATGAGGGTTCAGGGGTCAGGAGAAAACCGTCATTGCGAGGCGCGACTTGTCGCGCCGTGGCAATCCAGAGTCAAGCAGACC
>CAZZDK010000027.1:0-15021 GCA_964652235.1 uncultured Rhodospirillaceae bacterium
GCCGCCCCGCGATCACGGTTCTCTCTCTCTTCCCTCCCCGCCCCCCGATTCCCGATCCCCGATCCCCGATCCCCGATCCCCGTCTTCCGTCTTCCGTCTTCCGTCCGGCGGGAATCGTGCTATGCTTCCGGCCTTCCCGCCTTTCTTTTCGATTCCATAGGCTTTCCGTTGGGCGCTCTGATTCAAAACCCCCTGATCCAGGCCCGGTTGCTCCGGCTGCGAGTCGTGCTCGTCGGTCTGGCCATGGATTTTTGGAAAGACACCCCGTTCGACTGGTCTTTCGGCCTTTCCTCGAAAAAGGCCGCCAACGCCCAACCCGCAGAGCGAACGCCGACCGTCATCGAAGGCGGCGCGGCGAAACCGGCCAAAAAGGAAAAAGAGCCGAAGCTTTGGTCCGGCGACCGCATTCAGGTCATGGAAAAGTTCTGGGGCCAGGGCCATGCGTTGCCCGGCGGCGACGATTACATCGATATGCTCGCCAAGCCCCTCGGCATTACCAAGGAGATGAACATTCTCGACCTTGGCGCCGGACTCGGCGGCCTGGGGCGGCGCATCGCAACCGAATTCGGCGCCTACGTCACCGGCATGGAGACCGATCCCGCCCTCGTCTCGCGCGGCATGATCCTTTCCATCGCCGCCGGCAAGAGCAAGCAGGCCAGCGTCGAGGCCTATAACCCGGAGACGTTTTCTTCGAAACGCAAGTACGATTGCGTTTTCGCCCGCGAGCTTTTCTACCGCATCGCGGATAAAGACAAATTCTTTCAGGCCGTCGCCGAAAGCGTCAAGCCCAAGGGCGGCCAGATCGTCTTTACCGATTTCCTTTTGATTCCGGGCGCCGAGAGCCATCCCGCCATCGTCGAATGGCGGGCGAAGGAGGGCGGCGTGACGCCCCTTTCCTCCGTCGAGATGATTAAAAAGTGGAAAGCCCTCAAGTTCGATTTGCGCGTCGCCGAGGACCAGACCGACGAATATCGCCGCGAGATTCTCAAAGGAATGGCGAACGCCCTGGAATCTTTAAGCGCCGCGACGCCCGATGCGGCCACAAAGATGCTGTTGCTTCAGGAGATTTATTTATGGGCCGAGAGGCTTAACGCTTTCAAGCATGGGCTGAGATATTACAGGTTTTATGGGATTAAGTACTGATCTCCCCTTGAAATTTCCCGCTTTTTTGCCTATTCTGCGCCCGTGTAACGCGGCAGGCGGGAAAACCGAACGGGATTCCGCATCTTTGCCCTGCGCCCGCTTGCGGGGCAGGGCTTCGTGCGGAATGACGGAGAAGGGGGCGTTTCCCGTTTTTAAGGTAGGATGTCATGGTTTTCATCGATTCCTCTCTCGATCCTTCTTTCGGCGGTTTTCCGCGCGGCGGCTCGGCGCTTGAGGAGGCTTTGGCCAGCGGCGCCGAGGCCCTCGCCAAGCTTCAGAAGCCCGACGGCCATTGGGTCTTCGAACTCGAAGCCGACGCCACGATCCCGGCGGAATACATCCTTCTCGACCATTTTCTCGGCACTATCCAACAGCCTCTTCACGAGCGCATGGCCGATTATCTGCGCTCGATCCAGGGCGAGCACGGCGGTTGGCCCCTGTTCCATCGCGGCGATCTGGACGTCAGCGCGAGCGTGAAGGCTTATTTCGCCCTCAAATGCGTGGGCGACGACGTTCACGCCCCCCACATGGTCCGCGCCCGCCGCGCCATTTTAGAACGCGGCGGCGCCGAGACCGCCAACGTTTTCACGCGCATTCAGATGGCTTTGTTCGGCGCCGTGCCCTGGCGGGCCGTGCCCGTCATTCCGGTCGAGGTCATGCTGTTGCCGCGCTGGTTCCCTTTCCACATTCACAAGATCGCCTATTGGTCGCGGACGGTCATCGTGCCCCTTTTGGTTCTGACGGCTCTTAAGCCGCTGGCCAGAAATCCCGGCGGCGTCCGCATCGACGAGCTTTTCGTCACGCCTCCCGATCGGGTCAAAAACTGGCACAGCAACAAGTCTCGCTCGATCCTTGTGCCGATGTTCCGGGCGCTCGACGCGGCCCTGCGTTTTCTGGAGCCTTATTTTCCGAAAAAACTCCGGCAAAAAGCCATCGATGCCGCCGTCGCCTGGGTCAAGCCGCGCCTCAACGGCGAGGACGGGCTTGGCGCGATCTATCCCGCCATGGCCAACGCGCTCATGATGTACGACACGCTCGGCTACCCGAGCGACCACCCCGCCCGCGCCATCGCCCGCGCTGCTCTCGACAAGCTTGTGGTGGACGGCCCCGATCGCTCGTACTGTCAGCCTTGCCTGTCTCCCGTTTGGGATACCGCGCTCGCCGCGCACGCCGTCATGGAAGCGGGGCTGGATCGTTCTATCGCGGAAAGAGCTTGCGACTGGCTTGCCGAGCGCCAGGTTCTGGAGCTTGTCGGCGACTGGGCCTTCTGGCGCCCGGACGTGCGGCCCGGCGGTTGGGCTTTCCAGTACGCCAATCCGCACTATCCCGATCTCGACGATACCGCCGTGGTCGTCATGGCCATGGACCGGCTCGACCGCGACAAATACCGCGCGAATATCGACCGCGCCGTCGAATGGGTTTTGGGCCTGCAGTCCAAAAACGGCGGGTGGGGCGCCTTCGACGCCGACAACACCTATTATTATCTCAACACCATCCCCTTCGCCGATCACGGCGCCTTGCTCGATCCGCCCAGCGCCGACGTGACCGCGCGGTGTTTGTCCATGTTAAGCCAGCTCGGCTATAAAAAGGATCATCCCGCCGTCGCCGCCGCTCTCGCCTATTTGCGCCGCGAGCAGGAAGCCGAGGGCTGCTGGTTCGGCCGCTGGGGCACGAATTACATTTACGGCACCTGGTCCGTTTTGTGCGCGCTCAACGCCGTCGGCGTCGAGCCGAGCGATCCGATGATCCGCCGCGCCGTCGCCTGGCTTTACAGAAAGCAGCAGGAAGACGGCGGCTGGGGCGAAAGCGGCGCTTCTTATTGGACGGATCAGCCGAAGGGCGAGGGCGCGCCGAGCACGCCCTCGCAGACGGCCTGGGCTTTGCTCGCCCTCATGGCCGCAGGGGAGGTCGATCATCCCAAGGTCGCCCGCGGCGTCCGCCACCTGACCGAGACGCAAAAAACCGACGGAACGTGGGAGGAAAAAGACACCACCGCCGTCGGATTCCCGCGCGTGTTTTATCTCAGCTACCACGGCTATAAGGCGTTTTTCCCCCTATGGGCGCTGGCGCGGTACGCCAATCTGAAACAGGGCAACGCGACGCGGGTGATGGTCGGGATGTGAGGGGGAAGGGGATCGGGGGCCGGGATTCGGGGGTCAGGGGTCAGGATTCAGGGTTCAGGGAAGAAACATCGTCATTGCGAGGCCCGTAAGGGCCGAAGCAATCCAGGGTCGCAAGAACTAACGGACGGTCTGCTTGACTCTGGATTGCCACGGCGCGACAAGTCGCGCCTCGCAATGACGGGGTTTTCTTTCTTCCCCTGGACCCTGAATCCTGAACCCTAAATGCCAAATGCTTTCTTTGACGGTTTGACATGATCGGCATTCTTTGCGGCCTTAAAAGCGAAGCCAAAATAGCGGACCGGATCGGCGACGTTCTCGTCGGCTGTTCCGCCGGTCGCGCGGAAAGGGCCGAGGAACTGGTCGCGCACATGGTCGGCCAGGGCGCGACGCGCCTCATCAGCTTTGGTCTTTCGGGCGCGACGAGCGAGGACCTTGCGGCGGGCGATCTTGTGCTCGGCTCTTCCGTCATGGCGGCGGGCGAGGGGTGGGAGGCCGACGCCGCCTGGAACGCGCGGCTCATGGACCTTTGGCCGTGTTTGGCTTGCGCCGTTTGGGGCAGCAAGCGCGTCGTCTCAAGCCTCGAAGAAAAAGCCGCCATCGCCCGTCGCGCCGGTTGCCTGATCGTCGATATGGAAAGCCATATCGTCGCCCGCGCCGCCGCCAAGGCGCGGATTCCCTTCAACGTCATGCGGGCCGTGGCCGACACCGCCGACATGGTTCTTCCTCCCGCCGCGCTCGTTCCCCTGAAGCCGGACGGCGGCGTGGATTTGCGCGGCGTTTTTGAAGCCGTCAGGCGGGAGCCGGGGCAGATCCCCGCGCTTTTTCGCCTGGGCCGCAACAGCTTTTTGGCGCACCGGGCCTTGGAGCGGGCGGTGGAAGCCGGCATTCGGCATTTAGCATTTAGCAGTTAGGGGGACCCCTCTCCTGCAAAAGCTAAGGCGTTACTTTCGTAACGCCTTAGCTTTTGCTTCCTCTCCCGCAAGGGGAGAGGGACCTTTAGTTTCCGACATTTGATCGCAACGACTCTGGGTCCCGGATCGGCGCGGCGCGAAGCGCCGCTTGTCCGGGATGACGGTTATTATTATTTCCCGCAGCAGCAGCGCTCGCAGCGCAGGCCGGGTTTCGTTTCCTCGACCGGCGTTTCGTCCGTCACGGTTTTCGCTTTGCCGGCGCGGATGTCTTCCAGCGCTTTTTCCACGTGATCGCTGAAGACGTATTCCGCCGGGCGCTGGTTCGAAAAATCGAGGTCGGGGGCGAAGGGGCCTTCCGTTCTCGGTCCGCGCAGCGCGACCCAAAGCGTTTTCAGCGGATGGCGCGCCGCGTCTTCCGCCGCCGTCGGCTCGTATCCGCAATGGACCATGCAATCCGCGCATTTCTCATACCGCCCCGTGCCGTATTTCCCCCAGTCCGTCGTTTCCATCAGCTCTTTGAACGTCTTCGCGTAGCCTTCGCCGATCAGATAGCAGGGCCGTTGCCAGCCGAAGATGCTGTAACACGGCGTTCCCCACGGCGTGCATTCGTACGTTTGGTTGCCGCACAGAAAATCGAGGAAGAGAGAGGACTGGCTGAGTTGCCATTTCTTCAGGCCCTGTTTGCGGCGGGCCTTTCCGATCTTCATGATCTCGCGGAACAGATTCTTCGTCGCCTGGCGGTTCAGGAAATGCTGCTGGTCCGCCGCGCGTTCATACGCGTAGCCCGGCGAAACCGTAATCGCGTTCACGCCGATTTCCATCATATGGTCGAAGAAGTCCGCCACCCGCTCAGGCTGCGCGTTGTTGAAAAGCGTCGTGTTCACGTTGACGTTGAAGCCCCGCGCGAGCGCCCGCTTGATCGCGGCCTCGGCGATCGCATAGACCCCCGGCTTGTTCACCGAGCGGTCGTGCTCTTCCTGAAGGCCGTCGAGGTGGACCTGGAACGTGAAATAGGGCGAGGGTTCGTATTCGTCCATCTTCTTGTCGAGCAAAAGGCCGTTCGTGCAGAGATAGACGTAACGCTTTTGCGCGATGAGGCCTTGCACGATCTTCGGCATATCCCGGTGAATCAGCGGCTCGCCGCCCGGCAGCGAGACGATGGGCGCGCCGCATTCCTCCGCCGCGCGCAGGCATTCCTCGACCGAGACGCGCTGATTCAAAATCTCCGCCGGATAGTCGATCTTGCCGCAGCCGGGGCAGGACAGGTTGCAGCGGAACAGCGGCTCCAGCATCAAAACCAGCGGGTAGCGTTTGTTGCCCTTGATCCTTTGCTTCAGGATATAAAGGGCGACGTCGAACTGCTGGCGCAAAGGTACGGACATGAAGGTTGCCTTTCGATTTACTCTTCCGCTTTCCCTTCCGCTTTCGTCAGCGAGAGCGGAAGGCGGAAATGGACGTTTTCCTCCACGCCGGGGTGGACCGCGACTTCCTCCACCGGCGCGATTTCTTTCAGGCGGTCGATCAGGCCTTCGATCAGATCCTCCGGCGCCGACGCGCCCGCCGTGATGCCTACGACATTTTTGCCCTTCACCCAGGCGGGGTCGAGTTGACTCGCGTCCTCGATCAGATAGGCGGGCACCCCTTGCTCTTCCGCCCTTTCGCGCAGCCGCGAGGAGTTCGAGCTGTTGTGCGCCCCGATCACCAGAACCACGTCCACGTGCTTGGCCAGCTCGCGCACCGCGCCCTGGCGGTTTTGCGTGGCGTAGCAAATGTCGCGGATCGTCGGGCCGACGATGTTCGGAAAGCGGGCTTTCAGCGCGTCGATCACCGCCTTGGTGTCGTCCACCGAAAGCGTCGTTTGGGTAATATAGGCGAGCTTGTCCGGGTTTTTGACCTTGAGTTTGCCGACGTCTTCGACCGTCGAGATAAGCTGCACATCCGCCGGAATCCGCCCCAGCGTCCCTTCGATCTCCGGATGGCCTTTATGGCCCACCATGATGATCTCGTACCCCGTGCGGGCGTAACGCTGGCCTTCGGTGTGGACCTTGGACACCAGCGGGCACGTCGCGTCGATCACCGTCAGCCCCCGGTCCTTCGCGTGTTTTTCCACCGCTTCGGAAACGCCGTGCGCGCTGAAGATGATGATCGAACCGTCCGGCACTTCGTCCGTTTCTTCTACGAACACCACCCCCTTGGCCGCCAGCCGATTAACGACATGGCGGTTGTGGACGATCTCGTGCCGGACGTAAATCGGCGGGCCGAACTTTTCCAGCGCCAGCTCGACGATCGAGATCGCCCGCTCGACGCCCGCGCAAATGCCCCGCGGCTGGGCCAAAAGAACTTTCATGCCTTTGATCCTAAAGGGGTTGAAGGCGAGAATGTAGAGGCCTCTTTCGGTAAAGTAAAGGTGCGGCGCAAAACGTTGGAAATACTGGTTTCAGCGCCTCTAAAGGCGTATAATGAAGGTGTCCACAAGAGGACGGAAGGGAGGTCAGCCATGCCGCAAGTCGCATCCCAACTTTTCAGGCACCTTCTCTGGTCCGGAAACGGCCATATCGCAATGCCGATACTGTGGGACGCCCTGATTTCGGACGACCCGGGCGACCTCAAACAGGCCATCGACGTTATCGAAAAGCAAACCAACTGGCCCCAGGATATTCAGGACGATCTGAAGACGCTTTACGAATATCGCCGCTCTTACGAGGAGGACCTGGACCTTCCGTTCCAGGAGCGGCGCAACCTCAGGGAACGGGAGTGGAACCTTACGATCGAACTCGCTCTCAGGCTCTGGGGCCATGCGCCCGCAGGGCTGATCGGCCAGATGCCCATCCCCGACAGGCTGCGGCACCTCGTCGCCGAGAGGGAGATGGCCGAGCGCGAAATGGTCGCCCCGGAGCCGGAGGCCGAACCCCCGGAAGCCGAGGTCCAGGCGCCAGAGCCGGCGGCGGAGGAGCCGAAACCTGTGCCGCCGCATGAGATCGCCGTCGCCGAGCCGGAGCCGGAACTGGAGCCGGAATGAAGGCCGTCACGCCCCCCAGCGCATGACGACCTGCGCCGCTTTGACGCCGGAGCGGATCGCGCCTTCGATGGTCGAGGGCAGGGACGTCGCCGTCCAGTCGCCCGCCAGCGCCAGATTCTTCCAGCCGATATAGGCCGTGGGCCTCAATTTATTCTGCGCGGGCGTCGCCGCGAACGTCGCGCGTTTTTCCCGCACGATCCGGCAGGGCGGAATCTTTTCCGGGTCCAGATCGAACAATTTCGCCAAATCCTCCCAGATCGCCACCGCCCATTCTTCGTTTTCGTGCTCGCCGTAGCGGTCCGCCGCGCTGATCGTCACCGACACCACGCCCGGCTTCACGAAGACCCATTCCGTCAGCCCCCCCACCGTTCCCGTGAATCCGGCCGGATTGTGCGGCACTTCGATCCGGTAATGCGCGTTCGTGATCGCCCGGAATTCCGTCGGCGCGGCCAGCGTCGGGATCAATTCCTGCGCCACCCAGGCCGGAACGGCCAGGACCACCCAATCGTTCGGCTCCAGCGCGATTTGTCTGGTCGAAAAGTCCAGCGCCGTCACCTGGCCGTCGGTGTTCACGTCCAGCGCACGCAGGCGGTGGCCGAAATGGATCATGCCGCCGCCCTGCCGGATCGTTTTCAGGCAGGGCTGAACGAAGCTTTCCGACAGGCCGAGCTTCGGGATCATCGGACAGCACGCCGCCCCGCCCGCGCCGAAGCTTTGCGCGAACAGGTTGGCCAAAAGCTGCGCCGAGGCCGCGTTCAATTCCGTGTTCAGCGCCGCGATCGCCAGCGGCCCCCACAGGCGCTTGAAAAGAAGCGTTTTCGAGTCGAGGCAGGAGGCGACCGTCGCCTCCTCGCCCGCGAAAAGAAACCGGGCCGCTTCCAGATAATCCAGCGGCCTTGTGCCCGGCACGCGGCGCTTGGGATCGAAAATCCACCACGGAACCCGCCCGTTGTTCATCCGCAGCGTCCAGCGCTCGCCCGTCTCGAAATCCATGAAGGGAAAAAAAGGCTCGCGCGCGCGCGTCATCGTGTCGCCCGCGCCCGAAAGCTCCAGATAATCCTGCACCGCCACGTTGCCCGACAGAACCAGATGGTTGCCGTTGTCGATCCGGCAATCCAGGCCCTTGTCGAAATAGGAACGGCACCGCCCCCCCGCGTAAGGCGCGGATTCGTAAAGCACGACCTTTTGCCCCATCAGGCAAAGCTGCAATCCGGCCGACAGGCCCGAAAGGCCCGCGCCGACGATATGGACGGTTCGAGAAGTCATGGCAGGCAATCGAGCATAGGAGGCCGCCGGGATCAAGGGGCAGGGTTAATGGTTAATTTGTCCATGAAAACAATAAAGAAATTGGCGGTCCGGGGGCGGATTGTTTAAGGTGATGGCCGGTCTTTGCCATTCAGCCATTTGATCGAACGTCATATGAAGAAGATTGAATATAGTTTCGTTCCGGGGGACCCGGAAGACGTGATGAGCCCAGAAAGCGGGGACGCGATTCTTCTTCGCGATCTTCGCAGCGCGATCATCGAGGCCTTAGGCGTCGCCCCGAAACATCCGTTCGAAAGCAGGCTGCCTCTCGTGGATGAGGAAGGCGTCGTCGTCGCGATCAATCCGTCCATACATGAAGAGTGGAATATGGGGCGCAGACTTCTTGGCGTTCACATTCGCAACGATCTTTCGTTCGCCGATACGGACCTGAGATTGTGCCGTTTTATCCTTGAGCCTTCGTTTCATCCCTTGAGCGTCTATGACCGCAAAGAAATGGCGAAAGAGGCGGAGATCTATCCCGTCCATTTCCTTCCCTCTCGCGTGACGCCGCAGAAAATCGAGGCGGCGGCGAGGGAAGTTTTTTCATCCAGGAGAGGTTCCGGACCGATTACGGCCTTTGTCATCGGCGATCCGTGGTTCGGCAAGGGACAGGAATGGGACGGAAACGTCATTCTCGGACAGATCGAAGAATTCATGAAAAGGCGGGGCGGCCACGCGCTCGTGACGACCTCGCCGCGAACGAAGAAGGCGGTGGAGAGGAACATCAAGGCGCTTCTCGAGCCGTGGCTTTTGCACGGCTATTTTTGGTGCCACGAGAAAGAAGAAGGCGGCGGCAGGGCCAATCCCTATCTCGCCTATCTCGGCCTGGCCGACGAGATCGTAGTGACGGCGGATTCTCTTTCCATGGTCAGCGACGTGGCGGCGACGGGAAAGCCTTTCCGGCTGGTTCACGACTGGAGAGATCAGGCGTTTTCGCAGGCCGCTCTTGAAGAAGGAAAAGCGCGCCATGAGCCGGGACGCGCCGTTTCTCTTTTACCGGCCTGCGAGCTGTTGAGCCATACGCCTCAACAAAAGCTTCCGGAAAATCTTTTGCGCTGCGGCGCGCGGTCGATCACGGACCCGGATATGAGCATCCGCCCTGCGCCCGTTTACGATACCGGCCTGCCGCGGGCGGTGGCCGGGGTTGCGGCGGCGATCCGCGCGAAGGCGATGGAATTGGGGCGGGGATGACGCGAAAGAGGGCGGAGAGAGTGGCGCACAACGACTCTGGATTGCTTCGTCCCCCGGATCAAATCCGGGGTCCTCGCAATGACGGGGTTTTCTTTCTTCCCTGAATCCTGAACCCTGGCCACCTGTCTGCGGGCGGCCCTGGATTGCCACGGCGCGGCGAAGCCGCGCCTCGCAATGACGGTTTCTTTCTTCCCCGACCCCCGAACCTGTCCCCCGAAGCCTTGGCGTAGGGGGATCCCGGCCCCTGATCCCCTTTTTTACTCCACCATCCCGCGCAGGGCGATCAGGAGCTTGCGCCACAAGGGCAGGCGGGCGCGCTTTTCCGGCTCTTTCCAATTCCTTTTCAAAAGAACCGTCAGGATGGCCCGATAGTAATTTCGCATGGCGCGGGCCGGGCGCATGGAGTGCCAGGCCGCGCCGCGCATCGCGTCGTCCGCTTCGTCAAAATGGCGCAGGGCGACGTTCGCCAACGCCCGGCACGCGGCGGGAAGCGCCGGGTCTTTCAGGACTTCCGTCGGCACGCGGCTTTTCACGCCGACTTGCTTCAGAATTTCTTCGGGCAGATAGAGCCGTCCGCGCCGCGCGTCCTCGGCCAAATCCCGCAGGATGTTCGTGAGCTGCAGGGCGCGGCCCAGATGGTGCGCCGCGCGCATGGCCTCCTTTCCGGAATCCCCGAAAATCCGAACCGAAACGCGTCCCACCGCGCTCGCCACGCGGTCGCAATAAAGATCGAGCTTCCATACCGACGGCGCGCAAATCGCTTCCCGCGCGTCCATCTCCATCCCTTCGATGATCGCCTGGAAGTCCTCCTCAACCAGATCAAACCGCCGGATCGCCGGTAAAAGCGCGGTCCCGATGGCCTCGCTCGCTTCGCCTTTCTCAAACAGGACCCGGATGCGTTCCTTCCAAAGGGCAAGTCCTTCGTCGCGGAGCTCACGCGTCGGGGAATCGTCCGCGATGTCGTCCACCTCGCGGCAGAAGGCGTAAAGCGCGTACATCGCCTCCCGCCGCCGCGCCGGCAAAAGTCCCATCCCCGAAGCGAACGACGTTTTCGACGCCTTTACCCGGGCGCGGACTTCTTTCATGGCTTCGTTGTAGGAAAGACCCATGCCGCTACCTTCTCCAGGCGATCAGAAGACCCGTCAGGAGCGCCGCCGCCTTCGCCCCCGGACCCAGCTTGACTTTTCCCCGCAGCGGGTCGCGCTTTGAAAGAAGTTTCGCCAGCCTTTCGGCGACGGAAACGATCACCGCCGCGTCGATCCGCAGATGAACGTCGTCGATATAGGGCGGAAGTTCTCGCGCCTTTTCGATCAGCGGCCAGGTGAGCGCCAGAAGATCGTCCAAGGTCCTGCGAAGCTGGGGCGAGGATTTTTCGTGCTCGCGCGAAAGGTGCGTCGGGTCCGCGCCGTTTTTCTCCATCAGGTCGAGAGGAACGTACACCCGGTCCAGTTCCGCGTAATCGTCGCCGCAATCCTGGAGGTGGTTCAGAATCTGAAGCGCCGCGCACAGCGCGTCGCTGGCGGGCCAGGATTCTTTGGAAACCCCGTGCAGGTCGAGCAGGTAGCGTCCCACCGGCGCCGCCGAATAGCGGCAATAATCCATCAGCTCTTCAAAGTTCGCGTAGCGCAGCTTCGTCGCATCCCGCTTGAAGGCGACCAGCAGATCCAGCGCGTGCGCCGGATCCGCGCCCGTTTCCGCAAGGCTCTCGCGCAAGGGAATAGCGCTCGCCACCCTTTTCTCTCCCGGCGCGAGCAGAGCCGCGCCCAGGCTTTCCAGTCGGTCTATCTTCTCGTGCGGCTCCAAAAGCGGGTTGTCCGAAATGTCGTCCGCCGCCCGCGCGAAGATGTAATAGGCCGCCACGTGCCGCCGCAAATCCGCGCGGATCATTTGCGCGACCGGGAAATTTTCCGTGTTCTCGTTCTTGCCGCTCGGCGTCTCGATGGAGGTCATTGATGCGTCCGGCCTTTCCAGAGGCCGCCTTTTCCCGCCCAGGTCCGCCGCGCCGAGTTGAAGGTCGCCACCATATAAAACAGGGCCGCCAGCGGCAGACTCGCCGCCCAGACCAGCGGCAGTTCGTAAAAGACGACCATGGGCGCGTAAAGCGCCGCCATCACAAACCAGGCGATCCCCCCCAGGAACATGAGGTCGGCCCTGAACGTCAAGACCGCCCAGACGGGAGAGAGAAAGACCACCGCCATCGCCAAGAGCGCCCCCGCCAGGAAAAGATTCGACCGCCGGAGCTGCGTAAAGGCCGTGCGCGCGATCATGTCGTGGACGTCTTCGAAGGAGGGATAGCGGCGCAGGCTTCGCGCGTCGTTCGTGAGAGTCAGGCATATCTTGCCGCCGGTTTCCTTGATCCGCGCGGCCAGCGCGCAATCGTCGATAAGCTCGCCCTTGATCGCCTCCAGGCCGCCGATCTTCTTAAGCGCCGCGCGCCGCGCGAGCATCACGCCGCCCGCCGCCGCCGCGATCTTGGACTGCGGATCGCCGACCAGCCGGAAGGGGTAGAGCATCGTGAAGAAAAAGACAAAGGCCGGAATCAACAATTTTTCCACCGGCGAGACGCAATTCAATTTCACCATCAAAGACGCGAGGTCGTAGCCGTTCCGCTCCGCGCGCGCGACAAGCTGGCGCAGGCCGAACGTCTTGTGCGCGATGTCCGCATCGGTGAAAAGCACCAGCGGCGCCTTGCTTTTCTCAAGCCCCGCCTGCATGGCCGCGACCTTGCCGGTCCAGCCTTCCGGCAGGTCCGGCGCTTTGACGACCTCAAGCTTTTCTTCCATGCCCTTCTTTTTAGCCAGACGGCCCGCCAGGCCGCCCGTGTCGTCCACGCTGTGGTCGTCCACCAGAAGGATGCGGAACTTGCCCGGATAATCCTGATCCAAAAGCGTGGGCAGCGTGCCGGGCAGTATCTCGGCCTCGTTGCGCGCGGGCACGATAACGTCCACGTCCGGCCAGGTTTCGGGATTCGGCTCCGGCGTGTCCAAAAGCGGATTCCAAAAACGTCCCCGGAAGACCACAAGGACGTACAGCGCGATGATCGAAAGCGTGCAGGAAACGATCAGCATTTTTTATAATCTCCCGTCTTCGCGCAGCCAGGCCACGGCGTCCTCGATCGCCTTTCGGGCGGGGCGCGGCGCGTAGCCGAGCTCGCGCAGGGCTTTCGCCGACGAAAAGAACATTTTCTTTTTTGCCATCCGCAGACCGTCCACGGTGATAAAAGGTTCGCGCTTCGTCAAGCGGGCGATGAACTCCGCGACGTAAGCTATTGGAAACAATAGAATCCTTGGGATCCTGAAAAGGGGCGGACGGTGGCCCGTCAGCTTGGCGATGTGCGCGAGAATCTCTTTAAGCTCCATGTCCTCGCCGCCCAGGATGTAGCCTTCGCCGACCCGGCCTTTCTCAAGCGCCAGAACGTGTCCCATTGCCACGTCGTCCACGTGGACGACGTTGAGCCCCGTATCCACATAGGCCGACATTTTCCCCGCCGCCGCTTCAAGAACGACGCGGCCCGTCGGCGTCGGCTTGACGTCGCGCGGCCCGATGGGCGTGGAGGGATGGACGATCACCGCAGGCAGGCCTTTTTCGCGCACCAGGCGGCGAACTTCCTGTTCCGCCAGATATTTCGAGCGTTTATACGCGCCCGTCATGTCGGGCAGAGAAACAAACGTCTTTTCGTTTCCGGGCGAGCCGTCTTTCGGAAGGCCGATGGTCGCGACGGAGCTCGTATAGACGATTTTCTTCACGCCCGCCTTCAGGGCCGCTTCCATCAGGCCGCGCGTGCCGCCCACGTTCACGCGGTTCATCGCTTCCTCGTCCGGGACCCAGATCCGGTAATCCGCCGCGACGTGGAAGAGATAGTCGCAACCTTGCAGGCCCTTGGCGAGGGCTTCGGGATTAGCCAGGTCGCCTTCGAAAAGCTCGAAGTCTTTCAGGCCTTGCAGATTCCGCCTGTCGCTTCCCTTGCGGACGAGCAGGCGCAGGCGGTGCCCCCTTTTCTCAAGGGCTCGCGCGACGGCGGCGCCGACGAAACCCGTCGCGCCCGTGACGAAAGAAAGAGGCCTGTCGTTCATATAAGAGGTTATAGCCGGGGTTAGGGGTCGGCGCAATGGAGGGGGCATTTAGGGTTCAGGGGTAGGGGGAGAGCGCAACTTCGTTGCGCAATTCTTGCGCTGGGTCCCGGAGCGCCTTTCTTTCGCCCTTCGGGCGAAAAAAGGCCGTCCGGGATGACAATTATTTTCTCCTTGAACCCTGAATCCTCAATCCTCACTTCTCGCCGATCATTTCCAGCCACTCGGCCTCGGTCAGGACCGGGACGCCGAGCGCTTTGGCCTTGTCCGCCTTGCTGCCAGGGCTTTCCCCCGCCACGACGAAACTCGTTTTCTTCGACACGCTTTCCGAAACGCTCGCGCCCAGCTCTTCGGCTTTGGCTTTGGCTTCGCGGCGGTCCATCCTTGAAAGCGTTCCCGTGAAGACGAACGTCTTTCCGGCCAGCGGCGCGGCGCCGGGCAGGGCCGCGTCTTCGATCTCCAGCTCTTTTTCCAGCGCGGCCAGAACGTCGAGATTGTGTTTTTCCGAGAAGAACGCCGCGATGTCCTCGGCCATGCTTTCGCCGATCTGCTTGATGGAAAGAAGCTCGCCTCGCGCTTCGCTGTCTTCGCGGGCGGCGGCCTGCATAGCCTTGCGCCAGTTCTCGAAACTGCCGTAATGCCGCGCGAGCAGTTTGGCCGTCGCCTCGCCGATCTGCGGGATGCCCAGCGCGAAGATCAGCCGATCCAGCGGGATCTTTCGTCGCGCTTCGATGGCCGCCAGAAGATTGTCCACGAGTTTTTGTGGACCGTCTGAAGGTTTGCTTGGGTCTTTGGAAGGGCGCCTTAAAGCTTCGACAAGCTCTTCCCTCCGGCGGTGGAGCCTGAAGATGTCGGCGGGCGAGCGCAAAAGGCCCTTTTCAAACAGCGCCAGGACGTTCTGCTCGCCCAGGCCTTCGATGTTGAACGCGCCACGGCTCGCGAAATGGATCAGCCGCTGCGCCGCTTGCGCGGGGCAAATCAGGCCGCCTGCGCACCGCCGCGCCGCCATGCCTTCCTCGCGCACCGTCGAAGACTTGCAGACGGGGCAGCGGTCCGGAAATTCGAACGCCTTTTTCCCAAGACGTTTCGCCACGCCCACAATTTGCGGAATCACGTCGCCCGCCCGTTGCACCGTGACGATGTCGCCTTCGCGAATATCCTTGCGCTTAATTTCGTCCTCGTTGTGCAACGTCGCGCGGCTGACCATCACGCCGCCGACGTTCACAGGCTCCAGCTCGGCCACGGGCGTAAGCACGCCT
>CAZZDK010000027.1:15141-22923 GCA_964652235.1 uncultured Rhodospirillaceae bacterium
CCTTGTACACCACGCCGTCGATGTCGAAGGGCAAAGCGGGGCGCTTGTCTTCGATCTCGCGGTAGGCGGAGAGAAGCTCGGCGGCGCCCGCGCACAGGCGCGACGGTTCCGCCAAAGCGAAGCCCCAGCTCTTAAGCTGTTCGCGCAGGCCCTTTTGAGAGGAGACCGAAAGGCCTTCGTCGCTGCCCACCGCATAGGCGAAGAAACGCAAAGGCCTTTGCGCCGTGACCGCCGGATCGAGCTGTCGCGCGCTGCCCGCCGCCGCGTTGCGCGGATTGGCGAAGAGGGGCTCGTCCTTTTCGCGCTGCGCGTTCAGCGCGGCGAAATCCTTGCGGTTCATGTAAATCTCGCCCCGAACGTCGAGAACGGGCGGCGCCTGCCCCTTCAATGTCTGCGGCACGTCCTTGATCGTGCGGACGTTGGCCGTGATGTTCTCGCCCGTCTCGCCGTCGCCGCGCGTGGCCGCTCGGACGAGCTTTCCTTTCTCATAACGCAGCGAGCAGGAAAGGCCGTCGATCTTCGGTTCGGCCACGAAGGCGATCCTTTCGTTCTCGTCCAGCGCGAGAAATTTGCGAACCCGCGCCACAAAATCCTCCACGTCTTCGGCCTCAAAAGCGTTGCCGAGCGAGAGCATGGGCGTCTCGTGCCTGACTTTCGAAAACCCGGCGGCGGGCGCCGCGCCGACTTTCTTTTCCGGATCGTTCGGCGGGACCAGTTCAGGCCACGCCTCGCGCAGGGCGCGGTATTGCGCCCGCAGCGCGTCGTAAGCGGCGTCGGAAATCTCCGGCGCGTCCTTTTGGTGATACAAAAGATCGTGCCGCGCAATCTCGTCGGCCAACCGCGCCATTTCGGCCTTGGCTTCAAGCGGCGTGGGGAAAGAGGAGGTCTTCCTAGGCACGCTTTCTTTTCCTTTCCTTTTTCCCTTCTTCCTCGATCAGGCTTCGCGCGGCCTCGCGCGCGGCGTCGGTCGTTTCCTCGCCCGCCAGCATACGCGCGATTTCCTCCACCCGCTCCGTTTCGTTCAACGCCGTCACGTTCGTCGCCGCGCCTTTCCCTTTTACCGTTTTCTCGACCCGCAAATGGCGGTCCGCGCGCGCGGCGACCTGCGGGCTGTGCGTGACGACCAGAACTTGCACGTCTCGGCCCAGACGCGCAAGGCGTTCGCCTACCGCCGAGGCCACCCGTCCGCCGATGCCCGCGTCCACCTCGTCGAACACAAGCGTCGGGACGGGATCGGCCTTGGCCAGAACCACTTTCAGCGCCAGCATGAACCGCGCCAGCTCGCCGCCGGACGCCACCTTATGAAGCGGCGCAGGTTCCGCCCCCGGATTGGTCGCGGCGAGAAAGGCGATTTTGTCCATGCCTTCCGGTCCCCATTGCTCTTCGGGCAGGGTTTCGATCCTCACCGAAAAAGCCGCGCGCTCGAACTTGAGCGGCGGCAGCTCTTCGTTCACGCCTCCGGCCAGG
Organism: uncultured Rhodospirillaceae bacterium; assembly: GCA_964652235.1. GTDB lineage: Bacteria > Pseudomonadota > Alphaproteobacteria > UBA9219 > UBA9219 > CAZZDK01. Next base: position 16,609 of record CAZZDK010000027.1, read on the forward strand.
CTTTCCGCGCCCGCCTTGCGCCGCGCGCTCAGCTCCTCGGCCAGCTTGACGTAAGACGCGCGGGCTTTAGCTTCTTTTTCCGCGAGCCCCGCCAGCGCGTCGCCCTTGCCTTCGAGAAGGGCAAGACGCGCGCGCAGGTCCGCGTGCGTTTTCTCAAGTCGCTCGGCGGGAACGCCGTGTTTGCGGGCCACGGCGCGGAGCTTGAAGAAACGCTCTTCGATTTTTTCCAGCGCGTCGGGATCGGCCTCCAACTCCTGCGCCGTCCGCGCCAGCGCCGCGCAGGCTTCCTCCACCTCGCTCGCCGCGCGGTCCACGCTTTCCAAAAGCGCCGCGACGCTTTTTTCCTTGTCCGCCACCCGCGCCAGGCTTTTGCCCGCCTGCGCAAGGGAGGAGGCCGCCCCTCGTTCCCCCGAAAGAGCCGTTTCGGCGCTTCGCAGCGCCTCGAATATCTTTTCCATGTTCTGCAGGCGGCCGCGCTTTTCGGCCAGAAGGTCAAGCTCGCCCGCCTGCGGCGCAAGCTCGTCCAGCTCGGCCACGGCGGCGCGAAGGAATTCTTCCTCGGCGCGGGCTCTCTCCCTTTCCGCCAACGCTTCGGCGCGGGCTTTCCGCGCTTCGCGCCACGCGACATGGGCGCCGGCCGTTTTCTTTTTCAGCCCGTCCAGTCCCGCGAAGGAATCGAGCAGACCCCGATGTGTCGCCGAGTCCAAAAGACCCCGCGTTTCGAACTGGCCGTGGACCTCTAAAAGCGTTTCGCCGATTTGTCGCAAGAGCGCCACGCCGATAGGCTGGTCGTTCAGAAAAGCCCGGCTTTTGCCGTCCGCGCCGATCGTGCGGCGCAGGATCATTTCCTCTTCCGCGGCGAGGCCCTGTTCTTCGAGCAGCGACGCCAAGGCGGTCGGAGGGCGGCAGGAAAACGTCGCCGTCACGCTCGCTTGCTTCGCGCCCCGGCGGATCAGGCCCGCGTCGCTGCGCGCCCCCAGCGCCAGCGCCAAGGCGTCCAGAAGAATGGATTTTCCCGCGCCCGTTTCGCCCGAAAGGACGTTGAGACCGCGAGCGAACGGAACGTTCAGCTTTTCGATCAGGACGACGTCCGAGATGGAGAGAGAGGTGAGCATGGGGTCAGGGGTCAGGGGTTAGGGTTCAGGGTTCAGGGTTCAGGGAAGAGGGCATTCGGGGAAAAAGAAGAAACTGTCATTCCAGAGTCGCAAGGACCAACGGACGGTTTGCTTGACTCTGGATTGCCACGGCGCGGCAGAGCCGCGCCTCGCAATGACGGGGTTTTCTTTCTTCCCCGACCCCTGAATCCTGAACCCTGAACCCTAATTTTTTAGCCCTTCCTTCACGAGCAGCTTATAGCTGTCCTCGTACCAAGGGCTGCCGGGGAAGTTGTGGCCCAAAACCGCAGCCACCGATTTCGCTTCGTCCGGTATGCCCAGAGCCAGATAGCATTCCACCAGCCGGTGCAGCGCTTCGGGCACGTGGCTCGTCGTTTGGTATTTGTCCACGACCTCGCGAAAACGGCCCGCCGCCGCGATGTACAGCTTTTGCTTCAGGTAATTCCGCCCGATTTCCATTTCCGAGCCGGCCAGATGGTCATTGACCAACGCCACTTTCAAAACCGCGTCCTTGGCGTAGGGCGAATCCGGAAAGCGCTGGATGACGGTTTGAAGCCCCGAAAGCGCGCTGCGGGCGTAGCTCTGGTCGCGGCGCACGTCCGCCAGGCGCTCGTAATCGCACAGCGCTCGCAGATAATAGGCGTAGGCCACGTCCTTGTTGCCCGGATGGGTCTGGATATATTCCTCCAGCGCCGCGATGGCCTGTTCGTAGTCCATGTCCTGATAGAAGGCAAAGGCCGTCATCAGCTGCGCGCGCGTCGCCCAGGTGGAATAGGGGTGCTGGCGCTCCACCTCCTGAAAGGCTTTGGCGGCTTTGGCGTAATCCTTTTTCTCCATCAGGGCCGAGGCCTCGTTGTACAGCTCTTCCACCGGGCGGTCGGGCGGCAGCGCGTCGTCGTTCGAGGCGCACGCGCCCAGAAAGCCAAGCAGCAGCAAGGCAAGCAAAAAGCGGGAGAGAAAGGCGGTTTGGGGCACGGTTCGTGTTCCTGAATCGGGGGTCCGGAGACGAATCCTACAGCAGGAAAGGGGCGGGGACAATCACCGCTCTTCGATCGCCTGCAGGACCCAGCCCCGCGCGCGCAGGCAGGAATCGTAGAAATCGTCGCGCAGCGGCGCGTTCAAATCCACCGTGCGGGGTGGCGGCGGCGCGTAATAATGTCCCGGCGGACCGAAACCGGGACCCGGAAGGTACGTCTGAAAGACCGGCGGCGCGGCGGCCAGCGCCTCTTGCTTGCAGGCGTAAGAATCCGCCGGGAACGTCGCCGGGTCTCCCAGCGGTTTGACCCAGGCGTAACGCGTGCAGCCCGCAAGCGCCAGGGCGGCGACCAAAGCGACGGCGGCGGTGCGGCTCATGAGGCTTTCCTTTCCTCCCGGTCTTTTTCCAGGCAGGCGACCAGGAGACCGACGATCCGGGCGATGTCCTCCCCCGAAAGAAAGGGATGAAACGGCAGGCCCAAAACCGTCTCGTTCATCTCTTCCGCGCCGGTCATAAGCCCGGCTTTGGCAGCCGGATCCCGGCTTCGAAGCGCCCGGCCTTTTTCGTTCGCCACCGGCAGGGCCGAAAAAGAGGGGTGGGTATAAAGAGGCGGCAGGTAGGTGCGGTGAGCGGCTACGCCTTTCCGGTTCAGCTCTTCCATGAGACGCGTTGCGCCCCCATCCGGCAGGCGAATCATAAGGCAACTGACAACCATTTCCTCAAGCTTTGGATGAAGAATGCCAAATAACCGATTGTCAGACAATTCTTTTTCATATGCCTGATAAGCCCGCCGTCGCCGCTCTTTCACTTCTTCCCAGCGGGTAAGCTGGGCTAGCCCGACAGCGGCGTGGTATTCGCTCATTTTGGCGTTCTCGCCGGGGCCGAGAGCGACTCGTCCTCTCATCCCAAAATTGATGATTTCTCTAGCGGTTGCGGCTCTTTTTTCATCCGGAATCATAAGAAGACCGCCCTCGCCGATCCCGAAGGGCTTTAAGGCGTGCAAACTGTGCGCGACGAGGGCTTTTTTCGGATAAAGCTGAGTCTCGACGGCTGCCGCCGCGTCGATCAGGACCGGAATGCCCGTTTTTTCGTGAAAACCGTCCCATTCAGAGGCCGGAAGGGGGATTCCATAGAGAGAAACAGGCATAACGGCGTCGATTTTGGCTTGTTCCGCTATTTTAAGGGCCGTTTGGGGCGTCAGAAGCCATGATTCAGGGTCTATGTCGCCCAAAACGACTTCCGCGCGGAGATTTTGAGCCGCAAGCGGGCAGGCCGGGAAGGTTACGGCAGGCACTAAAACCCGCTTGCCGGGGCCGATCCCTAAAAGGCGCAGACCGACCGAAAGAGCCGCAAAACCCGAAGACGTGGCCACGCAGGGGCGGCGTTTTGTTCGGTGCGCCTGGGCCATCTTTTCGGCGAAAAGGGATTCGAATTGCCCGACCAGCGGACCGAAGTTCGAGTACCAGCGGTTCTCGTCGATCCGGCGCAGAAACGGCAGAACCTCCTCCGCCGTGGGCAGATCGGGAATGTTGAACCGTTGCGCGTCGGGAAGGAGATTCATGATCCCCACAGAAGACAGAAAAAAGGAGGGGAAGACAAGGGAAAATTGGCAAGGAGGGCCGGGAGAGGAAGGAGGGCAGGGTCAGGAGAAAATTTCCATGAATCTCTGTCGATGAGAAAAAGCGGCTTTTCTTTCTAGGTTTCCTTATTTTGTGACTTCTTGTCCGGGATGGCAAAAAGGAAGAGCCGGGATGACGGTTTTTCCTGTCGTCTGACATCCGACATCTGGCATCTGACATCTGAATCCCCGTCGGTCTGTAAGCCGGGTTCTGTCGTTTCCGATCCTCGAAAACGGACGGCCATTCATCTGGGACGCCTGTCGCCAGGCGCCTCAAGCGACCAACCCGAACCTGCGTGCCATGGCGAAAATGGCGTCTTCCTTGCGGAAAACTGCGGTTCCTATGCGGTCTTGCTTCAGGTGGGGCTTGCCATGCCGCCCTTGTTGCCAAGGACGCGGTGCGCTCTTACCGCACCTTTTCACCCTTACCCTTCCGCCGCTAGCCCCCGCCGTCGTTTCCAACGGAAGGGCCGTGACGCGGCGGAAGGGCGGTTCGTTTTCTGTGGCGCTTTCCCTTGGGTTTCCCCAGCCGGACGTTATCCGGCACCTTTTCGCCTGAAGCCCGGACTTTCCTCCCCACATCCCAAACGGGAGCAGAGCGGCCGTCCGACCGACGGGGAAGCGGGAATTCTATCATAATTTCTTTTTCCTATCAACAGGATAAGAAGACCTTCCCGCCTAAGGAACCCTTTTTGCCACAGGAGTCCTTTTTTACCTCGCAAGGGCGAAAAAAATGATACTTTTTCGCTTGAAGATGTTAAAACGGACGAAGAACAGAACCCTTCAAGGAGATTTGCCATGAGATCGCTTCGCTCAATGGGCCTGGCCGCTGCCGTTCTGGCGCTCGCCGCGCCGCTCGCCGCCCATGCCGAGACGCCCGCCGGATGGTATCTGGGCCTGAACACCAACATGTCCTTTCAGGAAAAGGGCGACGCCAAGCTTTCCGGCGTCACCAACGTCGTCGAATATAAAGACGGCTGGGGCGTTTCCGGCTACAGCGGCTACGCTTTCGGCAACGGTTTCCGCACCGAGGGCGAGCTGACCTATCGCCATTCCAGCGCCGACACGATCACCGGGCCCGGTTCGGGCGCCGCTCACGGTGGCCTTCATAACCTCGCTTTGATGGCCAACGTCCTTTACGACATCGACACCGGCACGCGCGTCACGCCTTACATCGGCGCGGGCGTCGGCGGTTCGCTCGTCGGCACCGACGATATGCGCACCATCAACAACGCGACCTTCGACGACAACCGTCTGGCTTTCGCCTATCAGGGCATCGCCGGGTTCGCGCTGGCGCTTGAGGGCAACTGGTCGTTCACGGCGGATTATCGCTACTTCGCCACGCCGGACGTCAAGTCCGACACCAACGTCGCCGCGCGCGGCAAGTTCGAGAATTCCTCGCACAACCTTATGATGGGCATTCGCTACGCCTTCGCCGAGCCGCCCGCTCCGGCGCCGAAGGTCGAGCCCGTCAAGCCCGCCTCTGTCCCCGCGCCGATGGCGCCTAAGGCCGCCGCTCCCGCCGTTCCGGGCGTCGCGCAGAGCTACATGGTGTTCTTCGACTTCGACAAGTCCAAGATCACGCCGGAAGCTTCGCGCGTCATCGCTTCGGCGGCCGAGGCCTTTAAGGCGGGCAAGTATGTCCGTCTCGTCGTCACCGGCCACACCGACACGATGGGCACGCCCAAGTACAACATGAAGCTTTCGCAGCGCCGCGCCGACGCTGTCGCCGCCGAGTTCGCCAAGCTGGGCGTGCCTCGCAGCGAGATCGTCACGAAGGCCGCGGGCGAAAGCTCGCTGCTCGTTCCGACGAACGATCAGGTTCGCGAGGTGCATAACCGTCGCGCCGAGATCGTGTTCGAATAAAGGAGGCTAACCCTAACTGCTGCGGGGATCTGCGGCGTTGCTGCGGTGCTCGGATCCTCACGTACTTGTGTGTACGCTCCGGTCCTGCGCGCCTTACGCCTTGCATCTCCCTCGCAGCAGCGGGTTAGCTAAATGTTTTAAGGAAGAGAAAACGCCGCCTCGGAAGAGGCGGCGTTTTTCGTTGGAGAAGGGGGGGGGCGGGGAAGAGGGCATTCGGCATTCGGGAAAGAAAAAAGAAGGGGATCGGGGGTCGGGATTCGGGGGCCGGGGAAGAAAGAAAAAAAACCGTCATCCCGGACGAGCCTGCCCCCGCGAAGCGGGAGCAGGATGACGCCTTTCTGTCATTGCACATCGCGACTTGTCGCGCCGTGGCCGTCATTGCGAGGAGCGCAGCGACGAAGCAATCCAGAGTCGTAGGAACCAACGGACGGTCTGCTTGACTCTGGATTGCCACGGCGCGGCAGAGCCGCGCCTCGCAATGACGTGGTTTTCTTTGTTTCCCTGAATCCTGTCTGCAACGGTCCTGGATTGCCACGGCGCGGCAGAGCCGCGCCTCGCAATGACGTGGTTTTCTTTGTTTCCCTGAATCCTGTCTGCAACGGTCCTGGATTGCCACGGCGCGGCAGAGCCGCGCCTCGCAATGACGTGGTTTTCTTTGTTTCCCTGAATCCTGTCTGCAACGGTCCTGGATTGCCACGGCGCGGCAGAGCCGCGCCTCGCAATGACGTGGTTTTCTTTGT
>CAZZDK010000028.1:0-12775 GCA_964652235.1 uncultured Rhodospirillaceae bacterium
GCAGCGCGTCCTGGGCGGCGTCCTCGGTCCCCTCGGGGGCCTTGTTGTAGCTCAGCCGCCGGCGGGCACGGCGGACCTCCTCGACGGCCTGGCTTGCGACTTGCGTGGATTCGGAAACCTGGCGGCTGATTTCGCCGATGGAGGCCGAAAGCTCTTCCGCCGCCGCCGCGACGGTTTGAACGCTTTGCGAGGCCCTGTCGGTCGCCCCCGAAACCGCGCGCGAACGCCCGTCGGTTTGTTCGGCCATGTCGGAAAGACGCTTGGCGTCCGTTTGCATTTCCTCCGCCGAAGCGGCCACGGTTTCCACGATGCGGCCTACATTTTGCTCGAAATCGCGCGCGGCGTTTTCAAGCGTCTGCCGTTTCTCAACGGCTTCGTTGGTTTTCTTCGCTTCCTCATCGGCCATTTTGTCGAGAGAGACCGTCATGGTCTTGAAGATCTCGACGAGGCGGGACATATCGCCGAACTCGTCGTGCTTGTCGAGATCGGGGACGGTGACGGTCAGCTCGTCGGCAGCAAGGCTGGTCATGGCCCGCGTTAAAAGCCGCAGGCGGTTCAAACGTTTTTCAATCAACGAACCGAAGCTGAACAGAGAGCCGATGATAACGGCCAAACACCCTACGATGACGGGCCGCATGACGTCGCAGGGAAGCTGCAGCCACGTTCCCACGCCGAGAACGATTGAAGACAGGCCGATGAGGGTCAAAAAGGCGCGCATCGCGTTGCGGCAGGGCAGGCGGCGCGGCACCTTGTTATCCGATGACCTGACAGGCTTCTTGCCGATAGCCAGGACGATTCTTTCGGCAAGTTGAAGGGAAAAATCCGACGTGCGCGAAGCCGGGATGATCCGGACCTCCGGCGCGGTCTGGGGCGGAAAGCCGAAGACCATGCCGATGAAATTTTCCGGCGCCTTGATTCGGTTCCCGAACTGCTGAACGGAAAGACTGGCCGTGTTGGTGGCGATCACGACGTTGTCGCCCGCCGCCGCGCGCATGCGGTAATGGAGGAGGCCTTTGATCCCGGCGTTTTCGATCACCGCCTCGATGCACAGGCAGCATTCTTTCAAGAGACCGAAATCGGTTCCGGTTTTAATGCGCGCCAGCGTTTTTTCCCGCTCCTGCGGCGACATTTTTCCCTGGGCCACGCGCTCGTCCAGAGCCTTGGAGATATGCTCCATCGCGAAGGCGAGAGATTTGATCCTGGCGTCCACGAGAACGACGCTCAGGCCCGATTCGAGACAAACCTGAGCGATCCCGCCGCCCATGCGTCCGGCGCCGACAATGCCGACCGGCTTTTCGATTGAAGGGGTCATAAAAAATCCGTTGGGGTTAGAAACGCGATGGTGGGAGCCGCGCAAACCTAAAGAGACCGCATAAAGAGTCAAGTCCGAAAAGGGTTTTTTGCCGTCCATAGAAAGCTTGGCAGGGAAGGAGGGGCTCGGCTAGACTTTCCCCGTCTTTTCTCGAATCGAACCTTTGGAGATTTTCCATGAAGTTTTTTGTCGATACCGCCGATCTTGCCGAAATCAGGGATCTTGCCGCCACCGGTCTTCTCGACGGCGTGACGACCAACCCTTCGCTCGTCGCCAAGTCGGGCCATAAGAATTTCATCGAGTTGATCCGCGAAATCGCGAGCGTGGTGGACGGTCCCGTCAGCGCTGAGGTCGCTTCGACGGAGTTCGAGCCGATGCTGGCCGAGGCCAAGACGCTCGCCAAGATCGCGGACAATATCGCCGTCAAGGTGCCGCTTACGCCTGCGGGACTTAAAGTCTGCCGGATTCTTTCCGGGGAAGGAACGATGGTTAACGTGACGCTTTGCTTCTCGGCGGCGCAGGCCCTTTTGGCGGCCAAGGCCGGGGCTTCCTTTATCTCGCCGTTCGTGGGCCGCCTGGACGATGTAGGCCAGAACGGCATGGACCTTATCGCCGATATTTGCGCCATTTACGCGGCTTACCCGAACTTTACGACGGAAGTCCTTGTCGCCTCGGTGCGCCATCCCATGCACGTCGTGGAGGCCGCCAAGATGGGGGCCGATGTGGCCACGATCCCGCCCAAGGTCATCCGCCAGCTTTTCGACCATCCCTTGACGGACAAGGGGCTGGCGCAATTTGTTGCGGATTGGAAAAAAACAGGCCAGACTATTCCCGTCGCTTGATATCAGGGGGGAAAGCCGTTGTCTTCGACGTCCGAAAGGCCCCGCAGTATTTTGGATGAAATGACGCCCGAAGACGCGCGCGCCTATCTGCTCGCGCACCCCGATTTTCTGGAAGAGAACGAAGATCTGCTCGAAGCGCTCGTGCCGCCGAGCGCCCGCGCAGGCGGCGAGCGCGTCCGCGATTTCCAGCATTATATGCTTGCCAAACTTCAAAACGATTACCTTGTCCTGAAAGGCGAGCACGACGATCTGATGGATTTGATGCAAGAGCATCTGCAAAGGCAGGCGCGGCTCAATGCGGCGATCACGGCTTTGATGGACGCGAAGGATTTCAACGAGACCTTAAGCCTTATCGGACTGGAGTTTCCCGTTCTTTTGGAGCATGAGGGCGTCGGTTTCTTTTTAGAGGCCGGAGGTTGGCTGGACCAGGGCGACTACAACGGCCTTCGGGTCGTGCCGCCGGGCTATGTCGGGCGCTGGCTGCCGGGACGCGATATTCTTTTGGAGGAAATCGAGGGCGGCGCTTCGCCCGACCTTTACGGCGACAGGGCCGAAATGGTCCGCTCCCAGGCGCTCGTCCGGCTTACGCTCCGCGAGGGCCTGCCGCCGGGACTTTTGGCGCTCGGCCACGGCGATCCTTTGCACTATGCGACGGGCCTTGCGACCGAACAGATCGAATGCCTGGCCGCCGTCATCGAGCGTTGCTTGAGGAAATGGCTGGTTGGGGGCCAGTGACGTTGGTCCTAAATTTTGTCATTGCGAGGCCCGTCTTGTCGCGCCGTAGCGCCATAGGCGCGAAGGCGGACAGGGCCGAAGCAATCCAGAATCGTAAGAAACCAAGGTTATTCTATTTGACTCTGGATTGCTTCGCTGCGCTCGCAATGACGGTTGTATAATGCTTAATCCTGAACGTTTTTCCGAAGATCTGCTGGCCGCGCTGGAAGATTGGCAAGGCTGGCTCGGCAGCGAGCGCCGCTTGGCCGCGCACACGCTTGAGGCTTACCGAAGCGACCTCTACGGCTTTCTCGGTTTCCTTTCCGATTACAAGGGCGGAAAAATCGCGCTGAAGTCGCTCGGCTCCCTGGAACTTAGGGATTTTCGCGCCTGGCTCGCGCGCCTGGCGGGCGGGGGGATAGAGGCTTCCTCGCGCGCGCGGGCGCTGGCCGGAACGCGCAGCTTCTTTCGCTGGCTCGACCGGACCGGGCGGATGCACAATGCGGCCATCGACCTTCTGCGCGCGCCCAAAACCGCTCGCCGTTTGCCGCGCCCGGTCACCGAGGAAGGCGCGCGGCGTCTTGTCTTCGAAGCGGCGGAACTCGAAGGCGAGGGCTGGGCGGGCCTGCGCGATCAGGCCCTGTTCACGCTTCTCTACGGGGCGGGCCTGCGTATCAGCGAGGCCCTGGCCTTGCGCTGGCGCGACGTGAAGGGGCAGGAAAAGATCACCGTGACGGGCAAAGGGGGCAAGCAGCGCAGCGTGCCGCTTTTGCCCATCGCGCGGGAATCTCTGGAAAAGTACTATGCCGCCGCGCCGTTTCTGAAGCGGCCTTCCGATTTCGTCTTCGTCGGCGCGAGGGGCGGCGTTCTCAATCCGGGGGTGGCGCAAAGGCAGATGCGCCTGTTACGCCGCTTGCTGGGGCTTCCCGAAAACGTGACCCCCCACGCCCTGCGCCACAGTTTCGCGACGCACCTTCTGGCTTCCGGCGCGGATTTAAGAAGTTTGCAGGAGCTTTTAGGTCATAGCTCGCTTTCCACGACCCAGCTTTACACGCGCATTGAGTCCGTTCAACTCGCCGAAACCTACCGCGCCGCCCATCCGCGGGCGCGGCGGTAGATAAAATCCGCTATCCCCCTCCTTCCCGGAAGAGACGTGAGGTTTGGGCGAGCATGGCCGTCTGCTGGTCCATGAAGGTGCGGACCTGGCCGATGCGTTTCTCGCGGATGCAGGCGCGGAACGGCGAGGCCGGGTTCGCGGGTTCCGTGATGTAAAACTGCATACTCAATCCCTGCGGCAGAAGGGTTTGATGAAAGATGGCCGTCAGGCCCGCCGCGAGAAGAAGCTGCGCCTGCTCGCCGATGGATTGCCTTGAGAGCTGGAGCAGGCCCTCAAGAGCCTCTTCCACGCTGCCCGCATGGACCGTCGTGATGACCAGATGGCCCGACGTCGCCGCGCGCAAAAGCTGGTTGGCGGCATCGGGCGTGCGGATTTCGCCCACAAAGATATAGCGCGGGTGCCAGCGCAAAGCGCGTTTGAGCATTTCGGCCCATTGTTCGTCCTCGCGCACCTCCACCTGGTAGCAATAGCCGCTTTTGCCGTGGCGGCCCTCCAGGTCGTATTCCACCGGGTCTTCGATGGTGAAGGCGACCCCGCCGTGCGTGCCGAGATAGTCCCGCAGCAGCGCATTGGCCGTGGTCGTTTTGCCCATGCCCGTGGCGCCGCACAAAAGGACAAGGCCGTTGCGTTTGCCGATCGCGCGCAAATGGGGAACCAGGCCCGGCGGCACGCCCAGTTTTTCGAGCGTCGGCGGAATGGAATTGATTTTTCTGAGCGCCGCCCAAAGCAGGCCGCCCGACGTGCGAATCTTGGCCGCGCGCATACGCACGCCCTCGAAGGTGAGTCCCATTTCGTCGCCCGTGAACTTGGCGCGCAAAAAGCTGGAAAGATTAGCGACATCTTCCTGAAATTCGGGGGGGATGTCGATGCTGTCGTTCGAGGTCTTTCCCTTGGATACTTGTTTGCAGTAGTGGGGCTCCGCCTCGCCCTCAAGGCAGACATACAGATCGACGAAGTCCAGTTCGCTGAGTTTACGTGACGGCATGGGAACCAAAAGGACAAGGAAGGAAAGAGTGGGGGGAGGAACCTATAGCACCGCTTCAAGGCTTCTTCAAACTGAACCATCGGGCCGCGTTTTTATTGTGTTCGTCGAGCGTTCGGGCAAAGGCGTGGCCGCCGCTTCCGTCCGCGACGAAGTACAGAAAGTCGTGTTTTTCCGGGTGCAAAACGGCCTCAAGCGCCGCGCGGCCCGGATTGCAGATGGGGCCGGGCGGCAGACCTTGGTGGAGATAGGTGTTGTATGGCGACGGCGCGACGAGGTCTGTCTTAAGCAAAGGGCGTCCCAGCGGCGTCTGGCCTTTCGTCAGAGCGTAGATAACCGTCGGGTCCGTCTGCAAAGGCATTCCCTGTTTCAGGCGGTTGTAAAACACGCCCGCGACTCTGGGTCTTTCCTGCGGGAAAAGACCTGTCTCCTTTTCGACGATGGAGGCGAGGATCAAAGCCTCGCGCGGCGAGGCCAGGGGGAGGCCTTTCTCGCGTTTTTCCCAAAGCGCCCGAAGGGTTTCGCGCAGGTCTTCCTGCATCCGTTCGATCAAGTCGGCACGGCTGTCGCCGTAGCTGTAGCGGTACGTCTCCGGCAGGAGAGAGCCTTCTTCGGGGATCGTTCCGACGTCGCCCGTCAGGGCGGGAACCTCCCGCAAAAGGGCGACGATCTCGCTCGAGGTCAGGCCTTCGGGCGCCGTGAAGAAACGGGGAACCGTTTTGCCGTCGCGCAGCATGGCCGCGATGTCCAGAGCGCTCTGGCCCGGCTCGATCCTATATTCGCCCGCCTGAAGCTTGTCCTCAGCCATCAAGCGCGAGGCGGCCCGAAAAAAAAGGCGGTGAATAAGAACGCCGTTCCGGTCGAGAATGTCGGCGATCTTCTGCCCGCTTGCGCCGCGCGGGATGATGACGGTTTTGGATTCCTTAAGAGGGCCGGAGGCGAGAAGGCCGACGAAGAACAAAGGCCCCGGCAGGACGCTGAGGACGAAAAGAATTAAAAGAACGTAAGGAAGGATGATCCTCTTCCTTTTCGGCTGTTCCGGCGGTGGCGCCGGGGACGATTCTTCGGTCATCTTTTTTCCATCTCTTGCGCAATATTCCCAGCCAAGCGGCGGGCGATGTCCCGTTTGCCGCTGCGCGGCCAGTCTTCGCGTAAAATTCCGCCTTTTTCGTCTTTCCGTAAAAAGACGATTTCGTTTTCATCCTGTCCGAACGTTCTGCCGCCGCCGACGTCGTTCGCCAAAAGCCAGTCGCACCCTTTGCGGGCGAATTTCTCTTTGGCTTTTTCGACCAGATCGCCCGTTTCGGCGGCGAAGCCGACCACGAGCCTTGGCCGCGCGGGCGAGGGCGCGGAAAGGCTCGCCAGAATATCGGGATTTTCAACGAGGGAAAGGGCGGGCGCGGCTCCGCTCTTCTTGATTTTTTCCTCTTCCGTCCGCGCGGGGCGCCAATCGGCCACGGCGGCGGCGCAGACGGCTACATCGAAAGGCCCGGCGCTTCGGCAGGCCTCAAGCATCTGCAAGGCCGTTTCGATGTGAACGGTTTTCACGTTCGCCGGATCGGGCAGGGCCGTCGGCCCGGTCACGAGCGTCACCTCGGCCCCTAGGGCCGCCAGCGCTTCCGCGATGGCGTGGCCCTGCTTGCCGGAAGAGTGGTTGCCGATAAAGCGAACGGGGTCGATAGGCTCGTAGGTCGGGCCGCTCGTCACGAGCGCCTTCACTCCAGCCAGGGGACCGGGCGCGGCGAAATGCGCCTTCACGGCCTCGAGAATCTCGGAAACTTCGCTCATGCGTCCCGCGCCGTCTTCGCCGCAGGCCAAAGAACCGCTGGCCGGGCCGACGAACAGAACTCCCCGGTCCGCCAGCGCGGCGCAATTGGCCCGCGTGGCTTTGTGCCGCCACATCAGGCTATTCATGGCAGGCGCCGCCATCACCGGTTTGTCCGAGGCCAGCAGGACGGCGCTGGCCAGGTTGTCGGCCAGGCCGTGCGCCATTTTGGCGAGCATATTCGCGCTGGCCGGGGCGATAAGGATAAGGTCCGCTTCGCGCGAAAGGCGGATATGGCCTAGGCGCTGCTCCTCCTCGTCGGAAAAAAGGTTCGTGAAGACGGGCTGGCCCGAAAGCGCCGCGACGGACAGCGGCGTGATGAACTTCGCGCCGCCTTCCGTAAGGACGCAGCGCACCTGCGCCCCCTCGTCTTTGAGGCGGCGGATCAGGTCCAGGCTTTTATAAGCCGCGATCCCCCCGGAAATAATCAGAAGGATAGAACGGTTTGAAAGAGAAGGCATAAGGCGGCTCCTGTCTGGCTTATTTTACAATTCCTCTACCGGAAAGTCTCGTGTTCGTAAGCGCCCCAAAAATCCTCTTTTTTCATATAGCCTTCCAGCGCGCCAAAGGAAACCTCGCACCAAGCCTCGCGGCAGGAAGCGATCCAGCCGATGGCGCCGGGCCGGACATGGGCTTTGATCGCTGCGCTTTCCGCCGGCTGCTTGCGCAAAGCCGCCGCTTGCCCAGTCGTGATCAGGGAGCGTTTCCCCGACAGGTTGCTTTTATGGACCCATCCGACGGAGCCTTCGGAATCCCGCACCCGCCGCCAGACGTCGAACTCCGCCGTGATTTCAACGGGGAGGCCTTCCTTCAGAAAGACCCATTCGATCGGATAGCGGGTGCCCGGCCCGGTGCGCAGATTGACCTCGTTCGAACGCAAGGAAGCAAAGCGAGGCAGCGGCAAGCCGGAGGCGCTTTTGACCTCGCTTTCGTTTTCGTTCGTTTCGGCGAAGGCGGCGCCGCAGATTAGAAGAAGGGCAAGACACGGACAGAAAAACAAACGGCTCATGGACGGCGACCTTGGCCTTTTCTAAGGGCTGATTTTAACGGTTTCTTTGCTATGCCTTCTATACCTTAAAAAGGCGTGAAAGCCTACCCCCGTAGGCGGACCCTTAAGGGTTTTTTCTTTTCGTCCCGTTTGACTCGTTTCATGCCAAGAAACGCCTGAAAGGATAGACCGCTTGACATCACTCGGCTTCCGCGCTTCGCCTTTTCCCCTGCCGGGCACGGGTTTTTGTTCGGCAACGGCTTTTTCTGTCCGGCGGGGGAAAGGCTCCTCGCAACCTCTCGTGACCCGAACGAGTTCCCTCATCTGTTCGTTGGATATCTTCTGTGATCGATAAACCGAAGCATCGCCCGTTCATCCTGATCCCGCTTTTGCTGATGATCGCGTTTCTCGGCCTGTTCGCGGCGACCGAATACCGCAAGCACACGGCCGATTACGCCATTCGAAACATCGTTAACGCGCCGATCGTGGCCGGCGCTCGCAAGCTCCAAGACGCCGTGGCCGAATTCGAAAGCGAAGTGGACCTCTATTTCGTCACCGGCAAGGCCAATGGGGAAAAAGACAAGGAGATACGGGAACTTTTCGAGAAAGTCCTGAAAGAAGAGTCAATCTTGACGGCTTTGTTCTTGAACGAGGCTTTTAATTCGGGGGAGAGCCTCTATCAGATCGACAAAATGAACGACGTCAAGAACGAAGTCGCGGAGCTAAGGAAAAAACTTTCCGCGGAAGGCCCCCTTTTTTCCGGCGGAACCTGGGAGGAGGCCAGAGAAGGAGTCGACAGGCTGATCCAGGGCACGCGGGAAGTGAGCGATTACGCCGAACGCGCGCACAGGGAAGAAATCGACTATCTGCTGCGCAACATCGATTCTTATGAAAAACAACGGGGCGTTCTGGCGGCCTTCGTTCTTTTCAGCGGCCTTCTTCTTATCCTTTCCCTTCTGGACAATATCTGCCGCTACAGGCGCAACGCCGAACGGGCCTTGGCCGCCGAACATTACAACGCGCTTTTCGCCGCCGCTTTGCAGTCCACGCGCGTGGGCGTTTTGATCCGCGATATGCAAAAGGAGAACAGCCCCGTCGTCTTCGTCAACGCGGCCTTTTCGCGCCTGACGGGCTATGCGCCCGAAGACATCGTAAGCGAGAATATGGAATTCCTTTTCGGCTGGAAGACCGACGCCGCCGCTATGACGGCTTTTCGCCGGGCGCTTGCGCTTCATGAGACGGCGACCTTCGACCTTTTGGTTTATCGCAAGGACGGCTCGCCGTTTTGGAGCGAATGGCACCTCAGCCCCGTCATGGACTCGCAAGGCAAGCTGACGCATTTCGTCAGCCTTTTCACCGACACGACGGCCATTCGCGAGACGCAGGAGGATTTAATCCAGGCCAAGCAAATGGCCCAGCGCGCCAGCGCGATCAAGACGAACTTCCTGGCCATGATGAGCCACGAGATACGGACCCCCATCAACGGGATTACGGGCGTTTTGAAATTGCTTGAGGAAACGCCTTTGGACGCCGATCAAAAGCACCTGGTCGGCATCGCCAGGACGTCGAGCGCCGCCCTTCACGGCATCATCAACGACATTCTGGACTACGCGAAGATCGAGGCCGGGAAGGTCGAGCTTTTCGACGAGCCGTTCGTTCTTCCCGAATTGGTCGATAATGTCGTCGGCCTTTTCCAGACCCTGGTGGCGGAAAAGGGCGTCTCGCTCGCGTGCGAGCTTGCGCCTGAAATTCCTCCAAACCTTGTGGGCGATCAGGGGCGGGTCAGGCAGATTCTTCTCAATCTCCTCTCGAACGCCATCAAGTTCACGGACAAAGGGTTCGTCCAACTGCGGGCCTTTCCCCTTATGGAACAGGAAGTGCGCGGCAAACCCGGCCTTCTCTTGCGTTTCGAGGTGCTGGATTCCGGAATCGGCATCAGCCCGGAGGACCAGGAAAAACTCTTCCGCGAGTTCAGCCAGGTGGAGCGGTCCTTTACCCGGCGTTTCGGCGGCACGGGATTGGGTCTGGCCATTTGCAGGCGGCTGGTCGAGCTGTTCGGCGGCGAGATCGGGGTGGAAAGCCAGCCCGGCAAGGGAAGCCGTTTTTGGTTCATGATCCCGCTTCAGATAGGGGAAGAGGGGGCAAGACGCGAGGAGGGAGCTTATTGCAATCTCGAAGACGCCCCCGTCGATACCGGGCGCGCCTATCATATCCTTCTCGTCGAAGACAACGACACGAACCGGCTCGTCGCGCGGCGCTACCTGGAAAAGGCCGGTTTTCTTGTGGAAGAAGCCGTCAACGGCGTGGAGGCCACGGAAAAAACGCAGCTTGCGGACTTCGATTTGATCCTGATGGACGTATCTATGCCGGAGATGGACGGGATGCTCGCCACCTGCCACATAAGAGCGCAGGGCGGCGGCAACGCCAACGTCCCCATCATCGCGCTGACTGCCCACGCCATGACGGGCGACAGGGAATTGTGCCTGGCGGCGGGTATGAACGATTATCTGAACAAGCCCTTGGATTACGACGAACTGCTCAGGACGCTCGGACGCTGGCTGCGTTTGCGCGTGCCGGAGCGGCGAAAGAGCGCCGAAGAGGCCGAAAAGCCGCCCGCGCCCGATCCGCCGCCTTCCCCCCATCTGATCGCGGCCGGGCTGGAGGCCTTTCCTGAGTTCGACCCCGCTGTTTTGCAGCGTATGAAAGACGATCTCGGTCCCGCGTCCGTGGAGCAGGTGACGAGGACCTTTCTCGCCGATTCCCTTCGCCGCCTTCCTTCCTTCGAAGGAGCCTCGCGCGAGACCGTTCTCGATACGGCGCACACGCTTAAAAGCTGCAGCGCGAATTGCGGCCTGACCCGGTTCAGCAAGCTCATGCAGGCGCTTGAATCCGCCGCCGCTCGCGACGATAAGGAAGAAATGGCGTTTCTTTTGGGCAAGGTCCAGGAAACCTATGCCGCCGCCCGCGCCAGGCTTGAATCCGAAAAAGGGACATACGCGGGGTAAGAGGGAGAAAGATGGAGCATAATCTTTCCTTAATCACGACGATCGCCAGCGGTTTTTCTCTGGCTCTTTTGTTCGGGTTTATTTCCGAGAGACTCAAGATACCGGCTCTGGTCGGCTACCTTTTCGCCGGGATCCTTATCGGTCCCGCCACGCCGGGCTTTGTGGCGGATTCCGGAATCGCGTCCCAACTTTCGGAAATCGGCATTATGCTTTTGATGTTCGGCGTCGGACTTCATTTCTCCCTTGACGACCTGCTTGAGGTCAAACGCATCGCCGTTCCGGGAGCCGTCGTTCAAATGGGATTCGCCACGGTTCTTGGGGCCGTAGTGGCTTTTTACGGATGGGGATGGAATTTCGGTGCGGCGCTGATCTTCGGCCTGTGCCTGTCTTGCGCCAGCACGGTTGTCCTGATCAAAGCGCTGGAGATGAGGGGGCTTTTGGACACCATGAATGGACGGATCGCCGTCGGGTGGCTTATCGTCGAAGACTTGGCCACCATCGTCATTCTGGTCCTTTTGCCTGTGCTTGCCGGTTTGCTGGGCGGAAAGGTCGGAGCGCCGGGCGATTCCGCGACGTTGTGGCGCACCGTCGCGGAGACGATGATCGAGATCGTCGGTTTTATGGCCCTTATGCTGATTGTTGCCCGTCGCGCTCTTCCCTGGATTCTGGGGCACATCGCGCGGATCGGTTCGCGCGAGCTTTTTACCCTTGCCGTTATAACGGCGGCGATAGGCATCGCTTTCGGCGCCTCGAAGCTTTTCGGCGTTTCTTTCGCCTTGGGCGCCTTTTTCGCGGGCATGGTTCTAAGCGAATCCGAGTTCAGCCATAGGGTCGCGCACGATTCGCTTCCCCTGCGCGACGCCTTCGCCGTCCTCTTTTTTGTGGCGGTCGGTATGTTGTTCGAGCCGAAAGTTTTAGTCGATTCGCCTTTGCGCGTGCTCACCGTCGTGACGATCATCGTCGTCGGCAAATCCGTCGCCGCCATGATCCTCGTTCTGGCTTTCAGGTATCCTTTGAACGCGGCCCTGACGGTTGCGGCCAGCCTTGCCCAGATCGGCGAATTTTCGTTCATTCTGGCCGGAATGGGGCTGGCCCTCGGCTTGCTGCCGCAAGAGGGCATGAGCCTCGTTCTCGCGGCGGCATTAATAACGATCGCCTTGAATCCTCTTCTTTTCGCGGTCATTTCGCCCATCAGGCTGTGGGCCTTGAAGAAGGCGCGTTTCGCGCGTTGTCTTAAGGATCGCGCCGATCCTCTCGCCGAGCTGCCGGAATCCACGGAGCTTAAATACCTTCAGGGACAAGTCGTTTTGGTCGGCTATGGCAGCGTCGGACGGAAAATTACAGAGGCTCTGCTCGGTCGCAGAATTCCTTTCGTCGTCGTGGACGAGAATCGCGAATATGTGGAGGAATTGAGGAAAAAAGGCGTTCCTTCCGTTTCGGGAAATGCGGCCGATCCGTCGGTTCTGATTCAGGCGCATATAACCAAGGCTAAGATGCTTGTCATTGCGACGGCGGATCCGCTCGACGTTCGGCGGGTCGCGGAAAATGCGAGGAAAACGAATCCTTCCATAGAAATAGTCTTACGCACGCGTGGTGATCGCGATTTGCAGCACCTCCGCGCGGAAAATATAGGGCTCGTCTTTTGCGGCAAGGAGCAGATTGCGAAAGGAATGGTCGAACACATCTTGGATAAGATATCGCCTTCCTTTGGTTTTCGGACGTCGAGGTAGTTTACCGTGACCTGCCCGGCTTCGTGTCCGTTGGACTACGCTGCGGCTTGCCGAGGCGCAGCTTGCGAGGCAAGCGAAGACTGGTGGACCTGATCGGGCCCCGCGACCGCGCAGGGGCGGTAGCCCCGAAGCGGCGCAAACAAAAAACCCGCGACTGTGAACGGCGAAGCCGCGCAACAGCGCGAAAGAATAAAATCATTGCGGAACCTGCCCGGCTTCGTGTCCGTTGGACTACGCTGCGGCTTGCCGAGGCGCAGCTT
>CAZZDK010000028.1:12875-20603 GCA_964652235.1 uncultured Rhodospirillaceae bacterium
GCGAGGCAAGCGAAGACTGGTGGACCTGATCGGGATCGAACCGACGACCTCCTCATTGCGAACGAGGCGCTCTCCCAGCTGAGCTACAGGCCCTTGTCTTCCTTCATTTAAGACGGGAAGGGGCCTTTTATGATGACGAAGCGGGCTTCTGTCAAGCTTCCCTTGCCAGTCCGCCCGTAAGGCCTTACCCTGATGGCCGAATCCACAGGAGAAAGAGGCCCTTCATGTCCGTCTTTACTGCTCTTTTCGCCGCCTTGCGGGACGTTTTGATCCTGGCTCTCAACCTTTACGTCTGGATTTTAATTGTAGGCGCGGTCCTAAGCTGGCTCGTCGCCTTCGACGTGGTTAACATCCGCAACCGCTTCGTCAAGGCGGTGGGGGATTTCTGTTACCGTCTGACCGAGCCGGTTTTGCGGCCTATCCGGCGGTTTCTGCCGCTTATCGGCGGGATCGACCTTTCGCCCCTCGTCGTCATCTTCGCGATTTTCTTCCTGCAATCCTTTCTGGCCCGGCTTTAGTCCATGTCCGCTCGGATCATCGACGGCGCGGCGCTCGCCGCGCGTATCAGGGCCGAAGTCAAGGCCCATGCCGAGGACATGAAGACCCGCCAGGGCGGGATCGTGCCGGGGCTGGCCGTCCTTCTCGTGGGAGACAATCCGGCCAGCCAATCCTACGTTCGCAGCAAGAACCGCGTATGCGAGGAGGTGGGCTTTCGCTCCTACGGGCATGAGCTTCCGGCCAGCACCACGGAGGAAGAGCTTTTGGAATTGATCGCGGATTTGAACGCCAATCCGCAGGTGAACGGGATTCTCGTTCAATTGCCTCTGCCGGAACATATCGACGAACGGAGGATTATCCACGCCGTCGATCCGATCAAGGACGTGGACGGCTTTCATCCCGTGAATATTGGGCGGCAGATGGGGGGGCTTATGAGCCTTGCGCCCTGCACGCCGACGGCTTGTATGCTGCTGCTTGGGGAAGTTTTTCCTGATTTGGCGGGGAAAAAAGCGCTCGTCGTGGGACGTTCGAACATCGTGGGCAAACCCGCCGCGCTTATGCTGCTGGCGGCGAACTGCACCGTGACGATCGCGCATTCGCGCACGCGCGAGCTGGCCGAAGAATGTCGCCGCGCGGATATTCTCGTCGCGGCGATGGGCAAGCCGAAGTTTATCCAGGGCGATTGGATCAAGCCCGGCGCGGTCGTGATCGACGTGGGCGTCAACCGCATAACCGATCCCGCGACGGGCAAAAACCGCCTGGTGGGCGACGTGGATTTCGAGGCCGCGAAGGAAGTCGCCAGCGCGATCACGCCCGTTCCGGGCGGCGTCGGGCCGATGACCATCGCGTGCCTTATGCGCAATACGCTGCAGGCCACGATGATGCAAAACGGGTGGGCTTGAAATGAAAGAACCGGTCAAGCTCAGCGCGCTGGTCGTGGCGCATAACGAGGCCGAACAATTGGCCGAGTGCCTCGCGGGCCTGTCCTTTGCCGACGAGATCGTCGTGGTTCTGGACCGCTGCACCGACGCTTCGCGCACGATCGCGATCGGCTGCGGCGCGCGGATCGTGGAAGGCGAATGGCCGCTCGAAGGGCCGCGCCGCCAGGCGGGACAGGCGGCCTGCCTGGGCCGCTGGATTTTCGAGGTCGATGCCGACGAACGCGTGCCTGACGCGCTGGGCCGCGAGATTTTGTCCGTCCTCTGGGCGCGGGAGGCCCAGGCCGACGGGCCGGATTGGTGGCGCATCTCTTTCGACAATTACATCGGCGAGAGACTCGTGCGCTACGGCTGGGGGGCGCAGTTCGGCGTCGGGGCCAAGGCGGTTTTGTACCGCAAGGGCGCGAAAAGCTGGGGCAGCCAGCGCGTGCACCCGAAGGTGAAAATGCTGGGCGTCGCAGGGCCGAACCTGGAGGCGCGCATGACGCATTTGGTGGATAAAAATATTTCCGATATGATCGCGCGGCTGGATCGCTACACGTCTCTTCGCGCGCAGGATTTGGTGGACGAAAAGGACCAAAGCACCTACCGCAAAAACGTCGCGCGGATTTTCGGGCGTTTTTGGAAATGCTTCGTGTTGCGCAAGGGGTACCGCGAGGGCGTCCTCGGTTTCGTGATCGCGCTCTTTGCCGGGCTTTACCCGTTTTTATCGTATGCAAAGGCGCAGGAAATCCTTCACAAAAAATAAAAAGCCATATTTTCCGGATCAAATTGCCTGAAAATGGCCATGTTTTCCTGAGAGATAAGAATCCGAGGCGCATCCTTTAGGAAACGTTAAGGAAAAAGGCCTTCAGAGGCCCGGCTCAACCGTTTCTTAGGGATATTGTGCTAAGGTTTTTTCATATTTTAAGGAGCCGTTTTGGCATGAGAGATGTTGGAAAAAAATCAAAGTTGAGATTTCTTTTCCCTATCGCCGCCCTCGCTGCCTGCGTCGGCGCGACGGCGCTCCTTCCTTCGCCCGCGCAAGCGCGTTGGCCTTTTGCCGAGGCGCCGAAAAGCACAGGACCTCAGCCCGTTTATTATCTGGCGGAAGAGGGGGGCAGAAAAGTTTATCTTCCCAAAGAGATGGTCGATAAGGAAAAGCGCGATCCCGGCCTTGCCACCGGCGGCCGTGCCGCGCCTTCCAAGAACGCAAAGAAACCTTCTCAGGCCCCCAAAGCCGCGCCGCCGCAACAGCCCGTCCGCGCCGCCGCGCCTGCGCCGACCGGCAAGCTTGAAAGACAGGTTCACGAGGCCGTTCAACACGCCAAGGAAAAAGGATTCCTTCAGCCGACGATTAAGACTTGCAGGGCCGTCGGGCTGCCTTCCAAAGACGTTTTGGCCCTTATGTTCGAGGAATCCGGCATGGGGCAGAAAAACCGGAATCTCTTTTCGGGCGCCGAAGGGCCGTGGCAGATTCTTGAAGATTCCTTTCTCGATATGTTCGCTCGTCACGGCGGCGAGGTTCTCGGCCTTCTCCAAAAGATCGACGCCAAGGCCCATGCGAAGATGAGCAGGCTAGTCGGCCTTGTCAAGATAGAGGCGAACATGACGTCTCTGACCGCAAAGTTCAAATACGACGTGGCGGCATACCGCAGGCTCCTTGGAAAGAATGCGGCCAAACTTTCCGACGACGCGCTTAGAGCCAGGCTCAGGCAGGACATCCTCGCCCTGCGCGGCGCCGAACACGGGGTCATACCCGCCTGTTTCGCTCTTCACGATCTGAAGAAAAAGATGCCGCAAGGCGAAGATTACGGCGTGGCCTGTCTGCCGAGGCTTATTCACAATTACGGCGGCAGCGGCGGGGTCAGAATCGTCAAATCCTATCTGGAGGACCCAAACCAGGCGATGCATTCCGTTTTGGACAAAGTTTTTCTATACGACGTTGCGAACAAAGAGAGACGTCGCGCTCATGTGGAGCGGGTCATGAAGCAGAACGGCATTAATCCCGGCGAGACGGTCGGCGCGTTCGTGGAAAGAATGGAAGAGCGCTGGAAAATCGTCACGGAATGCCTCGCTTTCCTGAAGGAAAAGGGCTTCGAGGTCGCGTCTGCCAATCACCCCGGTATGTCCGGAAAAGGCGCGCAGCGCAGGCCGACTAACGGCTGATCCTTATCCCCAAATCTGTGGATAAAACTGTCTATAAGTCGCTGATTCGCGCCTGCGAACGGCGCAAAAGCTTGGTTTCCTTCCGTTTGCCTGTTTTTTAGGCAAAATATACAACACCTTGAAACATATAATACATTACGGGTCCGGAACCGATGGGATGGGTTCTTGCGCCTTTCAAAGCGGGCGCTTTGGTTTCTTTCGGGTCCTATGTGCACAAACGGGGTCTGCTGCAACGCGCAAAGAACGGAGTCAAGGTAAAAAAACAGGCCCTCTTACCCAAAAAAGGCAATAGAATACCCATGAGTGTTAGGCGTGCCTATTTTTTAAGCAAATGAGCGCCGCAATCGACGGGAAGAATCGCTCCCGTCACGGCCTCATTCTCCAAAAGAAGGAGGATGGCATGGGCCACCTCGCGCGGCAGGCTGGGGCGGGCGAGGGGCGTCATTTGGACCAGGTTCTTGAAATGGGCCTCGCTCTCCCTCGCGCCGCGCAGGGACGGGCCGAGCGCCACGGCGTTGACGCGCAGGCGCGGCGCGGTGCGCAAGGCGAGTTCGGGCAGAGCGGCGCGTAAAGATTCCTTGCTCGCGGCGTAGGCGCTGAGCCGGGGCGGCAGGGGCGTGTTGTCGAGCATGAACGCGACGGCGCCTTTCGCGCCGTCCGGCAAGGTTTGGAAGAGCGCCTGCGTGAGGCGGATCGGGATCTCGCTGTTGATCCGCCGATGCCGCGCGCCGCCGGGATCTTCGCCGTCCCGTTCGAAAAGGCTGGCGTTGTGGACGATAGAGCAGACGGAAGAAAGCGACGAAACCAGTTTCTCGACGTCTTCCTCCTTTTCCAGGTCCGCCCGTATCAGGGTCGCGCGGCGGCCCATGGACCGGATTTCCTGCGCGAGCGTTTCGGCTTCCGTCGCCGAATCCCTGTAGTGGATCGTCACGTCCCATCCGGCTCGCGCCAGAACGAGCGCGATCGTGCGCCCGATTCGCCGCGCCGCGCCCGTGACCAGAGCATGTTTCGTTTTTTGCGTCACGTCGCCGTCCGTTTCCGCTTCGGTCCCGCGATCAGCGCCGAGATGACGCCGTGCCAGGTCCGGATTTCCTGTTCCGTCATTTCAGCGCGGCGCAGCGCGTTTTGCAAGCTTCGCGTCATGGTGGGCCGCATATCCTCGGCGACGAAGAAACCCGCCTCGTCCAGTTCGCTTTCAAGGCGGCGGAAAAAGTTCAGATATTCCTCGCCCGTCGCGGGGCGAGAATGCCCCAGGTGAAGCTGGGAAGGCGGCGCGTCGCTTTGCGCCTGGTAATATTCGTAGCCGATCAGCAAGACGCATTGCGCCAGGTTGAGCGACATGAAATCCGGATTAAGCGGAATCGTGATCTTTGCGTTCGCGAGCGAGACATATTCGTTGACAAGGCCCGTGCGTTCAGGACCGAACAAAACGCCGACCTTTTGGCCTTCGCGAACGCGCGAGAGCATATCCGGCGCGGCGGCCCTGGCCGTCAGGATGCGGTTGACCATATCGTTCTGGCGCGAGGTGGTCGCATAGACGTAAGAAAGGTCCGCAATCGCGGCCTCTACCGTATCGAATAATTGCGCCTTCTCAAGAATATCATCCGCGCCGGAAGAGGCCGCCGCCATGCGTTGCCTGTGAACCTCGCCGAGCGGCCAGGGATCGCGCGGCGCGACGATCCGCAGTTCCGTCAGGGCGCAATTGGCCATGGCGCGCGCCGTCATGCCGATATTTTCGACGAGTTGCGGATGGACGAGAAGGATAACCGGTTGGTTCATAAACCTTATTTCCCCATAGGCATAAACGAAAGGTTCACCTAATATCGAGAGGCAACGCCTGAACGGTCCCGCTCTTCAACATCACTCGGCTTCCGCGCCTCGCCCTTCCCCTGCTGGACCGGTCTTGTCGTTCTGCGACGACTTTTTTCATCCAGCGGGGGAAGGGCTCCTCGCAACCTCTCGTGACCGAAACAAGTCCCCTTTATCGTATCGGGCTGTTGGTATAGCGTATACAATACTGCGGCGGCTGTGGCCAGCTTCTCGCATTTGCGGTTATTGAACAAAGGGTCATCGTTTTTTATGTCTAGAGAGAATTCTTTCGCCGGGCTTCAGGCCGGGCGCGCCGTGGCGGCTTTTCTCGTCCTCATGTATCACGCCAGCCGGATTATTTTCGCGAAAGAGGAATATTGGGGATTTGATCCGCTCGGCGGGCTGTTTGCCTTCGGCCAGGCGGGCGTGGAGTTTTTTTTCGTCCTAAGCGGTTTTATCATGGCCCATGTCCATGGGCGAGATTTGAATGTGCCCTCGCGGTTTCTTCCGTATCTGAAGAAAAGGTTTTGCCGCATTTACCCGGTATATTGGATCGTTCTGGCGGCGGCTTCTCTCGTTTACGTTCTTTTTCCCTCCACAGGGCAAGGCTATGAGCGGGAGGCGGGCACCATTCTCTCTTCCTTTGCGCTCGTTCATATCAACGCGGGACGCACGGTTCTTTCGGTGGGCTGGACCCTTTATCACGAGGTCCTGTTCTATCTGGCCTTCGGTCTTTTGATTTGGAACAAGCGCCTGGGGATGGCGCTTATGGGGCTTTGGATGGCCGGTTCGGCGGTTATGCTGGGCTGGCCCCAGGCCCTGCCCTATGACGAGTTCGCTCGTTCGCCGCTCGATTATTTTTTCTCGCCGCTGCACCTTCTTTTCGCCCTGGGGATGGCGACGTGCGAGGTCGTTCGGCGCGCGAAGATTAGAAGGCCGTTTCTTTGGGCCTGCGCGGGGATTGCCGTCTTTTTCGGCACGGGTATGCAGGAAAATTACGGCCGTTTCCTAACGTCGAACGCCGAAAGCCTTCTTTACGGCCTTGGCAGCGCGATGGCGCTGGCGGGCCTTTTGACGCTTGAAAAAAAGGGAAAGATTTCCGTCCCGTCTTTTCTGCGTTTTCTGGGCGATGCTTCTTACTCAATCTACCTGACCCATTTGTTGCTTCTCTCGGCGATGGCGAAGGTCGTCTTCGCGTTCGGCGCGCAGGACGTTTTGCCGCCGATCCTTTTCTGTCTTCTTTTGTCGGGACTGGCGCTTGCGGGCGGGGCGCTTTTTCACGTCGTCGTCGAAAGGCCGCTTTTGCGCCGCCTGCGCCGCGCCGTCGTTTAGAGCCTTGTCATTCCTTCTTCGTCTTCCTGACGCGCTTGGCGTTTTCTTTAAGCCAGTCCGACAAGGCCGCCGTCCCGCAGGCAAAGCAGCCTGTTCATCGCGGCGGCGTCCGGACCGATCCAGTTTCTTTTTGTCATGAATCGGCTAGTTTGCCGAGCGTATGGCGATATTTGGCCATGCCTTTTTCGGCGACCTTCATCTGCCTTTCGAATTCTTCGTCGTAGGGTTTGATCGCAAGGCCATCCGGCGTTTCGATGACGGTCACAACGTCGCCTTTTGCCGCCCCCATTTTGTCGAGGAGTTTCTTCGGCAAGATGAGTCCGGTCGAATTGCCGATGGGCCTGAGCGTTAGGCGCATAGTCATCCTCCATTGTTATAACGGATGTTATAACATTTCGGATAGAAAGCCAATGAAAAGAACGGGTTACCCTCGCCGCCAGGTTGTGCCGGCAGGCCCGTCCTCCAGCCAAACGCCTTGGTCGGCCAAAGCCTTGCGGATCGCGTCGGCTCTGGCGAAATCCTTGTTCTTTTTCGCCTCAAGCCGCGCGGCAATCTGGGCCTCTATGTCCGCGTCCGAAGGGCCGTCCTTTCGGCCCGCACCTTTCAGCCAAGCCTCGGGGTCTTGCAACAGGATGCCGAGCGCCTCGCCCGCCGCTAAAAGCGCGGCCTTGGCCGTCGCTTTTTCCTCAGGCGAAGCGGCTTTGTTCAGGTTGCTCGCCAGCTCATGCATCTCCGCGATGGCCAGCGGCGTGTTGAGGTCGTCGAGCAAAGCGTCCTCGACGGCGGCGGGGACGCCGCCCTTTGCAGCCGTCACGTCCTTCGCGCCGCGCAGGGCGTGGTACCAGCGGTCAAGCGTCGCCTTGGCCTGCGCGAGCGCCTCTTTCGAAAAGTCGCAAGGCTGGCGGTAGTGCGAAGACAAAAGCGCGAGTCGCAAAGCCTCGCCGGGCGCTTCTTCCAAAAGCTCATGCACCGTGAAGAAGTTGCCGAGCGATTTCGACATCTT
>CAZZDK010000029.1:0-13727 GCA_964652235.1 uncultured Rhodospirillaceae bacterium
GAGGGGTTGCCCGGCGGGGTAGTCTGGCCGGACTTTTCGAAAAGGGGAAGGCATGACGGGAAAACAAGCCCCAAAGGGCCGGGGAGAGGCCCATCTCAAATATAAGCGCGTGCTGTTGAAACTGTCCGGCGAGGCCCTGATGGGCGAGCGGGATTACGGCCTTGACCCCAAGACGGTCGAGCGCGTCGCCGCCGAGATCAAGGAAGTCGTGGAAGAGGGCGTTGAGGTCTGCGTCGTCATCGGCGGCGGCAACATCTTCCGCGGCGTGTCGGTCGCGGCCAAGGGCATGGACCGCGCGACGGCGGATTATATGGGGATGCTCGCCACCGTTATGAACGCGCTGGCCATGCAGAACGCGCTGGAGAAAATCGGCGTTCATACCCGCGTGCAATCCGCCATCCCGATGTCAACCGTTTGCGAGCCTTATATCCGCCGCCGCGCCATCCGCCATATGGAAAAAGGCCGCGTGGTCATTTTCGGCGCGGGCACGGGCAACCCGTTCTTTACGACGGATTCGGCGGCGGCGCTTCGCGCCTCGGAAATGCAATGCGACGCATTGCTCAAAGGCACGAAGGTGGACGGCGTGTACGAGGCCGATCCCGTCAAGGTTCCTTCGGCTAAGCGCTATGACAAACTGACCTATATGGACGTTTTGGCGCAGGATCTTCAGGTGATGGACACCTCGGCTATTTCGCTCGCCCGGCAGAGCCGGATTCCGATTTTGGTCTTTTCCATTTTCAATCACGGCGCTTTTGCCCAGGTCGTTCGGGGCAAGGGGCTGTTCACGATCATTTCGGACTGAAGGAGCGTCCCCATGAATCTCGATCAGACCAAACAACGCATGGACGGCGCGGTCGAAGCGTTGCACCGCGAATTCGCGGGCCTTCGCACGGGTCGCGCGACGACCTCGATGCTCGAGGGCATTCAGGTCGAGGCCTACGGTTCGATGATGCCGCTTAACCAGGTGGGCACCGTCGGCGTGCCGGAGCCGCGTCTCTTGACGGTTCAGGTCTGGGACAAGGCCGTGGCCAAGGCTGTCGAAAAAGCGATCCGCGAGGCGGGGCTCGGCTTTAATCCGCAGGCGGACGGCGCACTCATTCGTGTGCCCGTCCCGGATCTGAGCTCCGAGCGGCGGCAGGAGCTTGTCAAGGTGGCGGGCAAATATGCCGAAGCCGCCCGCGTGGCCGTGCGCAACGTCCGTCGCGACGCCATGGACGGGGTGAAAAAAGAGCAAAAAGCGGGCGAAATTTCCGAGGACGAGCAGAAAACGCTTGAAACGAAAATCCAGCAAATGACCGACGCGGCGATCAGGAAGATCGACGAAGCGTTGTCGCACAAAGAAAAAGACATCACGACGGTGTAAGCATGGCGGATGAACGGGGGGGCGCGGGCGGGCTCCATGTCGCCATCATCATGGACGGCAACGGACGCTGGGCCGCCGCGCGGGGCTTGCCGCGCACGATGGGGCACAAAGCCGGAATCGAAGCCGTGCGGAAAACGCTCAGGGCCGCGCGGGATTTGTCCGTCAGCCACCTGACGCTTTACAGTTTTTCAGCCGAAAACTGGAACAGGCCCGAAGAAGAAGTCCACGAATTGATGGGGCTTTTGCGTTTTTATCTGAAAAACGAATTAGCGACTTTGCATAAGAACAAGGTCCGCATTCGCATGATCGGCGACCGTCAACGATTGGACGCTGATATTGCGAAAATGATCGGCGACGCCGAAAAACAGACGGAAAACAATACGGCCATTACGCTGGTTCTGGCGCTTAGCTACGGCGGGCGGCAGGAAATCGCGGCGGCGGCGCGGGCGCTTGCGCAAGAAACGGTTAGCGGCAAAATCGCGCCGGAAGACATCGACGAAAAACTTTTTGCCGCTAAGCTCACGACGGGCGATTTACCGGATCCCGACCTTGTGATCCGTACGAGCGGCGAGATTCGCATTTCGAATTTTCTGCTTTGGCAATCGGCTTATGCGGAATATGTTTTTACGGACGTTCTCTGGCCGGATTTTGACGGCGAACATCTGGCGAGGGCGATCGAAGAATATCGCCGTCGCGAACGGCGATTCGGAAGATAGAAAACGAGCGATGAAACTTCTCTTCAAACTTCCTTCCGGCAATTTGGGGCAAAGGCTCGTCTCGGCGGCGATCCTCGTCCCCATCGTGCTGGCGGCGGTAAAGACGGGCGGGTGGTTCTATAACGCTTTCGTCGTTGTCGCGGCGACAATCGGAATGTTCGAATGGGTCAGGCTCACAGCGCCGAGGAGCGATTCCCGACTTGAATCCGTGGCCGCCTTAAGCCTCTGGGTTGTTTTAATGACGGGCTGGTTTTTCGGGCCTCTCTGGGGGCTTGAGGTTTCGGTTCTGGCTGTTTTGGTTCTTTTTTATTTCGCGCAAGATCTTATGCCGGGCGCTAAGGGATGGATTTCAAAGGCTTTATGGGTCACGGCGGGGTTGCCTTACCTGGCCTTGGCCGGGCTGGCCCTGATTTGGCTCAGGGCGGATCGGGTTATGGGGTTTTACGCCCTTCTTTATCTCCTGGCTGTCGTTTGGGGGACGGATGTGGGGGCCTATGCCGCCGGACGGCTTATCGGCGGGCCTAAATTATGCCCCAAAGTCAGTCCAAACAAAACTTGGGCCGGTCTGTTAGGGGGGATGATCTGTGCGGCCTTGGCCGCTTACGCCGTTGCCAAGGGCTTCGGGGACGACGATGCGCGTCCGGAGGTGCTTTTCGGTTCCGGTCTGGCCGTTGTTTCGCAGGCGGGGGATTTCTTCGAATCCTACGTCAAGCGTCGCGTCGGCGCGAAGGACAGCGGCACCCTGATCCCCGGCCACGGGGGGCTTTTAGACCGAATTGACGGTCTTTTGTGGGCCGCGCCCGTTTTGGCCTTGGCTCTGCTTTTGTGGGGAAATGCGCGATGAAGAAAATAAAGGCGATCGAACCGCGCCGCGTCGCGATTCTGGGATCGACGGGCTCCGTCGGCACGCAGACGGTGGATTTGGTTTCGCGCGCGCCGGAAAGATATAAAGTTGTGGCGCTGACGGCGCGTCGGAACGTCAAGCGCCTGGCCGAGCAGGCGAGGGCGTTGAAACCGGAGTTTGTCGTCGTCGCCGACGAAACGAAATACGCGGAACTGAAAGAAGCCGTTTCCGGCCTGAAACTCGAAGTGGCGGCGGGCGAGAAAGCCGTTATCGAGGCGGCGGAACGCGACAGCGACTGGGTGATGGCCGCCATCGTGGGTGCCGCGGGACTGCCTTCCACGTTTGCCGCGGCGCGGCGCGGCGCGAAAGTCGCCTTCGCGAATAAGGAGACGCTCGTTTGCGCCGGGCCGCTCATGATGGAGACGGTGGCGCGTTGCGGCTGCACGCTTTTGCCCGTGGACAGCGAACATAACGCGATTTATCAGGTCTTCGACGCGCGGCAGAGAGGCCATATCCGTCGTCTGATCATCACGGCTTCGGGAGGCCCTTTCCGCGCGAAAACGCGCGAAGAAATGGCCTGTGTGACGCCGGAACAGGCTGGAAAGCACCCTGTTTGGAACATGGGGGCGAAGATCTCCATCGACAGCGCGACGCTGATGAACAAGGCGCTTGAGGTGATCGAGGCCGCGTTTCTCTTTCAAATGCCGAGCGAGAAGATAGACGTTCTCGTTCACCCCCAGTCCGTCATTCACAGCATGGTGGAATATGAAGACGGATCGGTCCTCGCCCAGCTCGGCACGCCGGATATGCGCATTCCTATCGGCTATTGCCTGGCCTGGCCGGAAAGAATGGAAACGCCCGCGCCGAGGCTTGATTTTGTTAAACAAGCCCAGCTGACGTTCTTGCCGCCGGATCCGGAAAAATTTCCCGCCCTGCGCCTGGGGCGCGAAGCGATGAAGTTAGGGGGAACGGCCCCCGCTTTGCTCAATGCGGCGAACGAAGTGGCCGTTCAGGCGTTTTTGGACGAACGCATCGGCTTTTTGGACATTGAAAAGATTATCGAAGCGACGCTGCAAAACGGCCCCGTAACGGCCTTGACCGATCTCGACGTTCTGCGCCAAGCTGACGAGGCGGCTCGCCGCTTCGCGTCGGAAAAAGCCGCAAAACTGGCCGCAAAAAAATAAAGGACGGGAACCGGGTCGATGGAATCTCTCTTTTCTTCTTTTTCAAACGCGGCGCATTATATCGTGCCGTTCTTGGTCGTTCTTGGGATCGTCGTTTTTGTCCATGAATTCGGCCATTTTTGGGTGGCCCGGCGCTGCGGCGTCAAGGTCGAGACGTTTTCCATCGGCTTCGGACCGGAGATTTTCGCCTGGCATGATCGCTGCGGGACGCGCTGGCGGCTCGCCTGGTTGCCTCTTGGCGGCTACGTCAAGATGTTCGGCGACGCCGATCCTTCCAGCTTCGGCCCCGGCGAGGAATCCGTTTCTTTTACGGCGGAAGAGAAAAAAGTCGCCTTCTTCGCCCAAAAAGTTTCCAAGCGCTTTGCCATCGTCGCGGCGGGACCTGCGGCCAATTATCTTTTCGCGGCCGTCGTTCTGGCCCTTCTTTACCTGTGGGGCGGGCAGCCCTACACCGCCACGACCATCGGTTCCGTCATGCCGGAAAGCGCTGCCGCTAAGGCCGGGTTTGTCGAGGGCGACAAGATTCGCTCCATCGACGGCGAGGCGATGAACAGCTTTGAGGACATAAGGCGGGTTATCGCCCTGAACGCCGGGACTCCCGTAACCATTGTCTTTGATCGCGGCGGTGGCGTTAAGACGGTTTCCGTCACGCCCGAAGTCGTGCGGACCAAAGACAGACTCGGCATCGAACATACGAAGGGCGTTCTCGGCATCTCTTCTACCGAGGTGGCCTTCCGGGATTTGGGGCCTGGGCAGGCCGTGAGCGAATCGCTGCGCGAAATCGGGAATATCACTTGGGGAACGCTTAGAGGCCTGGGACAGATGATCATGGGCGCGCGTAGTTCGGACGAGTTGGGCGGGCCGCTTAGGATCGCGGAAATGTCGGGAAAAGTGGCAAAAGACGGCTTTTCTTCGTTCGTTTGGTTTATCGTTGTCATCTCGGTGAATCTGGGGCTTATTAATCTCTTCCCTGTCCCCTTGCTCGACGGCGGACATCTGCTATTCTATGCGCTCGAAGCGGCCAGGGGCCGTCCCATCGGCGAAAGAATCCAGGAAATCGGAGCCAGGATGGGCGCGTTGCTTGTTTTGTCCCTGATGCTTTTCGCGACGTGGAACGATTTGGTGCATCTGCGCGTTGTCTCTTATTTGCGTGGTTTGTTTTCCTGAATGACAAAAGACAGAATCTCCTTGCCGCTTGGCGCCGTTTCCTTCCGCCGGAAGAGGAGCGCCCTTTTGTCGATTCTGGCTTTCGGGCTTTATGCGGCCCCAGCTTTGGCTCTCGACGTGGAGGGAATTGTGCCCGCGCCGGGGCCTGCGACTTTTCTGGGCGCGCCGTCGGCGGTTCCGGCGCCCTCAGGCGAGACTGTGCGGGACATCGAGGTGGAGGGGGCGCAGCGGCTTGAGCGGGAAACCGTTCTTTCTTATCTGACAATCGCGCAGGGCGACAAGGTTGACGAAGACAGTCTGAATGCGTCGCTGAAGGCGCTTTACGCGACCGGCCTTTTCGCGGACGTCCATCTCGGCATGAAAGACGGGACGCTCACGGTTCGAGTGGTCGAAAACCCCATCGTCAACAGCGTGACGTTCGAGGGCAACGATACGCTGGCCAAAGACGACCTGGAAAAGGAAGTTCAGCTTAAATCCCGCCTCGTTTACACGCTGCCCAAGGTTCAAAAGGACGTGCAGCGGATTTTGGACCTTTACCGGCGTTCAGGTCGTTTTGCCGCGACGGTGGAGCCGAAGGTCGTGCCGCTCGACCAGAATCGCGTGGATGTTATTTTCGAAATCGTCGAAGGCAAGCACACGGGCGTGCGTCGCATATCTTTCGTTGGTAACGACCACTTCGACGAAGACACGTTGCGCGGCGTGATCGACACGCGCGAAACGGCCTGGTGGCGGTTTTTCACCACGTCCGATTTCTACGATCCGGACCGCGTCTCCTATGATCGGGAATTGTTGCGCCGCTTTTACATGAACGAAGGCTACGTCGATTTTCGCGTGGCGTCTTCGGTCGCCGAAATGACGCCCGACCGGCAGGATTTCTTCTTGACCTTCGCTATTGAAGAGGGCGAGCGTTACCGGTTCGGGAAAATAAACATCGTAAGCGAAATCAAGGGGTTGGACGGCGACAAGCTTCGTGCCAACCTCCTTTCGAAAACGGGGGACTGGTACAGCGCCGATAAGGTCGAAAAAACAGTCGCCAAGTTCACCGCTGTTTTGGGCGATATGCAATACGCTTTCGTGGAAATCATCCCGGAGCCGGAAAAGAACAAGGAAACGCGCGTCGTCGATCTGACCTATAGGATCAAGCCCGGCCAGCGAGTCTATATCGGGCGCATCGACGTGTCCGGCAACACGCGCACGCTCGATAAAGTCATCCGTCGCGAAATGACGGTGGCCGAAGGCGATCCGTTCAGCACGTCGCAGATCAAGCGGTCCGAGCAAAAGATCAAGGACCTGGGTTTCTTCGAGACGGCCTCAATCAAACCCGTTGCCGGATCGCAGCCGGATCGCTCGGACCTGAAAGTCGAGGTGAAGGAAAAATCGACGGGCGAAATATCGCTCGGCGCCGGGTTCTCGTCCACCGACGGCCCCTTGGGCGACTTCAGCATTCGCGAGCGCAATTTTCTCGGCAAAGGCCAGGACGTCCGCCTGGGAGCGACGATTTCAGGTGTGACCAAGCAGTTCGATTTCAGCTTTACGGAACCTTATTTCCTGGATCGCGACCTTTCGGCGGGAGCGGACGTTTTCCATGTGCGCAGCGACGAACAGAAACGAAGCAGCTACGACGAGGTGAATACCGGCTTTTCTTTGCGCGCGGGCTATCCGCTTTCCCAGCCTCTGCGACAGGTGGTAAGCTATACGCTTCGGCAGGACAAAGTGAGCAACGTCGATTCCGCGGCTTCGCGTTTTGTGCGCGAGCAGGTTGGCAAGAGCTTGACGTCCATGGTTTCCCAGGAGATCACCTATGACAGGCGGGACAGCAAGATTGAGCCGACGGAAGGCTTTGTCACCAAGCTTAAGACCGATCTGGCGGGGGCGGGAGGCAACAGACGGTATGTCCGCGCGAAACTGACCGGGACGCAATTTTATTCGCCTGCCGAGAACTATGTTTTCAGCCTTTTGGGCGAGGTCGGCGTCATCAAGGGCTTCGGACAAGACGTTCACATCAGCGACCGGTTCTTCCTGGGCGCCGATACGTTCCGGGGCTTCGCCTATGCGGGGATCGGGCCGCGCGATTTGACGAACGGCGTGGACGACGCGCTGGGGGGCAATCGCTATGCCCGCGGCTCCTTAGAGCTGACCCTTCCGACTCCTTTGCCCGATAATCTTGGCTTTAAGGGCCATGTCTTTACGGACGTCGGGGTGCTTTCCGACTGCGAAGAAAAAGCGCTGGCGAGCGAAATCTTCAAGAACGACGACAAGGTGCGCGCCAGCGCGGGCCTTGGGATCTCCTGGCAATCGCCCTTCGGGCTGGTGCGGCTTGATTACGCCGTGCCCTTCCTCAAACAATCCTACGACAAGACGGAAAACGTCCATTTCAGCTTCGGCACGAGGTTCTGATGAACCGCTTCCTGCCGATCCTGACCGTTTCGTTTCTTTTATTCAGCGGATGGGCCTTCGCCGCCGCGCCGCCGCCGATTGCCATTGTGGACGTGCAGCGGCTTTTGCAGGAATCCCTGGCGGCCAAAAGCGTCGAACAGCAGCTTGAAAGCCAGCGCTCGAAATTCCAGGCCGAGATTACCGCGGAGGAGGAAGATCTTCGCAAGGCGGAGCAAAAACTCGCCAAGATGCGCGATGCCGCCGAAGCGCAGGCCTATATGGAAGAGGAGCAAAAACTTCGCCAGCGGTTTCTGACCGTCGAAAGGCGCGTTCAGGCGCGGCGCAAGGCGCTCGACCAGGCTTTTACGGACTCCATGAACGCCGTTCGCAAGGGGATCGTCGATATTGTCGCCGATGTGTCCAAGGCTCGCGGCGTCAACCTGGCTATCGTCAAGCAGCAGATCATTTGGAACGATCAGATCGTCGATATTACGGACGAGGTTCTGGCACGACTCAACAAGGCCCTGCCCAAGCTTGACGTTAAGATCGTTCCGGAGGAAGAACCGGCAGAAAATCCCCTGGTTCTGAAGAAAAACAAAAAAGAAACCGGAAAAAAATAGAGGCCTTCCCCCCTTGAACGAAGAGGTCGATCAGGCTAAAACGGCTGGATACTCTTTGCCGGGAATCCAAGGGAAGGAAGCGCGAAAATGGTCGAGGCGGAAAACGAAAAAACCATAGACATCAACGGGATCATGAGACGGATTCCCCATCGCTATCCGTTTCTTTTGATTGATCGGGTCGTTGACATCGTACCCGAGGAAAGCTGCACCGGGATCAAAAATGTTTCGGTGAACGAGCCTTTCTTTCAGGGCCATTTCCCCGGCCATCCCATCATGCCGGGCGTCTTAATTATCGAGGCGATGGCGCAAACGGCGGCGACGCTTGTTGTGGACTCGATGAAGGGCGTCGATTCTTCGTCCCACGTCGTTTATTTCATGAGCGTTGAAGAGGCGCGTTTTCGCAAGCCCGTTTTGCCCGGAGACCAATTGCACATCAAGGTGAAAAAAGAGCGTCGTCGCGGCGACGTCTGGAAATTCAGGGGCGAGGCCTTTGTGAACGACACGCTTGTGGCCGAGGCGATCTATACCGCGATGCTGGTGCCCGATGCGGGCCGGACGGCGGCGCATGGCGGTTAACGTTCACCCCACGGCCATTGTCGATCCACGGGCGAAACTCGGAACCGACGTCGAGATAGGCCCCTACTGCGTCGTGGGGGGGGGCGTGACGCTCGGCGATCGCGTTCGCCTCATCGCGCACGTTGTCGTGGACGGACGCACGAACGTCGGCGCCGAAACCGTCATCTATCCTTTCGCTTCCATCGGCCACAGGCCGCAGGACCTTAAATATCACGATGAACCTTCGACGCTGGAGATCGGCGCCAGGAACCAGATTCGCGAACACGTCACGATGAATCCGGGCACCGAAGGCGGCGGCATGGTCACGCGCGTGGGCGACGGCGGCCTTTATATGGTCGGCGTCCACATCGCCCACGATTGCATGGTCGGCAACAACGTCGTAATGGCCAACAACGCCACGCTTGCGGGCCATGTGGTCGTCGGCGATTTCGCCGTGATCGGCGGACTGGCCGCTGTCCATCAGTTCGTTCGCATCGGTCCGCACGCCATGATCGGCGGTATGTCCGGCGTGGAAAGCGACGTGATTCCTTACGGCATGGTTAAAGGCGAGCGCGCCTATCTGGCGGGGTTGAACGTCGTGGGGTTGGAGCGTCGGGGCTTTGTGCGTGAAGACATCCACGCCCTGCGCAGCGCATATCGGATTCTCTTTTCTTCCGAGGGCACGATGGCCGAGCGCCTGGAAGACGTGGCCGAGCATTACAAAGACAAAAGTCTTGTTGAAAGCATGGTGTCCTTCATCCGTTCGCGCGGCTCGCGCGCTTTGTGCCAGCCCAAGAGCGAAACGTAAAGGGAGGGGGCATGAGCGCTGCCCTGAAGCCCAAACTCGGAATCATCGCAGGCGGCGGCGCCGCGCCGCGCCAGATTGTGCGGGCCTGCCGCGCTTTAGGGAGGCCTTTCTTTCTTTTTTGCCTTGAAGAGCAGGCTGATAAAGAGCTTGCCGAAGAAGGGCCTCACGCTTGGATCTCGCTCGGCGCGGCGGGAAAGTTGCGCGAGGTTTGCGCGGCTGAGGGTATCGGCGAGGTTGTCATGATCGGGCGCGTGCGGCGGCCTTCGCTGTCGGAAATGAGGCCGGATTTTCTGGGCGTGAAATTTTTAGCGAGGATAGGTCTGAACGCGCTCGGCGACGACGGCGTTTTGCGCGGCGTGGCGGCCGCGATTGAAGACGTTTGCGGCGTCAGGGTCGTAGCGGCGCATGAGGTTATGCCCGAAATTCTTGCGCCCAAGGGCGTTTTGACGAAGGCGAAGCCCGACAAAAAGGCGAAAGCAGACATCGCAAAAGGCCTGAAAATCGCGCGAGCCCTGGGCCGTCTGGATGTAGGGCAGGCCGTCGTCGTGCAGCAAGGAATCGTATTGGGGCTTGAGGCGATCGAAGGCACCGACGCGCTGATCGCCCGCGCGGGCGGTTTGAAGCGCGAAGGCGGCGGCGGGGTTCTAGTCAAGTGTGCCAAGCCGGGGCAGGACGTTCGCCTCGATTTGCCTTCCATCGGTCCGGAGACCGTTCAGGCTCTGGCGCGCGCGGGCCTTGAAGGAGTAGCCGTCGAGGCCGGGGCAAGCCTTCTTATTGATCGCGAAGCGACGATCAAGGCGGCGGACGAAGCCGGGCTTTTCATCGTCGGCGTGGCGCGCGAGGGCGTGGATGAATAACGCGCCGCTTTTCTTTCTCGTCGCGGGCGAGGCTTCTGGGGACCTGCTGGGCGCGCGTCTTATGGCGGCACTGAAAAAGAAAACGGACGGTGCGGTCCGGTTTGCGGGCGTCGGCGGGCCGCGCATGAGGGAAGAGGGGATCGAGCTTCTTTTCGACCAGGCCGAGCTGGCCCATATGGGGCTTTTCGAGATCATCAGGCACTTGCCGAATATCCTGCGGCGCCTTCGCGAGACGGTCCAGGCGGTGAAGGAACGGCGCCCCGCCGCGCTGGTGACCATCGACTCGCCCGATTTCAGTTTTCGCGTGGCGAAGAAACTGAAGGGGGAAGGCATACCCCTTATCCATTATGTTGCACCGACCGTTTGGGCCTGGCGGCCCGGTCGGGCGAGAAAAATTGCCGCGTTCCTCGACCATCTGCTCGCGCTTTTGCCGTTCGAGCCGCCCTATTTCACGCGCCACGGACTGGCCTGTTCTTTCGTCGGCCATCCGCTCGTGGAGACGGACGCGGGAAAGGGAAGCGCGGCCCGGTTTCGCGAACGCTTTTTTATTCCGGAAGGCGCGCCCGTTCTGGCCGTTCTGCCCGGCAGCCGGATGGGCGAGGTGAAAAGGCTTCTGCCCGTTTTCCGGGAAGCGGTTGTCCAGATTCACGATCTTTTTCCTTCGCTTCATATCGTGGTTCCGACCGTGCCGGGCGTCGAGGCCTATGTCCGGGCGGCCATGAGGAATTGGCCTATCGCCGCGCATTTTACGGATAATGACAGGGATAAATACGATGCCTTTGCGGCGGCGACGGCGGCGCTGGCCTGTTCGGGCACCGTTTCCGTCGAATTGGCCATGGCCGAGGTGCCGACCGTCATTGCTTATAGGGCGAATCCTCTGACGGTCGCGCTTTACAGGCGGTTCATCAAAACAAAGTACGCCACGCTTTTGAACATCATGCAGGGCCGGGCCGTTATGCCGGAGTTTCTTCAGGAAAACTGCACGGCGGAAAATCTTTCGCGTGCGGTCGAAACGTTTTTGGTGGAGAAAAAAGAAAGAGAACGGCAAAAAAGCGAACTCCATGCCATCGGCGCCTGGTTGGGGCGCGGCCAATTCGTTCCTTCGGAAAAGGCGGCGCAGGCCGTTTGGAACGCGGCTTTTCGCAGGCCGCTTCGCGTTTTGCAGCTTATTCCTTCCCTCGGCACGGGCGGCGCGGAACAGGCCTGCGTGGACGTGGCGGCGGCTCTTGCCCTGCGCGGCGATGCGGCCTTTGTCGTCTCGACGGGCGGCTGGCGCGTCGCGGCGCTTGAGGAATCCGGCGCGGCGTTCATCAAGCGGGATGTCAAAACCAAAAACCCGCTGAAGATCGTCTGGAACGGGTTCTGGTTGGCCTTTCTTATCCGCGAGAAACGTATCGACATCGTTCATGCCCGCTCGCGCGCCCCGGCCTGGAGCGCGAAGATCGCCTGCCGCCTGACGGGCTGCCGTTTCGTCACGACGTTTCATGCGGCGTATAAGTTCTCCTGCGGTCTAAAGAAGGCCTACAATAGCGTGATGGTAAAAGCGGACCGTGTGATCGCTA
Organism: uncultured Rhodospirillaceae bacterium; assembly: GCA_964652235.1. GTDB lineage: Bacteria > Pseudomonadota > Alphaproteobacteria > UBA9219 > UBA9219 > CAZZDK01. The sequence goes on from CAZZDK010000029.1 coordinate 12,053, forward strand.
TTTCCTCCTTTGTCGCGCGACATATCGAGGGCCAATACGGCGTTGGCGAAGAGAAAGCGAGGCTTGTCAATCGCGGCGTGGACGTAAGGGCGTTCGATCCGCAGGCTGTTTCCGAGGATAGAAAAAGAGGCTTTGCCGCCCGTGCGGGGTTAAGGATGGACGAGAAAGCCATTCTTCTTCCGGGCCGGCTTTCGCCCATCAAAGGCCAGGACGTTTTTATCCGCGCCGTTGGAAAGCTTAAAGAGAGGGGCCTTTCCTTTCCTCCCGTCTTGATCGTCGGCGACGATCAGGGACGCGAATCCTATGCTCAAAAGCTCAGGAAACTTATCTGCGAGAACGGGCTGGAGGGAAAAATCAGGCTTATCGGCGCCTGTGCCGACATGGCGGCGGCCTATGCGTTCGCATCGCTTGTCGTCGCGCCTTCGCAAACGCCCGAAGGATTCGGGCGCGTGCCGGTCGAGGCGATGGCCATGGGCGTTCCGGTCGTCGCCAGCGATTTGGGCGCGATGAGCGATACGATTTTGGAAGGAATAACCGGTTGGCTCGTCCCGCCGGACAATGTTGACGCTTGGGCGGAAGCCGTTTCAAAAGCGTTGGTCTTGGGCGAAGAAGATCGCCGACGCATGGCCCAGACCGCACGGGATCGGGCTGTGCATTTCTTCGCTAAAGAAACGATGATCGAAAAAACGCTTGCCGTTTACGATGAATTGAGGACGGTATGAAAGAACGTATTCTTGTCATACGCCTCGGCGCTTTGGGCGATTTGATTTTATGCCGGGATGCTTTTGCCGGGCTTCGGACGCGGCACCCGACGGCGGAAATAGCTTTGTTGACCATGCCCGCTTTCGCGGATTTTGCGCGGCAAATGCCGTTCTTTGATCGCGTAATCCTCGATCCGCGGCCTAAGCTCACGCAGCCGCTTGCCTGGCTGAAACTGATCCGCGAAGTGAGGGCCTTCGCCCCCAGCCGCGTTTACGATCTGCAAGGCAAGTTTCGACAGGCCCTTTTGTTCTATGCGCTCGGCGGGCCATGGAAAGGGCCGGAGTGGTCCGGCGCCGCGCCGGGTTGTTCGCACCCGCGCCTTTGGCCTCCCAAGCCGGGTATGCATTATACGGATTTTCTCGCCGCGCAGCTTGATCGCGCGGGCGTAGCGATGGGGCAGGACGATCTGTCCTGGCTCGATGGCGATTTAAGCGGATTTTCTTTGCCCGAACGTTTCGCGGTTTTCATTCCCGGCTGCGCACCGGGGCGGCTTTATAAACGCTGGCCGCCTTTGCATTACGCCATGCTGGCCAAAAAAGTGGCGGCGCAGGGCCTTGCCGTTCTGGCTATCGGCACGGGGCAGGATCGCGAGAGTATCGGCGCCTTGCGCACGCTTGCGCCCTTTGTGCGGGATTTGTCGGGGAAAACGAGCCTGGGCCAGGTGGCGGCTTTATGTCGCCGGGCGGAACTGGTTGTCGGCAACGATACGGGGCCGACGCACCTGGCTGCTGCCGTGGGCGCGCGGACGCTGGCGCTGATGTCCGATCAGGTGGACCCACTCTGGTCCGCGCCGCGCGGCGAGAGGACGAATTGGATTCAAGGCAAGCCGCTTTCGGCCCTGGGAGTGGAGGCGGTCTATTCCGCCCTGTAATTCGGGGCTTCCGCCGTGATAGTCACGTCGTGGACGTGGCTT
>CAZZDK010000029.1:13744-18594 GCA_964652235.1 uncultured Rhodospirillaceae bacterium
TTCGCGCAGGCCCGCGCCGGTGATGCGCACGAACTTGGCCTTGCTCTTCATATCCGAAATAGTGCCGCAGCCCGTATAACCCATGGCGGCGCGCAGGCCTCCTATGAGTTGATGGATGACTTGCGAGGCGGGGCCCTTATAGGGCACGCGGCCTTCAATGCCCTCGGGGACGAGTTTCTGAGGGTTGCAGGCGTCGGCTTTCTGGAAATAGCGGTCGGCGGAGCCGTCGGCCAGGGCGCCGACGCTGCCCATGCCGCGATAGCTTTTATACGAACGGCCCTGATAGAGAACCACGTCGCCCGGCACTTCGTCCGTTCCGGCGAACATGGAGCCGAGCATGACGCAATCCGCGCCCGCCGCGATGGCCTTGGCGATTTCGCCCGAATATTTAATGCCGCCGTCGCCGATGACGGGGACGTCCTTTTTGGCGCAGACCGAAGCCGCCTCCATGATGGCCGTCAATTGCGGCACGCCGACGCCCGCGACGATGCGCGTGGTGCAGATAGAGCCGGGGCCGATCCCCACCTTAACCGCGTCCGCCCCCGCGTCGATCAGCGCCTTGGCGGCTTCGGCGGTGGCGATATTGCCCGCGACGATATCCGGGCCTTTAATCATTTTGCGGACCCTTTTGATCTGCTCAATTACGCCCGCCGAATGGCCGTGGGCGGTATCGACGACAATTGCGTCCGCCCCCGCTTCGGCCAGGGCCAGCGCGCGGTCGAGGCTGTCCTGCCCCGTGCCGATGGCGGCGGCGACGCGCAGGCGGCCCTGGCCGTCTTTGCAGGCGTTCGGGTGCAGATAGGCTTTTTCGATGTCTTTGACCGTCAAAAGGCCGATGCAGCGGTAATCCTTGTCCACGATCAGAAGTTTCTCGATCCGGTATTGGTGAAGAAGCTTTTTGGCTTCCTCGTGCTTGATGTCGATGGCGGCGGTGACGAGGCGTTCCTTCGTCATCAACTCGGAAATGGGCTGGTCCATATTCGTGGCGAAACGAACGTCGCGGTTGGTCAAGATGCCGACCAGCCTGCCCGACGGCCTTTCGACGACGGGGATGCCAGAGATATTATGGTCAGCCATCAGTTTAAGGGCGGCGATAAGCGGCTCGTCCGGCGCAATGGTAACCGGATTCATGACCATGCCGGACTCGAAGCGCTTGACCTTGCGGACCTCCTCGGCTTGCCGAAGAGGCGGAAGGTTGCGGTGAACGACCCCTATGCCGCCCGCCTGGGCCAGGGCGATGGCCAGGCCGCTTTCCGTTACCGTGTCCATGGCGGCGGAAACGAGCGGAATGCCAAGCTGTATATTCCGGGAAAAGCGGGTGGCCGTGGAAACGTCGGACGGCAGGACGCTTGAGGCCGCCGGAACCAGCAGCACATCGTCAAAAGTTAAAGCTTCGGGAAAGTTCGCCATCATCGCCTCGCGCGGAAGGGTTTTTGAAGGATGGCGAGCACCTATACCCTACGCGCGGGCGACATTCAAGGCTTTCAGTCCTCTCGAAAAAAGGCTTTTTGGCCTTTTTTAGCCGTAAGTAGCCCGCTTTGCGTCAACGGCAGGCGCTTGCGGTTTGTCTTCTGCGCGGCTTTCCGAAGCGGGACGATAGGGGACGATTTTCGCGCCGATGACGGAAGAGGTCAAAGCCGCGTCGATCCACTTTCTTTCCTCGGGAGTCACTTGCCCGTCCGCGCGAGCGACGCGGTGCGCCAGGCTTGTCTTTTGCTCCATGGACATTTCATTCGGCCTGGCCTTTTCCATCCAACGCCTGACGGCTTTCGCGTGCGCTTTTTGGATGACCTTATCGATGTTCGCCTTGGGCGATCTTCCTGCGCTTGCCGCGCTGTGCAGGGCGCGGAGAGCGGATTCCTCCCGATGCATTTCCTGCGCGTCGAGACCGTTCATGTTGTCCATCGTTCTCAAACGGTTCAGCCGCCTGGCAAAACAACGTGCGCAGGCCGCGCGGAAGAGGGCTTCGACTTCACCTTTTCTCTGCTTTTGGAACGCCCTTTTAGCGTGGTCGATATTCGTCACGCCCGCCGCGCCGACCATATGCTGCATGAGCTGATTGGCCTTTTCCTGCAGAAACGCGACGTCATAAGAAGGGGCGTTTGCCTCCTTTATGAGGCGGACGTACGCCGGAACCGCATGCTGATGAGCGGCCTGCTGCGCGGCGTGAATGCGTCGATCCAATGCAGAAAGTTTTTGGCCTTTTGCCACGAAAGGCGGGACGCGCTTGTCTCCCACAGAAGCGAACAGGGAACGAATTTCATAAACCTCTCTGCGGATCCCCGACGGCGTGTGAGCGGTGACCGGGTTTTCCATGCCTTCGATCATTCGCATGGCGCTGGCGGCGTAGGCCTGCCTTTTGGCTTTCAGGACACGCATCATTCCGGCGTCAGAAATCCTGACCCCTTCTCGTTCTGCCGCGGCCCAGATTCTTTCGACGGAAAGGTCGGCATAAAGACGGCCCAGCGCAGGCGGATTTTGGGTGAAGGTATCCATTCTTTGGCGAGTCTCCGACATCGCAGGGTTGGCTGGGCTGGACATGATCTTTCCTTCTTTATCAATGGGTTGGTGTTGGTCGTGGAACCAATATACGGATTGGCCGTTCCACAAACAAGAATAAAATTACTTTCAAAACATAATTTTTTATAGAAAATTACAAAAAAGCAACAGGACAGAAATAAAGTTACCAAAATTTGGTCGTTGCCCCTTTGCGGCGGGGGGCTATAACAAGCCCATGCCTCATTATTGCGACATCGCGCCGGGCCATCCAATCCATGGGCCATATCATGATAGGGAATACGGCTTTTCCTCTCGCTCCGAGCGCGTTTTGTTTGAACGCTTGGCGCTGGAGATCATGCAGGCCGGGCTTTCCTGGGAGATCGTCCTGAAAAAGCGCAAGGCGCTTAACGAGGCGTTTGATCGCTTTATTCCGGCCAAGGTCGCGGCCTATGGCGAAAAAGACGTAGAAAGGCTTTTGGGGGATCCTCGGATCATCCGCAACAGACGTAAAATCGAGGCTATTATCGACAATGCGAAAGTGGTTTTAAGAATCCGCAAAGAGGAGGGCAGCTTTGCGAAATGGCTCGATTCGCACCATCCGCAACCTAAAGCCGAATGGGTCAGGCTTTTCCGGCGGACTTTTCGCTTTACGGGCGGCGAGATTGTCGGCGAGTTTTTGATGTCTCTCGGCTATCTGCCCGGCGCGCATAAAAAGGGATGCCCCGTTTTGGCCCATCTTTCCCGACTCGAATAAAGGCCAAAAAGCCCAGTTGCGCTCCTTGCTTTCCTCTGCTATCTCCCCTGCCGAGTTCATATATTCGTCAGCGGGGAAAGCCGTGTCGGAATCTGAAAAAACCGCCAAAAAAGCGCACCTCTCGCACGTTTTTGCGGGAGAAGGCGCCGTTCTGGCGCGGCGCTATGCCGCCGCTCTTTTCGATCTTGCGAACAAAGGCGGCGCCATCGAGTCGGTGGCGGCGGATTTGAGAGCGATTCAAGAGGCCATCGACAGCGATCCCCATTTTCACGCCATGGCGGCCCATCCGCGGCTTTCCGCGGAAAAGGTGGCCCAGGTCGTCGCCAAAGTTTCGGACGCCGTTCATTTTCATGCGCTCACGAAGTCGTTTCTTACGCAGCTTGCCCTGGCGCGGCGGCTTGTCCACCTTGGCAACATGATCGAAGCTTTTCAGGCCGAGCTGGCCGAAAAGCGCGGGCAGCACGTCGCTTTTGTCACGGCGGCAAAGGCTTTGACGCCCGAGCAGGAATCGCATCTCTCGGCGCAGCTTGGCAAGATGGTGGGCGGCACCGTCCGCCTGATGGTGGAGACGGACGAAAGCCTGCTCGGCGGGCTGATCGTCAGGATAGGTTCGCGTCTGATCGACGCGTCGGTCAAAGGCAAATTGGCGCAGGTTGAGCGTCAACTCAAAACGGAGCGGGAGGCAGCGTAAATGGATATTCGCGCATCGGAAATTTCCTCGGTTCTTAAGGAACAGATCGCGGGGCTTGGCATTCGGACCGATATGGACGAAGTCGGCCAGGTCTTGAAGATCGGCGACGGCGTTGCCTTGGTGTACGGGCTCGACAATGTTCGCGCGGGCGAAATGGTGGAGTTCCAGAACGGCATTAAGGGCATGGCGCTTAATCTTGAGACCGATTGCGTGGGCGTCGTTATCTTCGGCGACGACCGTTCGATCCGCGAAGGCGACACCGTCAAGCGCACCGACGCCATCGTCGAAGTTCCCGTCGGCATGGGTCTTTTGGGCCGCGTGGTGGACGCGCTGGGCAATCCTATCGACGGCAAGGGGCCGCTTAAGAACGTCAAGATGGCCCGCCTCGAGGTCAAGGCGCCGGGCATTATTCCCCGGCAATCGGTCAGCGAGCCGATGCAGACGGGCCTGAAGGCCATCGACTCTCTCGTGCCGATCGGGCGCGGGCAGCGCGAGCTTATCATCGGCGATCGCCAGACGGGCAAAACGGCTGTCGTGGTCGATACGTTCATTAACCAAAAAACGATCAATGCCGGCGGCGACGAATCCGGGAAGCTGTATTGCATTTACGTCGCCATCGGGCAAAAGCGCTCGACCGTCGCGCAGATCGTCAAGACGCTCGAAGACGCGGGCGCGATGGAGTATTCCATCGTCGTGGCCGCCACGGCGTCCGAGCCGGCGCCGCTGCAATACATCGCGCCCTATACGGGCTGCGCGATGGGCGAGTTTTTCCGCGACAACGCCAAGCACGCCGTCATCGTGTACGATGATCTGTCGAAACAGGCCGTCGCCTATCGCCAGATGTCGCTCTTGCTGCGCCGCCCGCCGGGTCGCGAAGCTTATCCCGGCGACGTGTTCTATCTGCAC
>CAZZDK010000030.1:0-8631 GCA_964652235.1 uncultured Rhodospirillaceae bacterium
GGAGCGCTTGTCAAAGTCGTGGTCAAGATTCTTCTTTGATTCTCTTTGTGCAACGCAATAAAGGTGAAGAAGAATAACATTGCGCCTATTGTCGTTTTTTGCCCATAATTCGAATCTCTCCTCGTTTTCTCCTGTTTCATCCACAAAAGGAGCCTTCCTATGAGTGAAATGAAGAACGATACGACGGCCAATCCCGCGCCTGTGGGGCTTTTGGCCTTCGGCATGACGACGGTCCTGCTCAATTTTCATAATGCGGGGCTTTTTCCGCTCGATTCGATGATCCTGGCGATGGGCATTTTCTACGGCGGCCTCGCGCAAATCATTGTAGGCATTATGGAATGGAAGAAGGGCAATACTTTCGGCACGACGGCGTTCATGAGCTACGGCGCGTTTTGGCTGACGCTCGTCGGTTTGATCCTTCTGCCGAAGATGGATCTCGGCGTCGTGGGGCCGGAGAAAAATCCTGCCATGGCGATCTATCTTCTCCTGTGGGGCTTGTTCACGCTTGTCATGTTCAAGGCGACGTTCAGTCTGAACAAAGCGCTTCAGGTCATCTTCGGAACCTTGACGCTTTTGTTCTTCCTTTTGGCCCTGGGCGACGTTTTTGGCCACGAGGGGATCACCAAGCTCGCCGGGTGGGTAGGCCTTCTCTGCGGATTTTCGGCCATGTATGCGGGCCTGGCCCAGGTTCTTAACGAGGTGACGGGCAAGGTCGTCTGGCCGCTCGGCGTCTTGAAGAAGAGAGGCCACTAAGTCATTGAGAAGAGAAAAAGCGCCGCCGCATACCTGCGGCGGCGCTTTCATTTGGAATCAAAAAGTTATTTTTCAAGAGAGCAGAGCAAAAATTTTGCCCCTTTAAATCCGAAAAAAGCGTCCTATCTGAATCCCAGGATCAACGAGAAAGGAGGGCAATATGACCTGGCGTATGTTAACCCCGTTTGTTGGACGTTCCTTGTCCGAATCCGCCGATCCGTTTGCTTCGTTTCAACGCGAGCTGAGCCGCGTTTTCGAAGACGCTTTTGGCGGACGGTCCCTGGTCCCGGCTTCTGTCGCTTCCTCGGCGCTGCGGCTGGACGTGAAAGAGGACGAAAAGGCCTTTCACGTCACGGCGGATTTGCCGGGTCTGAGCGAAAAAGAAGTCGAGGTGACGTTCCATGACGGCGTCTTGACCATCAGGGGCGAGAAAAAGGTCGAACGCGACGAAAAGAAAGATACCTGGCACATCATCGAACGTTCTTCGGGCAGCTTCGCTCGGCAGTTGGGGCTTCCCGCGAACATCGAGGAAGACAAGATCGAGGCCAAGTTCGAAAAAGGCGTGCTGACGGTGATCCTGCCCAAGCAGCCGGACGAAAAGACGGCGGCCAAGAAGATCGAAGTGAAGGCCGGTTAAGACAAAACGGCGGGCCGCAAGGCCCGCCGTTTTTTTCAAAGAAGGATCGCTTGCCTATGTTTTTGCAGGCAGCGCGAAAGATCTTTGTGGCAGATTCCCGCCAGACTGGCGGGGCGCCCCAAATCTTTGGGCTCGGCCCATGTTTCTTTCCAGAACATTATCTGGTCGAGAAGGCTCTCACTAACGAGGCTTGGATATAAAAGGCCGATTCTCCTCGCAAGGCGCATGGCGTTTTGGATGGCCGCGACTTTCCGCGCTCCGCCGACATAGGGCAGAACAGAGACGACCGGATAATGGGAAAGAAGTTCGTCTGCGGCGACGGCCATCCCCATTTTAGCCAGTTCCAAATCGGCGGCGCAGAGGGAGACGGCGAAGTTCCGAGCGAGCAAGGTTTTATCTCCGCGCAAACTTTTCTGGAAGAAGAAGTTGCAGAAGTCCCTGGATAGGGCGAAAGAATAGACGTCTGCGGCGGCCCGCGCCAGTTGCCGGGCGACCGAATGGTCCCGTCTTTTTCCCGGCGCAGACCTTTCAAAAACGGTTTTTGCCATTTCGAAGGCTATGGGACAAAGCGATGCGATTTTTTCCCGATCATTCAGCTCGGCGGCTTCCTGAATGATGGAGGCAACATCTTCGCAAATCTTCACCACGGGAAAGAGGCTGCCTGTTTCGTTTTTGAGGCGGGAGAAGAAAAGGTCTCGAATTTTTTGCGGCGGCGTCAAATAATCAATGTTTACAGGGGCCATGAAATAGATTCCTTGAAAGGACGGGGGAAGATGGCCACTCTAACAAAGGGGAGGCCCGACAAGCAATCTTTCCGAAAAGAGACCGTTTTCCCCCATTTTTTCCTTTATTCCGCCTCGATCCCCTGCCAAACAGAGGGGGTTCTGTTAAGGATTCCCATGTCTCCTGTCCCTAAGCGTCGCGCGGCCAGGCCGCGCAAAAGAAGCAAGAAAAGCGGCGTTCTTTGGTCCGTCTATCTGCGCCCGGCCCTTGAGGCCGTCTGGCGTTTTTTTATCCTGCTCGTCATCTGGGGCGGCATCGCGGGCGGCGCCCTTATCGCCTGGTACGCCTACGATATGCCGGACGTGAAGCAGATCGCGCAGCCGGAGCGCCGTCCCGCCATCACGCTGCTGGCGGACGATGGGACCGTGTTTGCCCGCTACGGCGACCTGCAAGGCGAGCGGGTTTCGGTTCAAAGCGTGCCGCCCCATCTTGTCAACGCCATTCTGGCCATCGAAGACCGCCGGTTCTACGATCATTTCGGCGTTGACGTTTTCGGCCTGCTTCGGGCGTTCGTTCATAATATGAGGGCCGGGCGCGTGGTCCAGGGCGGCTCGACCATCACGCAGCAATTGGCGAAAAACCTTTTTCTGACGCCTGATCGCACGGCGCGGCGCAAGATACAGGAAATGCTGCTCGCCCTGTGGCTTGAGCATACTTACACGAAGGACCAGATTCTGACCGCTTACCTCAACCGCGTCTATCTCGGCGCGGGCGCTTACGGCGTGGACGCGGCGGCGGACGTTTATTTCGGCAAGCCTGCCGCCGCGCTGAGCTTGCGGGAAAGCGCGATTTTGGCGGGCCTTTTGCGCGCGCCTTCGCGTTTTGCGCCGACCAACAATCCGGCCCTCGCCTTGTCCCGTGCGCGGACGGTCCTGGCCGCGATGGTCGAGGCCGGATTCATCACCGAGGCCGAAAAGGAATCGGCGCTGGCCGATGTCCCGACGCCCCGCCGCAAACCCGGTGCGAGCGGCGACGGGCGCTATTTCGCGGACTGGATCGTCGATCAGGTGGACTCTCTTTTGGAGAACGCGCCGCAGGATATCGTGATTCTGACGACGCTGGATCTTAAGCTGCAGCGCGTCGCCGAACGGAAGCTCGACGGTCTTTTGGCCGCGCAGGGCGCGGCCCAGGACGTCAGCGAAGGCGCGCTGATTTCCATGACCCCCGACGGCGCGGTCCGCGCGATGGTCGGCGGGCGCGATTACGCGGCCAGCCAGTTCAACCGCGCGACGCAAGCCCTGCGCCAGCCGGGGTCCGCCTTTAAGCCCGTCATCTATCTGGCGGCCCTGAAAAAGGGCCTTTCGCCCGAAGACGTGTTCGTGGACGAGCCGCTTCGGATCGGCAAGTGGGCGCCCCACAATTACGATGGAACCTATCGCGGTCCTATTACGGCGCGGCAGGCCTTGGCGGAGTCTGTCAATACGGTCGCGGTTCGCGTGGCGCAAAAAGCGGGCGTTTCGGAGATCGTGGAAACGGCGGAAGAACTCGGCATAACCTCGCCGCTTGAAGAAAACCTGTCGCTCGCGCTTGGAACGAGCGTTCTCACGCCGCTTGAACTGACGGGCGCCTACGCCGCGCTCGCGACGGGCGGTCGGGCCGTGACGCCTTTCGGGATCAAGGAAATCAGAGGGCGCGACGGCAAGATCCTTTTTCATCGAGATCCGGTCACGTTTCCCGTCACGGTCGATCCGGGCGCGGTGGCGACGCTTGTCGATATGATGACGGGCGTTGTGACCCATGGCACGGGGCGCCGCGCCGCGCTGGACCGGCCCGTGGCGGGCAAAACGGGCACGAGTTCCGATTATCGCGATGCCTGGTTTCTTGGATTCACGGGCAATTACGTGACGGGCGTCTGGCTCGGCAACGACGACAACAGACCGATGAAAAAGGTGACGGGCGGCAGCCTGCCCGCCCAGCTTTGGCACGATTTCATGGTCGAGGCCGAGGCGGACAAACCAGCCAGAAATTTACTTGAAGGGGCCCCCGCTCAGGTTTCAAGCCCTTCCGAAGCCTGGAAGGACAAGCCGCCGGAAGAGGGCGGAGACGATACGCTTGGCAATCTTATTCGGGGTCTGACGGGCAGCGGCTCGATTAAAACCGAGCCGAGCTATCCCGAAGGGCCACGGCGGTAAAGACACAGGGTTAACGAAAGAAAATAAGGATCAAAAAGGCGCTTGTGCGAATAAAAAAGATTTGCCAGCATAAGCCCATGTGCATTTCAAGGCCCCTTTGCGAAGAATTTAAGCCCCTTTTGCTCAAGCGCAATAAGGCCTAGGGCCTTTCGCTCTTTGGTTTGACGCCCGACGATTTCGTTCCGCCTCAAACGCCCCTTCCTCCCCAACCGAATTCCTGAGCGGCAGCACTTTTTCGCCGCTCCCCTTTTGTGATCAAGGTGCGTTCATGTCCATGAATCTCAAGCGGTATTTTACCTCTCCCGAATCCGTTACCGCATTTTTCCGTCAGCAAATCGTACGAAACGGAGACCCGGCGCTTGCCGGGCTTGAAGAGGAAATCATTGTGCTGGACCTGGGCGGAAAGCCCGTGGGACACGATCGGTTTCAGGGTTTTCTCGGCGATTTTATTCGCGCCCTGCCCGGCGGGCGCGTTGTGCCGGGGCGGTCCATCCGCGGCGGGGAGATCCCGGTTCTTAAAGGCGTTTACGACGGCGGATTGATCCAGCCCGAAACGAACACGACTTTGGTTGAACTGGCCCATGCGCCGACGGAAAGCGCCTGGGGTTGCTTCGAGCAGTCCCGTGCGTTCACGCAGCAGCTTACTCGAACGGCGGCTTTCCACGATATGCTGGTTTTGGGCGGCGGCGCCGTTCCAAGCGTCGATTGGCGGGATTTTGGCAGGGACGACGTCGTTATTCCGAACGCCGATTATGTTTATTCCTGGACTCACATGACGCAGGGAACGCGTCCCGAATATTGCCGAACGGTTTTCGGCACGGCCAGCGTGCACCATAATATGGGCTTTAACGACCCTGAGCGAATGGCTCGTTACATCGTGACGACGCTAAGGATGCAGCCTACGATGATCGCGCTTTTGGGCAACGCGCCGTTTTGGAACGGTACGCGCGCGAGCAAGGACGGAGCGCCTCTTTTATCCTATAGAAGCAGCGTTCAGCTTGATTACGGGAAATTGTTCGGGAGCGAGGACGGGGCCGACTATCTTTACCCCGATTTTCTGATCGATCCGGACGCGACGTTCGCTTCCATCGTTGACGGCTATCTCGATCTTCCGCTCGACCGCACAATGGTGGGCGGCAGAAAACGCTCTTGCGAGGGCTTGACGATGCGCGAATATCTTCGCGGGTACGAAGCGGACGGACGTATCTATTACCCGGACGAGGCCGCGCTGACGATGATGCTGCGAGAGCCCATCGTGGACGTTCGGCCCAGTTTCACCGGCGCCGCGCCGCGAGTTGAAACGCGCGCGCACGACGCCGTAAGCCAGCAGGTCTCGGTTTCTCTCGACGCCTTTTATCGGGGAATCGCCGCTTCTCTTGAAGAGGCTCGCGAGCTTATGGCAGGGATCGAGGGCGGTGAAATCCGCCGTTTGCGCCGCGCGGTCTGCCGGGAAGGCCTCCAGGCGCGTCTTGTCCACGAGCGGCCCGAAATCAGAACGCAGCAGGACCTGGCGCTTTGGCTTTTGGACCTTTCCGAAAGAGGCCTGCAGGCCCGCGGCCTCGGTGAGGATCTTTTGCTCTCGCCGCTTTGGGTCCTGGCGCAGACCGGGCAAAATCCGGCGCAAAGGCTGCTTTCCGTCTATGAAAGCGGCGGGCGGAATATGCGAACCGTTTTGCAGGCCATGGATTACGCAAGCGGCTGCCATGCCGACGGCGTCTTTTACGCCTGGCCGGAAGACGCCGTTCGTTTCGGGAGACAGCAGCCGATAAGGAGGGCCTTTGTATGCAACCGATAATTCTCACGAACGCCTTTCGAAGGCCGCGCGGAACCCGCACAAGCCGGGGCGTGACGGTTTGCGAGCGAACGAACGTTTACGCCTGCATAGAGGAGATGGTCGCCGTCATCCGCGAGGATCTGCGGGCCTCGCCCCTTTTGCTGCCGACGACATTTGATCCGGAAAGCGTCGCAGGCCTTCTTCGCCAGATTGACGGCCTTTTTCTGCCCGGGGCGGTCAGCAACATTCACCCTTCCGCCTATGGCGAGGAAGTCGTTAGGGAAGGGCAGAGTTTCGACCTTTCTCACGACGAGACCGATTTGTTTCTCGTGCGAAAGGCGCAGGAGATGGGGATCCCTTTTTTCGGAATCTGCCGTTCTATGCAGGCCATGAACGTGGCCTTCGGCGGCACGCTTTCGCAAAAGACGGAAGCGAAGGGGATCGATCATAGTTGCAGCGATCCCTGCGACGGGCACGACGACGCGCCGATTTATATGCACGAGGCGCGGGTGGAAGAGGGCGGCCTTCTCGCCCCGCATTTTCCTGACCGCGTTATCGCGGTGAACAGTATGCACGAACAGGCGATTGATCGTCTGGGGCGGGGGCTTCGCGTCGAGGCGCGGGCGCCGGACGGTATTATCGAAGCGATCTCATTGGAAAGGTCCCCGGTCTTCTTTGCCGCCTTTCAATGGCACCCGGAGGCGATGCCCAAGAATCCTGTCTCACAAAAGCTCTTCGCCCTTTTCCAAAAGGACGTGCAAAGGCGTTTCGAGGCCAGACAAGGCCGTTAAAGGGGTCCCCTGCGGCGAGGCAGCGGGAATTGGCTTCTCGTTTGTCACTCGCGAAGCGAATGACAAACGCTCGCCCTGTCCTCGCTGCGCTCGGCCATGAACCCGACTCTTTGTTTTGTCGTGGGTTCAAACCCGCGCACCACGAACATTTTAACAGAAAAAGGCCCCGAAGGGGCCTTTTTCTGTTAAAATGGTCGGGGCAGCGGGATTTGAACCCACGACCCCCAGTCCCCCAGACTGATGCGCTACCAGGCTGCGCTATGCCCCGACCTTTGGCGCGGCGGCTTTTTCGAAAGCCCCGCAGGGGCGGCACTATAGTCAGCCGGGGGGGCTAAAGCAACCCCGAAGCAAGCCGGATGGCGGGCCGGGAAAGACCTCAGAGGGGCCCTTTCGTTAACCCTCGGAAGGCGTTAAGCTGCCTTCCATGTCCGATGTCCTTTTCCTCTATACCACTCTTCCCACGCCCCAAGAGGCCCGGAAAATGGCCTCTGCCATGGTCGAGGCGGGCCTTGCCGCCTGCGCGAACATCTTGCCGGGCATGACCTCCGTTTACCGTTGGGAAGGGGCCGTTCAGGAGGAATCCGAAACCGTTCTTATCCTTAAAACACGCGCCGATGCTTTCGAGGCGCTGTCGTCGGCCTTGCGCGAGCGCCACCCTTACGAATGTCCCTGCCTTGTGGCTCTGCCTATTGAGAGGGGAAGCCCCGATTATCTGGACTGGATTCGCCGGTCCGTCACCTTGGAGGAAAAGAAATGAGAGTCGCTTCTCTGTCCGACTATCTCAATCAATCCGCGGACGCGATCCGCGCGGGCGCGGGGCCGGCGCTCGAAGCCGCGATGGCCGAGGCCGTGGAGGTCTGCACCGGGGCGCTTAAGGCGGGCAAGCCGATTTTGGTCTGCGGTAACGGCGGCAGCGCCGCCGACGCCATGCATATAGCGGGAGAGCTTGTGGCTCGTTTTCTTAAAGAGCGCAAAGCGCAGAACGTCATCTGCCTGTCGTGCAATCCGGCGATGATTACGGCCTGGGCGAACGATTACGACTACGCTTCGGTCTTCGCGCGGCAGGTGGAGGCGCACGGTGTGGAGGGCGGCGTTCTCATCGCCATCAGCACGAGCGGTAATTCCGGCAACGTGCTTCAAGCCTGCGAAAAGGCGAGGACGATGGGCATGAAGATCGTTGGCCTTACGGGCCAGGGCGGCGGCAGGATGGCCCCTTTTTGCGACGTGCTCCTCGACGCGCCGAGCGCGTTCACGCCTATGATCCAGCAGGTGCACCTCTGCCTTTATCACTATCTGTGCGAGAAGATAGAGGAGCGGATAGCGGGATAAGAAAATCGTCATTGCGAGGGCTGAAAGCCCGAAGCAATCCAGAGCCATTAGAAGCAGGCCTGCAACGACTCTGGATTGCTTCGTCGTCCCGCTCCCGCTTCGCGGGGGCAGGACTTCCTCGCAATGACACGATTTCTACCCCAACGCCTTCTCAACCGCCTTCAGCGCTTCCTTCGTTTTTTCGGCTTCGGGTCCGCCTGCCTGGGCAAGGTCGGGACGTCCGCCGCCGCCTTGGCCGCCGAGGGCGGTAACGCCCGCTTTCACGAGCTCGACGGCGTTGAAGCGCTTTGTGAGGTCGTCCGTAACGCAGACGAGAAGGGCGGCCTTGCCGTCGTTCGCGCTGGCCAGCGCGATCACGCCTGAGCCGATCTTTTTCTTGAACGCATCGGCGAGTCCTCGCAAATCCTTGGCCGCGACGCCCTCGTAGGCCTG
>CAZZDK010000030.1:8681-16394 GCA_964652235.1 uncultured Rhodospirillaceae bacterium
CTTCGCGCCACCGCCGCCGCCGAGCGCAAGCTGCTTGCGCAGCTCTTGGACTTCACGGTCGAGTTTCTTGTTGCTTTCGGCCAGCGCCGTCAGACGCTTCATAATTTCGCCGGGATGGGTGGAGAAGAGGGCCGAGATGTCGCGCACGATCTTTTCCTGCTGCGCGATCAGGGCCAGCGCGCCGCGACCGGTGACGGCTTCGATACGGCGAATGCCCGCCGCGAGCGCGCCTTCGCTTACGAACTTGAACAAGCCGATGTCGCCCGTGCGCGAGACGTGCGTGCCGCCGCAAAGCTCGATGGAAATAGGCTTGGCGGGATCGCCCATGACGATCACGCGAACCTCATCGCCGTACTTTTCGCCAAAGAGAGCCATCGCGCCCATCTGGATCGCCTCGTCCTGCGAAAGCAGGCGCGTGACGACCTCGTGGTTCGCGCGGATCATGGCGTTGACGTCGTCCTCAAGCGCCGCGATGTCTTCGGCCGTCAGGCCGCGCGAGAAATTGATATCGAAACGCAACCGGTCCGCCGAAACCGACGAGCCTTTTTGCGTGCAGCTTTCGCCGAAACGCTTGCGAAGCGCCGCGTGCAGTAAGTGGGTGCAGGAATGGTTCGCGCGGATATCGAGGCGGTTTTGATGATCGACCTCGAAAACCGCCGAAGCGCCAACGGCCAGCTCGCCTTCGACGACTTCGCCCATGTGAACGAACAAATCGCCGAGAACTTTCTTTGTGTCGTCCACGCGGACTTTCAGTCCCGGCGCGAGGATGAAGCCTTTGTCGCCGACCTGGCCGCCGGATTCGCCGTAAAAGGGCGTCTGGTTCGCGAGAATCGCGATCTGCGATCCTTGGCCCGCTTTATCGACAGGCTTGCCGTTTTGGACGACGGCGAGAATCTTCGCTTCGAGTTTCTCCTTGCTGTAGCCGTAAAACTCGGTGCCGCCGAACGTCTCGCGCAGATCGAACCAGACTTTGTCCGTCGCAGCGTCGCCCGATCCAGCCCAGCTTTCGCGGGCTTTGGCGCGTTGCTGCTCCATCGCGGCCTCGAACCCGGCCAGATCGACTTTGCGGCCCTTCTGGCGCAGAACGTCCTGCGTGAGGTCCACGGGGAAGCCGAACGTGTCGTAGAGCTTGAATGCCACCGCGCCGGGCAGAACGGCGTCGGGGCCGAGTTTGTCCGTTTCTTCCTCAAGCAGCGAAAGACCGCGCGAGAGGGTTTTCTTAAACCGCGTCTCTTCGAGCAGAAGCGTTTCTTCGATGAGCTTCTGCGCCTGGACCAGTTCCCTGTAATGGCCGCCCATCTGCGCGACGAGCGCGGGGACAAGCCTGTGCATCATAGGGTCTTTGCAACCGAGCATATGGGCGTGGCGCATGGCGCGGCGCATGATCCGGCGCAAAACATAGCCGCGCCCCTCGTTGCTCGGCATCACGCCGTCCGCGATCAGGAACGAAGAGGATCGCAGATGGTCCGCGATTACGCGGTGCGAGGCCCTGTGCGGCGCCGCGTCCGGGTCCACGCCGCTGGCTTCCGCTGAGGCGAGGACCAGCGCGCGCAGAACGTCGGTATCGTAATTGTCGTGCTTACCCTGCAAAATGGCGGTAATGCGCTCGATGCCGCTGCCCGTGTCGATGCTGGGCTTGGGCAGCGGAACGAGGTTGTCCGGCCCAAGCTGCTCGAATTGCATGAAGACGAGGTTCCAGATTTCGATAAATCGGTCGCCATCGGAATCCGCGCTGCCCGGCGGACCGCCCGGGATGCTCTCGCCGTGGTCGAAGAAAATCTCGGAGCAGGGGCCGCACGGTCCTGTATCGCCCATGCGCCAGAAATTATCGTCGGTGGGAATGCGGACGATTCGGTCTTCGGAAAGGCCTGCTATTCTCTTCCAGAGATCGTGGGCTTCGTCGTCGTTATGGTAAACGGTGACGAGAAGCCGCCTCGGATCGAGGTCGAACCGCTTGGTGACGAGGTTCCAGGCGCTTTCGATGGCCAGTTCCTTAAAGTAATCGCCGAACGAGAAATTGCCGAGCATCTCAAAGAACGTATGGTGCCGCGCCGTATAGCCCACGTTATCCAGATCGTTATGCTTGCCGCCCGCGCGGACGCATTTCTGCGCCGTCGTTGCGCGTTTATAAGGGCGCGTTTCAAGGCCCGTGAAGACGTTCTTGAACTGAACCATGCCCGCATTGGTAAAGAGCAAGGTCGGGTCATTCAGCGGTAGAAGGGGGCTGGAATCGACGACCGTGTGGCCAAGCTGGGCGTAATGGTCAAGGAAAGTCGCGCGGACATCGTTGGTCGAGAGCATGGCGAAAAACCTGTTTGGTGTGGATTAGAATTACCGCTCAGTCAGATAGAACGAGGAAAAACCATCTCTCCCGCGCAAGCGGGAGTCCCGTTTAGTTTAACGATCCGGAAACAAACGGGATGCCCGCTTTCGCGGGCATGACGAAAAAGTAACCCGCTTCACCCAATCCGTTAATACTCCAGGAAGGGGCTACTCCACCATTCTCCCGTCTAACTGTCAACAATTATAAGGATTTAGTCTTTGTTTTCAAAAAAATTTCCGTTTTGCTTTGAGTGCGGGAAAAAATCGCTTACAAAGGGGGGAAGAGCAACGGAAGCAAGGAGCTATAAGTGAGCGACGAAGACGCGGCGGACACCGACAGTACGATGTCCCTTTTAGGCAGGTTTTACGAAACCCTCGACCTTTTGGCGCCCGGAGACAATACGCTTACGAAGGAGGCCTTTCACAGGATCCTTCCCTTGCCGAATAAACCAAAAATCCTGGATATAGGATGCGGCGCGGGCCGCAGCACGCTGGTTCTGGCCGAGGCCTGCCCGGATGCCCGGATCGAGGCCTTCGACGTCCATCAACCCTTCTTGGATAGGTGTCATAAGGCCGCACTCGAAAAGGGCGTAAAGATCGTGACGCGCTGCCTGCCGATGGAAAGGGTCGCCGAAGAGGTAGAAGAGGAAAGCGTCGATCTGATCTGGTCCGAAGGCGCAGCCTATATCATGGGTTTCGAAGAGGCGCTTGAGGCCTGGGGAAAGCTTTTAAAGCCCGAAGGCGCGATGGTGGTCAGCGAGCTGTGCTGGCTGACCGACGATCCGCCGGAAGAGGCGGCGGCCTTCTGGTCTGAAGAGTATCCGCAAATGACGGACGTGGAAGGAACAATCGCGCGGGCGAGGCGGGCGGGCCTGAGCGTTTTCGATACGATTACCTTGCCGAATGAGGCCTGGGACGCCTATTACCAGCAGGTTGAAGACCGCTGTGAGGCGCTTGAAAGGAAGGCCGACGAAAAAATGAAGGCCTGCCTTCGCTCCCTACGACGTGAAATAGAAATCTTCCGCCGTCACAGGGGCAGCTACGGCTACGTTCTTTTCCTCATGCGCCGGAAGTAAGAACGAAGTCATACCTTTGTAACCGTTCGTTCAGAAGATGTTTACCTGAAAGCTTCACGCTCGAAGCGGGGGAGGCGTTTTGCCATGCACATTATGACCGACTTGCAGGAAGCCAAGACGTTCGTGAAAAACATGGATCGAAGTCTGGGGGACGCGGGGCATTGGGCGGACTGGCATATCCTAGAAATCGCGACGGAGCCGCCCCTCGATTGGATCAAGCAGGCCAAGGTGACGGCCCTTTTGCGCGCGCAGCTTCCGGACGATGACGGTTCGATCCTTTGGCTCGATCGCGTTCTCATCGCTGTTTTTAAGGCGACGGATCGTTTGAACCTGGATTCTCTGACCGGCGCCGTTCGGAAAAATCTGGCGACGGAAGAGGTGCGGATCGACTTTCTCAGCGTCGTTCAGGACGCCGATAAGGTAAAAGACGCTTTGACCCGCGCCCAGGGGCGCGACGACGTTCCCGATCCTCCCCCCGCCAGTTATTCTTTCCTTAAAACGCTCGTGCCGAACGTCGAGGAACTTTTGGCGGGATGGCACAAGGAAAAGAAAAATCGGGAAGGGCGCGAAAAGCCGCACGTCATGGTGGTGGACGACGATCAGATGACCTTGCGGATGGTTTGCGGGGCGTTGGCCCGCGATTACAACGTCATTCCCGCCCGCAACGGCGCCGAGGCCATCGCCAAACATCTGCAAATGATGCCGGACATCATCTTTCTGGACATCGGCCTGCCGGATTGCGACGGGCTGACGTTGCTTGATTATATGCAGCAATACGACCCGGATTGCCGCATCGTCATGTTCAGCGCCGACGACTTTCTGAAAACGCGCGTCCGGGCCTTTGTGGGCGGCGCGAAAGGGTTTCTGGGCAAGCCCTTCAACCTTCGCGCCTTCCAGCGCCAGATCGCCGAATGGTTTTCGGGCAAGGAAGGCGGGGCGTAAAAAGCGCCGGATCGCGGAGGGCGATCCGGCGCCGGACGGGGGAGTCCTAACTTTCTACCGAAAGGCAGGCTTCGGCGCGAAGCCGCTCTTCTGGGCTTTCATGGGACGGGAGGCGGCTTTCTTGTAGGCTGCCGGAACGTTCGCGAAAACTTTCCTCACGCTGCCCAGAGGGCCCTGGTTGACGGCAACGCCAAAGACGCCCTTAACGACGCCGAAGGCGTCCTTGACGACAAGGCCGCCGGCTCTTCCGATGCTCTTTTTTCCTTCGACGAAAGTCGAGACGATAAGTTCTCTGCCCTCCCGCGCCATTGCGGAAGCGGCGGCCAGATAAAGATTCCTGGCTTTCTCCTGTTCGTTCGCCTGTTCCCGCCTGATTTCTTTCAATTGGCGAGCGGTTTCAGTTTCGATCTCACCGCTAAGGCTCACCATGGCTTGTTTGAGGGCGTCCAGGCGAACGGCTCGCAGGTGCTTTTTCAGAGGGGATTCTTCACCGGGATTTCCCAAAATGCTTCGGCGTTCTTCCTTGAACTCTCTTGCGGCTTCTCTGTAGGCCGCGATTCTTTCCCGGCGGATTTCTCCTTCTTTTCCGCTGTACACGACATCAATCGTAATCGAGAAAATGTCTTGATCGAGACGATTTTCAGAAACACGCTCCCAACTGTTGGCGCGCGCGTCTTTTAAGGCTCGTCTTGCGTTTTTTACCTGAATGCCGATGCGATGATCGTCGGGACGGTTCTGAAAAGAGGCCTTCAATTCGCGCAAAGTCTGCGCCGGGTGGCCGAAGCCTGCCGCTGCGCTCCTGAAAAGTTCGGTCACGAAGACGGCGACGAAGGAATTCTTAACCGAATTCTTGAAGGCTTCTCGCTTGGCGGCGCGCAGGGCTTTTTTCGCGTTTTGAACCTGGTTCTTCAAATCTTTAAGGTTTGAGGAACCCGGTCGAGGGGCCTGTCGGGCCTCACGGGCCTGCCTACGCTGTTCGTTCCTTCTGTTAATTTCTCTTTTCGTGATGGAGGGCTTGAAATTGGGTCTAGGCATGATCTCTACCTTTTTCTTAAAAAGAGGGGTTCCTTACGAAGTTTCCGAGGCATTCTATCCTTCGACAATACTTGCAACAAGAAGACAAAGGTTAAGAAGGGGGCCTTCCATTCCAAGATTGCGTAGGGCCGAAAAGCCCGCTATAACGCCCCCCGCAGGCGGATCGGAGAGTAGCTCAGCCTGGTAGAGCACTGCTTTCGGGAGGCAGGGGCCGGAGGTTCAAATCCTCTCTCTCCGACCAAAAGAAAAGGCCCCGAAAGGGGCCTTTTCTTTTGGTCAAAGAGGGTTTGAACCTCCGGAATGAGGAGGTTCACGACGAGGCATTCAACAAGGCGGGCGCGCACGTGTACGCGCCCGCACAGCATCAAAGAATCATGCCGAAGGCGCGGCGCCAGCCGCCAAAGGCGGCAAGCCAAATCCTCTCTCTCCGACCAAAAGAAAAGGCCCCGAAAGGGGCCTTTTGCTTTGGTTAAATCCCTATCGTTTCAATCGTTCCGTTCTTGACGCAAAGGGCCAGGCGTCCGGCCTTTAGCTCCAGCGCCGTTTGGCCGAATAGCTCCCGTCGCCAACCTTTAAGGGGCTTGATGTCCGGTTCGTCCTGCCCGGCCAGGGCCTCCAGCTCCTCGCTCGAAGCGATGAGCTTGGCGGCCACGCCGTGCCGGTTGCTGATTTGGCGAAGCAGAACCTTGAGAAGATCGAAAACGGCCACGGCCTCGCCGGAAAGGCGCTTTTTCTCCTCGCCGTCGGGGCATTTTTCGGGAGGAAGGGCCTTGGCGCGGGCGATGGCCTCCAGGATAGCCGCGCCGTAACGGCCTTCGGCCATGCCGCTGCTCAGGCCGCGCATATGGGAAAGTTCGGCCACGCTTGAGGGCGCTTGCGAGGCGATCTCAAGCAAGGCCTCGTCCTTCAAAACGCGACCTCTGGGCAGATTGGCGCGGCGGGCCTCCATCTCGCGCCAGGCGGCCAGTTCCCGCAAAATGGCGCGCCGACGGGGCTTGTCGGTGCGGAGTTTCAGCCGTCGCCACACCTCGTAAGGGTCGATCTGATAGGTTTCAAGAGAGGTGAGGGTTTCCATTTCCTCCCAAACCCAGCTTTCGCGACCCGTTTTGGCGATTTTCTCGGCCAGCTTTTCATAAACGACCCGCAAATGGGTCACGTCCGCCAGCGCGTAGGCGACCTGTTTATCCGTCAGGGGACGTCGCGCCCAGTCGGTAAAACGACTGGATTTGTCGATTTTCGCGCGGGCCAGAGCGCTGGCCAAGGTTTCATAGCTCGCGGCCTCGCCGAAGCCGCAAACCATCGCGGCGACCTGCGTGTCGAACAAAGGCGCAGGTACGCGGCCCGTCAGGTCCACGAAGATTTCCACGTCCTGCCGCGCGGCGTGAAAGACCTTCAGGATTTTTGGATCGTCCATCAGGGCGAAAAGCGGAGCAAGGTCCAGGCCTTCCGCCAACGGATCGACGGCCACGGCTTCTTCGGGTCCGCCGAGCTGGATCAGGCAGAGCTTGGCGTAATAGGTGCGCTCGCGCATGAACTCGGTATCGACGGTGACGTAAGCGGACCCCGCCAGCGAGCCGCAAAACCGCGCCAGCTCTTCGGTCGTGGTGATGAGATGAGACATGAAACCGTGATAAGGCCTTTGCCGTCCTTAGGCAAGGGACAGGGCGCGGGGACGCAGGAAGCGGGCCACGCTCTTTGTTGGGGACCTCGAAACTGCGTCTTCGAAGGACAAAAGCCCTTGGTCAAGCGCCTGTTTGAAGAGGGCGACGTCCCCTCTCATTTCCTCCAGCATGGCCGGGGATTTTTTGGCCAGGATGGCGAGCGTCTCGTTGCCCGTTCTCGTTCCTTCGCCCAGAACGGCGTGGAAGGCCGCCTTTACCATATCGACTTTCGTCCCGATTCCGCAGCGGAAGCAATAGGCCAGATTCGCGTTGGCCTGCTTGCTCGCCACGGTGTCGAGAAGGTGCATATCCTTGGCGGTCGTGGCGGCATGGCGGGAGAGAAGGAAGACCGTCTCCTTGACTCTCGCAGGAACGTTCGCTTCGCCGCCGTAGGTCTTGTTCAAGAGGTAATAGCTCGCATCGTTCATGGCCAGAACGTCCTTGAGCGGCGAAAGCTTACCCGCGCAGACCTTGACCAGACGCTCCTGCAGCGCGCGGGGCATATCGTTGAAAATATCCTGCGGCAAAAGGCCCGCGAAGTTGTCCGGCACCGGGATCATCGGCGGCGCGTCGGGGACGGGGGCCGTGTCCGCTACGGGCGGAGGAGGCGACGGCTCGGCTGCCGGGGCGGGTGCCGTTTCAGGCGCGGCTGGGGGCGCGGACGGCGCGGGCGCTTG
>CAZZDK010000031.1:0-15418 GCA_964652235.1 uncultured Rhodospirillaceae bacterium
TTATGAAAAACCCCTCAACGAGATAGAGGCCCGCGCCATCGACGCCCTCATCGCCTACGTCGCCGACGCCCAAAAGGTCCGGGAAGACACCGTCCGCGAAATCCTTTCCTCCCGCTACGCCGTCCCCGAGGCCAAGGCCCTGCCCTCCCGCCTCTACCAGGAGGCCGTCGAGTTCCTCGTCGATCTCGATATGGCCAAAGCCGTCAACTGAAGACGAAAAAGCCGGGGGGCCACCATGCACACCGTCAGCGCAGCGCAGATTAAGGCGGCAAGGGCGCTCCTGGGCCTTTCGCGCGACGAGCTGGCCGAGGCGGCGGCGCCTTTCGGTTCGTGATCTTCCGCTCCGCCGAAGTCTGCCGTTCCTACCGGGAGCATTTCGAGGCGCTTTGGTCCATCGCCCTCCCCCTCGCCCCCACCTTCCGCGCCGAACGCGCCGCCGCGCGTTGACGCCTTCTTACGGCGTCGCCGCGCCGCCCTCGGCCTCGCCTTTGCAGCCGATCAGCCACAGGTCGTAAACGGGATGCTCCATCGCCGAAAGCGCAGGGCTGGAGGCGAACATCCATCCTTTGAAAACGGACGTTTCCTTCTGGCCGGGCTTGAACTCGGTCACGTCGATAAAGGCGGCCTGTTCCGGCGCCTGCTCCGGCGGGGTCACGCGGCAAGAATGAACCGTCACGACAATCGTGCCGAAAGGCGTAGGCCGTTCGGTCGGGACCTCTATCTCCTCGACCCGCGCGGTAATTTTGTCGAGCGCCCTTAAAACGGCCACGGGTTTTTCCACGCTCGGCGCCTGGGCCAGGGCGGCTAGAGGAAAAAGGGCCGAGAACGCAAGGAAAAGGAAAAGCCGTCTCATGGATTTGCGGACTGGGGCGCGGGCGCGGCAGGCGCGCCTTGAGAGGAAGAGCCGCCCGATCCGCCCGACGATTTGTTGCTGTAGATAAGCTGCCCGATCAGATCGTCAAGCCGCATGGGCGCCTGCGTGCGAGTCAGAACGCCGGTGCCGTCCGTCGGAACCGTTTCCTCGTCCACGCCGATTTCCAGCGCGAGGTATTTTCCGCCAAGCAGGCTTTCGCTGGCCACCATCGCGATGGTATCGGTGGGCAATTTGACGGACGGGATGATCGTCATCTTGACGTTCACGAGATACTGGTTCGGCCCCGGCTCGGTGTTCAGGGCCAGCCCGGCGATGGAGCCGACCTTGACGCCGTTGATTCGCACGTCGGTGCCGTCCTTGATGCCGTCCACCATCGGAAAGTTCGCCGAAACGGTATAGCCCTGCACCTTGCGCAGATCCGCGCTGGCGTAGGCGAAGGACATGAACAAAGCCGCGACCACAAGAACCACGGCTCCCAAAACGGTTTCGATCGCGTTGCGTCCCATAACGTCCATCCTTAAGCTATTCTTGCGCGTCGCCTTGCCTCTCGTCCGAAGCGGGAGCGGCCCAGATCCAAGAAGACCGGCCTTCCCGCCTGCCGCGCCGCTGCCGGGAAGCGGCCCGCCAGACAAGCGCCGCCCCGCCCTGCGGCAAAGGAGCCTGATGCTGAAGCCAGGCCCGCCAGGTCGGCGGAATCCGTCCGGCTTCCGGCTCCCCTTCATAAAGCACCCAGCGCGATTCGCGACCAGCCCAATCTTGAGCGCGGAGGCGAAAATATTTTCGACCGTTACCGTCAATCCCCACAAGCTCGCCGCGCAGGTGCGCTTGCAGAAACGTCCCGATCTGTGAAAAGCGGCGAACAAGAGAGAGCCTTTTTTCCATTTTTCCGCTCTATCAAAAATTTCGTTAAGGATTCGTAAGGGATCAGGGGAAATCCGGCTTTGAACTGTGAATATCTTTTTCTTCCAACACACCATATTTTGTGGCATTAAACTCGTCGAACGCATGATGTTGTGGATAACTTTTGTTTCGATCTCCGAAACAAGGGCTTTTCGCCTTAAAAGCCAGAGAGAGTTTCCTTATGTTTCTCAGCCGCCTCTTCGCCGCCGGTTCCGTTCTTCCCCACGACGAGACGCGCTTTTGCGCGCGCGGCGGGATGGAGGCGCCCGAAGAATGGAGCCTTGAAGCCGTCGAAGCCTTCCGCGAGGGCCTGTTTTTGCGCGCGCCGCTTCGCTTGACGGCGGTGGAAGAAAACACCACGCCGTCCTGGCTCTGGCGCCGCCGCGCGACCGGCGAAAAGACCGCGCCGGAATCGGAAATCATGGCCGTCTTCACGCGGATCGCGGGAGCGGCTGCCTATCGCGGATGGAAGGCCGGGCTGTGGCAAAGCGAGAGCGAGGCTTCCGTCTTTTTCGACGAGGTTCGGGCGCTTCTTCTGACGCGGCGGCTGGTCTTCGCGCCGCGCGATCTCGCCCGGATAGGCCTCGATTGGGCCTACGGCGCGGAAAAGGAAAAGACCGAGGCCCGGCGCGAGGAAGAGGAAGCCGAAACGGCGAGCCTTATTCTTCAAAACGAAACCATCGACGCGATTCTCGGCGGCGGCCACGCGGCGGCGCGCGGCAAATGGATGCGCTTTCTGGAAACGGGCGCGGGGCGCGAAAGGTCCTCCGTCGCGTTCGCGGACACGATCGCCGAATGGTGCGCCCTGCCCGCTTCCGGCGCCGCGCCGCGCGCGAGTCTGAACCTGATGGCCTTCCGGCACGAAGATTCCTCGCTCGATCTCGAAGGCCTGGCGCAGGCGGCGCGCGTTGCCGTCCTTCTCCTCGATCTGCTCTACGACGATCTGGCGGCGCCCTCTCCCGCCCGGCCTTTGGCGCTGGGCTTCGGCGGCCTGGCCGATCTGCTCATGAGCCTCGCCCTTTCTTACGACAGCGAGGCGGGCCGCGCCGTCGCCTCGGCGCTGGCCGCGCTGATGACCGCGACCGCTTACGAAACCTCGGCCTATCTCGCCGAAAAGCTCGGCCCCTGCGCCGCTTACGGCGCAAGCCGCGCCTGCGCCCTGCGGACGCTGGAAAACCAGTCCCGCGCCGCGTTCGGGGAAAAGACGGATTACGACAGGCTGTCCGTGCCGCCGCCCGCGCTGGCGCTTGAATCCGGCGTCGATCTGGTTCTGCTTTCCGCCGCGCGGCACGCCTATGAAAAGGCGAGAGGCCGCGCGCGCGCCCACGGGCTTCGCCACTTGCAGCTGACGTCCCTTTACGGCGACCCTTCTTTTCCGATGATGACGGGCTGTTTCGCGCAAGGGATCGAGGCGGCGACCGCTCTTTTCTGCGAGGCCGCCGTGGCCGAAGAGGTTTGGGAGCCGCGCGTCAACCCCGCTTTGCCGCTGGGGCTGGCCCGCCTGGGCTACGACCGCGCCGACATCGAAGCGGCCAAGGCCCACGTCGCGGGCTATCGCACGCTGATCGGGGCGCCGGGGATCAGCCGGACGCTGCTGCGCGAGAAAGGCTTTGACGAAACCGCGCTCGCCCGGCTTGAAAAAGCGCTGACACGCGCGAGCGATTTGCGGCTTGTTTTCACGCCCTGGATTCTGGGCGAGGCCTTTTGCCGCGAAGCTTTAAGAATCCCCGCTAAGGACTTGAAAAATCCAGCTTTCGATATGCTCAAATTTCTGGGGTTCTCGAAAAAAGAAATCGCCCTGGCGAGCGCCTTCTGCTGCGGCCACAGGCGCCTGAGGGGCCTGGCCGAAGTGGCGGAAAAAGACCTGCCCGTCTTCGCCGTGCGCGAGGATCTGGCGCCCGAAGCGCAGATACGCATGGCGGCCGCCGTTCAAAGTTTCGTGACGGGCGATGTCGGATTGGCTCTTTCGATTCCCGCGAGCGTCACGGCCCAGTTGCGCGGCGAACTCATCCTGATGGGCTGGCGGCAAGGTTTGCGCAGCCTCTGCCTAGCCTCGGACGGCGCGCCGCCGGAATCCGCCTCCGAAAAGCCGGGGCGGACGCTTATGAAGCGGCAAACGGCCAGCCCGACCGGAAAAGCGCGGCTCGCCGGGCTCGCCCCCGCGCCGAAGGCCAAGGTCTCTTCCCGCGCGCTGGCGCTCAAACGCCGCCCCGGCGCGGGCAAAGAAAAACGCCCCTCGTCGCGTTAGAGCAGATCGCGATAAGGTTGGCGGCTTTTGACGCCAACCGTTCGCGCTTCCCTGCTCGATAAACAAAAGGTTAGAACATTTTCCGGCAACAAAAACACGCCAACTTATTCGGAAAATGCTCTAGAGCGCATGGTTAAGAAGATTCGCCCAACCCCGCGTAATGCCTTAAAGAAAGGATTAACGTTAACTGTTTATTTACGATAACTTATTGAAAGTAATAGAAGAAATTGTTCCGCGCCCGTTTTTTTGATAGGATCCTTTCATAAGAACAATCCTTAACAAAAGATGAAAATATTTTACGAACTTACGGGGGAAAGCTATGTTGAACGCAAGACATTTGAAGAACGACCTTTTCACGTCTGCCGCGCTTGCGGTCGCGTGGATCGCAGAAAGCGAAAACGAAGTGAAGCGGACAGTCCCAGCTTTGCAACCTGTTGCAAGAATCCTCACCGGCGAAGGCGGTTATGAGGGCGGGCGGGCGCATGCTTATGTTTTCCCGTTGCCCGATGGAACGCTTATTCGTCTTGAAAATAACGATGACAATTCCCCCGACTATGAGAGTGCGACGGCTATCCCAAGCACACATCCTGCGGCAAAGGCTTACGCCAAAAATCCAGATCAACACATCCAACTCGTTGTTGCTGAAGAAGGCGACCTTGGCCCCCGCGCCAATCCTGCCGATATTGCAAAGCTGAAAGACCGGCTTGAGGCAGACCTAGAGCGCGGACGCAGAGAGTTGGCGCAAGAACGCCGCTTGAAACTTTAATCGTCATAGCTTCACTTTTAAGGGAGAAATGACGATGGGTGCCAAGTGGCTGACCCCCGACGAAATTATTGACCTCATGATGGCTGTGATCCTCAAAGATCACACGGCTGCTTGCCCCTATTTTGGCCGCGCCCATCTTTATACAGGGCCACGGAAAGAAATTCACGGGAAAGGCGCATATATCCTTGGCTATATCCACGACAAGGACAACAACCATAAACGCGCCCAGTTTTTAGCTCCCATCTTTGGAGCCAAGCTGGTTGACCACATGAACATTTCCACACAGGTTTTGAATGATGTCGCAGGGTCGGGTTATGGCGTCTATCGCTACATATACGAGTCTTTCGTCGATCAAAAGAAAAACCCGTTTCTCGCCGATGACGAAGCCGACCGCATTATGCGTGTCGCTTCAAAATACTTTATTGACGGTCTTTGGGGCCACGTGACGACCTCGGTTTGCGGCGCAGCCCGTGAGCGCATTTTCTTTGATACCGAATTTCCTCGCCTCGGCGTTCAGGCCGTTGACCTCATTACAGGCCTCGCCAAATCCCGCGACGTTGAAACCGTCAACGACGGCTCGATCCTGGACATTCGCAAATTGTTCAAGCTGAACGCGATTGAAACGGCTTATCGCCTCGTTTGCGTCAACGAAATCGGGCTCCTGAATCGTCTGGCTTGGGATAAGGCTTCCGAAGAAATCATGCGCCATTGCCTCGACGTCGAGGAATTCTACATGATCGACCGCCAGAAAGGCTGGAAGGCGGCGGCCAAAGAATTGATGAACGGCGGCGTTCCCGTGCCGGAACTGGTGCGTTTGGATCGCAAGCTCACGCGCCAAGACCGCGCCGCCGGGCGTTCGCCGAAATATTGCGTCTCCCCCGTTGAGAGGCTTTCGCAAAAAGAGGCCAGGCTGCTGCACTTTGTGTCCGCCGTTGCGGCACGCATCGCTTGCGCAGCGAGGACGCCCGTTTAACCGTTAATGCGGCAGCGCGGAGACTCCATCGGCCAGAAAAGCGGCGGAAAGAAAGAAAATGACCGAAAAAAGGGTGATCAGGCGGCAATCGAAGTTCATGACAAGTCTCCTTTCAAAAAAGCAGCCCCATCATGCGCCTGTCTCTTTAATTTTCGGTATCAAAACAATTAAGAACGTGTAAAATTCGCGCCAAAGGCCGTCTTTTTTTCGAATCGACAAAACCCTTGCAGAAGAATAAGTTACGCCATGCCTCTCGCCCCAGTTCTTAAGAAATTCCATGCCGGAGGAGGCCGCAACAAGTGGCCCAAACCGCCGACCGGCCTGACCCTTGAAGGGCCCCGCATCCTCTTGCGGATCGGGCAGCCCCGCGACTGGCGCGACTGGCGCGACCTGCGCGAACAAAGCGCCGACTTCCTGAAACCGTGGGAGCCGACCTGGCCGCCCGAAGCGCTGACCTTCGCCTATTATTCCGACAATCTGCGCCGCCAATGGCAGGAATGGAAAGACGGGTCCGCCTACGCTTTTCTGGCCTTTCTTAAGGAAACGAAGAACGATCCCTTCGACCAGTTCGGCCAAAGGCTTCTGCCTGAGAGCGGCTCTTTTTCCGCCCAAAGGCTTATCGGCGGCGTTTCCCTGACGGGCATCGAACGCGGCGCCTTTCAAAAAGCCCGCTTAGGTTACTGGATCGGCAAACCCTACGCCCGCCGCGGCCTGATGACCGAGGCGACCCGTTTGGTTTTGACCTTCGCTTTCGAAACATTATCGCTCCACCGCCTGGAGGCGAGCTGCATGGAAGACAACGAGCCGAGCAAGGCGCTTCTCGCCCGTCTCGGTTTTGAGAAAGAAGGCCTGGCCAAGGCCTATCTCAAGATCAACGGCGCATGGGAAGATCACCTGCTTTGGGGAAAGACGAGGGCGGAAGGGTAAGGAAGAGAGGGGTCAGGGGTCAGGGAAGAGAGAACCCCCCGTCATTGCGAGCGCTGAAAGCGCGAAGCAATCCAGGGCCGTTGCAGACAGGTGGCCGGGGTTCAGGGTTCAGGGAAGAAACACACGTCATCTCCGTTTCCTTCCGCGTCACCCCCGCCCCCGCCTGCGCGAGGACAGGCTCCGGCGGGGGGGCCAGCTGCGCGGCGTCCGCCGCGCGTATGACTCTTCGCCGCGCAGACGCGCGGCGCTGGATTCCCGCTTTCCCCCTACGCCCCTTCGGGGCTTCGGCGCGACAAGTCGCGGGAATGACAGTTTTTTTTAAGAACCAACGGACGGTTTGCTTGACTCTGGATTGCCGCGCCATCCTTCGGATGGCTCGCAATGACGATTCTTCCTTCCCTGACCCCTGACCCCTGACCCCTCTCCCCCTACCCCAACCCACGTTTCTGGCACTCCACGAGAATGTCCCGCACGATCGGGGCGGCGATATGCGCGCCGCTGCCGCCGTGTTCGACGACCGCCGCCGCCGCATAGCGCGGCTTGTCGAGCGGCGCGTAACCGACGAACAAGGCGTGGTCGCGCTCCTTCCAGGAGAGAGCCTCGTTGGAAATGACCCCGGTGGCGCGTTCGGCGGCAGTAATGCGCCGGACCTGCGAGGTCCCCGTTTTCCCGGCCATGGCCAGGGCAGGATCCGCCGTCGCCGAACCGTGCGCTGTGCCGATGGGGAGATTCACGACGGCGCTGAGCGCCTCGCGCAGGACGTTCAGGTGGTTGCGCCCCACGCCGATGGAATCGCCCCAGGGTCCGTCAGGGTCGCCGCCGCGACGAGGCGTTTTCAAAAGGTAGGGATGCACGGCATAACCCCCGTTGGCAATGCGCGCGACCATCACCGCGAGCTGCATAGGCGTGGTCAGAAGATAGCCCTGGCCGATGGCCGAGATAAGCGTCTCGCCCTGCTGCCAGGGAGTTCCTTTGCTTGTCAGCTTCCACATCCGGCTCGGCACGAGGCCTGTCCGCTCATGCGGCAGGTCGATCCCCGTCTCCTGCCCCAACCCCAGCCGCCTGGCCATGGCGTGAATCCTGTCGATCCCTATGCGCCGTCCTATTTCATAAAAATAGGTGTCGCACGATCCCGCCATGGCGTGGACGAAATCCACGTAACCGTGCCCTCCCTTTTTCCAGCAATGGAACCGGTGTTGGCCGAGTTCCATATACCCCGGGCAAAACACCGTCTCCGCCGGATCGAGAATCCCCGCGTCCAGTCCCGCCAGCGCCGTCACGATCTTGAAGGTCGAGCCCGGCGCGTAGGTGCCGCTTAGGACCTTGTTGAGCAGCGGCACGTGCTCGTCGGCGTTCAGCCGGTCCCATTCTTTGCGGCTGATGCCGTAGGTGAAAAGATTGGGATCGAATCCCGGATGGGACACCAGCGCATAAACCGCGCCGGTATGAACGTCCATCGCGACCGCGGCGGCGCTTCGCTCTGCGCCGAGCCTCCGGGCGATCATCTGCTGAAGGCCGATGTCGAGCGTCAGCTTCGTATCCTCGCCGGGAACGGGATCGTTGCGAAAAAGCTCGCGCACCACGCGCCCGCGCGCGTTGACCTCAAGCTGGACGTTGCCCGGCCTGCCTCTCAACTCAAGATCGTACTGCTTTTCGATCCCGCTTTTTCCGGTCAGAAAGCCGGGAATGGCGATTTCGGCGCGGCCGCTTTCCTTGTC
Organism: uncultured Rhodospirillaceae bacterium; assembly: GCA_964652235.1. Lineage (GTDB taxonomy): Bacteria > Pseudomonadota > Alphaproteobacteria > UBA9219 > UBA9219 > CAZZDK01. The sequence goes on from CAZZDK010000031.1 coordinate 8,407, forward strand.
CGCGGGAGAGAGCGGCCCGACATAGCCCACAAGATGGGACGTCGTTTCGCCGTAAGGGTAGGATCGCACCTCTCCCACCTCGATGTCCGCGCCTGGCAGTTCAGGCATATGTAAAGAAATTGCCGCAACCTGGTCCCAGTTCAGGTTGTCGGCGACCATGATCGCCGTCAGCCCGTCGTTGGTTTTCAGGTCCCGCCTGATCCGCTTGCGCTCGGCCTCCGGCAGATGGACAAAACGCCCCATCGCTTCCAAAAGCGCGCCGATGTCCTTGACCTGCTCCGGCAAAAGAACCACGCGGTAATTCTGCTGGTTCACGGCCAAAGGCGCCCCGGTCCGATCGAGAATCTGGCCCCGCGGCGGCGCGATCAGACGCAGGCTGATCCGGTTGTCCTCGGCCAGCATACTGAACCGGTCTTTCTGCAAAACCTGGAGATAGTAAAGGCGCCCGAACAAAAGGCCGAGCAGCCCTATCTGCGCGCCGCCGACGAGAACCGCGCGGCGGGTGAAGAGACGGGCCTTTTCCGCGTCGCGAGCCATGGCTCCCTCAGGCCTGCGAGAGAAGGTTGCGCTGCAGCCGGATCAGGACCCACGCAAACAAGGGAAAAACGGCGACCAGCAGGAGAAGCTGCACAAAGACCGGAAAGATCGTCAAGGCGCGCTCGGCAAGAAGAGACAGGACGCACCAGTTTACCAGCGCGAACAAAAAAGCCACAAGCGCAAAGCCGGACCACAGCATGAAGAACGTCTGGCCGACGAAAAAACGCCTTTGCGAAAACGAAAGCTGCCGAAGCCCCACGAAAACGAAGGCGGAAAGGCCGAGCGGCAGGAAATGGAGGGAATCGTGGAGCAGGCCGACGAGAAAAACGAAAAGCGGCGAAAGAAGGTCCGGCCTGTAGATCGACCAATAGTAAATCGCGATCAGGCTCAAAGGCGGCATAACGGCGCCGACGAAAGGCAAGGGCCAAAGCAAGGCGCCGGCCAGCGCCAAGACGAGCGTCGTCGCCGCCGGAAGAAAACGCCGGGAAAACGGACCGAGTTTCTGAAAAAAGGCCGCAAGCATCAGCGCGCTGACGTTTCGGCCTGAACCTTTTCGGCCATGGGATTAAAAGATCCGGCGGCCAGGTTGAAATCGACCAGGCGGATTTGATTGATGCGGCCCAGCGCCGCCATCGGGGCGACTTCGACCGCGCCGCGCTCGACCTTGACGACCGTTCCCACGGGAATGTCGGGCGGAAAGATTCCTCCGTGTCCCGAGGTCGTGACGCGCGCGCCCGGCTTCACCTCGGCGTCCTGCGGCAGATAGAGAAGCTTGGGCTGCGGCTCGTTATCTCCGGCCAAAATCGCGCGGTCTCCCGTCTCCGCGATCATGACGGGAATGCGCGAGCTGGCGTCCGTCACCAAAAGGACGCGCGAGGTCCAGTCGCCGACTTCCACGACGCGGCCCACAAGCCCTTCGCCCGTCACGGCCGCCATGCCTTCGCGCACGCCGTCGAGCCTTCCCGCCGTCACAACCAGCGAACGCGCGAACGCGCCGCCCGTATCGGCGATAACTCGCGCAGAAACATAGGAGAAAGAAGGTTCGGTCTTGTAACGCAAAAGGCCGCGCAGCTCCTTGTTCTCCCTGGCCATGGCGAGCGCCGCGTTCTGCCAGCGTACGAGGCTGGCGTTCTGCTCCCTGAGCCGGGCGTTTTCAGCCATAAGCTCGCGATAGGATTGGATGCGTCCGGTAAAGGACTCCGCCATCTCCATGGGTCGGGCCAAAAGGCTCAAAGCCGGCGAGAGGCCGTCCACAACGCGCGCGCGAAAACGCGCGACGGTTTCGGGATGACCGTGGCCCAGGGCAAGCAATCCGACGGAAAAAGCCAGAAAAAGAACGAAGGAGAATCGTTGCGCCAGCGCCCGCCACGACAGGGCGGTCGTCGTCATCCATCCCGAACGGTTTACGCGGACCGGCATCCAGAAACGACTCGTAAAGAGAAAAGCTTAGGGGCGGAACCATAGGACAAAAGAAGCCCCAGGCCAAGGGCGTATTTATGGGGATCGGGGGATCGGGGGATCGGGGGATCGGGATTCAGGGGGCGGGGAAGGAAGAAGGGTTCAGGGGTCAGGATTCAGGGAAGAAAGAAACACCCGTCATTGCGAGCGCCCGTTTTGTCTCGCCGTAGCGCCATAGGCGCGAAGGCGGACAGGGCGCGTGGCAATCCAGGGTCGTAAGAACCAACGGTCGGTCTGCTTGACTCTGGATTGCTTCGCGCTCTTAGCGCTCGCAATGACGGTCTTTTCTTTTCCCTGAATCCTGAACCCTTTTCTTCCCCGAATGCTAAAGGCCTTCTTCCCCAAAGGCCCTCTTACCCCCCAACAACCAAAACCATCTTTCGCACATCTCAAGGTCTTTGCGAACGGAAGCCTGCCGCCCTTTGGTCACGGGGTCCTCGCCCCAGGCCGCTGTCTGGTGGATCACATCCAGTTCGCAGGCCTTAAAGACCTCCGCCGCCGTAAAAGCCCCCTCGGACAGCGCCAAGCCAAGGACCAGCGATCCCGCGCTGTCCGCCGCGACGCTCACGCCCGCGAGGCGAAAATCGTCCATCCCGTCAAGCACTTCGCCCAGAACCCTCGAAACCTCCGGCTTCTGGCGCGCAGGCATCACGCCGCAGCCGACCTCAAAAACCGCACCCGTGCGTTCCCGACACCAGGTCAGAAAAGGTCGCCAGACCTCCTCCTGCCGAACGACCAAAGCGTCCGGCCTGTCGGCCCTTTGGCAAAGAAGCTCGCTATCGACATAGGCCAGAAGGCCGGATCGCGTCCGCCCCCTGTCCTTGCGCACGATGTCGAGGCTCGTGGCGGCAAGCTGCGTCATGGGCATGGCGGAAGGAACGACAATCTCGCCCTGCCCATCCCATTCGGCGGCGATGGCCTCGGCCAGGGCGCGGCTGGCCGTCACATAGGGCGCGCCCGCAGGCGACATCAGATAACGCCCGTTGCGGTAAACGGCGAAACCTCCCTTTTCCGCCACGACTTCAAAAACGGGTTTCGCTTCGCGCCTTGTCTTCATGGATCATTTTCCGAAAAAGTTCGAGCCTATGCCTTGAAACAACTTATGGCCGATGTCCTTCACGTTGTCGATAAGCCCCTCGCCTTCCGAAAGAAGAGGCGCGTTTCTTTTCGAAGTTTCGGGCCGAAGGGCGAAGGCGAGATTGTCGAGCGTGACGGCGCAATCGTTCCGGCCGTCGATGTGGAGCATCCGAGGAACGCCGCCGCCCCCGTCGCCGCTCATTAAAAGTCCCGCGACGTTTTCAAGCGTTTTTCCCGCGTCGAGCGTCACGCTCGGCGAAGACAGATCGCCGGTGATTTTCGCGGGCGGCACCATGGCGCCCACGCCGATCCCTTTGGGCCGCGTGCGCAAACTCATGTTGATGCGCTCTTCCGGCAGATTGATCGTGCCCGCCCCCGCCACAGTGGCGTTGTCCATGTCGATCAAAAGCCCCTTGGTTTCCACTAGGCCGTTCGTGACGACGTAACGCGCCGCCATGCATTTGACGCCCGGACTGGCCAGAGTCCGCACGCCTGGCAGGAAAATATCGACAAGCTCGCCCGCCACGCTTTTGACGCCGCTGGAGGAAACGGTTCCGGAATCCATCAGCAGGGACAAGGTTCCCATCGAATGCGCGGCGAAATCGCGCGTAGAGCGTCCTTGCGTCCTGACGTCGAGGGCCAGATCGGCTTTGCCGGAAATGAAGGATTCCATGCCGCCCAGATCCAAGAGCTTGGAAAAATCGAGGCCCGTCCCCTTCAAAATCGCCTCGATCTGCGCGTCCTTTTCGCGCGCGTCGAGCCGTATCTGCCCCTTGACCTCGCTGCCCGCCAGCCCGGCGGAAAAAGGCGAAAGCAGAAGATTCCCGCCGCTCAGGACGAGTTTCCCCTCGACGTCCTTCGCGAAGATCGGCCCCCACACGACTTCCCTGACGGCAAAAACCAGCTCCGCGTCCAGAACCTTCAGCCCGTCGAGGGGAAGAGCTTCATCGCTGAAGATCCTGCCGGATTTTTTCGAAACGATCGGATTTTTTTCGGCCAGATAACCGACGACCCCCTTGTCCGCAGGCGCGCCGGGACTCAAATCGGCTATGTCGATTCTCCCGCTTTCGATCTTGCCGCGCAGGAAAGGCCGCGCGCCGCCGAAGATCAGGCCGCCCTGCGCCGCGATATTCGTTCGGCCCGTCTGAAGCGAAGCCTGGTCGAAAAGAGCCTCGCTCTTGCGGAGGTTCAAACGGCCGTTGCCTTTGACCTCCATCGCGCCGAAACGCGCTTCGATCCCGAAGGGCCAGGAAGCGTCCGCCATCGACTGGAGCCCGCCGCCCGAAAGGTCGATCCGCGCCGGAACGGACGCGATCTCGCCGCGAAACGAGACTTTTATCCCGCTTTCCGTTTCCTCGAAAACAAGCTGCGGCACGTCGAAAATCGTCAGCTTGCCCGCGGCGTCCCTGACGCCAAGGCGGCTGTCGGCTATTTCCGCCCGGCGAACGTTGAGATTCATGGGAATCGGCGCCGCTTTGTCCTTTTTCTTCTTTTTGAAAAAGCCGATGTCTTCATCCGGCGGCCCCGGCGGAAGCGACGCGAAGACCCAGTTTCCCTTTCCGTCCGCGCCGGTCTCAAGCAGGATATCCGCCCGCGCCATTTCGAAGGATTCGACGTCCAGCCTGCCGCCCAGCAGGCTGCGAAGATTCACGTGCAGCCGCGCCTTGCCCACTTGCGCCATGACCGGACGGCTGGCCCAGGCCGGATTGCCGATCAGCACGTTCGCCGCGCCGACGCTGATCCCGTGGTCGAGCGAAAAGCGCCAGGAAAGGGGACCGCGCAGCTCGATCCTGCGCCCCGTCTGTTTGGACAGAGCCTGCGCGATCCTCTCGCGGTGCGCGTCGAGGTTAAAGGTCGAGACGAAGAACGCGCCCGCCAAAAGCGGCAGGCCTAAAACGATGAAAAAAGCGACCAGAAGAAAATGGTTCTTCTTGCGTTTGGGCGCGAACCTTTTCTTCTGCGTGTGTCGTTTCATGTCAGGTCTCCTCCTCAAAAGAAACCTCGGCCCTTTCGTCGAAACCGAACCAGCTCCAGGTTTTGCGCCTTTCGGGCCCAAGCGGCGCGGTCACGTCGATCAGGCCGCGTCTCGGGTGCGGAATGATCAGCCTGCGGGCGTGCAGATGCAAGCCTTTTCCCAGTTCGGCCAGCGGCAAAGCCGCCTCTTCCGGCCCCTTTCCGCCGTAAAGCGGATCGCCCAGAATGGGCGCGCCGAGAAGGGCCAAATGGACGCGAAGCTGATGCGTCCGGCCCGTCAGGGGGCGCAGCGCCACAAAGGCCGCCTTGCCGCGCACGCGCGAGACGACTTTGTAGAGCGTCGCGGCGCTTTTGGCGGCCCCCGCTTCGTCGCCCTCCTCAGCCGCGCGCACGATCTGGCCGCTTTTAATAAGAGGAATTTCGATCAATCCCCTGTCCCGCCTGGGAACGCCGACCGTTACCGCCCAGTAAATCTTTTGCGTGTCGCGGGCGCGGAAACTGGCCGCCAGCCGCGCGGCGGCGAAATCGCTCCGGGCGATTAAAAGAACGCCGCTCGTCTCGCGGTCCAAACGGTGCACGAGTTTCGGCCTCGTCTTTCCGTCAAGGCTGAAGGCCATCAGGCTGTCGTCGAGATTTTCCTTAAGCCCCGTCCCTCCCTGGACCGCCAGGCCCGCAGGCTTGTTGAGAACGACGACGTCCTTATCCTCGAACAGGACCCATTTTTTCAGGTTTTCCGGATTCCGAACCGGTTTAGGCCCCGAAAGCGACGGATTCCGGGCAAAAGACGGATCGCGCAAAAGCTGCGGCGGCAGACGCACCTTGGCCCCCGCCGCCAGACGGTCCGACGAATCGGCCCTTTTCCCGTCCACGCGAATCTGCCCCGTCCGGAGCCATTTTTCGATCTGTCCCTGCCCGACGCCCGGAAAACGGCGACGCAGAAACCGGTCGAGACGCCCTCCGGCCTCGTCCGGCTCGACGATCCGCAGGGCTTCCTTTTCCGGTTTTTCCCCGTGTTTTTCCGTGTTTTTCGCGTTCATATCCGATCCCGCCCGCCCCGCAAGGGAACTGCCTGGTGTGGCGGAAAGGCCACAAGCTTTTTTACCGTTCCGCTTGTTATAAACAGGTTAACAAACTAAACTGTAAACGACTCGTTGTCTTAGTGCTTGGCGTTTCTGTCGGTTGCCTTTAAATAGGATCCGTTTCGGTTCGGCGGCCTTTTACGGGGGTCGCTTTCGGGTCAGGCGTAACGTAATGCGAACGAAGGGATTTGCGATGCTCCGCAAGATTGTACTAGCCGCTCTCTTGGCTCTTCTCTCCGCCGGGTTCCCCGCTTGGGCCGCCCCTGAGGAGGCTCCCGTCAGCGACGATCAAGGCGTCATGGCCCTGGCCGATCCCGCTCCTGCGGGCGGGGCGCTCGGCTCCTCGGCCTCGGACGCGCTGGCCGGCTTCGGCCCTTCGAGCGGCACGGTCGTCGGCAACCGCGCTTTTGAATTGCGCGACGACGTTCTTCGCCTGCGCTCTTCGGTCAATCTCAACGCGCACGAGTTCGCGCTGTTGCGTTCGAACGGCGCGGCGGGCGCGGTGCAGTATCACAGCACCGTCGCGGCCATCACCGCGCGGCTGCAAAACGGCACCACGCGCGGCAACCCCATCCTTCTGCGCCAATGGGAAGAGGCGGAAAGCAGCCTGAACGAAGTCACCAGCTCGCTCAACCGGCTCAACTCGCTGCAGACCTCGGTCGCGGCGGACGCTTCGCTGGCCGCCTATATGCTGGAGTCGATCCAGGCGGGCTTCCTGCTTTCCGGCGCGGTCGATGAAGACCACGACCAGCTCAAGCTCCTGCGCGACGAGGTAAGCCGCCTGATCGTTCAGCTCGATTATCTGCGCAACCAAGTCGCCGACGACATTCAGCGCCAGACGGCTTATCTGACGACCGAACGCGCCAACCTGCAAACGCTGGCTTTCG
>CAZZDK010000032.1:0-15184 GCA_964652235.1 uncultured Rhodospirillaceae bacterium
CTTCGAGCATCTTGGACAGCTCGGCCGCTTCGATGACGGTCAGAGCCGAAAGCTCTTCAACGATTTTTTCCAACTTCGACATTTTGTTTTCTCCTTGGTTGCGTTTGGTTTGTTGTCGGATTTCTTATTAAGCCGCCTGTTTCGAACGAGCGGATAGAACGCGGGCCAACTGGCCTGCGGGCGCCTGGACAACGCCCGCGATCTTCGTGGCCGGAGCCACAAGCAGACCCACGAGCTTGCCGCGCAGTTCGTCGAGCGAAGGCAACGAGGCCAAAGCCATTGCGCCCTTGGCGTCGAGAATCTGCTCGCCCAAAGCCGCCGCGATAAGCTTGAACTTGTCGTTTTTCTTGGCGAACTCCGCCGCGACCTTTGCCGCCGCGACGGGGTCTTTGGAATAGCAAAGCGCCGTCGGGCCTTTCATGAAAGGCTCCAGGCCCTCCAAATGCGTGCCCTTAAGCGCCAGCTTGACGAGGGTGTTTTTCTCCACCTTCATCGTGACGCCCGCGGCGCGCATCGCGCGGCGCAGCGCCAGCGTCTGATCGGCGGTCAGGCCCGTCTGCTGGACCACGACGACGAGATTGGCTTCCTTGACGGCGCCAAGCCCTCCGACCTTTGTTTCTTTTTTCTTGCGATTTTCGCTCATGTCGTTCCTTCCGTGTTTCTTGCCCCGCCATCATCCCAGACAAGCGAGACGCCCTGCCCGGCGCGGCCCTACGGTCTATCCAAGTTTTTCGAAGGAAACGAAAAGCGCGTAAAACAAAGGGCGGTAGCCCAAAGCGCTTGCTTTCGAAACCGTCTATGCTGGCGATTTTTAAGTCCTTCCGGACGCCCGCAGTCTTGGACAGCAGGCCCGCCTTGTAGGCCATTGCTCCCCCGAAAGCAAGCCGAAAATGTCCATAAAAAGCAGCAACATAGTGTTTTTAAGCCTTCGTTAGCCTAAATCAGGTATATTTCTTTGTATTGATTAAAGAAATTTGAGAATTCCGATGCCCAGGCGTCCGAACGGCTTTTATAATTCTCTGAAGAACTCCGCTGTCGTGGGGACGGCGGGGCTTGCCTTGTTCGGCGCCACGACTTTCGGCTCGCCCCAGAACGCCGAAGCCTTTGTGCCGACGGCGGCCGTCACGAGTTCGCACGTTCCGAACGAACCCCAAGAGCCGCCCCCGATCCCTGTCGAAGAAAAGAAAACCGAGGTGGCGGCGCCGACCGCGAAAGAGGCGCCGAGCGAAATGGAGACAGGTTTGGCAGGCGTTGGCCTTGCCGCAGATATCGCAACGCCGCCGATCATTGGCGGCGTAACAGCGGGGGCGGGCGCGATCGGTCGTCTGGGCAAAGATTTATGGGAGGGAAAACCTCTCGGAGAATCCCTTGGCCGGTTTGGAGCGTCCCTCCCCGGTATCGCGGCCGGAACCCTCGGAGGCGGAGCCGCGGCGGACGCCACGAACCTCGTGGTTGGAGAAATCCTCGGCGCGGCTGGCGTTTCGGAAGATATGCACCCTCCCTCCAACCTCGGCACGCTCGGCGCGGCAGGCAAAGCCGCCGCAGAAACGCCGCCTACGCCTTCAGGCGAAGAAGGCGAAGGCCCCTCCCGTCCCCTGCGGACCAACATTGCGGGGTATGGAGGGGAAGAACCCTCGCCTCACCCGTGATCTTCGCATAAAAAACCCCGCCTTCTTGCGAAGGCGGGGTTTTTGTTTGGCCAAATAATTACGCGCTTTCGCTCAGCGTCGAAAGGTCCACCTTCACGCCCGGCCCCATCGTCGAAGAGACGGCCACGCGGTTGATGTAGGTGCCCTTCACGCCCTGGGGCTTCGCTTTCGCGATCGCGGCGATAAAGGCGCGCGCGTTCTCGATGAGCTTGGCCTCGCTGAAGCTGACCTTGCCGATGCCCGCATGGACGATGCCCGCCTTTTCGGCGCGGAACTCGATGGAACCGGCCTTGGCCGACTTCACCGCGTCCGCGACGTTCGGCGTGACGGTGCCGAGCTTCGGGTTCGGCATCAGGCCGCGGGGACCGAGGATCTTGCCGAGGCGGCCGACCACGCCCATCATGTCCGGCGTGGCGATGACGCGTTCGAAATCCGAGAAACCGGCCATGATCTTTTCCGCCAGATCGTCGCCGCCCACGATGTCGGCGCCCGCGGCCAGCGCCGCGTCGGCCTTGTCGCCCTTAGCGAACACCGCGACGCGAACGCTTTTGCCCGTGCCGTGCGGCAACTGAACCATGCCGCGAACGGCTTGGTCCGATTGCTTGACGTCGATGCCGAGGTTGATGGCGATCTCCAGCGACTCGTCGAACTTGCGCGCGGCGTCGGCCGCGTTTTTCTTTACGAGCTTCACGGCCTCGTCGAGCGCATAGAGCTTTTTGCGATCAACGTTGGGGAGGACTTTTTTGAACTTTTTTCCGTGTGTCATGTTCTTACTCCACCACCTGAAGGCCCATGGAACGCGCCGATCCGACGAGCATCTGCGCGGCGGCCTCGACGTCGTTGGCGTTCATATCCGTCATCTTTTCCTTCGCGATCTCGCGGATTTGCGCCATCGTGATCGTGCCGACCGTCTGCGCGCCCGTGGTCTTGGCGCCGCTGTCGATCTTGGCCGCCTTTTTGAGCCAATAGGTATTAGGCGGCTTTTTCGTGACGAAGGTAAAGGTGCGATCCGAAAAGGCCGTGATCACGACCGGGATCGGCATCCCTTTTTCCAGACCTTGCGTCTTCGCGTTGAACTGCTTGCAGAAGTCCATGATGTTCAGACCTCTTTGACCGAGCGCGGGTCCGACCGGCGGCGAAGGATTCGCGCTTCCGGCGGGAATCTGCAGCTTGATCGTGCCGATGATTTCCTTTGCCATGTTTCTCTCCTCCGGCCTTGGGCCGGACGTTCGTTAAACCAAACGCCGCAAAGAGCCGCGCCAAGGCGCAACTTCCCGCAGCAACCGTTTTTGAAGGATTCTCATCCCCCTTTTCCCGTCTTTCTGACGGCGGCGTGGTCCGGCTCCCCAAGGGAACGTTTCGGGGAGAACCTCCCACACCTGTTCTTCACGAACCTTATAGACGGGAAAAGGCGAGAAAGTAAAGCGCCTTCTCTTCTTAACCAAACTTCCTGTTTGCTTTCACGCCTGTTTTCTTTTTTAAATGAGAGGCTTCTGAAGAACCCCAAGGCCTTTTCCATGAACCCCTTCGACCCCGTTTCCACCCTTGAACACCACCAACGCGCATGGCGCGGACTGGCTCGCGAGCAAATCTCTCGCGAATGGGACAAGGCCGCGAGAACAACCGTTTATCTTTCCGTGATCGGCGGCGCTCTCGCGACGGGCGGACTCGCGCTCGTGGATACTTTTGCGCCGACGCTGGCCCCTTCCCTCCTTGCGCCTTACGCTTTGGCCTTGGGGAGCTATGTTTTTTTCTCGACCCTTTACGCGACAGGACGCGCCTACTGCGCAACCCGCGCCATAAGGCGGCAAGCGAGAATAAGAATTCAAAAATTTGAACGCGCTTTTGTGCAGGCCTAGATTTTTTCGACCTGGCTGTATTCCAGCTCCACCGGCGTGGCCCGGCCGAAGATGGAAACGGCAACCTTGAGGCGCGATTTGCCCTCGTCCACATCTTCCACAACGCCCATAAAGGACGCGAAAGGTCCGTCGGCCACGCGCACCTGCTCGCCGACCTCGAAGGTGACGGACGGTTTGGGATGCTCGAAGCCTTCCTGAACCTGGTTGAGGATCCGCTGCGCTTCCTTTTCCGAAATAGGCGAAGGCTTGCTGCCCGCGCCGAGGAAACCCGTGACTTTGGCCGTGTTCTTGACGAGATGCCAGCTTTCGTCGGTCATCTCCATCTTGATGAGAACGTAGCCGGGAATAAACTTGCGCTCGGCGTTGACTTTTTTGCCGCGCCGCATTTCCACGACCTCTTCGGTCGGAACGAGAATTTCCGAAAAATAGTCCTCAAGGCCTTTTTTGATGGCAGTCTCGCGGATCGTCTGCGCGACCTTTTTTTCAAATCCGGAATAAACGTGAATGACGTACCAGCGATGTGACATAATCTCTCTCCTTTAGGAACTCATTCCAAGAATTTTACCCACCACGAACCCCAGCGCCGTATCAACGAAAAGGAAAAAGATTCCGACGGCCAGCGCCATCACGACGATCATCATGGTGGTCATCGAGACCTCGCGCCGGGTCGGCCAGGTCACCTTGGCGATTTCTCGCTTCGTTTCCTCAAAAAACTCGACGATTTTTGCCATTTTTCCGTCCTTTTCATCCTGGCAGGAGTGGAGGGGCTCGAACCCCCAGCCCCCGGTTTTGGAGACCGGTGCTCTACCAATTGAGCTACACTCCTAAACTTCAAAGCGAGCGGGCGCATGAACCCGAACCCACAATTCGCCGTCCGGCGGACCGCGCCGGACGAAGCTTAACGTCTTGTAGGGAATAGGGCCTTTTAGCCGATTGCGCCGCCCAAATCCAGAGAAAAATGGCTGATAGGAATTTGCCCCTTCCCCCCCCCCGCCCCCCCCGCCCGCCAAGTCTTCTCCTTGCCTCCACAAAAATCTGTGATAAAACAAGCCGTGCGCGGGTGTAGCTTAGTGGTAAAGCTCCAGCCTTCCAAGCTGGCTATGTGGGTTCGATTCCCATCACCCGCTCCATCTCTGCCTTGGGGTTTCCTATGAAGACTTTTCCGACCGCCCTTGTCCTCTCGGCTTTTCTTTCGTTGGCGCTTGTCGGCGCAGCGGGCGCCGGGGTTCTTTTGCCCGAAGATACCGACAAGAGCACGGGCAATCTCGGTCTTCTCCCTCTGGAAACGCCGCAGCCGGAGGCCGAGCCTGCAAAGCCTGCGGCCAAAACGGCCCCGACGCCTTCCAAGACGACCACCATCACGCCGGGGGGAACGGTCGCCAAACCGCCGCCTTCCGCTTTGGAAAAATTGCTCGCGGACAAGATCATGAAGGGTAAACTTCTTGAAGACGCGAAACCCTTGACGCCTTTCCAACTCCAGATGCAGGAATACAACGAGCAAAAACGCAAGGAATTCGAGGTCGAGCCGACCATTCTAGACGAAGTCAATATACCCGTTCCCGATTTTTCCAAGGACGAAAGCGTCAAATCCGCGCTTCTCGTCGCCGTCTCGCAGGCCTACACGTGGGGTCCGATGGAGGCCAAGATCATCAAGAAAAGCTTCGGCTACGAAGCGGAAGAGATCGCGCAAAAATGCCAGATTCGTTTCACCGTCCTGCTCGGCACGGTTAAGGAAAAATACCGTTTTTCCACGACGATGTTCGCGGGCGAGCAAAAAAGCGTACCGTATGACGAAAATCTTCTCTCCGTGTCGCTCCAGCCCCACGCCGTCTGCATGAAGCCGGAAACGCTGCCGCGAGGCGGCCTGATTCTCAGGCGCGTGGGGGACAACCTGCTTTCGACCTATCTCGTCAAGAAAGCCGAATGCCTGGTGCCCGCGAATACGCCGTCGCCGACGTCTCTTGAAGTGCGTTACCAGGGCGACGGGAAAGCAGGCTGCGTGTTTAACTAAACGGCTCCGCTACGTTCCAAAAGCGCCCGGAGTTCGCCCGTCTCCAGCATTTGCCGCATGACGTCGTTGCCGCCGATGAACTGGCCGCGCACGAAAAGCTGCGGCAGGGTCGGCCAGTTGGAAAAATCCTTAATGGCAAGGCGCACGCTCGGATCCGCCGTCGCGTCGATGCTTTTATAGCGCGCGCCGAGAAGCTCCAGAATCTGAACCGCCTGCGCCGACGGCCCGCACAGGGGAAAAACAGGCGTGCCGTTCATAAACAGGACGACAAGATCGGAATCCACCTCGGCCTGGATGCGGTCCAGGACGCTGGGATCGATGAGACGCTGGGTTCTTTCGTCAACCGACATGATCGCCTTTCTATCTCTTCCCGCGCGGCGGCGCGGTGGTAAGCGTGATGCCGCGCAACACGCCGCCGACGCGGCCTTGCAAAGCGGCGAACACCATCCGGTGCTGGTCCACGAGCGGCACGCCCACGAACCCCTCGTATTCCACGCGCACGGCATAGTGATTACCGTCGCCGCGCAGGTCGTCGATGGCCACGCGCGCGCCGGGCATGGCTTCATCGACGAGCTTTAGAATTTCCTCAGCCTGCATGGACATGAAAACGAACCGTTCCTCCGCCCCTTATTCATAATGAGTCCACATCCGCACGATTCGCACGATTTTCAGATCGTCGTGAACTTCGTAAACGAGCCTATGTTTGATCGTGATTCGACGGGAATAGAATCCCTCAAGATCGCCGCGAAGTCTCTCAAAATGATGCGTCGCGTCATAGGGATTTTTTCGGATGGTCTCTAAAAGAGGCTCGATTTTCTGGCGAAGGCCTGCCCTAGCGGCCTTTTGTGCGTCTTTTTGCGCTTGTTTGCTGAAGACGATTTTCCACAAGATTTACCAACCTGGCTCTTCCGAGGCCTCTTCAAGCGGTTCTTTTTTGGCCGCGAGAAGCGATTCGCGAACGCCGGGAATGGATTCCAGGTAAAGGGTTTCGCTGATCGAACGCCAATCTTCCTCGGAAATCAAAACAGCCTTGTTTTTCTTTCCTTTAATGAAAATCGGCTCATGGCTCGCCGCCGCCTGATCAATGAGACGGTAGAGGTTTTGGCGGGCTTCGGTGACGTTGATAATGTCCATGGCCATAAGCGTACGCTTTTCCGTACTGTTTTTCAAGTTTTTTATTAACAAATTGTTCTACAAAGAAAATTTTTCCTCGTATGTTCTTAAGACTCTCTGCACCGAAGGCAAAATCTTGTCCCTGAGGTCGATCCGCTCAGGCAGGACGAACCCTCCGGCCCGGCCAAAACCTTCCGGATCGAGAATAAGGGTGTCGCCATGCTCCGCCGGAACGCACGCGCCGGTGAAAAGGGGCGAGGCTTCCGGAACCCTGCCCGCAATAGAGATATTGTAAGAAGAGGTTACGGCAAAAACGTTCATCAGACCGTCGAAGGAACGCCCGTCTAAATCGCCCTTCCATCTTCCGAAATCGGCGACGGCCTTAAAGCGTTCGGTTTCCTTTCCGTTTACCTGGACAACGACCCACGAAGACCCCGCCCATTGCGGCACATACGGCTCGACGGCCAGATCGTGAAACAAGGGCCGTTCGACAAATCGAACATCGTGCCATTTCATCAAAGAAGGGGCTAGATTCCGGAAATTCTTCCTTATGCCGTCCCTTGTCCCTATTTCCTCTTCCAGACCGCAGATTTTGTCCAAGGGGCGAAGATGATAGAGAACGATCTCTCGCGCCGTCCGCTCTCCATCGAAAGTTCCCACGCGAACGATCTGCATTTCCTCTTGCTGTTCCTTAAGCGGAACTTCTTCCAGCCGCCCGCCGCCCCAAAACCCGCCCGCAAACATCAAATGGCCGGGCATACTGGCGGCAGGCGCTTTTTCGTCGCGGCGCAAAAGAGCCACGTATTTTCTGTTAAGCCAAAGGACGCAATTGCCGGAAAGGACGGTGTAAGGAAAATAGGACGGATTCTGAAATTTAACGCTCTCGCGCGGATCGCGCGGATTGAGCATAGGCAACGCGGCCCTTTGAGCCGCGCGGATAATTCCCTCGTACCTTTCGTCGAAAACCGCCGTAGGCGTGTCACGGTCTATGGCAATGCACGCGATCGAACAATCGCCCAGCGAAACGCGAGCCAGGGGAAAAACCTTGTCGGCAAGCGGCAATTCCAGATCGCCGCTCTTCAAATATTCATTGTCCGCGAACGGATGCTCGACCAAGGCGGCGCTGTGGGTTAGTCTCGGATCGTCTAGGGACACATAAATACGGCTATCGTTTTTCGCTTCGTTCATATCCATTCCCCCATGAAAGACGCCCAAAACTATAGGGGAACGGATAAAAAGAGGAAGGCTTTTCTATGGTTAACGCCTTCAGCCTTCCATATATTCCGGCAGCCAGCTTTCATGCAGTTCGCGCAGCCAGTCGAGATTGACGCTCTCGCCGCCGAGCGCGATTTGATCGCCGCCCGTCAGGCCCAAAAGCATGAAGGGCACGCCCGCCGCCTCGCACTTGGCCATCAGGCCCGTGGGATCGCGCGTCGTGACGACGTAACGCGCCTGGTCCTCGCCGTACCAGAATCCGGCCTCGCTTGCGGGCGCGTCGAGCTTGCAGCCGCGGCCTCCCGCCATCGCCATCTCGGCCACCGCCACGAGCAGCCCGCCGTCGGAAACGTCGTGACAAGCCGTAATCTCGCCGTCCGCGATAAGCTGGCGGATAAACTTGCCGTGGCGCCGCTCCGCCGTCAGGTTGATGGGCGGCGGCGCGCCCTCTTCCTTGCCGTACATCCGGCGCAGATAGAGGGACTGGCCGACATGGCCTTTCGTCTCGCCGATGACAAAAATGCTCTCGCCGTCGGCCTTGAAAGCGATCGTCATGTGTTTGGAAACGTCCGGCAAAAGGCCGACGCCGCCGATAACGGGCGCGGGCAGGATGGGCTGGCCGTTCGTTTCATTGTAAAGGCTGCAATTGCCGGACACGATGGGATAATCGAGCGCGAGGCACGCTTCCTTCATCCCCTCGCAAGCGCCGACAAACTGGCCCATGATGCGCGGCTTTTCCGGGTTGCCGAAGTTCATGTTGTCCGTGACGGCAAGAGGCTTGGCCCCCACGGCGGAAAGATTGCGGTACGTTTCCACCACCGCGTGCTTGCCGCCCATGACGGGATCGGCGGCGCAGTAACGGGGCGAGCAATCCGTCGTCATGGCGAGGCCCTTATTGGTGCCTTCCACGCGCACGACGGCGGCGTCGCCCCCCGAAGCTTGCGCGGTGTTCGCGCCGACATGGCAATCGTACTGCTCCCAGATCCAACGGCGCGAGCAGAGATCGGGCGAGCCGAGCATCTTCCTGAGAACCGAAAGCGCCGTCTCGCCCGCCGGAAACGGATAGGCCGCCGGATCGAGAAGCGGCTGCGGCGGCGTGGCTTCATAGGGCCGGTTATAGATCGGCGAGGATTCGACGAGCGGATCGACCTTGATGTCCACCTCCACCTTGCCGTGGCGCTTGCAAACGATGCGGCCCGTATCGGTCAGACGACCGATGATCGAGAAATCAAGCTCCCACTTTTTGAAGATCGCCTCGGCTTCGGCCTCGTGGCCGGGATTCAAAACGAAGAGCATACGCTCCTGGCTTTCCGAAAGCATAATCTCATAGGCTGTCATGCCTTCTTCGCGCAAAGGAACATTGTCGAGGTCCAGCTCGATTCCAAGTCCGCCCTTGGACGCCATCTCGACGGCGGACGAGGTCAGCCCCGCCGCGCCCATATCCTGAATAGCGATCACGGCGTCCGTGTTCATGAGCTCGAGGCACGCTTCGATCAGAAGCTTTTCCGTGAACGGGTCGCCGACCTGAACGGTGGGACGCTGGCTCTCGGCGTTTTCGTTGAACTCGCCCGACGCCATCGTCGCGCCCTTGATGCCGTCGCGGCCCGTCTTCGATCCGACATAGACGAGCGCATTGCCCACGCCCGCCGCCTTGGAAGTGAAAATGCGGTCCGCGCGCGCAAGCCCCACCGTCATCGCGTTGACGAGGTTGTTGCCGTTGTAGCTGGGATGAAACTCCGTCTCGCCGCCGACGGTCGGCACGCCCACGCAATTGCCGTAGCCGCCGATTCCCGCCACCACGCCCGCGATCAGGCCGCGCGTCTTGGGATGATCGGTCGAGCCGAAACGCAAGGCGTTCAGGTTGGCGATAGGCCGCGCGCCCATCGTGAACACGTCGCGCAGGATTCCGCCCACGCCCGTCGCCGCGCCCTGGTAAGGCTCGATATAGGACGGATGGTTGTGGCTTTCCATCTTGAACACCGCCGCCTGCCCGTCGCCGATGTCGATGACTCCCGCATTCTCGCCGGGCCCGATGAGAACCTGCGGCCCCTTGGTCGGCAAGGTCTTGAGCCAGACGCGCGTAGATTTGTACGAGCAATGCTCCGACCACATGGCCGCCGTGACGCCCAGCTCGGCCTCGGTCGGTTCGCGCCCCAGAATGCCGAGCAGAACGCCATATTCCTCCTGCGTCATGTTGTGCTCGGCCACCAGCCGCGCAATGTCGGTGGAGGTGTTTGTTTTGAGTTCACATGCGGTCATTTTTCATTTCCTGTCTGGCGGCGGCGCCCCCTTCTCCCCTTCCCTTGCGGGAAGAGAGGGGGAATTTTTTCTCTTTCCCTCTCCCCCCGTGGGAGAGGAAGCGAAATCTAAGACTTACTTCGTAAGCCTAAGATTTCGCAGGTGAGGGGTCCTCTGACATCTGACATCTGTCCTCTGACTACCCCACCGCTTTGACCAAACTGTCGAACAAGGCCGCGCCGTCGGTGCAACCGTGCAAAGGCTCGGCCACGCGCTCCGGGTGCGGCATCATGCCCAGCACGTTCTTCTTTTCGCTCAGAATACCGGCGATGTCGCGCAGCGAGCCGTTCGGATTGTCGATATAGCGAAACGCCACGCGCCCCTCGCCCTCTAAAGCCTTGATCGTTTCGGGCTCGGCAAAGTAATTGCCCTCGCCGTGCGCGACGGGAATCGTGACCGTCTGGCCCTTCTCATAAAGGCGCGTAAAGTCCGTGTCGTCGTTTTCGACTTTAAGGCGCACGTGCTTGCAGACGAACTTGAGGCTCTCATTGCGCAAAAGGACGCCCGGCAACAACCCGCTTTCGCACAAAATCTGAAAGCCGTTGCAAATGCCGATCACGCGCACGCCCTTACCGGCGCGGGCGATGACTTCGCGCATGATGGGCGAGTGCGCGGCCATGGCCCCGGTGCGCAGATAATCGCCGTAGGAAAAACCGCCGGGCAGAACGATCAGATCAAGGTCGGGAATTTCCGTGTCCGCGTGCCAGAGCATCTGCGTCTTACGGCCCGTCGCCCGCGCCAGCGCCTTGGCCGCGTCTTGATCGCAATTGGAACCCGGAAAAACGACGACGCCAGCCCGCATAAGCCCGAATCCTTTATAAAAACAAGGTCGGGGGCATTCTATAGGGCCTGAAAGGGGCCATGGCAAGACGGATGTCAGATATCAGATATCAGATATCAGATGTCAGAGGGCAGAAGACGAGGTATAGTTCAGAATCCGATAGATTTCCCTTAAGCCGCGTCCGTCCATGTCCCGCTTATCTGCCGCCGACCGTCTGAGCCTTGCCGAAAAGCTCCGCCTGCTTAATTGGGGGCTTGTGGGCGTTATCGCCTTGATCGGCCTGATCGGCGTGGCCCTGCTCTATTCCGCAGGCGGCAAAAGCTGGGAGCCATGGGCCGGACCGCAATTGATCCGTTTCGGCATAGGATTCGTCGCCATGCTGGCCGTAGCGCTCGTGGACGTAAGATTTTGGCTCCGCGCGGCCTTCCCCCTTTACGGGATCATGATTCTCCTTCTTATCGTTGTGGAGATAAAAGGCCATGTCGGCATGGGCGCGCAGCGCTGGATCAATTTCGGCTTTTTCGTCCTTCAACCGTCCGAATTGATGAAGATCGCGCTCGTTTTGGCCTTGGCCAAATATTTCCACAGCCTCGATCTGGACGAGATAGGACGCCCGGCCATGCTCATTCCCCCGGTTTTCATGGTCGCCTTGCCCGCAGGCCTCGTCTTGCTGCAACCGAATCTGGGCACCGCGACCCTTTTGCTCCTCGCCAGCACGGGAATGTTTTTCGTCGCGGGGGTCCGGTGGTGGAAGTTCGCCCTCGTTATCGCGCTTGCAAGCCTGGCGCTGCCCTTCGCCTGGGAGCATTTGCACGATTATCAGAAAGCCAGGCTTTTAACGTTTCTCGACCCCGGCGCGGACCCCTTGGGCACGGGCTACAACATCATCCAATCCAAAATCGCCCTCGGCTCCGGCGGGCTTTTCGGCAAGGGCTTCGGTCAAGGAACGCAAAGCCAACTTCAATTCCTGCCCGAAAAACATACGGATTTCATTTTCGTCCTTCTGGCCGAGGAATTCGGCATGGTTGGCGCCGTGGGCCTTTTGTTCCTTTATTTCGTGGTTCTTTTCTACGGCTATATGATCGCCTTCTCCAGCCGCAACCAATTCGCCCGCCTGGCCGCATTCGGCCTGACCTTAAGCTTTTTCCTCTATCTGTTCGTGAATGTGGCCATGGTGACGGGAACGATTCCGGTCGTGGGGATCCCCCTGCCTCTCGTTTCCTATGGCGGGACGGCCATGACGACCCTTTTACTCGGCTGCGGCCTTCTCTTGAGCCTGTCCATCCATAGGGATGTGCGAATCTCCAAAACCGGGCTGACGGAAGTGTGACCCTCCCTTTCTTTTATGGTAAAAATAAACCTACCTACCCAAAAAAGGTCCAAAACTACCTTTATTTGGTATTTTCTTTTTATTTTCATAACGTTACGATCAAAAAAACGCATGAAAGTTTTTTCATTTTCTGAATTTCGGTCTATTCTGTGGATAGAAATAGAAAAAAACAAAGATCCGGGGCATGTCCCCAAGGGAAGGAAAAAATGTTGGTTGAACTCTCTCCTGCGGCCTATTTGGCCCTGTGCGGCCTGGTTCGCGATGCGCTGGAAGTCCAGAGCGACGCCAGCCCTCTGCTTAACCGCGTGGCGGGCGAATTAATGGGCGCGATGGCCGGGGGCATGGTTTCCGCAGAGCTGACCGAAAACCCCAACCATCTTAAGGCGTTACGCCAAAGCGGGTTTTTGCAGGCCTGACCGCCTGTCCCTCAGAAAGTGGGATTAATCCCCCTTTTCCTGAAAGTATAAGCTTTCGGGTTGACAGGAAACTTCCTGGCCCCCTATGACTGGGGCATGAAGAAAAAAGAACAAGAGCCGCGCTGGGTCGTCCGCTTGAGGACGCTCATGAAGTCGAGAGGCCTGAACCCCAGAAGCCTTTCGCTGAAGGCCGGGCTTAACCCCACCGCCGTCCGCGACATGATCGAGGGCCGCGTCAAGTTTCCCCGCTACGACACCGTCGAGGCCTTGGCCAAGGCCCTTGAGGTCTCGCCCGCCCGGCTGATGAGCGGAAAGGCTGAAAACGAGGGCATCGCGCCGCCGGAAGCCGTTCGGAAGAACGAGGCCGCGCTGGACGACGACGATTTGACTCTCCTGACGGAAATCATCATGCGTCTGCAGGAAGCGGCGGAAGCCTACCGGCACGCCCTCGCGCCGCAGGATTTCGCCGCCATGGTCACGAGCATCTACCGGCAGGTCAAGCCCGCCGACGAAAAGCAGGCGAGGAAAAATCCCTCATCCGGCCTGACGCCGAAGATCAAGAGCCTGATGGAATACGAAAGGCTCCGCAAGCGGGCGGGTAGGAAATAACCCACTTTCTTCCGCTCCGCTAAGCCCCTCCCTCCTACGACAAACGCTAAATCGCTAAGAACGACAAAAACCATCGTCATTCCGAGCGAGGGCCGCGCCCACCGCGCGGCGTGAAGCCCCGGAATCCCGTTTGGTTTGCAGCGTTGAAAGAAAACAGGATTCTGCGCGTTTCCCCGCCTTTTCCGCTGGTCTTTTTTTACGTTTTCCCTTGAACGCGATAAAAACACGTTATGACCGTCGCCGCCTTCAAACTTTACCGTTTTAGCCCCATCGCGGACAAAACCGGCCTGCAAAATGCCATTGCCTTCATCGCGAAACAAGCGGCCGCCCTTAGCCAGGCGGTTGTGGGATAAACCTTCCCTATCGCCAGCCTGACGGTCTTTTCCCATTACGACGACGAGTTTGATGCGCTCCGTGTATGCGCAGAGAAAACCGGAACGGTCTTTACCCATAATAACGGACCCTTTATCAGGCTTGACGAAACCAACCGCTCCCTTTTCGGCATCGAAAAACTCAGAATCCGGCACCCCGATCCCTATCGAAGACAGGTCGGCTGCTGCGATTTTGAAATTGGCGATTATGAGGCCTTCAAAAGCGCTTATTTCGCCCGGACCCGCTATCTCCGCCTGATCGAACGCCTCGCCTATGAAATGATCGAGTTTTTTCATCCGGATTACGATGTGCTGGCCTATGCCCTCAACCGCCCGCTTTTTTAGAGCGTTTTCAGATAAGGCTGGCCTGGCTGTTATTTTCCTCTCCCCTTGCGGGAGAGGATAGAAAGACCAAGGGCTTACAACGTAAGCCCTTGGTCTTTCTCGGTGAGGGGTCGATTGTTTCGCCATCCCCTCCCCCGATCCCTCCCGCAAGGGGAGGGGAGCATGAGGCCAACCTAATACGAGAAGGCTCTAGCAGTTTGCTGAAAAACTCGGTTTAGGCGGATAGAAACCAAATACCCCCACCGCCTTCCGCCTTCGCCCAAAGGGCTACACGGCGCGACTGGAAGCTTGACGCGCCGAAGCGAAGCGTAGGCGGTCGCGGGGGTGACGGAGGAATCTGAGAGTCTGTCCGAAAACTTGCTGTTTGAAACCAAGAGCAAAAGAAGGTGTCATCCCTGCGAAGGCAGGAAGCCAGGGTCATAAAAACCAGGTTGTCTCCCGGCCCCCTGAATTCCCGCCGGAGCCTGCCCTCGCCAAGGCGGGGAAGGGAATGATGCGATTTTTCGTATGGTAATTAGGGCGATCCGCTTTCGATTCTTCTCTGTCGGCAATAGTGGGAAATATCATAGGCCTGTCGCCCGGATGGCGGCCACGTCCCTACCCATTTTTGGGATGTTTACCATATTATTCGATTGACACAACCCAAGGTCGATGGCAGGATATTTCCCATAAACGGCGGTTGAATATTCGGCTCTGCTCTCTCTTTCAAGAGGTTCGATTATGAGCGATTACAGCGATAAAATTGCCTATCTGGCGCGTCAAATTCTGCGCGATCATCGCCAAACCGGTTCCGCTTCGCCTTCTCCTTTTCGGTCTTCAAACCGCCAAACCAAGGACGCCGCCGCCCATTTGGCAGCCTTGGCCGCCCTTTTTTCCGCCGCAGGCACGCCCCCGGTCCGTTCTCTGGCCATCCAAACGGACCGACCGGCGAACAAATATGAACGGGTCGAGATCGAGGCGCTGATTTTCTACACGGCCCGGCAGCAAGGCCTTTGCGAAGACGGTTTGCGCGCGGAGATCAGGGAAGCCCTTTCGATCCCCTCTCTCCGCGATTTGACGGCGCTCGATTACCAGCGCACGCGCGACTACCTTTGGGCGCGGCATGAAAACGGCGCGATTTGGAATAAAAAGGCCTAGGCTCAGGACCCATTAATTTTTAGGATTCCCATAGGATCAAAGATTTGATT
>CAZZDK010000033.1:0-235 GCA_964652235.1 uncultured Rhodospirillaceae bacterium
ACCGCTTCATCGATGGCAGCACCGACTGGAACCCGGCCATCGACCGCGAATTCAAAGATCGCGATGCGCAGGATGTTTTTGTCGATCAGGGCGATCTGCTCGATCGGGAATTCCGGGGCATAACGCTGGATGGCTGGATCCAGCGCCGGGCGATACTGCGTGACCCCCCTGACCAGAAACGTGGTGTAACGCGCCGTCCTGGGGAGTTCCTGCACGAGCCGGAGCTGCACCTGCA
>CAZZDK010000033.1:247-822 GCA_964652235.1 uncultured Rhodospirillaceae bacterium
GGTATGTTTTGAGGCGTCAATTTCGTACAGGGCGTGCAGCGCCAGGCGGCGCGCCAGCGTCCGCTCATCGTCCGTTTCGTAAGAAAGAATACTCGCCTCATCCTCGCTTTCTGTAGGCGGTTTTGCCGCATCACCCTGAAGGGCGGTCAGGGCGATCCCCACGAACTGGTGGCCTTCGACGCTGAACTGGCGCATGCTGATCCGAAATGGCAGATTGTGCAGCATCATACGCTGTTTTTCGACCGGCAGCCGCCGCTCGTTCAGGGCTGAGCGCAGCGCCTGATCCAGGTCGCGGTTGACTCGATCGAGCGTTTCGCCGAGGATGTCGCGGCTGAAAAGGCCGCGCGCGGCTTCATTGACAGCCACGATGAGATGACGGCGTATCTCTTTGCCGCGCGAAGACGGGATGGGCGGTACAGGGGGAGGAGCTGCATCCGGTTCAATGGTGAGCAGAAGCAGCAGCGCATCGCCAGGGCTGTCGACTGGGCGCAGTGCATCCAGCGCTGCTTCACGGATCAGGCTGAAGCGAAAAGCCGGGAAACCGCTGATGGGAAGAGATGCTGTGTCGGCCATGG
>CAZZDK010000033.1:842-4902 GCA_964652235.1 uncultured Rhodospirillaceae bacterium
AGGTGTCTGGAACTCGGACATCGCACAGCCTGGCGTTCAAAGTCAGGCTGATGCAAGCGGGAGATGTTCCGAAATGAGACGTGCAGGTAACGTAGATATCAGTTTACCGCAGTTACGGGGAATTTTCGAGCTTCCCTTCTGTGATTTCCGGGTGAAGAAGCCGCGAGTTTCTGACCTCCGCGCTGCTATCGAGGAAGGTGCTGCTTTGCGCCTCCCACTGCCGGCTGCCGATCCATTCGTTAAGCTGGGCGCAGATTTCAGCGGAGAGCATGAAAATGCTGGCGACCAGGTAAGCCCAGAACAGGAGCACGATCACGGTTGCGATGCCGCCATAGACGAACTGAAAATTAAAAAGGCTGGCGCAGAAGACCGCCTTTTAGAAATCACAGAACAGACAAAAGACATTGACGAAACTGAACTCCGAAAACACTACTCAGAGTATGAAAAAATGCTGGCGGACATGGGCGTTCTCCAGAAAGGGATAAAAGAACAAGAAGAAGCCTTGAGAACATGCACTGAACAGATTTCTAAAGTCGAGGCGGAAATGGCAAAATTTGCTGACGCAGATCTTGACGCCGAACGAGAAAGGAAGGAGTTGTGCGAGAAACTTAGAACTCTTTTTGCTGAAGCCGTAGATGCATACCGTGAACGCCTTCGAGTTCGTGTCGAAAGAGATGCAACGGCTCTTTTTGTCAAATTGACAAGCGAACCCGAATATACCGCTTTAAGCATCAATCAGAATTATGGGCTAACTATCGTTCATCAGGATGGAACAGCCATTCCGGTTCGTTCTGCTGGAGCCGAGCATATTGTTGCCCTTTCCCTCATGGGAGCACTTCAGCAAAACGCTCCCTTGCGCGGCCCCATAGTGATGGATTCTCCCTTTGGGCGCCTGGACCAAACGCACACCACAAAGGTTGTTCAAGCTCTCCCCAGCATGGCGGGTCAAGTTATGCTTCTCGTCTACGAGTCTGAGTTAGATTCAGGGCAAGCAAGAAACCAGCTAAAGGGTAAATTGCGCCGAGAATACCGCATCTCTCGCCGTTCTGCACGGCACTCTGATCTTGAAATTGTTGCATAGGAGGACGGCATGGCTGAAGATAAAAAAACTATAGGCCTTACCGAGCCAAACAAGGCCATTATGGAAAAAATTGTAGAAAAAGCTGGGTTCAAGCGAGATATGGACGCAGCAAAATTTGCTTTTGCACTAGCGGTTCATCGCGGTTGCGAACCACAGTCTCTTGAGGGCGTTGGAACTATTTGGAACGTTGGCTCTTTTGATGAAAGTGGGGATATCCGAGCATTAATCCAGAATTTATTTCCCCTCGCCGAGGCTCCCTACAGGACTTTAGAGTCCCTCATGAATGCTGGTTTCGAACTTTTAGCGACCGAACTGCGAAACGATCCCTCTATGCAAATCGAAGCACTACTCAACAGAGAATTGTGAACACAGTTTGCTGATGAGTGAGAATGCTGTGGATCTCCGCACTCCCACTGCTTTGTGCTTGTGCAAAGAAACGGGCTTAAAGAGTTACTGCAAAATCGGCAACAAGCGCAGTTTAGAAAAGCCTTTAGGAGATACAGATACGGATAGTGCAAAGGCTTCAACCCCAGTCCTTAGTGCGCCCCTGAAAGCGGCTGCGAAATCTGGGTCATGAGAAACATTTATGGTTAGTGCCCTAGCGTCTCCCCTTTGAACTAAAAACAGAAGGATAGCTCTGTGTCCTTTTCTGACTTGCCTGGCCAGGCTTTTGATGTGTGCTATCCCTCGCGGTGTTACAGAGTCAGGAAAACGAGCGACCCCAGCTTCAACTACAGTCGCACTTTTTACTTCTATATAACAAATACCACTCGTGTCCTTCAGGAGAAAATCTACTCTGTGCCCCTTTCCTAAGGGCCTTTCTTTTTCTAGCGAGAAGTGCTCTCCAAGGAAAGGGAGAAGACGTTCCTGCAGAGCTCTTTCAACAATACGGTTTGCCAAATGAGTATCTACCCCGACCCATATGCGTCCCAACCTCACCGCTCTCAGGGTATAACGACGCTTTCTTTTTGAGTCGCTGCTATCCCAAAGCAGAGCCCCGCTATGAGGCATGAGACACCCCTTGAAAGACCCTGGGTTCGCGCAATAGGCAAAAATTTTTCCTTCCTTCTGCAGAGCTATTTCAGCAAGAAACCGTTGAGGCCGAGACAGGAATCTTCCTCTTACGCAAGGAGAGGGAAAGGCCATAAGAAACTTTTCTGAAAGGACGGTCATAAGTTTGCAAATGGCCTCATCAGGCACATAATGCTTTTGGCAAGAACTCTTCCTCGTCTGGCTGGCCAAAGTCTAATGGGGGACGAACCTTGCCGCCATCCGCGAAGAGAGGTATCCCGTCATCTTCAAGAGCTAGGGAGCAAGGAGAGGCAATTTCGTAGATTGTTTTATCTTTTAGTATGGGGTGTCTTTCCGGTGTGAATCTTGCGCGAGCGCCCTGAAGATATTCTTCAGACAACTCACAACACAACCACCGACGCTGCAACATTTCTGCAACCGCCCCAGTGACGCAAGAGCCTCCAAAGGGATCAACGACCATATCGCCTGGATTGGTAAGCATGCGGATAAAATATTCAGGAAGTTGAGCCGGAAACCTTGCAGGATGAATGGGGAGATTGTGTGCTCGGCAATAATCCTGGTAACGGCCATTTGATTCGGTATTCGCTATTGCCAGAAGGTTTGGGGGCACAGCACCGCCGTTATTTCGCTGGAATTTGTTAGAAATGTCATGCCCAGAAGGGCGCTTTTTTGCCGAGTATCCGTTTTCAAGAAGCCCAAGCATGGCTTTGCTATATGGCTGGAGCACTCGTCTGTTATTAGCTTTTGGATGCGGTGTTTTAGATAGCCACCAGATGCAGTTCACAGCATCCTTCACTCGAACTCTTCGAACATTCACCCATTCTGCTGGAGTTGGCAGCTTTGACGGATTCCACCAATAATGTTCTTGGCAAAGGTGAAAGCCATATTCCTCGACCAGCATAACCAACAATTTAAAGTGATAAAGACTGCGCGTGGGGGAGCCAGGGATCCACGCCCCGCCGATGTCTATGACTAAGCTTCCTTCATCTTTCAAAACACGTTTGAACCCTTCAGCGAAGGGCCTAAACCAGTCACAATACCTATCAGCATCCTCATTTCCATAATCTTTTTTTCTAACAAGCCCAAACGGGGGGCTGGTCATAATCAAGTCCACAGAAGAGGGCTTGGCAATATTGAAAAGCCACGCGCGACTATCACCCCATTTTATCTCCCCATTTTTTGTTTTGTGAAATGGTGCCACGAGTCGTTTGGGGTATTCTTTGAAATAGTCTAGCTCGTTCACCGGTTCGCTTTCTGCATCAGAAAATTTCTGATGTAAAAATCTAAGGTATTCAGAAACGGTTTTCTGTCCAGTTTTAGCGGCAAAGGCTTCCATTTCGTCGCGTTGTTGCGCAGTCAGTCTAACATTTACAACTTCAGAACGGGGGGACAGAGCGCGAGGGCGGGGCATAAAGAACTCCTTATTGTTACTGACAGAATCATAAGCTAGTTATTTTTGTATGACAATAAACTTATGAGCTCATTCCGAATCAGAAACCTTCCGTGTCTCATATGTGTCACATAATGATAGACTGCGGAGACCGAACTTTTTACGTCAGTTACAAGAGGTGTTTTCTTGAAGGTGTATCATTCGCTAGTCATTTAAGAGAAAACAAAAAATCCGCCAACCTATTGACGAATTAGGAACTGGACTTCTGAGAAAAAGTCCAGTTACCACAGAGAGAAATGGCCGAGAGAGAGGGGAAAAAGAGGATTTTTAGGTGAATTAGGGGCGCGCGGAGTCCAGTTGCAAAATGCAAGAACGCCGCATTTCCTAGCGTTTTTGTGCCGCGCTTACAAAACAGAGAATCCAGATTTGTAACAAGTAATGGCGGAAGGGATGAGATTCGAACTCACGGTAGGGCTCAACACCCTACACCCGCTTTCCAGGCGAGCGCCTTCAACCACTCGGCCACCCTTCCGCTCCTTGCAACTTTTCCGCCGATC
>CAZZDK010000033.1:5002-10912 GCA_964652235.1 uncultured Rhodospirillaceae bacterium
CAGCCTCGTGGTTGAGGCTGTTTTTTGTCCGGCCTCCGCCGGACGGGCACTCGGCCACCCTTCCGCTCCTTGCAACTTTTCCGCCGATCCAGCCTCGTGGTTGAGGCTGTTTTTTGTCCGGCCTCCGCCGGACGGGCACTCGGCTACCCTTCCGCTCTCTACATTTCTTACCGACCCAAGTTTATGGCCAGAATCGGCATTCAACGCCTGATTGTTTAACGGCTTTAGGCGTCAAAGAAAACTCTTTTTTTGCTTAAAAAGGCGGTTTTTACTTGTTTTTTTAGGCTTTTCTTCTCAAAGGAAAACTCAATAAACCTTCATATTTTCGTCTTTCGCCTAAAAGCGCACAGATCGCGGACGGCACAGATCGGACAGGCGGGCTTTTTGGCCTTGCAAACATAACGCCCGTGCAAAATAAGCCAATGGTGCGCATGGCGCGCCCACTTGGGCGGAACGGCCTTCAAAAGCCTTTTCTCAACCTCTAGAGGCGTCTTGCCGGGCGCAAGGCCCGTGCGGTTCGCCACGCGAAAAACGTGCGTGTCCACGGCCATCGTCGGCTGGCCGAAAGCGACGTTCAAAACGACGTTCGCCGTCTTTCTCCCCACCCCCGGCAGCGTTTCCAGCGCTGCGCGATCCGGAGGCACTTTGCCACCGAACTCTTCCACGAGCTTTTTCGATAGAGCGATAAGATTCCTGGCCTTGGTTTTATAAAGATTCACACTTTTAATGGCTTCTAAAAGAGCGGTCTCGCCAAAAGCCAGCATAGCGGCAGGCGTTTTGATCTTTTTGAACAAAGAAGCCGTCGCCTTGTTAACACCACTATCCGTCATCTGCGCGGAAAGCACTACAGCGACGAGAAGCGTATAGGCATTAACGTAATGCAGTTCGCTTTTCGGTTCCGGCCTTTGCGCGGCAAGCCGCGCAAAGAAGGTTTCGACATCGGCAGGTTTCATGTAAAATGCGCCTTTCTTTCGAAGAAATGATGCCATGATCCGTTTTGCCTCTCAACCCCCGGCCGTCGTCTTCTATGGCCCCTGCCCGGAAAAAGCCGCTCCTGTTTTAATCGGCGTGACGGAGAGAGGCGCGGTTTGCCGCCTTGCCTTCCTCCAAGGGCAGTCGCCGCGCCGCCTCCTGAAAAGGTGGAAAGAGGAATGGCCACGCGCGGAATTCCGTGAAAAAAGCTTCAAAAAAATGCCGAGCGATATCTTTCTTGTCGGCACGGCCTTCCAACATAAAGTCTGGCGCGCGCTTCTCAACATACCGCCCGGAACAACCCTTTCCTATGGCGAACTGGCACGGCGCCTCGGCAAACCCAAGGCCGCTCGGGCCGTAGGCCGCGCGCTTGGCGCCAATCCCGTTCCCTTGCTCGTCCCCTGCCATCGCGTTGTCGCCTCAAGCGGCCTTGGCGGTTTTTCAAGCGGCCTTGAGATCAAACGTCGTCTTTTGCGAACGGACCGCCGTTCAGCCGCCGAATAATTCCCTCACCCTGTCCCAAAAACTTTCGCTTTCCGGATGGGTCTTGCTTTTCTCGGATTCAAGCGCGAATTCCTCCAGAATCTCCCTCTGCCGCTTGGTCAGATGCGCGGGCGTCTCGACGAAAATCTCGACGTAAAGATCGCCGCGCGAAGAGCTGCGCAGGACGCTCATGCCCTTGCCGCGCACACGATGTTGATGCCCGCTTTGCGTGCCGGGTTTGATGTCGATTTCCGTCCGCTCGCCGCCGATGACCGGCACGCTGATCTTCCCGCCTAAAGCAGCCGTCGTAACCGGAATAGGAACGCGGCAGTAAAGATTGGCGCCCTCGCGCTTGAACAGAGGATGGCCATCGATGGAAAGAATGACGTAAAGATCGCCCGGATGGCCGCCGCGCTGTCCCGCCTCGCCTTCCCCGGAGAGACGAATGCGCGTGCCATTTTCCACCCCCGCCGGAATGTTGACGATAAGCGCCCTTTCTTTCCGTACGCGCCCGGCGCCCCGACAGGCTTTACACGGGTCCTTGATAACCTGCCCGGTCCCCTGGCAGGCGGGGCAGGTCCGTTCGATCGTGAAAAAGCCCTGCTGCACGCGCACGCGCCCCTGGCCGCCGCACGTGGCGCAGGTCACGGGCGAAGTGCCGGGCGCCGTTCCTTTGCCACTGCATTCCTGACAGAGAATCAGCGTCGAAATCTTGATCGTTTTTTCCGTTCCGGCAAAAGCTTCCTCAAGCGTGATGTCGAGATCGTAGCGTAGATCGGCGCCGCGCTGCCCGCCGGAATGAGGGCCCCCGCCGCGACGTCCGCCGCCGAGAATCTCGCCGAACATTTCCTCGAAAATATCGCCGAACCCGCCCGCAAAATCGAAGCCGCCGAAACCGCCGCCCCCGCCGCCGAAACCGCCCTGCTCGAACGCCGCATGGCCGTAACGATCATAAGCTGCGCGTTTTTCTTCATCGCGCAGAACGTCGTAGGCTTCATTAATTTCCTTAAACTTGTGCTCGGCTTCTTTGTTACCGTGATTCTTGTCGGGATGGTATTGCATGGCGAGCTTGCGGTAGGCCTTTTTCAGCTCTTCCGCCGAGGCGTCGCGCGCGACGCCGAGAATCCCGTAATAATCGGCCTTGGACATGGGGATTGATTACCTTCCTGAAACAAGGACGGCACGGTCAAGCCGTGCCGTCTTTTTCCTCTATCTTCCTTCCGCCTTTACTTGTCTTCCTTGACCTCGCTGAACTCGGCATCCACGACCCCCTCTTCTTTGGGCGGTTCGCTGGAAGCGCCGGACGAAGACGAGCCCCCCGTCGAGCCGGACTGCTGCGCCCTGTAAAGCGCCTCGCCGATTCTCATGGAGACCTGCGTCAGCGCATCGGTTTTGGCCTTAATCGTCGCCGCGTCGCCGCTGTCGAGAACGGCCTTGAGGTCGGCGATGGCGGCCTCGGTCGCGCTCTTGTCGGCAGGCGCCGCCCTGTCGCCCAGTTCCGCCAGCGTTTTTTCGGTGTTGTGAATGAGCGAATCCGCATGATTGCGCGCATCCACGGCCTCGCGACGCTTCTGGTCTTCGGCAGCGTTGGCTTCGGCTTCCCTGATCATTCGCTGAATATCGGCATCGGACAACCCGCCGGAGGCCTGGATGCGGATTTGCTGCTCCTTGTTCGTGGCCTTGTCCTTGGCCGTAACGTGAACGATGCCGTTAGCGTCGATGTCGAACGTCACCTCAATCTGCGGCACACCGCGCGGCGCGGGCGGGATGCCGACCAGATCGAACTGGCCGAGCAACTTATTGTCGGCGGCCATCTGGCGTTCGCCTTGGAACACGCGGATCGTAACGGCGTTCTGGTTATCTTCGGCGGTCGAGAAGATATTGCTTTTCTTCGTCGGTATCGTCGTGTTGCGGTCGATCAGGCGCGTAAACACGCCGCCCAGCGTTTCGATGCCGAGCGAAAGAGGCGTCACATCAAGAAGCAGGATGTCCTTCACGTCGCCCTTCAAGACGCCGCCCTGAATGGCCGCACCGACGGCCACGACCTCATCGGGATTCACGCCGCGATGCGGATCGCGCCCGAAGAGCGTTTTGACCGTTTCGATAATCTTGGGCATACGGGTCATGCCGCCCACAAGGATCACTTCGTTGATGTCCGAAGCCTTCAGCCCCGCATCGGAAAGAGCCTTTTTGCACGGCTCGATGGTCTTTTGAACAAGGTCCTCGACCAAGGATTCCAGCTTAGCACGGGTCAGTTTGACGGAAAGATGCTTCGGCCCCGTCTGGTCAGCGGTGATGAAGGGCAGATTGACTTCCGTCTGGACCGAAGAGGACAGCTCAATCTTGGCCTTTTCAGCAGCTTCCTTCAGGCGCTGCAGAGCGAGTCTGTCGCCGCGCAGGTCGATGCCCTGCTCGCGTTTGAACTCGTCGCACAGGAAATCTATGATGCGGGCGTCGAAATCCTCGCCGCCCAGGAACGTGTCGCCGTTGGTGGACTTGACTTCGAACACGCCGTCGCCGATTTCGAGGATGGACACGTCGAACGTGCCGCCGCCGAGATCGTAGATAGCGACCGTGCCCGTCTTCTTTTTCTCAA
Organism: uncultured Rhodospirillaceae bacterium; assembly: GCA_964652235.1. Classification (GTDB taxonomy): domain Bacteria; phylum Pseudomonadota; class Alphaproteobacteria; order UBA9219; family UBA9219; genus CAZZDK01. The sequence goes on from CAZZDK010000033.1 coordinate 9,054, forward strand.
GCCCGTAGGCGAGCGCGGCGGCTGTCGGCTCGTTGATGATGCGCAGAACCTCAAGACCCGCGATTTTGCCCGCGTCCTTGGTGGCCTGGCGCTGACTGTCGTTGAAATAGGCCGGAACGGTGATGACGGCCTGCGTCACCTTTTCGCCGAGATAGGCCTCCGCCGTTTCCTTCATCTTCATGAGGATAAAGGCCGAGATTTCGCTGGGGCTGTAATTCTTACCGCCCGCCTCGACCCAGGCATCGCCGTTGCTGTTGCGAACGATTTTGTAGGGGACGAGGTTGATGTCCTTTTGCACCATCGGATCGTTGAAATTGCGCCCGATGAGTCGCTTGATGGCAAAAAGCGTGTTTTCCGGATTCGTCACGGCCTGGCGCTTGGCGCTTTGGCCGACTAAGCGTTCGCCGCTGCCCGAAAACGCCACGATAGAGGGCGTGGTGTTCGCGCCTTCCGCGTTCGGGATGACCTTGGCCGTAGAGCCTTCCATGACGGCCACACACGAATTGGTGGTGCCGAGGTCGATGCCGATGACTTTAGCCATTTGTTTTTCCTTTTTTCTCAAGATGTTAGTCCAACGCCCTGTTCGGCGGGACCGGGAAGCCTGAATCCTATATAGGGTTGTTTTGCTCCGTTGCAATAAGCGGGGCAAGCTTTTTCTTAACGAACTTCAACGAATTGAATCGGTTTGTTCTTTTTATTTTCATAGGTCTTTGCTACCCTGCCTCATCGAATGATATTCAGTCCTTTTTCAGGAGAGCTTCTTTGAATCATACCTCCCCGCCCCCCGACCGAACGAATTCCTGGGCCGCGCGCGAAGCGGCCCAGAAAGAAAGAGCCGCCGTTATCGCGGATCTTTTGCAAAACCCGGATAAAATTTCCACGCAGATGATCGTCGATACAACCGTTGCCTCTCTTCTTTACTCGGATCAAAACGCCGCCGAGATAGAGCGTGCCTTGCTCAACGCCTTTCTGACCGCCAGACCCGATTATGCGTCCGTCGCCATCGAAGCGGCAAGCCGTCTCAAAGACAGCCCGAACCGGGGCCTTCGGGAAGCCTTCCTCGCCACGCTTAAAGTCATCGCAGCGCGCTGCCCTAAGGCTGTCTTAGAGGCGTTGGGGACCGGAAGCCTTATCCTTGATTCTGAAAGACGGAACAGCGTGGAAACGCTTATAAATGACCGACGCAGAGGACACTTAAAGCCTCTCCCCGGCCTCAAACCCGAGGCCTGATTTTTCTCCCCAAAACAAAACCCCCGGCTCTTGCGGGCCGGGGGCTTTCTTTGACCGAAAGTCCGTTCTACACGAAATCGCGAATCGTGTTCTCGATGAATTTTTTGAGCTTTTCCTCAACGTCCGGCTTGATCTGCTTATCCTCGCGGATGGCTTTGAGAATATCAGCCCCATGCGAGCGCAGCGCGATCAGGAAGCTCTGCTCGAAGCGGGAGACGTCTTCAACCTTGATGCCGTCGAGATAACCCTTCACGCCGCAATAGATGGCACAAACCTGCTCTTCAACCGGCAAAGGCTGATACTGCTTTTGCTTCAGAAGCTCGGTGAGGCGCTGGCCGCGGCTGAGCAGCTTTTTCGTCGTCGCGTCGAGGTCCGAGGCGAACTGCGAGAAAGCTTCCATTTCGCGGTACTGGGCGAGGTCCAACTTGATCGAGCCCGCGACTTGCTTCATCGCCTTGACCTGCGCGGCTGAACCGACGCGGCTGACCGAAAGGCCGACATTGATGGCCGGACGCACGCCCTTATAGAACAGCGCGGTTTCAAGGAAAATCTGCCCGTCCGTGATCGAAATCACGTTCGTCGGGATGTAGGCGCTCACTTCGCCTTCCTGCGTCTCGATGATCGGCAGG
>CAZZDK010000034.1:0-10348 GCA_964652235.1 uncultured Rhodospirillaceae bacterium
TGTTATATTGATTTAGTTTTGACTCATGCCTTCAATCTGGTCTAAACCTATGGCCAGGTTTCACAATCAATTCAATCAATCATAAAAATCAATATCTCCGTAGTAATTCCCGTTGAGGTCAGACATGACGAATAGCCAATCCGATCAATCTGCTGTATTGAAAAATCCCCTGATGGCGCGCCGTGAAGCGCGACGCATTCTGATGGTCATTTCCGACGGCGCGCCCGTGGACGATTCCACGCTTTCGGCCAATCCGGGCGATTATCTGGAGGCGCATTTACGCAGCGTCATCGACTGGATCGAGAAGCGCTCGCCCGTTGAGCTTGCGGCCATCGGGATCGGCCACGACGTGACGCGGCATTACAAGCGGGCGGTCACGATCTCGGACGCGCAGGAACTGGGCGGCACGATGACGGCGCAACTCGCGGGGCTGTTTGAGGCCGATTGACGGTTTTTGTTCTTGTCATTGCGAGGAGGCGCGGCGGAACGGCGCGACGACGCGGCAATCCAGAGTCGCATGAGACCAAGGCGCGTTCTGTTTGACCCTGGATTGCTTCGTCCTGCTCCCGCTTCGCGGGGGCAGGACTCGCAATGACGAAAGAAAGGCTCTCTACCCGAACTCGCCCGGCGGGGGATCGATCGGAACGTTCAGCTCTTCAAGCAGCAGCTCTTCGTTCGTAAGCTTCATCTGCCCGATCGTAAAATGTTCCGGCGCCCCAAGCTCCGGATCGAAGGCGTCCATTTCATAAGGCGCGACCTTGATGTCGGTGCGGAAGAGGGCGTTCTTGAAGACGACCGTGGCGGTAAGGGTGAAAAGGTTGTCGCGGCCTATGCCCTTATACTTCACCTCCATAAGCTGCGCGGCGACGTCGGCCCTTTCCTTTTCGTTCGCGCCTTCAAGCCAGGCCACGTCCTCCGGTTTTTCCACGATGATGAAGCGGCCCAGTTGCCCGCGCACGTAATGGAAGAAGAATTTGGCATAGGGCACCAGCGTCTTGCGGTCGAGCTTGATCGGCGCCTTTTCGTTCACCGCGTAAATCGGCTCGTTCGTCCAGTTCATGATGTTCAGGTCGCCGGGCTTGTAGAGAAGGTAGCGCACGTTCGGCGGCGGCAGGCTCATGTCCGTGAGCGCATAGAACTTATAATCCTCGTAGAAAGGCAGCTCCGCGACCTGGACCAGCGTCTTGTCCATGGGGACTTTAATGGGCAGAAGGTCCTGCGCGATCGTCGTCAGGAACGTCCGCGCTTCGTCAGGCTGCAAGGCTGTAAAGGACAGGTCTTTCATCTTCCGCTCCATAACGCTGTTTTCCGCGAGGGAAAGAGAGTCTCATAATCGGGTTACCGAAAGGTTACAAACGTTTTTTAGCTTTTTACGACGCCCGCCAGCTCGCCCACGGCGTCGCTGGCGCCCAGCGAGATCCGGGATTCCATCATCTTGAGGACGTGCGCCTGCAAGGCCTCCGGCGCGCCGGATTCAAGCAGCTTTTCGCCCTCCTTTTTCAGGTCCTCGAACTCGGCCGGATCGGCGAAAAGCCAAGGCTCCTCGCACAGGCGGGCGAACCAGGCCCGGACGTAGGCGGGGGTACGCCAGGCGGCGGCGAAGAACAGACGGCGCATTTCCGTCAGGCATAGATCGGCGGCGGGCAAGGCGGCGGCGTCGCCGCTGTCGATGATTTTCTGGATTTTCTCGGACAAATCGTCGAACGCCTTGGCCTCGGCTTCCTCGGCTTTGCCGCGCGCGACGCGGTTGAAAAGCGCGGCCAGTTTGCCCAGGCGGCGCTGGATCAGGGCCGGCGCGTATTTTCGGCCCAGGCGAACGGCGTCTTGACGGATGAATCGGGCCTCTTCGGAAACGAGCCGCGCCGTGTCGGCGTCGCCCGGCGCGTCGGCGAAAATCTCCCTCTGTTCGTCCAGCCGCGTCTTGAGAAGGCCTATCTCCGGCCCTCCTTCGGGGCCTGCGGCGGCGGCCAGCTCTCCCCATTCCTCTTCGGCGCGGTCCAAAACGGCCATGACGAAGCGGCGGCCCCGTTCGCCTTCGTAGGAAATCTGTCCGGCCTGCGGAGCGTAAAATCGCGGGGCTTTGAGATCAAGTTCGCTGGCGGGAAGCTCGACCGAAGCCTGCAGGACGCCTCCCTGGCTTAGGCTCCAATGAAAAACCAACGGCTCGCCCGTGCGGATGACGTGGCCTTGCGGCAGGTCCGCGCCTTCGATTTTGAACAGGCCGATGCACAAATTGAGATCGACGCGATCAGGATACTCGACCTGAAACAGCTCGAAACCGATGAAGCCCGGGCTTCCCGCCTTGAGCGTGGCGGCGCTTTTAAGCTGAATATGGCCAGAGGCGGGAAGCTCGTCCCCTTTGCTGACGAGCGTAACGAAACTGTTTTCCCCGGATTCCAGGGATTTTCTCGCCTTGACGGCGATGGTGTGCGAGGCCGGGATAGATTGGGGCGCGGCGACGGTTCGGATGATGGAAAAACTTTCCGTCCGGTCTTCCTGCGCCTCGCCCGCTTCGCTTATAAGAAGGGCCTTAAAGGCGTGCGTGCCGACGCTTGCCAAAGGCGCCGTGACAGCCAGGCCGTCGCGCAAAGGAAGGTCTTCGGACGTCCAGTCGCCGCAGGTCAGGCGAAGTTTTCTTGTCCCCCCCTCGCCCGACAGGCGGACCTTGATCTCGGCCTTGTCGTCCGGCGTGCGGGAAGGATAGTCGAAGGAAAGGGAAGGCTCCTTTTCCATCGCGGCGTGGCCTTCGCTTTCCTTGGGCGAACTGGCCCCCGCCGCTTCCTGCGGCGCGGCCTCTTTCCATTGACGCCCCTCGCAGAAATAGGCGGCGCCTTCCGCCACGGCGGTCATGGGGTCGGTCTTCAAATCGGCCGCGATTCCGAGCGCTTCCGTCACCATCTGCCGGATGAGCGGCGTGCGCGTGGAGCCGCCGATGAAAACGATCCGGTCGATGTCGGCGGCGGCGACGTTGTTTTCCTCCAAAAGCGCGCGGATCAGGTCGATGGTGTGCTGGACCGATTGGCGGATCAATTCCTCGAACTGCGCGCGCGTGATGGGCGCGTCGAGGAAAATTTCCGTTTCGCTCTGGTCCATCAGGCGCATTTCGTCGTCCGAGACGAAGATGGCCGCTTCCTCAAGCGTGGACAGGTCGATTTTCGCTTTTTCCGCCGCCAGTTGCGCGAGCTTCGCCAGCCGTTTGTAGGCCGGGTCGCGCAAAAAGCCGGGCGGCAGGTCGAAATTGGCCAAAAGCCAGGGCCGCGCGACTTCGTGGACGATCATGCGGTCGAAATCGCGGCCCCCCAGCATATTCACGCCCTGCTGCGCGAGAAGGCGGACCTGGCCGTCGGTGGCTTCAAGCAGCGCGACGTCGAACGTGCCGCCGCCGAAATCGTAGATCAGGAATTTGCCGGAACGCTTGGCGTCCGCCATGGCGGCGAGCGCGGCGGCGACGGGTTCTTGAATCAGATCGACTTTTTCAAGCCCGGCCAGCTTGGCCGCGCGAAGCGTCGCTTCGGTCTGCATTTGGTTGAAAGCGGCGGGGATGGCGATGACCGCGCCGTCAAAGACATCGGTGCCGGTTTCCGTGATCGCCTGGCCCAAAAGCTGGCGGATAATCTCGGCGCTGCATTCCTCCGGCGAGAGCGTCACGTCCGCGCCCTTAATCTCGATCGGCGTCGCCGTGCCCATCAGGCGCTTGAAGCCCGAAGCCACGTTTTCCGGCGAGAGAAGCGTTTGGTCATAAGCGCGGCGGCCATACAGGCGGTGGCCGCGCTTGTCGATATAGATGACGGACGGCAAGACCTCGCCGCCGTCAGCCGGACGGAAGACCTGCAAGGCGCCCTCATGGACGCCCGCGATGGAAGAGTTGGAAGTGCCGAGATCGATGCCGAGATACATAGAGTCCGTTTTAACCTAAAGAAATTAAGAAGGCCTTGGCTTTTGGTTACGAAAAGGTAAAGCAATTCAAGATGGTTAATGCAAGGCGCTAAAAAGTTTCAAGGATGAAAGCATTAATCTTCTGCTAACGCTATTGAGCTTTTCAGGGGAAAAGCACAGAATATGGCCGTAATATGAGAGGATTGTTATGGATTTTGCGGCTGTGGCCAGAGAAATTATGCAGTATGCGGAAACCCCCACGGGGGCGCTTGTTGTTTATCCAACGGTTGCGCTGGCGGGCGTTGCTGTCGGCTATTGTGGCCATCGGATCGAAAAATGGTATCGCAAAAATTGTTGTGAGCCGGAAAGGCCGCCGTTCGAAGGCATCCCAACTCAAAAATTGCCAAAATCCGAGATTAAAGGTTGAGCGCGGTGGGTCTGCTTTCCCCTTTTGGGGCGTCCCCTCTTTCGGTTTCCGCCCAGTCATCATTGACGGCGCTCGGCGCAAATGCTTTTTGATTTCCTGGCGGTTTCGAGAGACGCCGCGCTGTTTCTTTGGCGGTCTCCTTCATATAATAAACGACAAAGCTGTTTTTTATATTCTTTGGAACCAGGCAGATTTCTTTTCCTGCGTGCTTGAGCGCATTAAGCGCCGCTCTGCTGCTGGTTATAACCTTTCTTGGTCCGGCGCAAATCTGCTTGCCTGCCCAAACAAGCCCTTTACAAATCGGTTTCCAGATAGCCGTTGTGAGGCCGATTGTAGCTCCAACCGAAGCTTCGGCGACGGCATGGGAGGAATGTGGATCAAAGGTGTATCTTGATACTGTGACAGCGGCGGCGGCCAATCCGCCTACAACGCCCGCAACCTTGACGACATCAACCGTTTCATCATGTTGCCTTTCAGCCAAATCATTTGCCAGCGCTTGGCCAAGGTCCTTTGCAAGGTTGTTTAGGCCCATGCCTGTTCCGCAAAGTCTTTCCGCTTGATCTTTTTGTCCATCCGCTTTTTCTTTTGTTTCAATAAGCAGGATAACAAAATCGTTGATCTCTTTTGCAAGGGCGCGGACCTCCTTTTGATATTTCTTGGTGGCTCTTGCCCTGTGTTTTGTGTCAACAAAGGTAAGGATGTCATTTTGCTTTTTCAAAAGCTCTTTCTGCTTAACGTTCAGAAGCTTCTCAAATTCAGCCAATTGCTCTTCGATGGTTGTCATATGACTCCCCCTGAAAATGATAAAGTATGAAAGTGATTATACAGGCTGATAATGAAACTAATAAGCGAAAACAATGGTTTATAAAAGGTTAACCTACCTTTTTTGGAAAGATATTTTGCCTTTTTAGGCAGCTTAGCCTAAAAATCGCGCTTAACGGCTTATTAAAACGAAAAACATCAAGTTTGTTCGTCGAATTTTTCAAGATAACCGGGGAGGATTTGTTCCAAAGCCCTCGGCTCAAGGTCCAGGGCCGTGAAATTCTTCGCCGCGCCGTGAGGCGGGACGACGTTATCGGTTTTAAGAAGCTCGACTTGATCGCGCGTCAGGGGCGGATCGGGCAGAAACGCGAGGAAAAAGGCCAGAAGCTTGGCTAAACCCCATGGAAGCGTCAGAAAACGGCGCTTCAGGCCCATGATTTCAAGCAAGAGGACTAAGAGTTCCTTAAAGGTATAAATTTTCGGCCCCCCTAAGGCAAAAACACGGCCCTGAGCCTCTGGTTTTTTGAGGCAAGCGAGGACAGCCTCTGCCGCATCTCCCACATAAACCGGCTGAAAGCGCGTCTTGCCGCCGCCGATGAGCGGCAAAACGGGCGAAAAGCGCGCCATGCGGGCGAAGCGGTTCAGAAAACAATCTCTGGGGCCGAACAGGATGCTGGGGCGCAAAATAACGGCCTTCGGGAAAAAGGCGCGGACGGCTTCCTCGCCAAGCGCCTTGGACCGCGCATAACGGGAGGAAGCTTTTTTATCCGCGCCGAGCGCCGAGACGTGGACGAAGTTCTTAACCCCCGCCGCGCGAGCCAGACGCGAAAGGCGCGCCGCCGTTTCGACGTGGACAGACTGAAAAGTATCCCGGCCTTTTTCCGCCAGAATACCGATAAGGTTGATGACGGTATCCGCCTCTTCGAGGGCGGCGGCGACGGCGGCGTCAGACCGGACGGAAACCGGCAGGGTTTCTATCTGGCCGACCTCGCCCAATATATTGATTTCTCTAATCTTTTCAATATCGCGCGTTGGGACACGAACCCGAAAGCCTTTTTTTGCCAAAGCTCGAACGACCGCGCGGCCTAGAAAGCCGGTGCCGCCAAAAACGACGGCTGTTTTTTCGGAAATCATGCCGCTCGCCTTTCTTTTCCAGCCAGGGATGCAATCTGCGCCGCCAGGGCGTCCACTTTATCCCACGGCGTGTAATCAACGACGGCATTAAAATGCGTCGGCCCGTTGGTCAAAAACATGATGAAGCGGATGATCCATTTCTCCCAGGCGGGGTAAAGCCGGTATTCAAGCCGACCGGCCAGAACGGCGCCGAGGGCCGGGGGCAGCCCATGTTGTCGGACCCATTTCTTGAAATAGGGATTATTGTGCGGCTCGTTTTTGTTTGGCTTGCGGGCTGTCAGATTGACGGAAACAAGAACAAGCCGTTGTTTTTCAAGAATTTTTTTGTTTTTCCGAAGAAAGGAATCCACTTCGGGCAGATGAAAGCCGTAGCGGATGGGGGAGAGAACGACCGGGATCGCTTCGAGGGGCCAAAGCGCCGGATCGGGCGCTTTTTCGGAAAGATCGTGCAGGAAAAAGGGCGTACCCCTTTGCTTCCAGACGCAGGCCATTTTCTCGGCGATTCTGCGGGTCTGGCCGTCATGCGTGGCGTAAAGAAGATGAATGGGGCCTTGAGTCATAGGGTTTTCTTATTTTGCGTCAGCAAATCAAGAGCGCCTTGCAGGATATAGGCCGCCGCCGCTTTGTCCACCGTTTCGTCGCGCCTTTTGCGCGTCATATCGTCTTCGAGCATGAAACGCGTCACGGCGGCGGTGGACAATCTTTCATCCCAGAAGGCAACGGGCATTTCCGGCAGGGGAGGCTCGCCGCGCCTCAAAAGGTTCGAGGCAAAGGACCGGGCGGCCTGGGCCGAGGCGCCTTCGCTGCCGTCCATATTTCTGGGCAGGCCGATCACGATCCCGCCGACGTTCCGTTCCCTGGAGATTTGGGCCAGAGCGGCCAGATCGGCAGTCAGCCTGGTCCGGGGCAACCCCACCAGAGGCGAGGCGAGCGTGCAATCCGGGTTGCCGATGGCCACGCCGATGACCTTGCGGCCCGGATCGAGGCCCAGAAGGCATTGGCCGGGCCTCAGAAAACCGGGCAGGTCGGAAAGGTTGCAGATGGGCATGGCGGATGATACCTTGCGCCGAGTTTTTTGCCACCCCCTAATCTTGGCGCGCAAACCATGGCTATCGATATTGAAACTGTCCGAAAAATCGCCCGTTTGGCGCGGCTTAAGATACCCCCCGAACAGGAGCAGGGCGCCCTGGACGACATGAATAAGATCCTGAATTGGGTCGGGCAGCTCGACAAGCTGGACGTGTCGGGCGTGGAGCCTTTGGCGAACGTCAACGACGGCTCTTTGGATTGGCGTGAGCAGGATGTCGTGACGGACGGCAACTGTCCGGAAAAAATTCTGGCGAACGCGCCCGAACGCACGGCCGATTTTTTCACCGTTCCGAAAGTTGTCGAGTAACGCCATGTCCAAATTGACCGATCTAACCGTCACCGAAGCGTTGGCGAAACTTGAGAAAAAAGAATTCTCCGCCGCCGAATTGACCGAGGCGCACATCGCCGCCGCCGAACGCGGGCAGAAGGAGACGAACGCCTTCATCGTCACGACCTTCGAGCAAGCGCGGCAGGCCGCCAAGGCTTCCGACGCGCGCCGCGCTTCCGGCCAGGCGGGCGCGATGGACGGCATCCCCATCGCGATGAAGGATCTTTACTGCACCATCGGCGTGCAGATGACGGCGGCGAGCAAAATCCTTGAAGGGTTCGTGTCGCCTTACGAATCCACCGTCTCAAAGAAACTCGCGGAAGCGGGCTGCATTACGCTCGGCAAGGCCAATCTCGACGAGTTCGCGATGGGCTCGGCGAACGTCACATCCGCTTACGGCAACGTCGTCAGCCCCTGGTCGGGTCCGGAGCCTTCCAAAGCCGCGCGTAAGCTCGTGCCCGGCGGCTCGTCGGGCGGCAGCGCGGCGGCGGTTTCGGGGCGTTTCGCCATGGCGGCCACGGGCACCGATACGGGCGGCTCGATCCGTTTTCCGTCCTCGGTGACGGGCATTGTCGGCATCAAGCCGACCTATGGGCGCTGCTCGCGCTATGGGATTATCGCTTATGCCTCTTCGCTCGATCAGGCCGGGCCGATGACGCGCTCGGTCGCCGACGCCGCGCTCATGCTGCGCGAAATGTCCGGTTACGATCCGAAGGATTCCACCTCCGTTAAGCTGGACGTGCCCGATTTCACGAAGGCGGTCGGCCAGTCGATTAAAGGCTTGAAGATTGGCATTCCGCGCGAATACCGGATTGAGGGTTTGCCCACGGAGATCACGTCCTTTTGGGACAAGGGCGCGGCGATGCTGCGCGAGGCGGGCGCGGAGATCGTCGATATTTCCCTGCCTCACACGGAATACGCCCTGCCGACCTATTACATCATCGCGCCCGCCGAGGCGTCGTCGAACCTCGCCCGCTATGACGGCGTGCGCTTCGGCCTGCGTGTGCCGGGCGACAATCTCATCGAAATGTACGAAAAAACGCGCGGACAGGGCTTCGGCGTCGAAGTGCGGCGGCGCATTTTGATGGGCACCTACGTTCTGTCGGCGGGGTACTACGACGCTTATTATCTCAAGGCGCAGAAGGTTCGCCGCCTGATCCGCAACGACTTCGACGAAGCCTTCAAAAAGTGCGACGTGGTTTTGACGCCGACGGCAACTTCGACCGCGTTCGCCATCGGCGGCAAGGACGACGATCCGATCCAGATGTACCTTAACGACGTCTTCTCCGTGACGCTGAATCTCGCGGGCCTGCCGGGAATATCCGTGCCCATCGGACTTGGCGCGGACGGGCTGCCCTTGGGGTTGCAGATGATCGGGCGTGCGTTCGACGAAGAGACCTTGTTCAAAGCGGCGGCGGCGTTGGAAAAAGCCGTCGGTTTTGACGCCAAGCCGCCGTTTGTGGGGTAAGAGAGGCGCTTATGACCAACCTGCGTTACGAACAAATTCCAATCAAAGAAAACAACGATCCGCTGGTCGATTTGTCGGCTTATCCCTTTGTGCTGGACCCGATTTATTTTGCGCAGGGGCTTGCCGAAACGGACAAGCTTTACACGCGTAAGGCCATCGCTGAAAAGCTGGTTGTCTTGCAAGAAGGGCTTCTTAAAGGACACCGATTCAAAATCTGGGATTCGTGGCGGCCCCGCGATGTTCAGGCGAACATCTATAGGAAATACTGGAATGAAATGAAGGTCGCGCATCCTGAATGGTCGGAGGAAAGGCTCGCACATGAGGTCGGTGTATTTGTAACGGCTCCCGATACGCCGGGACGCATCCCACCGCACACGACGGGTGGTGCTATCGACTTGACGCTCATTGATGTGCAGACAGGACGCGAGATGGACATGGGGACGGTCTTTGATCACTTTGGGCCTGAGGCGTCTATTTTTCACTTCGAATATCCGGGGCGCGATCCCGTCGTTCGTCATAACAGGCGGCTATTGCGTGACGCGATGATTGAGGGAGGCTTTTCCGTCGATCATGACGAATGGTGGCACTTCGATTTTGGCAACCAGAAATGGGCCGTTGAAACGGGCCGTTCTGTGGCCTTTTACGGAGAGGCGCGGCTGGGGTAAGGCTCTTTTAAAAAGCGTTCAGTCATGTTAGGAAAGCGAGATTGTTGCGGGTGTAGCTCAATGGTAGAGCAGAAGCTTCCCAAGCTTACGACGAGGGTTCGATTCCCTTCACCCGCTCCATAGAAAAGCCCCCATATGGGGGCTTTTTCTATGGAAAGATGAGTAGGGGATCGAACCCGAGTAGAGGGTCGATAAAACGCGACGTTCAGGAGCGTTTTGGACGCCGGAGCTTGCGACGGCGCCCGGAGGGGCAAAAACGTGAGGAACGAACGTTTTTGATCATTCCCTTCACCCGCTCCATAGAAAAGCCCCCATATGGGGGCTTTTTCTATGGAAAGATGAGTAGGGGATCGAACCCGAGTAGAGGGTCGATAAAACGCGACGTTCAGGAGCGTTTTGGACGCCGGAGCTTGCGACGGCGCCCGGAGGGGCAAAAACGTGAGGAACGAACGTTTTTGATCATTCCCTTCACCCGCTCCAAAACAAAGCTCAAAAAACCGTTCTTGCCCCCATTTTTTGGCGCGACTGCTCTGCGGTCCGCCGTCGCTGCGCTCCGGCTCCCCGCAACCGCGACTGCGCCAGCCCCTTCACCCGCTCCA
>CAZZDK010000035.1:0-8794 GCA_964652235.1 uncultured Rhodospirillaceae bacterium
ACGGGCGCGGGCGGGTGCAGAATCCGCGCCGGCCGCCCCTGCTCCGTGCTAGAACTTCAGGTAGAGACCCGAATGCGCAGACGTGATTTCCTGGGCGGCGGGTAAGGCTCAGGAAGTCATGCGCTTCGGCTATAACGATTTCCGGCAAAGGCTCCAGGCGTCCGCCGCCTATTTCACGCCGACGGGCTGGGAAAGCTTCACCAACGCCATGCGCGAGGCGCGCATCATCGAAGCCGTCGAGGCCAGGAAACTCACGGTCGAAATGGAGATCGGCGGCGCGCCCGAGGTCAAACTGGCCGCCGAAAAGAACGGCATTTACACCTGGTATCTGCACTTCCCCGTGACGATCAAGTTCGACGGCAACGCGCCGCCCGCCTCGATACCGGCGACGCTTTTGCTCCAGATCGTTCGCGTCTCGACGCTGCAAAACCCCGACGGGATCAGCATCGAGCAATGGATCGCGGCGCCGAGATAGGGAAGGCAGGTCACCATGGGCACCAAGGGCGCTTCGCCGAAGGCCAAACCCTCCGTCGCTTCCGTCATCGCCGGGGCTGTTTCGGCGGTCGCCTTCTGGCGAAAGGGTTTTCGGGGACAAAGACTCGTCGCCGCGCTTTTCGAGGACACGGAACCGGAGCCGGAAAACGGGGTCGTCGCGGACGAAGCCGGCCTGCTCGCGCAGGAACAGGCGCTCATCCGGCGCATCCGGATTCAATCCTTCGTCATTTTGGGGCTGATTGTTTCCCTGTTCATCCTGATCCCGGTGCTGAAACCCATCTATATCTATGAGGCCATGAAGCCGACGGGCGAAAAAATGGAACTCGTGCCTCTTTCCGCGCCTAATTTGACGGATCAGGCCATTTTGTCCTGGTCGGCCACAAGCATTACGGAAATTCTAACCTTTGGTTTCGGCGACTTCGACCAGCGGATTTTGAGCCAAAGGCCCTCGTTTACGTCCGAAGGCTGGCAGGCGTTCACAAAAGCCATTCGGGAAGAGCAGCTGCGCAGCCAATTCAAACAGCGGCAATTGGTTTTGACGACCGTGCCCTCGAATATGCCCGTCATCGTGAACAAAGGCGAGGATATAGACGGGCTTTATAAGTGGCTCGTCGAAATGCCGGTCGTTATGACCTACACGACGAACAACAATGTCGCGACAATACAAAAAAGCATTGTCAAGTTGACGATCGTTCGCGTGCCTCCCTCGGAAAACATTATGGGAATAGGGATAAAGGGGTGGCAGCTCCTTTAGAGTCGATCCGCCCCCGGAATGGAAGATCCTCCCCTTATTTTCCGTACTTACCCCCAGGAAACAAGGTTAACGGCGCGTCCTTTTCCTTTCAGCCGCTTGACCCCAAAGGGCGGGTATGAAATAGGAGGGCATATTTTGGTCGGCCTATAAACCTTATGTTAACGCAGATTGAGCGAGAAACAGGGTTTAGTCGGACGCCTCAAACTGATTCGGGGATGTGTCTTGTTGCATAAAGAGAGACGACAGATTTTGACGACAATAGCGTTCCTCGCCGCGATCTTCTCCGGCGCGTGCGCGTTGGCCGTTTCTCCCGCGCGGGCCGAGGATCGCGCGCCGCCGCTTTCCGCCGCCGCCGTGCGTGCCGTGGTCGCAAAGCAGGAGGACTCCAAGCCGGAAGAATCGGCGAAGGATTCTTCCGCAAAAGAGACAGCGGCGAAGGATGCGCCTGCCGCCGACGGCATTGCGCTCGACGCCGTTGATCCGCTTTCCAAATTCGCCGCCGATCAGCTGGAGCTGGAACGTCAGGCGGAAGAAGCCGCCGCCAAGGCCGCCGAAGAAGAAGCGAAACTGGAGCGGGAACACAACCTTAAATCCTACAAAAGGGCCTCTGAGGGCCTGCTGCCGCTTTCGACCGATCAGATTCGCGCTTTCATGCGCAAGCTGGAGGAAACGCAAGAAGCCTCCCTGCCGCCCCATACCGGAATGCCCAAGGGCGAAGTCAAGGTCGCGACGCTTTCCCTGGATCCCGGGGTCGATCCGCCGCAGATTAATCTGGCGGCAGGGTACGTGACGACCATCGCCATCGTCGATCAGACAGGGCGGCCCTGGCCTATTTTGGACGTCGGGGTCGGCGGCAATTTCGAAGTTACGCCCACGCAGGCCGGCTCGCACGTGGTGCGGGTCGTGCCTCTCACCCGGTTCAGCGACGGCAACCTTTCGGTCATGCTCAAGGATCTGCCGACGCCGGTCATTTTCCGCCTTTCCTCCGGAAAAGAGACGTTCCATCTGCGTTTCGACGCCCGGATCCCCAAACTGGGGCCCCAAGCGAAAACGCCCCTTATTCAACGGCAAAGGCCGGGCAGCGGCCTTGTGGCCGGGGACGAGACGATTTCCCTTATTCTTGAAAACGCGCCGCCCAAGGACGCCACGCGGATGAAGATCGGCGGCGTCGATGCGCGAACGAAAGCCTGGAAGCTCGGCGACAAGATTTACGTTCGCACGCCGCTTTCGCTTCTGTCCCCCGCCTGGAACGCCAGCGTGTCTTCGGCGGACGGCATGACGGTCTATGAAGTCGGCGAAGCGCCGGTGCTTCTCTTATCGGATAACGGCGCCATGATCAGGGCGCGCCTTGCGCAGGATGAAGAGCATGACTGACAACATGGACGAGTTCGACCAGGATCAATTCGACGCGGGCGAGGAGCCACGGTCCGGCCAGCGTTCCCAGAGCGTCAAGCAATCGCTTATCGAGGCCTGGCGCAGCAAGCCGCTTTTCAAGCTGCTGGTCATCATGGGCGTCGTCGCTTTCGCCATGGCCGGGGCCTTGGGCGCCTTTTCCGGTCCCGAGCAGACGGAGACGGCGCGGCTGGGCCGTACGCCGGATCTCCAGGAAGCGCCGGGCGGAAAATCCTCGCCCTTCTTCATCGAACAGAACAAACAGGCCAACGAACAGCGGGTTCAGCAGGCGTTGGCCCAGGGCGGCAGCGCCATCCCCACGCCGGTGGGAACGAACGTCGATCTTTCCGAACTGACCGAAAAGACCAAGAAGGACCCCTTGCTTGAGTTCCGAGCCGAGACGGAGCGGTTGAGGCAGGAATTGCGCGCCGAACAGAAACAAAGCTCGCAGCAGGTCCAGATCCTTCAACAGCAGATGAAGCAAAAGGCCGTGGCCGAAGACGACACCCTGGCCCGCGCGATGCAAAAACAGATGCAGGAACTGATGCAGAGCTGGCAGCCGCGCAAGATGACGACGGTGGCGGGCGCGAAAACGCCCGCGGAAGAAGAGGCGGCCAAGGCGGGCGGCGCAATAGGCCAGAGCGCGCAATTGGCTTCGCTCGGACAGGCGCCGATGGGGCTGAACAAGACGGAAACCAAGCCCGTCAAAGCGCTCATTCCTGCGGGCGCCGTCAATTACGCGCAGCTTTTGACGGAAGCGAACTCGGACGTTCCGGGGCCGATTTTGGCGCAAATCCTTTCCGGCCCCTTGGCCGGCGGGCGCGCGATAGGCCGATTCCAGGTCATGGGCGATTATCTGGTCATGTCGTTCAACACCATCAGCTACAAGGGCAAGGATTATGCCATCAACGCGCTGGCGCTTGATCCTGACACGACGCTCGGCGGCATGGCGACGGAAGTGGACCATCGTTACTTCTCGCGCCTGGTTCTTCCGGCTGCGGGCGCCTTCATGCAGGCGTTCGGCACCGCGCTTTCGGACGGCGGTTCGACCACGACGGTGTCGGGCGATACGGTCATCGTTTCCCAGGCGGAAAAGGGCTACAAGGACGCCCTTTACGAAGGACTCGGCCAGGTGGGTCAAACTATGTCCGAGTTCTTCAGGAGCGAGGCCAACAAGATCAAAACGCTTGTTCGCGTAGGCGTCGGCACGCCGATGGGCCTGTTTTTCCTGCAATCCGTTCAAGAGCCGTCCCGGGAAGGCTCGTCGGCGACGCAGACGGCGGGAGGCACGCCTTCGCTACAGGAATTGCTCGCGCAGCAGGGCTACCTGCAACAGCAAAAAGCGATTCCCGGCATGGGGGTGTCCTCGGACGCGACCTATCCGAGCGTTACGAGCGCCTACGGCGCGACGACTTATTCCCCCTATCCGACCTCGCTTTATCCGTCCGGCCAGACGGGCTTTTCCCCCGGGACCCAGCTTCTTTCGCCCGGCACTTCTTACAACACAGGAAACACGACGATTTACAGGACGCGCTAACCGTAGAAAAACGCGCTTGCGTCGAAAAAGGTCCGACTCTACCTTACCGAGAGATCCTTTTCGGAAAGGCTTGAGAACCGTTCGAAAAGCGCATACCAGCAGACAATCCCGATCCCTGGGAGGAGTTTTCGATGACAGACCGGCAGCAGCAGGAAGGCGAATCCGAACAAACCGCGCAGGAACAGGAAAGCTCGTTCTCCGTCGAGGAAGAAACGGGGGCCGAGGCCTGGCAGGAAGAGTTGCCGCCCGAAGACGATTTTCAGGATGCGCCGGATCAGGGCGAGGAAGCTCTGGACGATGAGGGCGTTCCTTCGAGCGAGGAAGAAGTCATTATCGGCGACAAGAAAAGGGGAAAGTACGTCCTTCTCGGCGTTGTCGCCGTGGGAGTCCTTCTTGTGGGGGGGATGGCCTATCTGCAATTCGGCGGCGAAACGCAGGAAGGGGCGCGGCCGGTCCCGCTTGCTTCCGTTGTGGACGTCAAGAAGATTCAAAAGGAAGCCGGTGTCGCCGGCCAGGAAACGGAGGAGGCCGCTGTAACGCCCAGGACCGGGCAGGCGGATATTGCGTCTTTGTATAGGGCCGCTCAGCAGCAGCAGGCGCAAGGCGCCGCCGCTTTGCCCAAGTCCCTCGATCCGCTTGCGCAAACCGAAGAGGCCGACAAAACTTCCCTGGGCGTCAGTACCGGGATCATCTCGCCGCCCGGCCAGGAGGAGGCCTCTCAACCCTCTCCCGCCAAGGGACCGGTTTCCGCGCCGCCGCCTGCCGCTTCGGCGGCTCCCGTCGCAGCGCCCCAGGTCTCTTCCGTCGAAGCGCTTCCGGTGGTCGAATCTCGGCCGGAAGTCTCCGCGACCAAGGCCGCCGCGCCTGTTGCGATCACGAATGAAAATGCCGAAAGCATCAGCGACCTTCGGGCGCAGATTAAAGAGCTTCGTCAGCAGGTAAGCGAACTGAAGGCCTCTTTGGACCAAGCCCTCAAGGAAAAAGAAACAGGCGCCGAAAAGCCCAAAGCGCTCGAAGAAGAGGCCGCTCTGCTTGCGAGGCTGGAGCGGATCGAGAAGACGCTTGGCGAGAAAAAGGCATCGGCGGAACCGCCTAAGCCGCAGGCTTCCATCGCTCTTCAGGAAACAGCGGAACCCTCGGACGAAAACGTCGCGTCGTCGCCTAAGGAGGAAAAGAAAGCCGCCCCGAAAAAGAAAGCGGTCGCCAAACCCGCCCCGAAGAAGAAAAAAACGGAAAACGTCAAAATTTCCGAGCCTTCCGAAAAAGAAAGCTGGGTTTTACGCGCGGCAACGCCTGAAGCGGCCTGGGTTTCCAAGGGGGACTATGCGGCGGCTCTGCGTCGAGTCGCGGTGGGGGAAACCTTGCCCGGCCTCGGTCAAATCAAGGAAATTCGCCAAAAGGGCGAGACCTGGGAAGTCGTCGGCACGATGGGGGTTCTGAAATAACGGCCTCGCCGCTGCATCGGAATAAATATGGTTAAGAAAAAAGAAAGGGGAAAAGCCCCTTTCTTTTTGCTCGAAATTAAATAGCTTTTTAATTGTTTGGTTCAAAATGACTGTGGAATAGTCCGTAAGGCCACGGACCAACCGGATCAAAACGAGGATAACCGATGATGGCGGCATCGAGAAAGAACACAAGCGTATCGCGGCCTGGAATCTTTTGGCAGGCGGGGGCGTTCGTCGCGCTTTTTCTGCTGGTCGTTTTCTGGCCCGCCGAAGCAGCGGCGGCGCAGGCGACCCTCGGCCAGATTATTTGCAACATCAAAGACAATCTCGCTGCCTATCCGAAAATCCTCAACTTCGCGGCTTATACTATCGGTCTCTTCCTTGTCGTCCGGGGCGTCCTTTTGCTTAAAAAGCACGGCGAGAATCCTTCGCAACCCCAGATCGTTCCCGCTGTCGCGCAATTGACCGGCGGCGCGCTGTTGCTCTCACTCAGGCCGTTGACGCGCATCCTTCAGAAAACGATCTTTTCTTCGAAAGACGCCGCGGGCGGCTTCGGCTGTAAGCCCGGCGATCCGGTTGGCAGCGTTGTCGGGCTGGATCAGATGATGACGAATTTCGTCAAGAACGTTTATGAGCCTATTTTCGTCCTTCTTTCGATGATCGCCATCGCCGTCGGGCTGACCTTTATCGTGAGCGGCCTTTTGAAAGGGGCGAAAACCGGGACAAACCCGCAGGCCGCCGATCCGAAGAGCATCGTCGTTCACCTGATTTTCGGCGCGATCCTGATTTCCATCGGCACGGTCCTGCCCGACGTTTTGAAGAGCATTTTCGGCTCCGGCGATGTCAGTAAGATGTCCGCCGTCAGCTTGATCAGCTGGTCGAAAATCGTCGGATCGGGCGTGGACACAACCAAGGCGGACGCCGCCGTCAAGGCGGTCTTGGCCTTTATTCAGATCATCGGCGGCATTTCTTTCCTGCGCGGATGGCTGATTTTGAAAAAAGCGATCGAGGGCGGAGGCCAGGCGACGGTGCCTCAGGGCTTTACCCACATCATAGGTGGGGCTATGGCCATTAACATCGACGTCATGATTCGCGCCATCGATAAGACGTTCGGTTTTGGGATCGTCACGTAAGGCCAATGAAGGAGCGAAGCGAGACTCGCCAGGGTTACGAGAGGCAGGCGAGGCACGGAAACCGGGTGATGTCAAAAAGCGGCGCCGTTCAGGCGTTGCTCAAGTGTAAAGGGGGGGCGTAATTAACCCCTTGTTAAGCGCTTAGCCGGAAGATGGGGATTAAGGACCTCGTCCGATGGTTTTAATAAGCAAGCCGTTGAAAAAAGGCGGTTTGCTATGGTAGGAGTCAGGGGTGAGGTCCGGGAAATTTCGGGGCGGCGCGCCTTGATAAAGCGAAGCGTAACTTTTTTAAACCAGGAGGAAACCATGAAAGCGAAGTTGTTCAACGAAATCTTCAAATGGGGCGTCCTGTCGTCCATCGTGGCGGTCGCGATGCCGGACATGGCGTTCGCCCAGGAAGACGTCAAGGCGTTGATCGAGAACGTTGCGCAGAAGCAATTGCCCGTTCTGCCGTACATCCTGAGCGCCGTCTGCTATGTCGGCGGTTCGTTCATGATCGTCAGCGGCGCCCTCTCGCTCAAGAAGCACGCGGAAAACCCGACCTCCGAACCGATGGGCAAGGGCATCGCGCGTCTCTTGACCGGCGGCGTGATCACGGCGGTTCCTCCCCTTACGAGCGTGATTCAGAAATCGACTTCGCTCTCGGGCCGGGAAGCCGAATTTATGAAGTTTAACCCGACATTCTAAGAAGCCTCGTGTCTTTTCTTCCTGTCTCTCTCGGCGTCAGGCGCTTGCCTGACGCCGGAGGGTCGGCTCTTTTGAGCCGTTCGCTTACCAAGGAACAAGCCGAAAGAGTTTTACACCGCGACGGATTCGCCTGTCGCTGTTGCGGTTTCACGTCCAGAAAATTCCAGCGTGTCATTCCCTGGGCGGCCTCTGCCGAGGAAGGCGAAGGCGGCTTTATCACGGTCTGCACGTTTTGCGAATCCTGCCAAGAGCTGGATCGCGCGGGCCTTGCCGGCACGGGGACGCTCATTTGGCTGCCGGAGATGAGTCAGGCGGAACTCAACCATCTTGCCCGGGCGATTTACGTCGCTCGCGCGACCAGCGACCCCTTGGCCGCCGCCGCTTCACGGGCTTTGGAGATCCTGCTCGGCCGCCGCACAGAGGCGAAAAAGCGCCTAGGGACGGACGACCCCCTTCTGCTCGCGACGGCCCTTCAAGAAAACGTGGACGAAAAAACCTATGCAGCGCGGGCGGCCAAGCTGGAAGGCGTGCGGTTTCTTCCTGCGGATCGCTTTTTCGTCAAAAGACCGGGCGGCGACGTTGACATCTTTCCTCAAATGCTCGTCTATTGGACGTCGCCCGAGGGCCCGTTTGGGACCAAGCCGGTTTCCGAATGGACGTCTTTGTTTGATCGCGTTCGGGAGAATGTCAAAGCGTAGTTTTTTCCCGCGTCCGGGTCATGTCCGTCCATCCTTTCATCCGCTCTCTCGCGCACCGGAATTTCCGGCTTTTTTTCTTTTCGCAGAGCGTTTCATTGATCGGCAGCTGGATGCAGCACACGGCCGTGTCCTGGCTTGTCTATGAGCTGACAGGCTCTTCCTTTCTGCTCGGCGCGACTTTGTTTCTTGGGCAAATCCCCTGTCTTTTCCTTTCGCCTTTCGTCGGCGTTCTGACGGATCGTTGGGACAGGCGGCGCGTGCTTTACATAACCCAGGCCCTGGCGGCGCTTCAGGCCTTCGCGCTCGCGGCTTTGGCTTTTTCCGGTTCGGCGGAAGTTTGGCATCTTATGGCCCTAAGCCTGGCCTTGGGCATAGGATTCGCTTTCGATATGCCCGCGCGGCAGGCTTTTCTGACCGAGATGGTGACTGAACCCAAAGACTTGCCCAACGCGATCGCGATGGGCGCGACGATGTTCAACGGGGCGCGGTTTATCGGCCCGGCGCTGGCGGGCCTTGTGCTGGCGGAATTCTCGGCGGGGATGTGTTTTCTCCTGAACGGGCTCAGCTTTCTGCCCGTCTTTCTCGCGCTGGCCGCCTTGCAGGGGCGGGAGGGGCGCTGCTTGTCGCAATCGGTGACGGTGACGACGCTGCTT
>CAZZDK010000036.1:0-8365 GCA_964652235.1 uncultured Rhodospirillaceae bacterium
CTCGTTCTCTTGCGCGCCTTCGCCCGGACTGCGTCCGGTCTGCGGCGACGCGGGCCATCGGCCACACTTCCCGAAACGGGTCGGTTATACAGGCTCTATCTGCTGAAATCAAAGTGCAAGGGCGTTGCCGGAAGGGGCGGTTTCCGCCAAGATTTCCTTATGTCCGATTCGCCGCTTGAGCTGTCCATCGTTATCCCCTGCCTCAACGAGGCCCGGACCCTGCCGCTTTGCCTCGAAAAAGCCAAACGTTTTCTGTCCGAGAACGGGGTTTCTGGAGAAATCATCGTCGCCGACAACGGCAGCACGGACGGCTCTGCCGTTCTGGCCCGGGCCGCCGGGGTACGTGTCGTACCCGTGACGGAACGGGGCTACGGTGCGGCCCTGGCCGGCGGAATCGCGGCGGCGCAGGGCCGCTTCGTTATCATGGGCGACGCCGACGACAGTTATGATTTCCTGACGTTAATGCCTATTCTTAAGAAACTACGCGAGGGTTTTCAGCTTGTGGTCGGCAACCGCTTTAAGGGCGGGATCGAGCCGGGCGCCATGCGCCCGCTCAACCGGTATCTGGGCAATCCGGTCTTGAGCTTCATCGGGCGGCTGTTTTTCAAAATACCGCTCGGCGATTTTCATTGCGGCCTGCGCGGCTTTTCGCGCGAGGCCGTCCTGGCGCTCGACCTGCGAACCGTCGGGATGGAATATGCCAGCGAGATGATCGTCCGCGCCGCTCTGGCAGGCCTGCGCATGGCCGAGGTGCCCGTGGCGTTGCGCCGCGACGGGCGGGCGGGGCGCTCGCACCTTCAGCCCTGGCGCGACGGCTGGCGGCATTTGAGGTTTCTGCTGCTTTATTCGCCGCGCTGGCTTTACCTGTATCCGGGGATTGCGATGATCGTCCTGGGTCTTTTGATCGCGGCGCTTTTGCTGCCCGGCCCCATGATGATCGCCGACGGCGTGGGTCTGGACGTTCATACGCTGCTTGTGGGCGCGATGAGCCTCCTCGTCGGGGTCCAGAGCATCACCTTCGGCGCGATGGCGCGTTTTTACGCGCAGCGCAACGGGATTGTCCCTCCGGACAGCAAGCGGGAATGGCGGCTGGAGCCTTTGCTTTGCGTGGCCGGTCTTCTGATTCTCTGCGGCCTCGGATTCGTTCTTTGGGCCGCGCAGCGCTGGTCGGCGGTGGATTTCGGCGCGCTGGATTACCAAGACGTCATGAGGCTCCTGATTGTCGCCGTCACCTGCGTCGTCGGCGGCTTGCAGCTTGGATTCGCTGCTTTTTTTCTGGGCGTTATGCAAATCAGGCGGAGATAAGGCGGCATACGCGAGCATTGCCTCCTTTTTGACTTATTTTCCCTTGCCTTTCGGGAACCAGCCTCTAAAATCCGGATTCTCTCCTCGGTTTTTTCTTCCTCAGTTTTTCCCCCAACACCTGCTCTCTTTGGAGTTTCGCATGAAAAAAACCTCACAGACGGCTCTACTGGCCTCCACGGCTTTCGCGCTGGTTCTCGCTTTCTCCGCGCCTCAGGCCTATGCATCCGAAAACGCGAAACTGGAGCTTCTGGAAAAACAACTCATCGCCCTGCAAAAAGAGGTCAGCGCCCTTAAAGCCGCCAAGGCGGAAGCGGACGCCAAGGCCGCCGCCGCGCCTCAGGCGGCCACCGCTGCGGCTCCGGCGGCTTCCGGCGGGTCCGTCGGCGACAAGGTTCAGGCCTCGATTGAGAAAAGCACGGGCGTCAAGGTGTCTTTGGGCGGCTTTTTCGACGCGACGGCGGCTTTCCGTTCCAAAAACCAGGGCACCGACGTCGGATCGAACTGGAACGCCAGCATTCCTTTCGACAACCACGTCAATTCGAAACAGCAGGAATTCCGCGCTTCGGCGCGCAACACGCGCCTCGGCCTTGCGGCCTCTGCGAACCCGGACGCCGCGACGGCCCTGGGCGCTTACGTCGAGATGGATTTTGCGGGCACGAGCGTCAACTCAAGCCCGGCGCAAAGCAACAATTACAGTCCGCGCTTCCGCCAGGGCTGGGCGCAGTACGAGCGTAACGATTGGGGCCTGCACGTCCTGGCCGGACAAGCCTGGAGCATGGCGTCGCAGACATCCGTCGGCATCACGGCGCGCAAGGAGGTCATGCCGATCGTCCCGGACGCCGGGCAGGTGCCGGGTTCGGTCTGGACTCGCAGCCCGCAGCTCCGCATCGTGAAGGATTTCGCGGACAAAAAAGTCTGGGCCGGCCTGTCGTTCGAAGCGCCGAGCACGATCTACGCCGTCTCGTCCACGGCCACGGCCTACGGCGCGAATGCCGGAACTTCCACGGGCATATCGGGCGGCACCGTCACGTCGAACGATATCGCGCCGGACGTGATCGCCAAAGTGGCCTTCGACCCCGGCTTTGGCCATTATGAGGTCTTCGGCATGGGACGCACCTTCCATGACCGTTATCAGGGCGGCGACAACACCGCTTTCGGTCTGGGCGGCGGCGCGAGCGTCCTTTTCAAAACCCTCGACGGCAAATTGGATTTGTCGGCCAACTTCCTGGGCGGGCGCGGCGTTGGGCGTTACGGAACCGCGCAATTGCCGGACGTTGTGTTCACGCCGACGGGCGACATCAGACCGACCACGAGCTATGCGGCCTTGGTCGGCGCGATCGCGCGCCCCACGCCGACGTGGGACATCTTCGCCTACGCCGGATTGGAGCAGATCAACCGCGAAAGCTACGGCGGCGACAGCACGACGACGGGCATCGGCTACGGCAGCGCGGCGCTCGACACCAGCACGTGTTACGCTGCCGAAAGCTCCACGGCCTGCAAAGCGCAGACGCATCGCGTCTGGCAGGTCACGGGCGGCTTCTGGAATTCCCTGTACAAGGGCGATTACGGCAAGGTCCAGCTGGGTCTGCAGCACTCGCTTACGCGCAGGGACGCTTTCAGCGGCGCGACCGGCCTGGCGCCTCATGCGTTTGAGAACGTGACGCTGATGTCCTTCCGCTTCACGCCGACGTTCTAAAAACGGGAAAACCGCGAACGCCGCCCCCGGTTTCTCCGCTGGCGGCGTTTGGTTTTATATTGAAAACGGCTCCGGCCTTTCGCTCCTAAGGCTGATCGTGACCCAGTTCTGTCGGCCCGTCTGAAAAGACAGAACGCCTGAAAAACCCAAAGCTTCAAGCGTACGAAAATAGGTTTCCTTGAGTCCTTCAGGAACGCCGGGGGGCAGGGGGCTTTCGCTGCGCACTACGAGGTCGAGCTTTTGGGGCTGCGACAGGCCGTCAAGCTGCATGGCGCCGAGACGGGACATATTCATCGAAATGACGAAGCGGGTTTTCTTGGCTTCCTCGCCGCGCCCCTGTTCCCGGCGAGAGCGGTCCGCGCCGTCCTTCACGTAAAGCCGAAGCATCTCGAAATGGCCGCCGCAATGAAACGGTATGGGATAGGAGCGCCACTCGCCGCCCGCGCGAAGATCGCGCCCGCTTCCGGCCAGAGCCTCGACGTCCTGGAGAATCCTTCCGATCAGCGTTTTTCTGGTCTCGCGGTCCATTTTGGCGGGCGCGGCGTCCTCAAGCCAGGCCTCCCATTTCCCGCCCTGGATCGCCGAGAGAAGGAAGAGAAGCGTCCCGCCCAAGTTCTGGGCCGGGCTCGGCAGGCTTTCCGAAACGAAACGGGCGGCGGCGGCGGGATCGGCCTGCACGAGAGCCTCCACGAAGGCTTGCATGGAGGCCATATTCCTCTCCGGCAGGAGGGGCAGGGGCGTCTGTTCCGGATATTCCGGCGCCAGCGGCGAAAGGACGAGCCTTGCTCCCTGGGGCGGCAATTCTTTATGAAGAAGCAGAAACGTTTTCCCCTCGCTTTGCAGGACGGCAAGGCCGCTCGGACTTTTGCCGACGAAAACGGCCTCCATCTGTCCGGCCTCCCGGTTCAAAGGAGGGGCCTTTCCGGGAAAGAAAAGAGCCTCCAGCCTCATTTTAACGTCGCCGCCTTCGCTCAAAGGAAGCGGCGGCGCGGAAGGCTTGGCTTCGGCCAAAGGCGGGGGGGCAGGCGGGGATTTAGCGGCTTCAAAGAAAGAAGCGGCGGCTTGCGCTTCGCGCGGCAAGAAAGGCGCGTTTTGCGGATTGGAGAGCGTTTTCTCGGCCCCGTCTTTCATTGAATGGAGGAGAAGAAGGCCCGTATCCTCCGGCAAAAGCGTAAGAGTCAGGACCTTGCCGGGCGTGAAAAATTCTTTGTCGGCGGGCAAAAGCGGGGGGCTCAACGGCGTCTTTACGGCAAGTTCCGACGCAGGCCTGGCGGTTTCCTGCGGCTTTGGAGCGATCAGAAAGGCCTGTATCTCGCCGTCTCCATCGGGACGCAAAAGAAGGGCTACGGGCCTCGCGCTTTCCTGAACCGGGTCCAAAAGGGCGCGCAGAGTCTGCTTGATAAGAGAATCGAGAGCAGGCGAAGCAGCCTCCTGCGGCGCGAGGGAAAGGAAAAAGGTTCCGGCGCGGGTACGAACCTCGGCCTCGAAATCTTCCGAAAGGGAAAGAAGAGTTCCTTCGATCTGGACGGGCCGCGCAATCTCAGGGAATTCTTCTGGCGTTTCCAAGAGGATAGCGGCCAGAACCTGAACGTCCGTCTGAACGGCAGCGGCGGGCAAGGACGGCAACGGCGCGGCCAGGGGAAGGGGAAAAGGAAGCGGCCCTCCCACTTTGCGTTCAACCGCTGGTGATTTGCGCCGCGATCGCCTCCACGTCCTTGGCGGCTTCGCAAAGCGGCGAGCGGGTCAGAAGAGGCGTTTGCGCCCGGATGGCGTCGCGCACCTTGGAATCCTTGCGGATCACGCCCGCCAGCGGCGGAACGTAGCGCAGGAACGTCTCGCAGGCCCGCGCGATGGTCTGATAGGTCTTTTGCCCTTCGCTGGCGGTAGAGGCCATGTTCACGACGATCCTCAGATCGGCGGCGGGATTGGCCGCGCGGGACAGCTTGACGAAGGCGTAGGCGTCGGTAAGCGAAGTCGGCTCGTCGGTGATGAGGACATAGGTAAGAGCCGCAGGCCCGGCCATCTGGCGCACCGCACGATCCACCCCCGCGCCGAGGTCCACGAAAACGTGATCGTACCCGCCGGCCAGAAGGATCAAATCGCCGCGCAGGTCGGCGATGCGCTGCGCGCCGAGCGTAGCCAAATTCCCCGATCCGGAACGTCCGGGCAGAATGTCGAACCCGCCGTCCTTATAAACGGTGACGGCCTGGGACAGGCTGGCCTGGCCTTCGATGACGTGGCCGAGGTCCTTATCGGGCGTGAGGCCGAGCTGAATGTCCACGTTGGCGAGACCGAGGTCGCCGTCGAAAAGAAGGACCTTCCGGCCCTGCTTCGCCAAGGCCTGGCATAGAGTGATCGAAAACCACGTCTTGCCGACACCGCCCTTGCCGCTGGCCACGGCGAACATATTCGGGCAGCGCAGCGCGGCCAGCGGCGTGGTCCTGGCGACGTTCAAGGGGATGGGATCGTTCATGCCGAAACTCTCTTTCTCTCTTCTGTTTTCTGGCCTTTCTCTTCCGCCTTCGGCAGCACGAGCCGCGCCAGCGAGACGGGGTTCATGGGGGCGGGGGCCTCCGTCGCGCGCGGCGACGCGCTGAACCGGCAGAGCGGTAAGCGCGTTTCGAAGGCCACGCGGAAAAGACCGCCCGCTCGCCTTGTCATATCGAGCCGCGTGGGCAAAAGGGCCTTGGCGCCGAGGGCCATGAACGCCTTGGCCGTATCGACCGCCTCGCTCGAATCCATATCCGCCGGAAGGACGAGGATGGGTGTCGCGCCCGACGCTTTGACAAGAGCGGCGACGTGATCCCTTTCTTCCGCGGAAAGCGGGTTGCACCCCGCCGTGTCGATAAGGACGAGCGTGCCGGGCGGCTGCATGGAAACGGCGTCGCCCAGCGCGGGCGGATCTTCGGTTTCCAGAACGTCCTTTTCCAGAAGGCGCGCGATGGCCGCGAGCTGCGCCATGCCTCCCGCGCGTTGCGTATCGGCGCTAATGACGGCCAGCGGCTTTTTCGCAAGCGTCGCCTTGGTCGCGAACTTGGCGACGCACAAGGTCTTGCCCGCGCCGGGAGGGCCGAGAAAAAGGAGGGGTTTACCGGGCGGGTCCTCATCAAGCGCTTCAAAAACGAAGTGGGTATCCAACGCCGCGCCCAGGGAGAGAAGAGGATCGTCGCTCGCGAATTGCGTGGCGGTCGCCAAAATACGCTCGGCCAGGGCGGTTGGAACCTGATGGGAAAGCAGAGCCTTGGCGATAATCTCGATGGACTCGGAAGATTCCGCAACCGGCGAAGCGGGCGCGGGCCGCGCGCTCGAAGCCGCAAAGGAAGATGGATCTTCTATCGCGACGGTCACGCGCACGCCGCCCATCTCGTCGTCGCGCGTGGCAACGATGATGGCGCCGTCTCCCAAGGTTTCGCGTACTTCGCGCATCGCCTCGGTCATGGTGGGTCCGTAAAAGGATTTAAGGCGCATGGTCTTTTTTACACCTGTCCCAAGGTCTTGATTTTGGCCTTGGCGTGAATCTCGTTTTGCGAAACCACGACGGTCGAAGGCCTGAACCTCTCCATAATGGACCG
The DNA here is from genome assembly GCA_964652235.1 of uncultured Rhodospirillaceae bacterium. Classification (GTDB taxonomy): domain Bacteria; phylum Pseudomonadota; class Alphaproteobacteria; order UBA9219; family UBA9219; genus CAZZDK01. The sequence continues at coordinate 6,574 of CAZZDK010000036.1, forward strand.
AACATAAGGACGAATGCCAGGGCTTGTTAAGAGGACGGGCGACTCGCCCAAAGCCGCTTGTTTGTCATAGGCTTGTCGGACGGCTTGAATAAATTGGTGGAGCTTGGTCGGGGGCATCGCGAGCCGTTTTTCTTCGTTTTCCCCCGCAAGAGATTCGGCGAAGACCTGCTCCCACTCCGGCGAAAGGGTCAGCATGGGGATATAGCCCATCTCGTTCGTGTTGGCGCTGGAAATCTGCCGCGCCAGGCGCGAGCGCACATGTTCGGAAATGATCGAAAGGTTGCGAGTCAGGCCCGCCGCTTCGGAAACGCCTTCTAAAATCGTCGGCAGATCGCGGATCGAAACGCGTTCGGCCAAAAGGTTTTGCAAAATGCGTTGCAGGCCGCTGACGGAAATCTGCGCGGGAATGACGTCGGAAATGAGCTTCTGCTGCTCTTTGCCGAGTTCGTCGAGAAGCTTTTGCGTCTCGGTATAGGACAGAAGTTCGGCCATATTGTCCTTGACGACTTCGGTCAGGTGCGTGGTGATGACCGTCGGCGGATCCACGACCGTGTAGCCCTTGAACAAGGCCTCTTCCCTGTAGGCGGGATCGACCCACATAGCGGGCAGGCCGAAGGTTGGCTCGGTCGTGTTCTCGCCGGGCAGGGAAATGGGCGCGCCGCGCGGATCCATGACGAGAAGCATCCCCGGACGAAGCTCGCCGCGCCCGGCCTCGATCTCTTTGACGCGCAAAACGTAGGTATTGGGAGGAAGCTGCAAATTGTCCTGAATACGGACCGAGGGCATGATAAAGCCCATATCGCCTGCCATCTGGCGGCGCAGGCCCTTGATCTGATCCGTCAGGCGTTGCCCGGCCTGGCTGTTGACGAGGGTAAGAAGCGCGTAGCCCAGCTCAAGCCGGACGAGATCGATGGACAGGGCACGCGCGATGGGGTCCTCGACGACCGGCGCGGGCTTGGCGGCCTCGGCTTCGGCCTCGGCCTCTTGGGAGCGTTCCTTTTGAACGCGGGAAACGCTATAGGCGCCGAATCCCGCCGTCAGTCCCAGCGCCGCGAACGGGATAAAGGGCATCCCCGGCATGATGGCCAGCGTGAGCATGAGCGCCGAGGAAAGGCCCAGCGCGCTCGGATAGCCGCCGAGCTGTCCGAAAAAGGCCTTGTCCGTCGTGCCCGTCGAAGTGGATTTGGAAACCAGAAGACCGGCGGCGACGGAAACCAGAAGCGCGGGTATCTGCGTGACCAGACCGTCGCCGACCGTCAGGCGGACGTAAGAATCCGCCGCTTCGAGAATCGGCATATCGTGGCGGAACGTGCCGATGATGATTCCGCCGACGGCGTTGACGAAGGTGATGACCAGTCCGGCCACGGCGTCGCCGCGCACGAACTTGGCCGCGCCGTCCATGGAACCGAAAAATCCGGCTTCGTCCTCCAAATCCTTGCGCCTTTTCCGCGCGGCGGCTTCGTCGATCAGGCCGGAGGAAAGGTCCGCGTCGATGGCCATCTGCTTGCCGGGTATGGCATCGAGCGTGAACCGTGCGCCAACCTCCGCGATGCGGGTGGCACCCTTGGTAATCACAAGGAAATTCACCGTGATCAGGATGAGAAACACGATCACCCCGATTACGAAATCGCCGCCCATCACGAAATTCGCGAACCCCGCGATCACGTTGCCCGCAGCGTCGTGCCCCTGATGCCCCTCCGACAGGATGATGCGCGTGGTAGCGATGTTCAGCGCGAGCCTGATCAGGGTGGCGATCAGCCACGACGTGCGGCGCTCGTCGATGAAGGCGCAC
>CAZZDK010000037.1:0-2628 GCA_964652235.1 uncultured Rhodospirillaceae bacterium
CAATGACAATCTCTTCTTTTTCCCCGACCCCCGAATCCCGACCCCCCCCCCCTTGCGCTTCTCTTTGTGACCCCGTAAAGTCCCCGCCATGAGCAAAACTGAGCCCCCCTTGCCGCCCGAAGTGGCCAAAATGAGCTTTGAAGAAGCGATGGTCGAGCTGGAAAAGCTTGTCCGTAAGCTTGAGGACGGCAGCGCCAAGCTCGACGACGCCATCGGCGCTTACGAGCGCGGGGCGCTTTTGAAGCGTCATCTTGAATCCAAGCTTCGCGAAGCCGAGGCCCGGATTCAGAAAATAGCCGTTTCCGAAACCGGCGAGCTTTCCGCCGTTCCTTTTTAACCTGAAGCCGGATCTTCCATGCCTTCCGTCAGCCCGACCTTAGCCGCCGCCATGTCCCACGCCGCTTCCGCCGTCGTGGAGGCGATGGACCGCATTCTTCCCAAGACCGATTTTGCCGAGAAAAAATTGTTCGACGCCATGCGTTACGGCGTTTTGAACGGAGGCAAGCGGTTGCGGCCCTTTCTGCTTTTGAACGCCTCGCGCCTTTTCGGGGTGGACGAGGATTGCGCGATCCGCGCGGCGGCCGCTCTTGAATGCGTGCATTGCTATTCGCTGATCCACGACGATTTGCCCGCGATGGACAATTCCGAGCTTCGCCGAGGCAAGCCGACGGTTCATATCGAATACGACGAGGCGACGGCCATTCTGGCGGGCGACGGACTTTTGACCATCGCGTTCGAGATTCTGGCCGACCCGCGTACGCATGAGGATCCTTCGGTGCGCTGCAATCTTGTGGCGAGTCTGGCGCGCGCGGCGGGCGCGAGGGGGATGGTCGGCGGGCAGATGCTCGATTTGATCGCCGAAACGACCCAGCTCGACATCGGCGCGATCACGCGCCTGCAACGGATGAAGACGGGCGAACTTATCGCCTGCGCGACGGAAATGGGCGGCCTTTTGGGCAAGGCTTCGGGGCCGCATTTGGCGGCGCTTCGGGCCTATGCGCACGATCTGGGCCTTGCCTTTCAGATTATCGACGATCTTCTCGACGCCGAAGGCTCGGCGGCGGAAACGGGCAAGCCCACGCAGCGCGACGAAAAAGCGGGCAAGGCGACGTTCGTGACGATTTTAGGCGCCGAGCGCGCCCGCGCGCAGGCCATTTTGCTTTCCGAGCAAGCGATCCGGCACCTCGGCGTTTTCGAGGGCCGGGCCGGAAATCTCGAAGACGTCGCGCGGTTCGTGGTGGATAGGAAGGCGTAAAGAATCTCGTCATTGCGAGGAGGCCGGAAGGCCGACGAAGCAATCCAGGGCCAAGCAAACCAAACGTCGGTTCTTGCGACCCTGGATTGCCGCGCTCTCCTTCCGTCGTGAACGCCGGAAGGCTCGCTCGCAATGATGGCTTTTTTTATGTCCTCGGTATCACCGACTCGCCGCGCTGGGGCAAACCGCCGAGCTGGCGCAGGACTTCGATCCGCTTTTCGATCGGCGGGTGCGTGTCGAACAAATCGAAAAACGTCGGCGGATTTTCGATCATCATGGCCTGAACGCCGCTCGGCGCATCGGGCATGGCCGCGTTCGGCGCGATTTTTTCAAGCGCCGAGATAAGCGCTTCGGGCCGTTTGGTCAGCTCGACCGCGCCCGCGTCGGCCAGGTATTCCCGTCGCCTTGAAAGCGCCAGACGCAAAAGCAACGAAACAAAGTAGCCGACGGAAAGCAGAACGGCGGCGATCAAAAAGGCCAAAAGGACGCCGCCTCCTTTGTCCCGACCGCTGCTGACGCGCCGATAGCGCAGTCCCCGCCACAGCATTTCCGCGAAAAAGGAAATCATGCCGCCGAAAAGGACCGTCACGACTAAAAGCCTTACGTCGCGGTTGATGATGTGCGAAAGCTCGTGCGCGAGAACGGCTTCAAGTTCGGACCTGTCGAGCCTTTCCAGAAGGCCGCTCGTCACCGTGATCGAAAAACTGCGCGGACCGATCCCGCTCGCGAAGGCGTTCATCGCGGGCGCGTCGATCACGAACAGTTTCGGCATGGTCATGCCGCGCGAAATGCACAGATTTTCGAGCAGATTGTAAAGTTCGGGTCTGTCCCGCCGCTCCACAGGGCGGGCATGGACGGCGCTGTGGATCATGTCGTCGTTGAAAATCAATCCCGCCAAAAGCCAGAAAACGGCCACGCCCAGGACGTAGGGCAAAATCAGCGCGGTGGCCTCGTTCGCGAAGACTTCCGGCGTCCATTGCGCTCTGGCCGGAAGGCCGAAGAGCATCAGGGCGTGCGGCTGGACGAAACCCTTCATGTCGCCGCTGAACGAGCCGAACAGCCAGAAAAAGGCCCAAACAAGACCCACAAGCAAGGCCGGAAACGCGGCCATGAGGACAACCGACTTGATGTTGTTGTTCCAGCGATAGGTCGAAAGGCCGAGGGCAGGGGCGGGCATGGGACTCTAAAACGCCACCTTCGGCGCCGCGCCTGCGGTCGTGCGTTCTTCGCCCAGCGTGAACATATCCGCCGACGCGAAGCCGAGGGGCCTGGCGATCAGGACGGCGGGGAATTGCTCGATGGCCGTGTTGTATTCCGCCACCGCGTTGTTGAAGTAGCGCCGCGCCGCCGCGATCTTGTTTTCAGGGTCCGCC
>CAZZDK010000037.1:2638-7269 GCA_964652235.1 uncultured Rhodospirillaceae bacterium
GGCTCGGTGGCGGTCCAGCTCGCTTTGAAGCTGCTGGAAGTTCGCGTTGGCTTTCAGGTCCGGATAATTCTCGGCCACGGCCAACAGCTGCATGAGTGCGCCCGAAAGAGCCGTTTCCGCTTCACCCTTCGCCGCGAGCGAGGACCCGGCCTGCATGGCCTTCGCGCGGGCGTCGGTGACTTTCGTGAAGACCTCGTTTTCGTGTCTGGCGTAGCCCTTGACCGTCTCTACGAGGTTGGGGATCAGGTCGTAGCGTTGGCGCAATTGCACGTCGATATCGGCAAAGGCGCTGCGGGTCGTTTGTCTGAGCGCCACGAGCCGATTGTACAAAAGCGCTATGAGAGACGCGAAAACGGCCAGAGCGAGAATGGTGAAGCCGAGCGGGGTCATAAGAACCTCCCTAACGTGAAAGAGGCTTCAAACCTACCCTTGAAAAACAGGCTCGGCAAGACGAGAAGAAATTTGTCATTGCGACCCCGGCGAAAGCCGGGGGAAGCAATCCAGGGCCGTTGCAGGCTGTTCTTAATGACTCTGGATTGCCGCGTCGTCCTGTCCCCGCTTCGCGGGAACAGGTCTCCTCGCAATGACGTTTAGTCATTTGGCCTTTCTTTTTCCTATGCTATCAAAGGCCCATGAAACGAACGGACATCGAATCGCGCCGGGTTGGGCTGGAACTCTTCAAAAGCGTCCTGAGGGAAAAGCGATCGCTCGACGAGGCCATGGCGCGCCGTGGGGGCTTCGCGAAGCTTGAGAAAAGGGACCGCGCCTTCGCGCACGCTCTGGCGGCGTTGGTGCTGCGTCGCCTGGGGCAGCTCGACGACGTTGTTCGCCGCTGTCTCGACAAGCCGCACGAAATTAAGGCAGGCGCTCAGGATATTTTGCGCCTCGGCGCGGCGCAGATTTTGTTCTTGGGGACGGCCTTGCACGCCGCTGTGGATACGTCCGTCGAGCTGGCGGCCTCGGACGAGGCGACGAAGCCCTATAAGGGATTGATCAACGCGGTGCTGCGCCGCCTGACGCGCGAGGGCGCCGCGATGGTGAAAGGGCAGGACGCCGCGCGGCTCAACACGCCCGACTGGCTCTGGACAAGCTGGCGGCAGGCTTACGGCGTGGCCAAGGCGCGGGAAATCGCGCTCGCCAATATGACCGAAGCGCCGCTCGATCTTGCGGTTAAAGAAGACGCGGCGTTTTGGGCGCGGCGTCTGGGCGGTCAGCTTTTGCCGACGGGCAGCGTGCGGCTTACGGATCAGACTCCTCTTTCTGAAAGAGAAGGCTTCGCCGAAGGCGCCTGGTGGGTGCAGGACGCGGCGGCGGCTTTGCCCGCTTTGCTCATGGGCGACGTGCGCGGCAAGCGCGTATTTGATTTATGCGCCGCGCCGGGCGGCAAGGCCATGCAGCTTGCCGCGATGGGGGCCAGGGTGACGGCGGTGGACCGATCCGCGTCGCGGCTGGAAAGGCTCAAAGAGAATCTCGCGCGACTCAAACTCGACGTAGAGATTTTCTGCGCCGATGCGCTGAAATGGGAACCGAAAGAAAAGGCGGATTTTATCCTGCTCGACGCGCCTTGCAGCGCCACGGGCACGATCCGGCGGCATCCGGACGTTCAACGTCTTAAGGGGCCGGAAGACGTGGCGCGAATGGTCGAGCTTCAGGCAAAGCTGCTGGACCGCGCGGCCCAGGACCTCCTCGCGCCGAACGGGACGCTCGTTTACGCCGTCTGTTCGCTGCAGCCGGAAGAGGCGGAGGAACAGGTCGAGAAATTCCTCTCCCGCCACCCGGGTTTTGCGCGCAAACCCATCCGGCCCGAGGAAATCGGAGGCGCGGCGGAGCTTTTGACCCCGGCGGGCGATCTGCGTTGCCTGCCCTGCCATTGGACCGACCTCGGCGGCCTGGACGGCTTTTATGCGGCGAGGATAAAAAAGGCTGTCATTAACTACGATCTTGCCTTTTAAGTATCCCCTCAATAAAGTAGCATTCCTGACGAAACGGAATTTTTAGAGAGTTTTTCAATGATTGATGACGAATTAGAGGAACGCATCCGAGAAGAAGACAACCGCCTCCAAATAACCAAGCTTGATAACGGCATTCACGTTCTGACGCGCTTGGACACCGGAAGTCCAAAGGTTAGCGTGGCCTGTCATGTACAGGCGGGAGCCTGGGACGAGGTGGTCGGAAATTTCCCGAGAGGCACCGCGCATCTCCTGGAGCACGTCTTGCCGAGGGGCCCCGGGAAGACGCTTTCAGAGATCTTTGGAGGAAACAGATTCAACGCCCGCACTTCCCGTGTGGAAACATCTTTTTACGGTCATTTTACAAAGGAACAAGGACTGAACCCGTTAGAGAGAATGCTTAGCTATGTCAGCCACCCTCGGTTTTCTAAACAGGATCTTAAGATCGAACTCAAGCGCATTCGAGAAGAATGGGTTGAATTGGGGGATAATAAAACCGTTCTGGACGACCTGACTGACGCTTACGGCGGCTCCCCTTTTGCTTTGAGACCCATTGGCGAAAGGCCGGGACAAGTCGACTCCATCGGCGTCCCGGAACTTTTAGCTTTCCATGAAGAAAATTACCGTTCGGATCGAGTGATCGTGGCCGTTGAGGGAGACGTTCCTCACGGCGACGTTGTGGAAAGCGTTCAACGAAACGTGACGTTGGCGCGCGGGGAACCGAATTCTTTCAGTCTGCCTTCCTATGCGGGAGGCGACAAGCGCGTTTCTTGTAAAACCTTTGTCAAGGGCGCTGTAAGTTGCGCGATCTTTTTTCCCATCCTTTCTCAGGCGGAGAAAATGCCTGCTTTGTTCATGGCTTTATCTGACCATGAGAACTCTGGTTTTCCTATGCGTGAAAAAGCCATCGGAGTTAGCGGATGCGTCTATCACTATTCGATGGGCTTTTTTGCTTTCGACCTTCATTTTCAAATGACGCCGTCTGTCCGATGGATGTTCAATTCCGTTTCGAAAGAACGAGGCGAGCAGTTTATCCGCGAGCTCCGGTCTTTTTTCAGGTATCTCGCTCGATGGACGGGGGCTGGCCACGAAGGATGCATTTACGGGGCTAAGAAGAGGGAAATAGAGTCATTCCGAAAGCAATTGGGGCAGCCTCGCTTGGCGGAAGAGCTCTGCAAACAGTTCGCTTTGGAGCTTTTTGGCAAAGAACAGGGGGCCTTGAGTTGCGCCTATTTCTTGCGGAAGAAGATGTCGTTAACGCCGGAAGACGTGAACCAATTCGCCGAAAATGCCTTAAAAGCGCCGCCGACATTTCGGGCCGTTGGGGCTGTTCGCAACGCTCCATCTTTCAAGAGGATTCAGCAGATTCTCTCCAACGGTTGAAGCTGGGCTGCTTTCTGCGGCGAGGATGGAGAGGAAAGCTCGTTAACCATAGAAAAATATTTCTTTTTTTTGCAGTTTTTGTTATTTCCCAGATTATGTTTTTTAGGAGGGATACCTATGCCTTTTCAGATTCAAGCCTTTACCAAAAAAGAGATGGCGAGCGTTTCGATCCTGTATTTCAACGCTGTGAGAGATTATTGTGAGAGGGAGAAAAACCTTCCTCATCCTGAAACAATGATCGGCGCGGCGGCGGCCTTGACAGGCGTTTCGGCGTTGTATGCGATTTCCGAGGGAAAGGTTCCGCAGGGAGCCTGGGCCGTTTATGGAGACGCCATGGACAAGTTTCTTTACAAGAGTGGCGACGGGATACCTGCGACCGTTTTTGAAATGTTGATTATGGTGCCCGCTTCTCGAAGGGAATTTGAAGGGGCAAAGCCCCCCAAATGGGTGGATGTCAGACAAAAACAAATGGATCAGATGGGGAGCGCTTTTTACCCTTTTCTCAGCGTCGAACCGAAACATTACCCCCTCGAATGGTCGCCGAAGATCGTCGCCGCGCATTTTCATAACGCTCGCGATATAGCCGAGGGGTTTGCCTTGACAGCCAAAGAGATGACCTTTTGCTTTGCGGTAGCGACAGGTATGCTCCTTTCGACTTTTGCCAAAGAAGTTCCCATGGAGACGGGGTTCAGGCTGGCGACGGACATCATAACCGGTTGTTCCATGCTTTCGCCTTGGTCGGATGAGGCGGAGCTTTCCCCTAAGATGAGTTTCGATCCTTCAAGGACAGAAGAAAGAAAAACGGTTAAACTTTGGCATTACGAAACATAGCCCCCATCGCCCCGGTTGCGTTATCTCTTTGAAACGGTTACATTCGAGGGCATGAAAAAGCCCCTTCGCCTTGCGCCGTCGATTCTGTCCGCCGATTTTGCCCGTCTGGGGGAGGAGGTGCGCGCCATCGACGCCGCCGGGGCGGACCTTATACACGTTGACGTCATGGACGGCCATTTCGTGCCGAACATCACTATCGGTCCCTCTGTCGTCAAGGCGCTGCGTCCGCACAGCTCGAAGCCGTTCGACGTTCATCTGATGATCGCGCCCGCCGATCCTTTTATCGAGGGTTTCGCCAAGGCGGGGGCCGACATCCTCACCGTTCATCCCGAAGCCGGGCCGCATTTGCACCGCACCCTTCAGGCCATTAAGGCTCTCGGCAAAAAAGCGGGGGTCGCGCTCAACCCGGCCACGCCGCTCGATGCGGTGGAAAACGTTTTGGGCGACCTTGATCTCGTTCTCGTCATG
>CAZZDK010000038.1:0-5620 GCA_964652235.1 uncultured Rhodospirillaceae bacterium
AGTGCGGACGGGTGGTCGAGTGGTTTAAGGCTCCGGTCTTGAAAACCGGCGTGGGGGCAACCTCACCGTGGGTTCGAATCCCACCCCGTCCGCCACTAAGCAGGTCCCTTTTTAGGGACCTGCTTAGTGGCGGAAAGAGCGTGGAGCTGAAGAGCGTACCGGGTTCGATGACCGCGCGCGCAAACGAATGAAAATGAGTGCGCGCGGGCAGGCTTCGAGCCTCCCGAAGCCTCGGCGAAGAGAGGCGAAAGCAATCCCACCCCGTCCGCCATCAATCCTGAAGCGGGGTTTAGCCCCGCCTCAAGATTGGTGGGGGCGAACCCACAAACAACAAAGCGCTGCGCGAGTGTCAATACAGCCACGCTGAAGAAAGGGTTTTATCCCCTTTCTATGAAGCCGCCCTTTTCTGAGCCGCCGCGCTGGATTCGCGCACTTCCCTTGCCAGGGCGGACAGGGCCGTTTCAGCTTCCGCCTCAAACATATAGTCGCGCGTGAGCGGCAGGGTTTCGAGCTTCTTGGTCAGTTGGAGCTGAAAAACCATCAAACCGCCGTAGCGGAAGCCCATCTCGCATCCGGCCAGGTAGAAAGACCATTTCCGGAAGAACGTCTCGTCGTAGATGTCCACGGCCTCTTCGCGCCGCGCCTGGAACCTTTCGTTCCAAAGGCGAAGCGTTTCGGCATAGTGCAGGCGCAAAATCTCCACGTCCGTCACGAAAAGTCCTGAACGTTCTACCGCGCGCAACACGTCCGATAGCGCCGGAATATCGGCGCCGGGAAAGATGTGCTTGAGAATGAAGGGATTGATATTCTCGCTTTTGCCGAACGTGCCGATGCTGTGCAAAAGGCAGACGCCGTCGTCCGTTAAAAGGTCGCGCACTTTCTCAAAGAACGTGTCGTAATTCCTTTTGCCGACGTGCTCGAACATCCCGACCGAAACGATCCGGTCGTAAGGCCCCTTTTCCAGCCGGTAATCGTTGAGCCGGAAGGCGCAGGTTTTAGAAAGGCCCTTGGCGGCGGCGCGTTCCTCGCTGACGGCCAGTTGTTCGACGCTTAGGGTGATGCCGTTCGTTTGACACCCGGCCTCCTGCGCGAGATAAAGGCTAAGGCCGCCCCAGCCCGAGCCGATGTCGAGCACCCTCAGGCCGGGCCTTGTGATATGGAGCTTTGAGAGAAGATGCCGTTTCTTGTCCCTTTGGGCTTCTTCGAGTCCGATGCCGCGCTGCCGGAAATAGGCGCAGGAATATTGCCGGTCGGAATCGAGGAACAAATCGTAAAGCCTCGGCGAAAGGTCGTAGTGGCGGGCCACGTTGCGCCGCGCACGGCGGGGAGAGTTCGATTGCCCCCGATGCGAGAAAAGGCGCCGAAGACGGGAGAGCAGGCCTAAAAGAGGATGCGTTTCCAGACGGGAAAGGTTGCGCGTGACGATAGAAAGAAAGAGGCGCAGATCGCCCTCCTCGACCGTCAAAGTCCCGTCCATATAGGCCTCCGGCACGCGAAGGGCCGGATTCAGGACCAGACTCCATTCAAGGCTTTTACGTTTGAGCTTGATGGTCGAACGCGGCGAAGAGCCATCTCCGTAATCGAAGACCTTTCCGTCCGCCGTGACGAGGCGCAGACTACCGGTCTGAATGGTGTGTTTCAAAAGGCTTTGAAACAGCATGGCCCCTCCTTCAGTTCGTTGCGTAACCGAAAAAGACCTTTCTTGATTGGAGGAATAGCACAAAGCTTTCCTTTATTCCACCCCTGTAATGACAAAGAGAATTAAGCCTCTTTCAAAAGCCGAATCGCGGGTAGGATGTTTCCCCTTTCTTGTTTTTCAGCGCTTTGGAATCCCCATGACCGATCTCGCTTTCCTCTCCGCCGACTTTATGACCAAGCCCGTTTGGATGTGGCTGGCCTTCGCCGCCGTGGTCCTGATCCTTTTGGCTTTCGATTTGGGCGTCATGAACCGCAAGGATCATGAGATAGGGGTCAAGGAGAGCCTCATCTTTTCCGCTTTTTACATCACCATCGGCCTTCTGTTCGGCGGCTTCGTCTGGTTCGAGATGGGCCAGGGAAAGGCGTTCGAATATTTCACGGGCTTCATCGTCGAGAAAACCTTGTCCATCGACAATGTGTTCGTCATCGCGATGATTTTCTCGTTTTTCCACGTGCCGCGCCTTTACCAGCACCGAGTTCTTTTCTGGGGCATTTTGGGCGCGGTCGTCCTGCGCGGCCTGATGATCGGCGTGGGCGCGGCGCTGATTCAGGAATTCGAATGGATTCTCACGATTTTCGCCCTTTTCCTGATCTTTACGGGCCTCAAAATGCTCTTCGCGGCGGAAAAACCCGCCGACATCGGCGACAACGCCCTGCTCCGCTTCATGAAAACGAATTTCCGCGTCACGGACGGCTTGCGCGGCCATGACTTTTTCGCGATCGAGCCTTCGCGCAAGCACGGGCGCAAGGTCGTCTGGCTCACGCCCTTGTTCCTGGCGCTGGTGATGATCGAGTTCGCGGACGTGATCTTCGCCGTGGATAGCGTGCCCGCGATCTTCATCATCACGAAAGACCCGTTCATCGTCTATACGAGCAACATTTTCGCGATTTTGGGCCTGCGGGCGCTTTATTTCGTTCTCGCGGCCATTGTTCAGCGTTTTCATTACCTTAAATACGCTCTGGCCCTCGTGCTCATCTTCATCGGCAGCAAAACCTTTATCGCGGACCTGATGGGATGGGAGAAATTCCCGGTCGGCTGGTCGCTTTTCATCACGTTCGCCATCCTGGGGTCGGGGATCGGCTATTCGGTTTGGAAGACGAGGAAAGAATAAGGTAAATCGTCATTGCGAGCTATGCTCCCGTTTTGCGGGGGCATGGCGTGGCAATCCAGAGTCGTAAGAACGGCGGTTGTTCTGCTTGACTCTGGATTGCTTCGTCCCCCGGCTTTTGCCGGGGTCCTCGCAATGACGGCGTTTTCCGCCTTCTGTTTCATTGACACGACTCTCCCCCTTCGATAGCGTCTAACAAGCTCGAATCGCGTCTTTTTTGGGTTCCTTTCCCCATGAACTTCCTTGCCCCCATCGGTCGGACCTTTATCCGTTTTCTCGGCGCCGCCGGACGCCTGGCCTGGTTCGCGGGCCAGACGGTTTCCCATTGTTTCAGGCCTCCTTTCTATTGGAGCCAGATCGTCCGGCAAGTCATAGATATCGGCTATTACTCCTTGCCCGTCGTGGGATTGACGGCCCTGTTCACGGGCATGGTTCTGGCGCTGCAAAGCCATTCGGGCTTTTCCCGTTTCGAAGCCGAAAGCGCCATTCCGACCGTCGTCGTTTTGTCCATCACGCGCGAGCTTGGCCCTGTCATGGCGGGCCTGATGGTCGCGGGTCGGATCGGCGCGGCCATCGCCGCCGAACTGGGGACCATGCGCGTGACGGAACAGATCGACGCGCTGACCACGCTCTCGACCAATCCGTTCAAATATCTGATCGTGCCGCGCTTGTTCGCGGGCCTTTTCATGATGCCGCTTCTGGTTCTCATCGCCGACATCATCGGCGTATTCGGCGGCTTTTTGGTCAGCGTTTACCGCCTCGAGTTCAACGCCGCCAACTACATCACCCAAACCTGGCAATATCTTGAATGGGCCGACGTGACGTCCGGTCTTTGGAAGGCCGCGACGTTCGGCGCGATCATTGTCCTGATGGGCAGCTATAACGGCTTCAACTCCAAAGGCGGGGCGCAGGGCGTGGGCGCGGCGACGACGAACGCCGTCGTTTCAGCTTCCATCCTGATCCTGATTTCCAACTACGTTCTCACGGGGATTCTCTTTGCCTCCTAGCACGACACCCAAGATCGAACTTCAAGACGTCGCCAAATCCTTCGGCGACAAGCACGTCTTGCGCGGCGTCTCCCTCTCCGTCGCGCCGCAGGAGTCCGTGGTCGTGATCGGCGGATCGGGGACGGGAAAGTCCGTTCTCATCAAATCGATTCTGAGCATTCTTTCGCCCGAAAAAGGCTCTATCAAGATCGACGGTCAGGAAACGGTCGGCCTGACGGGCCGGGCGCGCGACGCGCACCTTTCGAAATTCGGTATGCTTTTTCAGGGATCGGCTCTGTTCGACTCCCTGCCCGTCTGGCAGAACGTGGCCTTCAAGCTTTTGCGCGCCGAGCATATGCCGAAAAAACAGGCCAGGCAGCGGGCGCTTGAGACGCTCGCTTCCGTCGGCCTGGGGCCGGACGTGGCCGAGCTTTCTCCCGCCGAATTGTCCGGCGGTATGCAAAAGCGCGTGGCGCTGGCCCGCGCCATCGCGGCTAATCCTGAGATCGTCTTTTTCGACGAGCCGACCACGGGCCTTGATCCCATCATGGCCGACGTCATCAACGAGCTGATCGTCAAATGCGTGAAAGAGCGCGGCATTACGGCCCTGTCCATCACGCACGACATGGCCAGCGCGCGCAAGATCGCCGACCGCATCGCCATGCTCTACGAAGGCCAAATCATCTGGCAGGGCGGCAAGGCCGAGATCGACCGTTCCGGCAACCCTTATGTGGACCAGTTCATTCATGGCCGCGCCGAGGGGCCGATCAAAATGCAGGTGAGGAAGTTGTGAGAGAGGGATCGGGGGTCGGGATTCGGGGATCGGGGAAAAATTCCGCTTCATTCGAGTCAGGGGAAAACGTGTCCTTTTTCCTTTTCAATTTCCCTGTTTTTCTTGGCAAATCTCAATTGCGACAAGGCTTATTCCCCGACCTCCGAATCCCGACCCCCGACCCCCTTTTCTTTAGCCTTAAACCCCTAGCGCCGAACGTCCCATGCCCCCTCGCCCTTTGATCCGCTCTTCCGGCAGACGGCCTTCCTACGGAAGGTCGCGCTGGCTGCCCGCGCCGTTGCGCGAGGGGCTTTTGCGTCTTGTCGCGCGGCTCGAAGGCGGCGCCGTGATCGCGCCGGCGCTTGCCGTCGCGCTGGCGCTTGTTTCCTATACGCCGGAGGACGTTTCGTGGAACGCGGCCTCTTCGCGGGCGACCGGCCATCTCTTCGGCGCCTGGGGCGGCATGGCGGCGGATATTCTTTGGCAGTTTTTCGGCCTGGCCGGTCTTTGGCTGTCCGTCATTCTGGCGGCCTGGGGCTGGCGGATCGCGACTCAGCGCGGGCTCGATCTTTTCTGGCGCCGAAGCCTGGCGGCCCTTTTGTCCATGCTCAGCGCCGGGATCGCCCTGGCGGCTTTGAACCCTTTAAGTTCGGCGATAGAGACCCGTTTTTGGGGCGGCGCCTTCGGCCATTTGCTCGCGCGGGAGATACTCGCCTGGATCTCGGCCTCCTGGGGCGGCTATCTCGTGGCCTTTGTCATGGGATTTCTTTCCATCGCCACGCTCTATATGGCCTCGGCCCTGACCTTCGGCGAATGGCAATCTTTGGGGCGGTTGATCCATGACCTTCTCTACGCGCTGGTCGGCTCGACCTGGGAGCGGATTGCCAGCCTTTGGCGACGTTTGCGCCGACCGAAGCCCTTTTTCGACAATGAAAGGGACGACGAGGAAGACGAAGAAGAATCCGAGGAAGAAGACGAAGATCAATAGCCCGCGCCGGACCGCGGCGTGGCGGCCGTCGCGTAGAGGCCGCCTGCCCCGATCCTAGTTGATTTCG
>CAZZDK010000039.1:0-5221 GCA_964652235.1 uncultured Rhodospirillaceae bacterium
CTGCCGCAACTTCCGGACAGGTGCATCGACCATTGCATCTACAGCCCGCCGTTCAGATCTCTTTACACCTACTCTGAGTACGCAGCCGACATCGGCAACTGCGCGAGCGACGACGAGTTCTTCGGGCACTATGAGTTCATCGTCTGGCGGAGGAGCTTGTTCTCTGGACAAGCGACGCTTTCGGTTTCGTCAAGCTGTCCGAGTCTTTCACGACCGGCAGTTCCATCATGCCGCAAAAACGCAATCCCGACGCGGCAGAGTTGATCCGCGCCAAGACGGGAACCCTTCTTGGACTGCAAGCGCAGCTTCAAACGCTCATAAAGGGGCTTCCTCTCGCCTACAACAAAGATCTGCAGGAAAGCAAACCGCCCGTTCTGAAAGCCGCCGACGAGCTTGAAATAATGCTCGCCGCCATGACGGGCATGATCCGCGACCTGCAAGCGCAAAAGGAAACGATGGCGTGCGCGGCCGCGCGAGGGTTTCTGACGGCGACGGATCTTGCGGACTGGCTCGTGCGGCGCCTGAACCTTCCCTTCCGCAAGGCCCATCACGTAACGGGCAAGATCGTCCGCCTGGCCGAGGAAAGAGCCTGTCGCCTGGACGAGCTTTCTCTGGCAGATATGAGGGAAATAGAGCCGCGCTTGACGGGGGAGATTTTCGCCGTTCTGGACCCGCGCCGCGCGCTTGAAAGCCGCACAAGCTACGGCGGAACGGCCCCGCGGCTTGTGAAAGCCCAGGCGCAAAAATGGAAAAGACTCCTTCGAAACTAAGAGCCGGCTATTTTTCTCTTGCTTTTTGTCCCTTTTTCTCGTTACGCTCTTGGCATGGTTGTTTTCGCGCCTCACAAGCTTTTCTCCTCTATCCGACGCGGCTGACGCCGCAACCATGACGCGCGCCCGCTTTGCAGGGCTTTTCCCCCGAAAACCGAATCCGATGAACACAGTTTTTCTGCGGGGCTTTTTGCGCCCGTTTTTCAGAGAAAGGAAAATCCATGAACGTCTCCGACCTTAAAGGACAAACTATCGGCTTGCTCGCCTCCGGCGGCCTCGATACCTGCACCATTACCCATTGGCTCAAACAAAACGGCGTGAACGTCGTCTGCTTCACGGCGGATCTCGGCCAGCCGGACGAGCCGGATTTCGGCGCTATCGAAGAGAGAATGAGGGCCTGCGGCGCGGATGATTTCGTCGGCATCAATCTGCAGAAGGAAGTCGCCGATCTCGGCTTGCAAGCCATCCAGACGCAATCCCTGTATGAAAGCCGCTACTGGAACGTCTGCGGTCTGGGCAGACAGGCGACAACGGCGGGCATTCTTCCTTATGTCAAAAAGAGGGGGCTTAAGCTTTTGGCGCACGGCGCAACGGGACGCGGCAACGATCAGGTCCGCTTTCAACTTATCGCCAATATGAAAGATCCGTCGATAAAGGTCTATGCGCCCTGGCGGGATCAAATGTTTCTGAACCGCTTCGGAGGCCGCGCGCAGATGATCGATTATTGCGAGCAATACGGCCTTCCCATCAAGGCTTCGCGCGAAAAACCTTATTCCACGGATGCGAATCTCCTGGGCCTGACGCACGAAGCCGGAAAACTGGAATCCCTGCAAACGCCCGCCGCCTTTGTCACGCCGGAAATGGGCGTCTGGGCCAAGGACGCGCCGGACGAGGCGGAGATTTTCTCCGTGCGCTTTGAAAAAGGCAAGCCGGTCCATGTCAACGGCAGCCCCGTGGACACGCTCGGCGCTTTCCTGGCCGCCAACAAAAGCGCGGGAAGGAACGGCGTCGGCATCGGCTTGCACATGGTTGAAAACCGTTTTGTCGGCATTAAATCGCGCGGCGTTTACGAACAACCCGGCATTGAGCTTCTCGGCGTCTGCTATAATTTCCTTCTCCAGCTCATCCTGGATCGCAGAGCCAAGGAACTCTTCGATGGGTTCGGCGGCGTTTTCGCCAAACAGGTCTATCAGGGCTATTACAACGACCTGGCCTCGCAAATGGTCCTGAGCGCCGTCGCGCCCGTTTCAGCGCTTGCGACAGGCACGATCACGGTGAGCCTCTATAAAGGCGCGGTGAATTACGTGAAAAGCGAGGACGTCCCGCATTCGCTCTATTCGCAGGACAGCTCGATGGAAGCCGAGGGGAACTTCGATCACAGAGATTCCGAAGGTTTTCTGGGCGTTCTGTCCGTCCACGCCAAGGCTCTGGCCAAAGCAGGGCAGGTTAAGAGCGAGTGACCCATTCCAGGGCTTCCTGAACGACGCGCAGGCCGCCCGTCGTCAGAATGCTCTCCGGATGGAACTGCAGGCCGAGAAAGGACGGGCCACGCAGGGCGTGAATCTCGCCGGTGGGCGGATCGAAACTGATTTCGACGCCCGGTCTTTCTCGGCCGTCCCTCTTGCCCGCGAAGGTGTTGTAGAAACCGACGGTTTCGATCTGCCCGAACAAATCAATGCGTTCCTGCGCCCCCTGAAAGGGTCTTTTCTTTTTGACGAGCGGCAAGCCCAGGGCGTCGCAAAGAATCTGATGGCCCAGACAAACGCATAAAAGCGGCTTTTCCTTCTCCAAGAACAGGCGGCACAAAGCCTGCGCCCTGGCAATGCGCGGATCGGCCGCATTGCGCGGATCGCCAGGCCCCGGCCCTAAAACGACGATATCCGCCTCGTCCCGCGCGGGATCGAAGTCCGCATTCTTTACGATCCGCGCTTTCATGCCGAGCGCGCGGATCATATGGGCGAGCATACGAACGAAATTGTCCTCGTTGTCGATCAAGACGGCCGTTTTTCCGCTAAGGCCGGGGATGGCCGTCCGCGCCTCTCCCTGATCTTCGATCCAGAAGCGCGAAAGCCGCGCGTTGCGCGAGGACAAAGCGATCATCGGCTCTTCGCCGTAAACTTCGGCGCCGAGACGATAAGCAGGCGCGGCGCGACCCGCCCGAAGACCGAGCGCGGCGAGCGTGCCGCCGATTTTCGCGTAGGTTTCCGCCGTTTCGGATTCCGGATCGGAATCGCGCACGATGGTCGCGCCGACGCCTATCTCGAACCGCCCGTCCTTCGCTATCTCGGCCATGCGGATCGTGATAGGGGAATCCAGCGTGTCGCCGCCGTCTTCGTCCCGTCCCAGCAAGGCCAGCGCGCTGCCGTAATAACGGCGGCTTTCTTTTTGGTGGCGATAATTGACGCGGCAGGCATTTTCCACCGGACTGCCCACGACCGTCGCGGCGAACATACTTTCGCGCAGCATATCGACGACATCGCGGTCCGACTGGCCGACAAGGACGTATTCCGAGTGAATCAGTTTGGACATTTCCTTAAGCATCGGGCCGACGACCTGCCCGCCCGCGCTGCAAATCTCGGCCATCATCTTAAGTTCTTCGTCCACGACCATCAGAAGTTCGAAGATTTCCTTCTGGTCGCGCAAGAACGATTCGAGCGCGGGCAAGGCTTCTTTCTCCGAATGGTCCATCTTCCGGAAGGTGCCGGATATGGGATTCATCTTCACGCGGCCCCCACGCGCGGAAAGGTGCCGTTCAGGAGTCGCGCCGATGAAGACCTGATCTCCCGTGTAGAAAAGGAACGTCCAATAGGTTCCGTATTCGTTTTCGAGCAGCCGCCGATAGGCCGAAAGCGCCTTGTCGAGAGTGAAAGCGGCGATCTTTCCTCGGAAAAAACGCGGCACGACGAAATTGCACCCCGCGCCGCTTCCGATCTCGTCTTCGATGATCGCGCGGGTCAGCGCGGCGAACCCCGGATCGTCCGGCACGGCGACCATTTCGCCTTCGAGCGCCGAAGGCTCTTGCGGCAAAAGCGCGAGAATTTTATCGAGCGGGGTTTTCTCCTGCTTCTCGATCGCGAGCGTCAGGATTTTTTCGTTCCGGTGCCGCGCAAGAAAACCGAGTTCCTCCACCTGCCGGAAGGGAAGGATACTCAGCGTGTCGAAAACTTCGCCCCCCTCGGGCCGTCCCTTGCGGCGCGGAATGTCGGCGAGCTTCTCATAGGCGGTCACGGAGCCGGAAAAGCGCAGAATCTCGTCTTCGCCCTGGCGGCGAATAAGCGCGAAGGGCGCGTCAGCGGAAAAAGCATCGGTCATGGCGGAAAACTTTCGTCAAAGAGGGCGGGGAAAAACCACAGGCCCGCACGCGGACCTTTTCTAAAAAGCCCGGCGCCATCGCCCCGAAAGGGCGGAAAGAAGGGTTTTCGGCGTCATTTTCTCTCCTTGACAGCAGCCAGCTTATCTTTTTGCCGTCGCGAAAGCAAGGTTAACCATAGTCGCAAGTATTTTAACCCGGAAAAATACGGTAAAATCCAAGCAACGTTAATAAAGGTTTTCTTATGAAATCTTCCGTCCATCGCTCTTGGATCAAAGCCGCGGGCGCTGCCGTTTTAAGCGCAACGTTTGTGCTGTCACCTTTTGCCAAAGCCTTCGCGAGCGATGCTTTAACCGGCACCGTCACGCCGCCGGATAGCCTCGTCCCCGGCACAAGCGTCTCGCTCCGGGACGCTCAAACCGGAAAATCCAAAGGTTTTCTTGTCGTCTCCTGCCGAGATGGAATTCCTGTGTCCATCCGTTATAGAGACCCCCTTTTCCGCACTTATGCGATCACATCCGAACAAACTTTCGGAACGCGTCCCCATCTTGACACGCCCCTACCCGCCTTTGCCCAAACAAAAGGCTCCCCCCTTGTCTTTGTCATGCCCGGTTTTAATCTTTCCGGCTTTTCCTCCCTGTGTTGCGAGGATAGCGCGAAGAAAAGACCTTTGACGCCGGAAGAATCCAAGCGGATCGCCGAAACTCTTCGTTCCTTGCTTCCCCGATAAACAAAACCCCCGCCGGATCGCCCCGGCGGGGGTTTGAAGGATGGCTAAAGACGGAGCTTTGCCGCTTACTTGTCTTCTTTTTTCTGCGCGCGCTTGATGGCCGCGCCGAGAATGTCGCCAAGCGAGGCGCCCGAATCGGAAGAGCCGTATTCGGCCATCGCCTGCTTTTCCTCTTCGACTTCGCGAGCCTTGATCGAAAGCGTCACCTTGCGCGAAGCTTTGTCGATGCTCGTGATCTTGGCGTCCACCTTTTCGCCGACGGCGAAACGGTCGGTGCGTTGATCGGCCCTGTCACGCGCCAGATCGCCGCGCTTGATAAAGCCCGAAAAACCGTCCGCCTGTTCGCCGAGACTGACTTCGATCCCGCCGTCGGCAATCGCGCTGACGGTGCAGGTCACGATGTCGCCCTTC
>CAZZDK010000040.1:0-4305 GCA_964652235.1 uncultured Rhodospirillaceae bacterium
GCCGTGAATGTCGAACGTTTCGCCGAGCAACTCGTCCGCCATGGCCGAGCATTCGATATGCCAGCCGGGCCGCCCATAGCCCCACGGACTTTCCCAGCCTTCCTCGCCCGCAGGCGAAGGTTTCCAGAGGACAAAATCCGCCGGGTCTTTTTTATACGGCGCGACTTCGACGCGCGCGCCCGCGATGAGTTCGTCGCGCGAGCGGCGCGAAAGCTTGCCGTAATCCTTCATCGTCTGCACGGCAAAGAGGGCATGGCCTTCGGCTTCGTAGGCATGGCCCTTTTTGATGAGCTTTTCGATGAGCGCGATCATCTGCGCGATATAGGCCGTGGCGCGCGGCTCATGATCGGGCAGGAGGGCGTTCAGATGGCCCATGTCTTCGTGAAAAATCCGCGTTGTCTCAACCGTGATATCCTTGATCGAGCGGCCCGTGTCTTTAGCCTTCTTCAAAATCTTGTCGTCCACGTCCGTGATGTTGCGGGCGTAGGTGACTTTGGGATAATGCCGCTTGAGCAGGCGATACAGCGTATCGAACACAACGATAGGCCGCGCGTTGCCCAGATGCGCGAAGTCGTAAACCGTTGGGCCGCAGACATACATACGGACGTTTTTCGGATCGAGCGGCTCGAACTTTTCCTTTTGCCGGGAAAGCGTGTTGTAAACGTGAAGATCGGTCATGGGAGGAGTCCTTCTTGAAATTTCGTCATTGCGAGGCGCGAAGCACCGAAGCAATCCAGAGTCGTTGAAGACCGCGCTTAACGGCCCTGGATTGCCGCGCTCTCCTTCCGTCGCAATGACATCGTTCAAAATGAAGTTGTTCCATCGTTCCTGTTTCCCCGCAGCGTTCTTTAAGCGTTTATAACATCATATTTTAGGTTCAGGTAGCCATGATCGAGGGCCTCGCAAGCCGTCAGTTTGAGTGGCTTGATTTTCCAAAGATCGTTCGGATTGTGCAGGGATTCTCCGTCGATAAGGGAGGCCGTATTCTTTCCCCCGATCAGCACAGGGGCAACGACCACGGAAAGATGGTCGATAAGGCCTTGGCGCAGGAACTGGGCGTTAAGCGTGCCGCCGCTTTGGATCGTCAGACGATCAACGCTGAAATCTTTCCTTAGTTTTTCAAAAAGGTCGATCAAATTGACATTCTTTTCGTAAAACAAAACTGTCAGTTTTTCATGCGGCGCGAGTTCCATAGCCGGGTGATTGCCGTTGCTCGTCACGAGGATAAGGCGCTTGGTGCGATCCAACAGGAATTTGACGCCTGAAGTCTCAAGATGCGGCTTGTTGTCGATGACAATGAACGTGCAAAAAGGGGCCTTAAGCGCTGGAAGGTCTTCGTTGACGCCGATTTTGGCCATGACCCGGCCCGAGTTCAGCGAGAAAAAGTCCGTTTCCTTTTCCAAGTCGTAATATTGGAAAAGGCCTTCGGCGACGCCAGGAATCTTCGGAAAATCCTGATCGACATCCAGCGAATCCGTGTCGCCCGTCGAGATTTTTCCGTCGACGGACATGAGCATGAAAAGGGTGGTTTCAGGGCGCATGAAAAATCAAGCCGCCTTCCCCGCCAGTCTTTCCAAAACGCGCTGTCGCCCGATCAGCGGGAGTAGAGCTTTCATTTCCGGCCCGTGATCCGTTCCTGTCAGCGCAAGTCGCAACGGCATGAAAAGCTCCTTGCCCCTCCGGCCTGTCTTGGCCTTGATGGCGTCGGCCCAGGCCTGCCACGTTTCATGATCCCACGCGCCGCCCGGCAAAAGTTCGGCGGCAGCGGCGGCGAACGCGGAATCTTCGATGCGCGGCGCGACGGGGCCGTGCGCGACCTGCCACCAGAGCCGCACGTCTTCGAGCTTTTCGATGTTCGGCCTCACGGCGTCCCAGAAATCCGGCGTGACGTGGCCGAGGCCCAGCGCGTCGAGCCGCGCGGATATTTTCTCAAACGGCGTGTGATGTAGAATCTTGGCGCTGAGGTGCTTCAAATCCTCGAAATCGAACTTAGGCGTCGCGCGCGAGATTTTGGAAAGATCAAAACTATCGACCAGTTCCTTCATTTCCGTGCAGGGCGCGATGGGATCGGACGTGCCGAGCCGCGCCAAAAGCGCGACGATCGCCATCGCTTCGATCCCGTTTTCGTCGCGCATGGACGCGATGCTGAAAGAGCCGAGACGCTTGCTCATTTCCTTGCCGTCGGCGCTGACGAGAAGCGGGTAGTGCGCGAAGACGGGCGCAGGCTTATCCGTCACCGCGCGCCAAATCTGTATCTGAACGGACGCGTTCGTGACGTGATCCTCGCCGCGAATGATGTGCGTGATGCCCATATCGGCGTCGTCCACGACCGAGCAGAAAGTATAAAGCGGCACGCCGTCTTCGCGCACGAGGACGGGATCGGACAGGGAGGAAGCCGGAAAGCTTTTATGTCCCTGAATGAGGTCGTCCCACGTCACGTCTTCATGTTCGAGCTTAAAGCGCCAATGAGGCTTATGACCCTTGGCGATCAAATCCTGCCTCTGCGCGTCCGTCAGTTTCAGCGCCGCGCGGTCATAGACGGGCGGCAGGCCGCGGCCCAGTTGCGTCTTGCGCTTGAGGTCGAGTTCCGCTTGCGTCTCGAAACAGGGATAGACGCGCCCCTCGGCTTTGAGTTTTTCCAAAGCCTCGACATAGCGCCCCATGCGCGCGGATTGTTTTTCGTACACATCCCAGTCGAGGCCGAGCCAAGCCATGTCGCGCTTGATGGCTTCCTCATATTCGGGCGTGGAGCGGACTTGATCCGTATCGTCCATGCGCAGGAGGAAGCGCCCTCCGTTGCGGCGAGCGAAAAGATAGTTAAAAAGGGCCGCCCGGATATTGCCGATATGCAAAAAACCGGTGGGAGAGGGCGCAAAGCGTACATAAACGGTCATGAAAGCGTTTTAGCAGCAAAAAGGGGTCTTGGTGAAGGGGGAGTTTGGATGCTATAAGAGAAAAGTATTAATGAGGACGATATGGGCGAAGATAAAACAAAGATACTTATTGTCGAAGACGAAGGCCTCCTGGTTCTTTTCTACCAAGCCCGCTTTCAGCGCGGCGGCGCGGGGATTGAGGACCTCTACGCCTCCAGGGTGGCGGAGGCCCTTTCGACCTTGGACAAAAACCCGGACATTGAGGTCGTCTTCCTGGATCAGAACCTGGCCGGAGAACCTGGCGAAAGAGTTCTTGATGCCATCGAGGCCAAGCGGAAACGCGGCGAGCCGACGCCCCATATTGTAACTACGTCTTCAAACCGCTTTAACAGAGAAGGCGTCGTCCTTTGGGAGATGGGGAAAGACGGGTTTAGGGAAAAGTTGAAAGAGCACGGCCAGAATCTCATGGGCCTTATAGAAGAGATCCGCGCCCGCGCCGCGCAGCCCGTCGCGTCCGCCGTAAGGTCGGGCAGAAAACCGGCGCAAGAAGGCCCGCAGCCGTAAGGCGCCTTTTTTGTTTTGGTTAACATCGTTTCGGCATGATATTGGCTTGCGTTGGTTTTTCGTTTTCGCGGAAAGGACGGCAGATTATGGGAATTCGCAGCGGTTATGAAAACAGCATCGTCGTCGTGGATACGACGGCGGAGACTCTCGATTGGCGGGGAGATCGTCGGTTGCCTCTGGCGTACGAAGCTGCGCTTGGAAGAATCCTCCCGGGGAGGTTTTTCGATCTTGTCATGATGACTCCTCACGAAGCGGGACAGAAACTTACGTCCCTGGTCGATCAGATCAAGAACCCCCTGCTTGTGATCGTTCACCAGCCGGAAGCGAAGAATTATGCCGGTTCGACGGGGTTCGGTCGCGTGGTTCAAAAATGGCTGGAAGACCGCTATTACGAAGCCAGCCAATCGGGCGCTGCCAATCCGCCTCCGTTTATCCTGCCGTTTGACCTGGCTCCGGCTGGGGAAAGATTGCCCGCTGTCTTGTCCAGCGAGGCGTTTGCCGACGCTGTACGCGCGGCGATCCTGGCTCCTCGGCGGAGCCCTGCCTCCAAGCCGGTTGCGGCGCGCCCGGTTTGTCAAGCGTAAAGGCCGGACGCTCTTTTAACAAAAGGCGGGCATGGTTTTGCCCGCCTTTTTGTTGTAGAAGCAGTCCATGGTCTTTCCCATCTTTGCCGACGTCGTCAGGCCGGATTATCGTCCCGAAGCGGGGCGCAAGTTCGTCCTGCATTCCGATTATCAGCCCGCGGGCGATCAACCGCAGGCGATTGCGGAGCTTTGCGCGGGATTCGAGGCGGGCAGGCGGGATCAGGTCCTGGTCGGCGTCACGGGGTCGGGCAAAACCTTCACGATGGCCAAATGCATCGAGCGCT
>CAZZDK010000041.1:0-3980 GCA_964652235.1 uncultured Rhodospirillaceae bacterium
ATCACGCGCGATGTGTCGGGAGAGGGCGTGCAGCAGGCGCTGCTGAAGATCATGGAAGGCACGGTGGCCGCCGTTCCGCCGCAGGGCGGACGCAAGCATCCGCAGCAGGAATTCCTGCAGGTCGATACGACCAACATTCTGTTCATCTGCGGCGGCGCATTCGCGGGCCTCGATAAGATTATTTCCGCGCGCGGGCGCGGTTCGTCCATCGGTTTCGGCGCGGACGTGCGCTCGCCGGACGATCGCCGCGTGGGCGACGTTCTGATGGGCGTGGAGCCGGACGATCTGCTCAAGTTCGGTCTCATCCCTGAGTTCATCGGGCGTCTGCCCGTCGTGGCCACGCTGACCGATCTGGACGAGCCCGCCCTTATCGACATCCTCACGCGGCCCAAAAACGCCATCGTCAAGCAGTTCCAGCGTTTGTTTGAGATGGAGAACATCGTGCTCGACGTGACGCAGGACGGCTTGGCCGCTATCGCGAAAAAAGCGATTGAACGCAAAACCGGCGCGCGCGGTTTGCGTTCGATCATGGAGGGCGTCCTGCTCGGCCCCATGTTCGATCTGCCCGGTTCCGAGGATATCGAAAAGGTCGTCGTCAACAGCGAGGTGGTTAGCGGGACGACAAGCCCCATCATCGTGCATGGGGAAAAGAAGAAGGCCGCTGACGCAAGCGCTTGAAAGACAAAACAGGGTTTTGGTTAAAGGCCCCTTTCGTCAGAAAGGGGCCTCGCTATTGAATTTCTTTTTTAACGCCCCATTTACCATGAAGGATCACGGTCGATTTTTGCTGTTTTCGACGGCGGGATCGGGCATGATAATCAGGTGATTTGGGGGCCTTGGCGGCTTCCTGAAAGGATTTGCGATGGTCGTTCAATCTCCCGCCGGGGCGCTTTATCCGGTCTTGCCGCTTCGGGACATCGTGGTTTTCCCCCACATGATCGTGCCGCTTTTCGTGGGGCGCGAGAAGTCCGTGCGGGCGCTGGAAGACGTCATGCAGGAGGACAAGCATATCCTCCTTCTCACGCAAAAAGACGCGGCTCAGGACGATCCGGCGCAAGGCGATCTCTACACGCTTGGTACCATCGGGACGGTCTTACAGCTTTTGAAGCTGCCGGACGGGACGGTGAAGGTTCTCGTTGAGGGCGGGGCAAGGGCGCGCGTGATCCGTTTCGCCGAAAATCCCGATTTCTTTCAAGCACTTGCCGAGCCTGTCGAGGAATATATCGGCGACAAGGCCGAGTTGGATGCCTTAACTCGCGCCGTTGTGGGACAGTTTGAACAATATATTAAACTTAACAAAAAAATACCGCCCGAAGTCATGGTGACGGTCGGACAGATCGAAGAACCGGAACGGCTTGCCGATACCATAGCTTCTCACCTCTCGCTCAAAATTTCCGAAAAGCAGGCGCTTTTGGAGATGGCCTCCGTTAACGAGCGGCTGGAACGCATTTTTGGCCACATGGAGGGCGAGATCGGCGTTCTTCAGGTCGAGAAGAAGATTCGCACGCGCGTCAAAAAGCAGATGGAGAAGACGCAGCGCGAATACTATCTGAACGAGCAGATGAAGGCCATTCAGAAGGAGCTGGGCGAGGGGGAAGACGGGCGAGACGAGGCTTCGGAGTTCGAAGCCAAGATCAACGAAACCAAGATGACCCAGGAGGCCAAGGATAAGTGCTTGGCAGAATTGAAAAAATTGCGATCCATGAGCCCCATGTCCGCTGAAGCGACGGTCGTGCGGAACTATCTTGACTGGATGCTCGGCATTCCCTGGCAGCAGCCGACCAAGATTCGCAAGAACATCAAGGAAGCTCAAAAAATCCTCGACGTCGATCATTACGGCCTTGAGAAAGTTAAAGAGCGCATTGTCGAGCATTTGGCCGTGCAGCAGCGGCAAACCAAGCTCAAGGGGCCGATCCTGTGCCTTGTCGGACCGCCGGGCGTCGGCAAAACATCGCTCGGTAAATCCATCGCGCGGGCTACGGGCCGCAATTTCGTGCGTATGTCGCTCGGCGGCGTGCGCGACGAATCCGAAATACGCGGCCATCGCCGGACCTATATCGGCTCCATGCCCGGCAAGATCATTCACGGCATGAAAAAGGCCAAGGCCTCCAACCCGCTTTTCCTTCTCGACGAGGTGGACAAGCTCGGCTCCGACTGGCGCGGCGATCCGTCTTCGGCGCTTTTGGAAGTTTTGGACCCCGAACAGAACAACACGTTCAACGATCATTACCTGGAGGTCGATTACGACCTTTCGGACGTCATGTTCGTTTGCACCGCCAATACGTTGCGGATGCCGCAGCCGCTTTTGGACCGTATGGAGATCATTCGTCTGTCCGGTTATACGGAAGACGAAAAGGTCGAAATCGCTCGCCGCCACTTGATCGCCAAGACGATGAAGGAACACGGCCTTCGCAAGAGCGAGTTTTCCATCTCCGACGACGCCCTGCGCGAGATCATCAGGACCTATACCCGCGAGGCGGGCGTGCGCAACCTGGAGCGCGAAATCGCGACGCTGACCCGCAAAGCGATCAAGGAAATTCTCTCTAAAACGGGCGTCAAGTCCATCCACATCACGCGGCGGAATCTCGAAAAATATCTCGGCGTGAAAAAGTTCCGCTTCGGCGAGGTGGAAGAGGACGATTTGGTCGGCGTTACGACGGGGCTTGCCTGGACGGAAGTCGGCGGCGAGATTCTTTCCGTCGAAGCCGTGGCCCTGCCCGGCAAGGGAAAGGTCACGACGACCGGCAAGCTCGGCGACGTGATGAAAGAATCCGTGCAGGCGGCGGAAAGTTACGTCAAAGCGCGCGCTGTTCAATTCGGAATCAAGCCGACCTCTTTGGATAAGCGCGATATCCACGTCCACGTGCCCGAAGGCGCGACGCCCAAGGACGGCCCCAGCGCGGGCGTGGCCATGGTGACGTCCATCGTCTCTGTTTTGACGGGCATTCCCATTCACAAGGATGTGGCCATGACAGGCGAGATTACGCTGCGCGGACGCGTTTTGCCCATCGGCGGGTTGAAAGAAAAGCTGCTTGCCGCTTTGCGGGCCGGAATCTCGACGGTTTGCATCCCCAAGGAAAACGAAAAGGATTTGGCCGAAATTCCGGATAACGTCAAAAAAGGCCTTAAAATCATGCCGGTCAACACGGTGGACGAAGTTCTTAAAATCGCGTTGACCAAGCCGCTTGTGCCCATTGAGTGGGATGAAGCGGCTGCCGAGGCGGCGCTTTTGGAAAAAGGGTCGTCGGGTTCGACAGAGGAACTTCGTCACTAATGGTTAATGGAATGCCCCGAAAAATGGCGGAAAACTTGGGTTTTTCGAACAACGGCGGTTGACTCCCCAAAATAACGGTGCCTACACTCGGATTGCGGCTTGGAAATCGCGCCAGGGGCCTGTATTTTCGGCCATTGCAATCACAACTCTAGGGGGGGGACTCTCGTGAACAAGAACGAATTTATCTCGGCGGTTGCCGACAGCAAGGCGATGGCAAAGCTGGATCTGTCCAAGGCGGCCGTAACGACGATTGTGGACGCCATCCTCGATACCATCGAGGCTGCGCTCAAGAAGGGGGACGAAGTTCGTCTTGTTGGGTTCGGCAACTTCTATGTTTCCAAACGCGCGGCGTCCAAGGGCCGTAATCCGCGCACAGGCGAGAGCATCAGCATCAAGGCCTCGCGGCTGCCGAAGTTTCGCGCCGGCAAGCAGCTTAAGGATTCCGTCAACGGCGGGAAGAAATAGGCCGTTTTTACGGAATTGAAAAAGAAAGGGCCAGCCGGAAGGCTGGCCCTTTTCATAAGAGAGAAAGATTTGTTATGAAGGTAAAGGCGGGCGGTTAGCTCAGCGGTAGAGCTTCTCGTTTACACCGAGGAGGCCGGGGGTTCGATCCCCTCACCGCCCACCAAGAAACATCTCCTCGGTGTTTAGGTTTTGCGCGCCTGCGCGCGCGGGGGAGGTCGGGGGTTCGATCCCCTCACCGCCC
>CAZZDK010000042.1:0-1663 GCA_964652235.1 uncultured Rhodospirillaceae bacterium
TCCGGCGCCGCCGCCCCGGCTGCCGAAGAGCAGACCGAGTTCACCGTCGTTCTGGCCGCCGCGGGCGACAAGAAGATCGACGTCATCAAGGAAGTCCGCGCCATCACCGGCTTGGGCCTTAAGGAAGCCAAGGATCTCGTCGAAGGCGCGCCGAAGCCCCTTAAGGAAGGCGTTTCCAAGGCCGACGCCGAAAAGTTCAAGAAGCAGCTTGAAGCCGCCGGCGCCAAGGTGGAACTTAAATAAGCTATATTTTTCAATAGCTAGATTGCTAAAAACCGGGCAGGGAGAGCATCTCTGCCCGGTTTTTCTTTTCCGCCGCTTCCTCTTTACCTTAACCTTAACGCTTTATTTACATTTTTTGTTTGCCAAAGAGTTATCGGCTTGCTAGTGAATCGTGGTGCGATTCTATCAACCCCCAACGGGAGCTTATTGCCGTGAAAAAAACATTTTCGCTTTTTGTCGCCGCCCTGATTTTTTTCGGTGCCGCGTCCGCCGCGCAAGCCGCGACCTATGACAGCCTGACCCTCAGCAAGACGGTCGTTCCCGGCAACGTCGATCTGGCCGACGTGACGCTCGTTTCCAATTCGGCGATCGTTTCCGCCGACCTGGCTAACCAGCACGTTCTTCCTTTCTCTTCCGCGAAAAGCGACAAGTACCTGGCCGTTCACGCGAAAGGTCTGGCGATCTACACGTTGTCTTCGCCGAACAGCACGGTCTCCTTCAACTGGGGCACGATCGACACGTACAACTGGATCACGATCAAGCGTACCGACGGCACGACCTATAACGTGACCGGCACGGACATTCTCAACCTCGCTTCCTCGCTCGGCCTCGGTCTGACGGGCGGCAAGTCGAACATCTATGTCACGCTGCTCGACAAGGCCGGTATCGCCGCCATCTCTTTCGTGGACGGCGCCTCGAACGCGTTTGAGATTTCCGACATCTCGGTTGTTCCGCTTCCGGCGGCTCTGGGTCTGTTCAGCGCGGCGCTGGTCGGCGCGGCGGCTCTGCGTCGTCGCAAGCAGACGATGGCGGCCTGATCTCTTAAGGACTAAACAAAAAGGCGGGGAGCGATCCCCGCCTTTTTTGTTCTTCTGGGAATGGAATATAAAGCTATTATAGGAAAATATTATCAAATTTCCAGAGCGGAAATGAAAATAAACTTCTTGATCCCAAGAGGTTAGGTGACCATAGTCCCCGCCGAACCAATAAAAAGAGGCGTTGCCGGGCCGGGGAAAAACCTCGGCGTGGGGGCGCTTTTTATCCGTTCGGAAAGATTTGTCCACGCGCACCGCAAACGGCGCGCAAGCCAGCAAGAGGTCGAAAATGGCGCAGAGCGTTCCCGCCACCAAGGGCAAGAGCCACATCAGCCGCAAGCGAATCCGCAGGAGTTTCGGGCGCATCGCCGAAGTGGCGGAAATGCCGAACCTCATCGAGGTTCAACGGCGTTCTTACGAGGGCTTTTTGCAGATGAACGTGCCCGCCGAAAAGCGCGAGCGCGTCGGCCTTCAGGAAGTTCTGCAATCGGCTTTCCCGATCAAGGATTTCGCCGAACGCGCCGTTCTGGATTTCGTTTCCTACGAGCTGGAGCCGCCCAAATACGACGTCGAAGAATGCCAGCAGCGCGGCATGACCTACGCCGCGCCGCTCAAGGTGACCTTGC
>CAZZDK010000042.1:1723-2834 GCA_964652235.1 uncultured Rhodospirillaceae bacterium
AGGACGTTTACATGGGCGATATGCCGCTCATGACGACGAACGGCACCTTTATCGTCAACGGCACCGAGCGCGTCATCGTCAGCCAAATGCATCGCAGCCCCGGCGTGTTTTTCGATCACGACAAGGGCAAGACGCACGCTTCGGGCAAATATCTTTTCGCCGCGCGCGTCATTCCTTACCGCGGTTCGTGGCTCGATTTCGAGTTCGACGCCAAGGATCTCGTCTATGTTCGCATCGACCGTCGCCGCAAGCTGCCGGTGACGACGCTTCTCTACGCCCTTTACAGCGACGAGACGGAAAAGCTTCTGGCCAAGAAGGCGAAGACCGGCAAGCCGCTTGAAGCGCACGAAGTGCAAGGAATGTCGAAGGAAGAGATTCTGACCTCTTTCTACGATGTCATCACCTTTACCCGCGCGAAGAACGGCTGGACCACGCCTTTCGACGCCGACCGCGTGAAGGGCCAGAAACTGGCGGCGGCTCTCGTCAACGCCAAGACCGGCAAAGTCGTGGCGGAAGAGGGCGCCAAGATGACTCCGCGCCTGATCCAGAAGCTTTTGGATTCGAGCCTGAAGGACGTTCTCGTCAAGCCGGAAGAGCTCGTGGGCCGTTATCTTGCCGCCGACATGATCGACGAAAAGACGGGCGTCGTTCTGTTCGAGGCGGGCGACGAAGTGACCCCCGATATTCTCGCGCAGATCGACAAGGCGGACATCAAGGAACTTCGCCTGCTCGGCATCGATCATGTGAACGTGGGTCCTTATATCCGCAACACGCTGGCCGCCGACAAGAACGTCTCGCGCGAAGACGCGCTTGTGGACATTTACCGCGTCATGCGTCCGGGCGAGCCGCCGACCGTCGAATCCGCCGAAGCTCTGTTCCACGGCTTGTTCTTCGATCTCGAACGTTACGATCTTTCGCCCGTCGGCCGCGTGAAGATGAACGCGCGTTTGAACTTCCAGACGGACGACCAGGTCCGAGTCCTTCGCAAGGAAGACATTCTGAAAATCGTGCGCGTCATGTGCGAGCTGAAGGACGGGCGCGGCGAGATCGACGACATCGACCATCTGGGCAACCGCCGCGTGCGCTCGGTCGGCGAGCTGATGGAAAACCA
>CAZZDK010000043.1:0-2625 GCA_964652235.1 uncultured Rhodospirillaceae bacterium
CAATCTTTCGTGCGCCCATAAAAGCGCTTCGCCGTCGATGTTTTCTTTGAGCAGCCCCTCGCGCAGCATGAGTCCCAGATGAAGCCGCGCGCGGCGCCAGGGCGTATCGGCCCTTTTATAGACGATATGCCGCAGATCGTTGAGCCGCCCGGGGCGGGGCGGCTTGCCCGCCGCGATCCAGGCCTCTCTCGATTTGCCGCCTTTCCAGGCACGGGTCGTAAAGCCGAGGATTTCCGTCTTGACGCCGCACCGCTCCAGCGTCCGCGCCAGAATGTCGGCGCTGATGGCGGCGAGCGTCATGGGCCGCCCGCGCATGGAGCCGGAATTGTCGATAAGCAACGTCACGACCGTATCGCGAAAATCCGCGTCCTTTTCCATCTTGAAGGAGAGCGGCTGCATCGGATTGGCCACCACCCGCGCCAGGCGGCCCGCATCCAGAAGGCCCTCTTCCAAATCGAAAATCCAGCTTCGGGCCTGCCGCGCCATCAGATGGCGCTGCAGCCGATTGGCCAGACGGATGACGGCTTTTTGGACGGGCTGCGTCTGCTTGTCGAGAATCGCCCGCAGGCGCCGCAATTCTTCGGGCGGACAAAGTTCTTCCGCGCCGATCCTCTCGTCGAAAGCGGTCGTAAAGGCGCGATAAGTAGTGACAAGCCCCTGCGCGTCGCTTTCATTCGCCCCGCGCCGCGCCTGCGCTTTTTCTTCGCTTCCCTCGCCTTCTTCCGCCGCCCCGGCTTCGGCGGCCTCGCCTGCGGTTTCGTCTTCCAAGGCGCCTTCGGCGGCGGCCTTGGCCGTTTCATCCTGTTCTTCCTGCGGCGGCGCCTTGTTTTCCTGCTTGTCGTCCTGCGATTGCGGGGCTTCTTCCTTCTCCCCTTCCGTCCCGGCCAGCGCGGCGAGAAGGGCCTGACTTTCTTCGGCAAAGGCTCTTTGGTCCTCTATTTTGGCCGAGAGACGCGGCCAATGAGCGGCCAGCTTATCTGCCCAGATTTCCTGCCAAAGAGCCAGGGTCTTGGCGCCTGCGGGCGGCGCGTCCCCGCCGCCAAGTTTGATAAACGCCGCCAGACGCAGCGCCTCGGACAAAGGAACTTCAGCGCGGCTTTTGGCTTCGTCGAAGCCTTTCTTCAAGGAACGCTCGTTCAGAAAAGAACCCACATTGCGCCGCGCGCCGGGCAAAGAGCGAAAGGCCAGCGCCTCGCACCGCGCCTGCTCAAGAGCCGCCGGTATCGCCCCGGCGGGGGAAAGGGCCGCCAGCGCCTCATCGTGATAACGCAGCCGGGCGGCGGCGGCATCGGCGGCGCCGCGAAGCGAGGCCGCTTCGGAAAGAGAAGCTTCGTCCCGCAAAAACGGGAGC
The DNA here is from genome assembly GCA_964652235.1 of uncultured Rhodospirillaceae bacterium. Taxonomy (GTDB): domain Bacteria; phylum Pseudomonadota; class Alphaproteobacteria; order UBA9219; family UBA9219; genus CAZZDK01. The sequence continues at coordinate 1,352 of CAZZDK010000043.1, forward strand.
TTGACGCGCGCCGCAGAGACGGCCACCTCGTCGCCGCTGAAAGCGACTTCCATCTCTACGCGCCTGCCCATGGCCTTAAGGGCCGCCGCCGTCGCGCGTTTGAAGCTTTCTATGGAGGATTCTTCCGGCGTCATAAGATATTGCTGAGCTTTTTCCTGCCGTCATTCCGCACGAAGTCCTGCTGCCGTAACCGGCGGCAGGACGAAGATGCGGAATCCCGTTTGGTTTACGGCATGGCCGTTTGGAACATCGAGCAAGCCGTCAAAAGACAGCTTATCCCGGCGGCTTCTTTTTGAGAAGCTCTTTGATGGAATCCATGTCCTTGCGGAGTTTTTTATTCTCTTCGATCAGCGCGTCGATCTTCGCGTCGCGCCCGGCGTCCAATCCGATCAATTCCTGAACAGCTTTTACCAAGATGGGGATAATTTCGTTGTATTTAAGGCCTTTGGTCTTTTCGGCATTAGACTCTGTCAAAACGGCCTGCGGCAAAACCTTCTCGACCTCTTGCGCGATGAAGCCGATCTGCTCGCCCTTCATCCCTTCGTCTCTCGGTTCTTTCCATTCGAACGTGACGGGGCGGAGCTTTCCGGCAACGTCAAGGCCGGAGAATTCCAGCGCCTTGACGTTCTTTTTGTGCCTTTCATCCGAAAGAGCGCCCGCCGCGCCTGTGGCATAGGCTGTGCCGTTCACGTGCAAAAGATAACCCGGCGCTGTCGTCCCGATGCCGACATTGCCGGTGGAAGTGACATACAGCCGCGACACGTTATTTATTGCAAGGTTGATAGAACCTGCGTCTTGCGCGGCGATGGTAAGGACTCCCGTGCCCCTGTTCACAAGCGCGGCATCCGCGTTCGCTCCTGTATTGGATCTGATGAGCCGCAATCCGTAGTCGAAATAGGTTGTATCTCCTACCAAATCGATATAAGCAAACTGATTGGTCGTTGTTCCAGACCCTATTTCGATGCTTGTACCCGACGCGCCACTAACGAATATACTGCCTGCGCCGGACGGATTGGCCACATGAAGCTTCGCCCCCGGCGTCGTCGTGCCGATCCCGACGTTGCCCGTATTGTAATAAATATTGCTCCCGCTTGTGATCCATTGGCTGCTGCCCCCGATGCTGCCCCAGCCGGAGGCCGTATAACCTTCGAACGCGCCGAGCGTCGTGTTGTAGCGCATCATGCCCACGGCGCTGGAGCCGGGTCGGTCCCCCGTCGCGCCTACGGGAATCCGGATCGCGTCCACTTTCCCGTCCATGTCAAACGCCACAACAG